>NZ_FORN01000007.1 GCF_900114015.1 Caulobacter sp. UNC279MFTsu5.1 | reverse complement strand
GTGGGAAACGGACGTTAGCTATCCGTGCTATTCCCCTCGTCGTTGTCAGCTTCGCGCTGCGCGGCGGTAAGCTCGGACATGAGTTGATCGGCATCGACGGGCTCGCCGTCTACCGTAGCGGTCACGTTTCCACTGGCGTCTATCGCAATGACGGCTGGCTTGGGGCGTTCCGGCTCTGTGGGCGGCTTGCTCATCCGCCAACCATGCGCCACGGCACCGCGATGCGGAAGCCCCAAGCGGGCATTCCCAACGACTAGGGTCGAAAATGGGAATTGACGCTTGCGCCGGAAGCGGACCCTTGACGTCACCGCCTGGGAGCAGACCTTCCGACAGGCCGAGAAGGGTGGTTTGCAGCCCATTCGCGCGTACAATTGAGGCTTGAGGGATGCGTCAAATGCGAAACAAGCTGCTCATTAGGTGGACGGGTGTAACGGCGCTCGGTGGGCTTTCCATCCTCGCAGCATGTTTGTTCGTGAACTCATCTTACGGCCTGGCGCTCATGAGCCCGTTCGTGCAGATCGCCTTTTACAGCGCCTACTGGGGAGGCGGATTAGCGGTGATAGTCGGCCTGGCGATGATGTTGCGCGAGTGCATGAGACGCTAGGCGTGTCAGTTAGGGTCGATAGCGGAAGCAAGTCTCCGCCCGAAGCAGGCTTTGACTTCTGGTCAGCAAGCCGACGCCGCGAAGGGCAGCTAGGGGTGGAAGTCGGACGTTGTTCCGCCGCTCCGAGTGTGCGTCCATGGTCCAATGAAAATATTACTCGGACTCATTGGATTAATGGCACTCGTGGCGAGAACGCCTGCAATGGGCGAGCCTCTATCGCCGGCTGCGCACGTTGTTTCGTGTCGAACGGAAGACATGAGGCACGGAAAACCCCTGGTCACGTCCGCAGAAACAGCGAAGGCGATCTTTCTTGCGGTCGAGGATGATTTGTTTCCGGCGGCGAACAAGACCGAATACCCGGAGATTGTGGTTGAAGACGAAGGCGGAGGATGGTCTGTGTTCCGACATCGACCAGCACAGCGGTTACCAGACGGCAGCCTTCAGATCACCAGCGGAGGTGGCCAGTTGTCGTTGAGCATCGACAAATGCGATGCCAAGATTTCGAAAGTTTGGCTAAGCCGCTGACTCCGGCAATGTCCGCAACGGGTCGAAAGCCGCCCTAAGCACCACCCTCGATCGCCCCCCACACCGCCAGCGCCTGGGCCGTCTCGCGCACGTCATGCACCCGCACCGCCGCCACGCCGGCCGCCGCGCCGTGCAGGTGGGCGGCCAGCGAGCCGCCCAGCCGCGCGTCGGGGTCCGCGCCCAGCGGGTCCAGGGCGGCGATGAAGCGCTTGCGGCTGGCGCCCAGCAGGATCGGATAGCCCAGGGCTTTGAGCCGCGGCAGGGCGGCCAGCAGGGCCAGGTTGTGGGCGGGGGTCTTGCCGAAGCCGATCCCAGGATCCAGCCAGATCCTGTCGCGCTCGACCCCGGCGGCCATGGCCGTGAGGGCCCGGGCCAGCAGGAAGGCCTCGACCTCGGCGACCACGTCGTCGTAGCGCGGGTCGTCCTGCATCGTGCCGGGCTCGCCCAGCATGTGCATCAGCACCACCTCGCAGCCCAGCTCGGCGGCGACCTCGGGCGCGTCGGGGGCGAAGCGCAGGGCGGCGACGTCGTTCCAGATCGTGGCCCCGGCGGCGACGGCGGCCCGGGCCACGGCGGGCTTCATGGTATCGATCGAGATCGCCACGTCGCTGGCGGCGCGGATCGCCTCGATCAACGGCACGACCCGGGCGATCTCCTCGGCGGCCGGCACCGGCGTGGCGCCGGGCCGGGTGCTCTCGCCGCCGATGTCGAGGATGTCGGCGCCCTCGTCGATCAGCCGCCGGGCCTGGGCCAGGGCCGCACTGGGATCGAGGAACCGCCCGCCGTCCGAGAAGCTGTCGGGCGTGACGTTGACGATCCCCATGACGCGGGGGCGGGTTGGTGCTGCGGGCATGGGTGGGTTTTAGAGCAGGTTTGCTCTGGCTCCCACCATCCGCTCATCCCGGCGAACGCCGGGCCCCAGATGGAATGGCTTTGAGGCTGACGCCAAGAGCACTGAGCCTTTCCCATCAGCCACCCAGCTTTAGGATCTGGGTCCCGGCGTTCGCCGGGATGAGCGGGTTTTATGGGAACCCGGAAGGAGGAGCCCGCCTACCAGTCGATGAACGTCGTGAAGTCGCCGATCATGCCGGTCCAGACGCCGAAGTCGTCGTCCAGGCCCGCCAGCGTGCGGCCGGCGTTCACATTGACGTCGTACTGGACGTAGGGGTCGCCCTCGTCGTCGAGATAGACCTTCAGATAGCGGTTCTTGCGGTTCCACTCGTTGGCCTTCTCCAGTTTCAGCGGCTCCTTCAGGTCGAATCCGGCCGAGAACTGCAGGGCCTTGCAGCGCTTGGCTTCGTTGCAGTCGTAGAAATAGATCTTGAAATTATGGCCGTCGGCGGCGCTGTCGATCAGCGGATCGTCCGAGGAATCCTTGGTCAGCTCGGCCTTGTAGCCGGCCTTCTGCAGCCAGGCCGCCACCTCCGGGCCGGTCATGCCGTCCTTGTGGATGTCCTGGGCCTGGGCGGCGCCGTTCCCAACCGCCAGGCTGCAAAGCGCCGTCGCGGCCGCCAGGGCGATGATCGCCGTCTTCATGTCATGCCTCCCCGCCGCGCGTCGCGGCCAGGTTGCAGGCTAGCGCCGCCCGTCCCCGACGCAAAGAAGCGCGCAAAGAAAAAGCCGGAGCGGCGAACCGGTCCGGCTTTTTCAGGTTCTTGTCGGCGAAGACCCTAGAGCAAGTCGCGCGATATAGGAATCGCACGGCCTGCTCTAGACTTTTGTTTTCGCATCGTTTTTTGCGGAAAACCGGCGCCCGCTTTTCCGCACGATGCTTCAGGCGGTGACGCCCGTCGAGACCGGCACCGAGGCCACCGGCCCGACCGGGACCTTGTTGCTCTCGTCCTCGATGCGGACCGGCGGGATGCCCTTCATCACGTTGATGATCTCGTCGCCGCTGAGGGTCTCGAACTCCAGCAGGGCCTTGGCCACCGCGTGCAGCTCGGTCAGCTTCTCGGTCAGGATCTGGCGGGCCTCGTCCTCGCCGCCCTTGACCAGGCGACGCACCTCGGTGTCGATCTTCATCATGGTCTCGGGCGAGACGTTCTGGGTGCGGGCCACCGAGTGGCCCAGGAACACCTCGTCCTGGTTGTCGCCGTAGGCCACGGTGCCCAGCTCGTCGGAGAAGCCCCAGCGGGTGACCATGTTGCGGGCCAGGCTGGTGGCGGCGCTGATGTCGCTGGACGCGCCCGAGGTGATCTTGTGCTTGCCGAAGATCAGCTCCTCGGCCACCCGGCCGGCCATCATGATGGCCAGGCGCGAGGTCATCATGTCGAAGCTCATCGAATAGCGGTCGCCCTCGGGCAACTGCATGACCATGCCCAGGGCCCGGCCGCGCGGCACGATGGTGGCCTTGTGCACCGGGTCGGCGACGGCGACGTTGAGGGCCACCAGGGCGTGGCCGCCCTCGTGATAGGCCGTCAGCTTCTTCTCGTCCTCGCTCATGGCCATAGAGCGGCGCTCGGCGCCCATCATCACCTTGTCCTTGGCGTGCTCGAAGTCGTGCATGGTGACCATGCGGCGGTTCTTGCGCGCGGCGGTCAGGGCCGCCTCGTTGACCAGATTGGCCAGGTCCGCGCCCGAGAAGCCGGGGGTGCCGCGGGCCAGGGTCTTGACGTCGACGTCGGCGGCCAGCGGCACGTTCTTCATGTGCACGCGGATGATCTTCTCGCGGCCGCCGACGTCCGGATTGGGCACCACGACCTGGCGGTCGAAGCGGCCCGGACGCAGCAGCGCGGGGTCCAGCACGTCGGGACGGTTGGTGGCGGCGATCAGGATGATGCCCTCGTTGGCCTCGAAGCCGTCCATCTCGACCAGCAGCTGGTTCAGCGTCTGCTCGCGCTCGTCGTTGCCGCCGCCCAGGCCGGCACCGCGGTGGCGGCCGACGGCGTCGATCTCGTCGATGAAGATGATGCAGGGGGCGTTCTTCTTGGCCTGCTCGAACATGTCGCGCACGCGGCTGGCGCCGACGCCGACGAACATCTCGACGAAGTCGGAGCCCGAGATCGTGAAGAACGGCACGCCGGCTTCACCGGCGACGGCGCGGGCGATCAGGGTCTTGCCGGTGCCGGGCGGGCCGACCAGCAGGGCGCCCTTGGGGATCTTGCCGCCCAGGCGCTGGAACTTGGCCGGGTCCTTGAGGAACTCGACCACTTCCTGCAGCTCTTCCTTGGCCTCGTCGACGCCGGCGACGTCGTCGAACAGCACGCGGTTCTTGTTCTCGGTCAGCAGCCGGGCCTTGGACTTGCCGAAGCCCATGGCGCCCTTGGTGCCGCCCTGCATCTGGCGCATGAAGAAGATCCACACCCCGATCAGCAGCAGGATCGGCAGCATCTGGAACAGCAGGCCCAGCAGGCTGAAGCTGTTGCGCTGATAGACGATCGTCGAGCCGCGCGCCTCCAGGCGCTTGACCAGGTCCTCGGAATTGGGCGGGATGTTGACGTTGTAGGGCTTGCCGGTCTTGGGCTCGACCTTGACGACGTCGCCGCTGATGTCGGCCTGCTTGACCTCGCCGCTATCGATGTTCTTGAGCAGCTGCGAGTAGCTGACCTCGCCGTTGCCGCCGGGCTTTCCGCCCTGGCTCACGACGGTGTAGGCCATGACCAGCACCACCACGATCGTCGCCCAGATGCCCAGGGTCTTGAAATTCATACGCGTTGTCTTCCCAACGATAGTCTCTGACCACCCAAGATAGGACGGCCCGGCCAGTTTCGCCACGCGCGGGATATCATGTCGCGGGTTCTTGATCGACACGGCCTGTCGCCGCATCGAAACGATCCGCCACAAGACAGCGCGCCTGCGTCGTTTTCGCCTCTGCAAGGATCGGGCAACCGACGCCGCCTTCGGGGTCGACGACGACCGGAAGGCTGGGGCGGGCGGCGGCCGGCAGGCCTTTCAGCGCCTGGCGTTGCGCGGGCGGCAGGCGGGCGGCGAGGCCTTGCAGCGGACGGACGACCAGGCCTGGCGCGGTCGCGAGCAGCTCATAGCGGCCGTCCCAGACGAGGGGTTGGTTGAGAGGGAGCTCGCAGATCCCCCCCCCTTGGGGCAGGTGGCCCGAAGGGCCGGAGGGGGTCCCGCCGGCCGACGCCGCATCCCCCTCCGTCGCCTGCGGCGACCCCTCCCCCAGAGGGCGAGGATCTTTGCGCCGCGTCTCGCCGGGTTCGCGGAAGAAGCTCACCCCCTCGCCCGCCGCCTCGATTCGCGCGCCCGCCAGGGTGGCGGTGAAGGTCTCGCCGGCCCGGATCCGGTCCACCAGCCGCCGCAGCCGCTCGCCGCGCGGCGGCTGCGAGGTGCCGGCCGCGCACAGGCAGGCGGCGGCGACGTGGGCGGCGGGGGCGGTGCGGGGGAGGACGAGGTAGCCCTCTCCTCCCCCGTGGAACGGGGGAGGCGGCACGGCGCCGGCGGGCGACGTGACGGAGGGGGCGTCCGGCGCCGGCGGGACGCGGCTGGACGCCCCCTCCGTCGGCTTCGCCGCCTCCTCCCCCGTTCCGCTGCGCTTCCCGGGGGAGGAGAGCCGCGCCCGCGCCCTCGCCCGCGCCGACTTCGGATCGTCGTTGGCGGGATCGTCCAGCCAGGTCTCGCCCCGCGCCGCCAGCCAGTCCCGCAGCGCGCCGCGCCGCGCCGCCAGCAGCGGCCGCAGCACGAACAGGCCCCGGCCCTGCGGCCAGGCGGGCGAGGGCGACCAGTCGCGGGGGTCGGGCACGGTCGAGCCCCCGGCCCGCATCAGGGCGGCCTCGGCCAGGTCGTCGGCGGTGTGGCCCAGCAGCAGGACCCGCGCTCCAGCCTCCCGGGCGGCGTCGGCCAGCAGGGCGTGGCGGGCGGCGCGGGCGGCGGCCGACAGGCCCGAGCCGGGCTTGGGTCCGGTCCAGGCCAGGGCGCGGGCCTGGGCGCCCAGGGCGCGGGCCTTGGCGACCGCCTGGGCGGTCCAGGCGGCGCTGGCGGGGTTCAGCTGGTGGTCGACGGTCAGGGCGACCACGGCGCGGCCGTGGGCCCGGGCCCAGTCCAGGGTCAGGATCAGCAGGGCCAGGCTGTCGCCGCCGCCGGAGAAACCCACGGCCAAGGGCGCGGCGGCGGCGGGGCGCAGGCGGCGGTCGAGGGCGGCGGCGACGGCGGGGAAGGTTGTGATCATGCGGCTGCCGCCCTAGCCTCCTCCGGCCCTTCGGGCCACCTTCCCCAGAGGGGGAGGATCTGATCGCGCTAGTCGCTCCCCCCTTGGGGGAGCTGTCGCGGAGCGACCGAGGGGGCCTTCCGCCCTAGGCCGCGCACTTGGCCTGAACCCGCGTCGTCGCCGCCTTGGAGGTGATCGCCGACGGCGCCTTGGGATAGCGCCGGGCCAGTTCGTCCAGGGTCTTGCAGGCGTCGGCGGGCTTCTTCAGGGCCACCAGCGAGCGCGACAGCTTCAGCACCGCGTCGGGCGCCCAGCTGGTCTGCGGCCAGCCGCGCACCGCGCCCAGATAGTTGCCGGCGGCGTCGCCATAGGCCTCGCGCACGAACTGGGTCTCGGCCAGCCAGTAGCGGGCTTCCGGGGCCTTGGCGCTGTCGGGGAAGGTCGCGACATAGCCGGCGAAGGCCTGTTCGGCGCCGCCGTAGTCGCCGTCCAGCAGCATCTGGCGGGCCGACTTGAAGGCCGCGGCCGGGTCGGTCGGGGCCGGGGCGGCCGCGGCGGCGACCGGGGCGGCGGCGGCGGCCGCCGCCGCGGCGGCCTCCTGGTCGGCGAGGCGCTTTTCCAAGGCGGCCAGGCGCTGGTCCAGCGCGTCGGCCCGGGCCTTTTCGGCGTCGTTGGCCCGGCGCGCCTCGTCCAGGTCGTGGGTCAGGCCTTCGTTCTGGCCGTTCAGCTTGGTCAGGGTCTGTTCGAGGTCGCGCATCCGGTCGGACATCGCCGCGATCTGGGCGTCGGTCTCGGCCGCCTGGACGACGACCGGCTTGCCGGTGTCGCGGCCCTGGAAGACGATCGACCGCAGTTCGCGGACCACCTTCTCCATCTTGTCCAGCCGCTTGGCCGAGCGGTCGTCCAGCGGGTCGGGCATGGGAGTCTGGGCCACGGCCGGGACCGTGGTGAGCGCCAGGACGGAGGCGAGCAGAGCGGCTTTCAGCTTCATGTCGGCGATTATGCCCCGGTTGCGGACAAAAGTGCGGCCAAGAGCCAAGGCGTCACGATGAAACGCGCTGGCGGCCTCTCAAAACGTTGTCATCCCGGAAGCGCGCAGCGCTGTCCGGGACCCAGGGGAGCCGCACCACATCAGCCCGGTCACCTGGATCCCGGACCGCCTCTGCGAGGCTTCCGGGATGACACCTGGCATGGACTCCCCTCCCCCATCGAGGGGAAGGGAGCTTTCGATTACCGCGCGCCGTCGGTGATGGCGGTGCGGGCGTTGCGGTTCTTGGCCCAGGCGTCTTCGCCCGTGCCTGGATCGATCGGCCGTTCCTTGCCGTAGGACAGGGTCTCGATGCGCGAGCCCGAGACGCCCTGGCCGACCAGGAATTCGCGGACGGCGTTGGCGCGGCGGGCGCCCAGGGCCAGGTTGTACTCGCGGGTGCCGCGTTCGTCGGCGTTGCCCTCGATGCGCACGCGCACGGCCGGATAGCGGTTCAGCCACTGGGCCTGGGCGGTCAGGGTCGGCTGGGCGTCGCTGCGGATGTCGTACTGGTCGGTGTCGAAATAGACCCGCTCGCCGATGTTGATCACGAAATCCTGCACCGTGCCGGGCAGCGGACCTTGATTGACCGGCGACTCCGGCGTGGCCGGCGCCGTGTAGGGCGGGGCCGTGGGTTGCGAGGGCGCCGGGGTCGGGGCCTGCGGGCCCGCCGGCTTCGGCCGCGAAGCACAGGCGGCGAGCGAGGCGGCCGCCAGACCGATCATCGCCAGTCTAGCGACGCGTTGGGTGTCGAAGCTCATCCAGTTTCTCCTCAAGTCCACGGCCAAGGTTGATAGTTGTAGCGCGTGTAGCCTTCGTGGCGCCGCGCCAAATCGTACCTTGCACCTCACAATGGCGTCAGAATGTCGCACCATTCACCTGGTTTCACCCGCCGCGTGAACGCCGGATGAACGACTCCAGCGCAACGCGCCGTTACGGCGGAGGTTGCCTGAATCTGGTGTGGATCAATCCAGCAGCGGCGACCAGGCGGGGTCCGACGCGGCGCCCTGGTAGGCGGCCGGACGCAGGATCCGGCCGGTGATGTCCACCGTCCACAGCCGCGAATTGCCGTTGGCGCTCTCGCGCGAGAACATCAGCACCCGGCCGTTGGGCGCCCAGGTCGGGCCTTCGTCCAGGTAGCTGGTGGTCAGCAGCCGCTCGTCGCCGCCGTCGGCCCGCATGACGCCGATGTGGAACTCGCCGCCGGTCTGCTTGGTGAAGGCGATGAAGTCGCCGCGCGGGCTCCACACCGGGGTGGTGTAGCGGCCGCCGCCGTACGAGATGCGGCGCACGCCGCTGCCGTCGACGTTCATGATGTAGAGCTGGGCCTGGCCGCCGCGGTCGGAGTTGAACACGATCTTGCTGCCGTCCGGCGAGAACGAGGGCGAGGTGTCGATGGCCGGGTCGGTGGTGATCCGCGTCGACTGGCGGCTGCGCAGGTCCATCACATAGATGTCGGAATTGCCGCCCTTCTCGACCGAGAAGGCCACCTTGCTGCCGTCCGGCGAGAAGCGCGGGGCGAAGACCATGCCCGGGAACTTGCCGATGGTCTCGGTGCGGGCCGTCTCCAGGTTGGTCAGGTAGATGCTCGACCCCGTGGGCCGCAGCGCCATGTAGGTGATCTCCTGGCTGGTCGAGGAGAAGCGCGGGGTCATGACGATGTACGAGCCGTCGGTCAGGTACTGCGGGTTGGCGCCGTCCTGGTCCATGATCGCCAGCTTCTTGACCCGGGCCAGCTTGGAGCCGCTCTCGGCGACGAACACCACCCGGGTGTCGAAATAGCCCTTCTCGCCGGTCAGCCGCTCATAGACCGCGTCGCTGATCTTGTGGGCCACGCGCCGCCAGTTCTCGGCGGTCGAGGTGAACTGCAGACCCAGCAGCTGCTGCTGGCTGAAGGTGTCCCACAGGCGAAAGTCGACGCGCAGGGTGCCGTCGGCGCCGACCGTGACCTGGCCGTTGATCAGGGCCTGGGCCCCGGTGGCCTGCCAATCGGGAAAGCGCGGCTGGACGTTCACGTCGGTCAGCTTGTCGGCGACGTTGGCGACGTTCAGCGGCTGGAACAGGCCCGAGCGCTCGAGATTGCCGCTGATGACCTGCGAGATGTCGGCCCCGCGCCCGCCGCCCGAGAAGGCGGGGATGGCCACCGGCAGCGGCTTGACCGCGCCCTTGTCGATGTCGACCTCGATCTGGGCGCGGGCGACGGTCGGCGCGAAGGCGGCCATGGACAGGGCCAGGACGGCGGCGCCGGCCCAAGCGGCCAGGGGGCCTTTGAAGACGGACTTGAGGGTCATGCTGGGCGTCCTCCTATCGCGCCGCGCAAGCGTCGCGCGCCTTGAAGTTCAAATTGAGTTGCTGGCCGTAGTAGTCGGGCGGCAGGCCCTCGAAGGGCGCCGACTGGTAGACCGCGCGGATGGCCCGGTCGGCGGCGGCCTTGACCACCGGGTCGGCCGAACGCTCGGCGTCGCCGGCCGTCACCTGGCCGACGATGCGCCCGCCGGTGGCCAGCTTGAAGCTGACCTTGACCTGCACGGCCGCGCCGCCCTCGACCTCGCAGTTGGGGTTCCAGCGGCGCTGGATCTCGTCCTTCATGCCGTTGATCGCCGCAGCCTGCAGACCGGTCATCGCGCCGGCGCCCGGACGGGCCTGGGTGGCGGTCTCCGGACGGGTCGGCCCCTTGGGCGCGTTGGCGATCGGCTTGCCGGCGGCCTTGGGGGTCTTGGCCAGGGTCTTTTCCAGCGAGGCGAAGAAGTCGGGCTCGGGCTTGGCCGGGGCCGGCTTGGTCGGGGTCGGCTTGGGCGTCGGGGCCGGGGCGGCGGTCTTTGGCGGGGCGGGGGCCGGGGTCGGGACCGGGGCGGGCACGGGGGCCGGCGGCTGCGGCTGGGCCTCGGGCGTCGGCTCCTCGGTCTGGGCCGTCTGGTCGACGACGTCCTCGATGGCCGGGCGGACATTGGTCGGCCCCTCGGTGACGATGGTCACCGGCACGCTTTCGCCGATGATCACCGGCTTGGACGGCTTCCACGGCCCGATCAGGATCGCGGCGACCACCAGCACGTGGAGGCCGATCGACCCGACCAAGGCGGGCGAGAAGTTGGTGCGCTCGTCGCGGGGGGTCATGCGAGCCACCCCACGATCCGCTCATCCCGGCGAACGCCGGGACCCAGATGGAACGGCTTCGAGGCTGACGCCAGATAGCGCCGAGCTCCTCCAGTCATCCACACCGCCTTGGGATCTGGGTCCCGGCGTTCGCCGGGATGAGCGGACGTAAGGACCATGGGCGCCAACCGTCACTGCGCCGGACGCAGGGCGCCCGCGTCCGCGGCGCCCGCCGGCTTCGCCGCCGCGCCCGAGGACGGGCCGCCGGTGTCGGTCAGCAGGTTGATCTTGGCGAAGCCGGCGTTCGACAGCGCCGCCATCACCTGGGCCACGGTGGCGTAGTTGGCCTTGCCGTCGGCGCGCACGAAGATCGGCTTGTCGTAGCCCTCGCCGGCGATCGACGAGATGCGCGGAGCCAGCTCGTTGAAGGGCACCTCGCCCTCGCCGATGAACACCGCGCCGCCGGCCTTGATCGAGACGGTGATCGGCTCCTGCTGGTTCTGCAGGGCGGCGGCCTCGGTCTTGGGCAGCTCCAGCGGCACGCCGGCGGTCAGCAGCGGGGCGCTGATCATGAAGATGATCAGCAGCACCAGCATCACGTCGACCAGCGGGGTGACGTTGATCTCGGACAGGGCGCCCTTGCCCCGGCGTCGGCCGCGGCGACGGCCGCGACGGCCGCCGGTGGCGAAGGCGTCGTTGGCGGACATGGCCATGGGGTCAGACCCGCTCGCTGAGGCGGCGCTGGATGGCCGTCGACAGGTCGTCGGCGAAGTTCTCCAGCCGGCCGGCGTACTTGCCCGCGTCGGTCGAGAACTTGTTGTAGGCGATATAGGCCGGGATGGCGGCGATCAGGCCGACGGCGGTGGCGAACAGCGCCTCGGCGATCGACGGGGCCACCACGGCCAGCGAGGTGTTCTTCGAGATCGCGATGTTCTGGAAGGCGTGCATGATGCCCCAGACCGTGCCGAACAGGCCGATGAACGGCGAGGCGGTGGCGACGATGGCCAGGCTGCCCAGCCCGTCCTCGGCCTTGCTGCTCTCGCGGGCGATCAGGGTGTCCATCATCCGGTCGATGCGCTGGATCAGGAAGGCGGCCTGAGCCTCGCCGACCGGCCCCTTGGCCTTGGCGTCGCGCCACTCCTTCAGGGCGGCCTGCAGCATGCGCGGCAGCGGGTGGCGCGGATTGGGGCCGGCCTGGGCGGCCACCTCCTCCAGCCCCTGGCCCGAGCCGACCTGGTCCTCGAATCGGTTGGCGGCGCCGTTCAGCGCGGCGAAGCGGAACAGCTTGTCGATGATCACCGCCCACGAGCCCAGCGAGGCCAGGATCAGCCCGATCATCACCGCCTTGACCACCCAGTCGGCCTGGAGGAACAGCGAAATGAAGGAAAAGCTCTGGGGGCCTGCGGCGGCGTCCATGCGGGGTCCTGCTCCGTTGGGGCGTCAGTATCGTGGAAGGTGAATAGCGCACCTCCCGGGGTTCCGTTGCGCCTTACTGACATGAAGCGGGGCAATGGTGAAACTATGACGATCGGTTGAGAGGCGGGTTTTTGTGCGGCGCCCAATGCCCGTCATCCTCGGACCTGTTCCGCTCCCTGGACGGAAGAACCCCAAACTCCGCTCATCCCGACGAAAGTCGGGACCCAGATGGAATGGCGATGTGGCTGACGCCATGAGCGCTGAGCCCGTCCAATCCGCCGCCCAGCTATGGGATCTGGGTCCCGGCGTTCGCCGGGATGAGCGGATACAAGGGGGATAAACATCAAGGCCGTGCGTGGTCCTCGTCCTTCGCCAGGCTCAGGATGAGGACCATTGACAGGCTCGTCAGTCGAAAACCTCATCCTGAGCTCGTCGAAGGACGAGGTTTCCGCCCTATCCCTCCAGCCACGGCGCCAGCTGGGCCAGCATCTCCGCCGTCGGCTTGCGCGGGCGGCCGTCCAGGGTGATGCAGACCGCCTCGCCGGCCGCCTGGACGATCAGCTCGTCGCCGCGGGTGATCCGCTGGCTGACATAGAGGCGCGGGCCCTTGACCCGGTCGTAGGTGGTGCGCACCAGAAGGGCGTCGTCGATCCGGGCCGAGCGCTTGAAGTCCAGCTCCATGCGGATGATCGCGAACGCCGTGTCGGCCTTGTGCAGCTCGGTGTGCGAGATCCCGATCCTCCGGAAGAAGTCGCTCCGCCCCCGCTCGAAATAGCGCAGGTAGTTGGCGTGGTAGACGATGCCGGAGAAGTCGGTGTCCTCATAATAGATCCGCACGGGCAACTGGTGCTCGCGGCCGTCGAAGACGCCGGCGGTGGGGGTGGAAAGATCGGTCATCGGCTCGCTCATCGTCACTTGCCCCCTACTGGCCTTCGGCCGTCTTCCCCCATAGGGGGAAGAGCCGCGCCGTGAAGGCTCCGCCCCCTATGGGGGCGGACAGGCGGCGAAGCCGCCAGGTGGGGGCAAGCCTATTCATCCCCAAACAGCCCGCCCTGCACGATCTTCGGGGCCGAGACCGGCTCCGCCAGGCCCAGGTGCAGATAGGCCTTGCCGCAGGCCATCCGGCCGCGCGGCGTGCGCTGGATGAAGCCCTGCTGCATCAGGTAGGGCTCGATCACGTCCTCGACCGCGTCGCGGGCCTCGGCGATGGCGTAGGCGATGGTCTCCACGCCCACCGGGCCGCCGCCGTAGTTGTCGATCATGGCGCGCAGGTACCGGCGGTCCAGGCTGTCCAGCCCGCTCTCGTCGACCTCGAGCCGGGCCAGGGCCAGGCCGGCGGCCTTGCGGTCGATCACGGTCGCCCCGTCGGCGGCGGCGAAGTCGCGGACCCGGCGCAGCAGGCGGCCGGCGACGCGCGGCGTGCCCCGGGCCCGCTTGGCGATCTCGTCGGCCCCGTCGTCCGACAGCGGCGCGCCCATCTTGCGGGCGGCGTGCAGCAGCACGTGGCGCAGCTCGGCCGGGGTGTAGAACTCCAGGCGGATCGGGATGCCGAAGCGGTCACGCAGGGGCGTGGCCAGCATGCCCGCCCGGGTGGTGGCCGCCACCAGGGTGAAGGGGGCCAGGTCGATGC
The DNA here is from genome assembly GCF_900114015.1 of Caulobacter sp. UNC279MFTsu5.1. Classification (GTDB taxonomy): domain Bacteria; phylum Pseudomonadota; class Alphaproteobacteria; order Caulobacterales; family Caulobacteraceae; genus Caulobacter. The sequence continues at coordinate 154,123 of NZ_FORN01000007.1, read as the reverse complement.
GGATCGAGCGCGCCGAGGGCCCCTCGCCGATCACCAGGTCCAGCACGTGGTCCTCCATGGCCGGATAGAGGATCTCCTCCACGGTCGACGGCAGGCGATGGATCTCGTCGATGAACAGGACGTCGTTGGCTTCCAGGTTTGTCAGGATCGCCGCCAGGTCGCCGGCCTTGTTCAGCACCGGGCCGGAGGTGGCGCGGAAGTTCACGCCCAGCTCGCGGGCGACGATCTGGGCCAGGGTGGTCTTGCCCAGGCCCGGCGGGCCGAACAGCAGCACATGGTCCAGGGCCTCGCCCCGGCCCTTGGCCGCCTCGATGAAGATCCGCAGGTTGCCCTTGGCCTGCTCCTGGCCGACGAACTCGGCCAGGGTCTGGGGGCGCAGGGCGCGGTCGGAGGCGGTGGGGACGGCCTCGCCGTGCTGGGCCTCGCCGGAGATGATGCGGGTCATGGGTGGAAGACCCCCTCAGTCGGCTTCGCCGACAGCTCCCCCGGAGGGGGAGCAGCTGCGCCGCGCTCCAAGATCCTCCCCCCTTGGGGGAGGTGGCCCGGAGGGCCGGAGGGGGTCCGCACGGCGCTCACCGTCCCAACTCCTGCAGACCCGCCTTGATCAACGCCTGCACCGTCGCCTCGTCGCCCAGCTTGGCGGCGGCGGCTTCGACCACCCGCCGCGCATTGACCTCGGCCACGCCCAGGCCCATCAGCGCCGCCACGGCGTCGCCGGTCGGGGCCGGCTTGGCGGGAGCCGCCGCGACGGCGGCCGGCGCGCCCAGGAACACCGGACCGTCGGTGATCGGCTTGTCCTTCAGCTCGGTGACGATCCGCAGCGCCAGCTTCGGCCCCACGCCCGAGGCCCGTCCGACGGCGGCCTTGTCCTCGCGGGCCACGGCGCTGGCCAGCTCGGCCGGCGACAGCACGTCCAGCACCGCCATGGCCGCCTTGGGGCCCACGCCCTGGATGGCCTGCAGCAGCACGAAGGCCTTGCGGTCCTCGCGCGTGCCGAAGCCGTAGAGGCGCAGGCCGGCGCTCTCGCTCCACTGGCTCTCGATATGCAGCAGGGCCTCCTCGCCCAGGGCCGGCAGGCGCTGCAGGGTCCGCGAGCCGCAGCGCACGACATAGCCGACGCCCATCACGTCGATCAGCGCCTCTTCCTCGCCGACCTCGGCGACGGCCCCGCGAAGACGACCGATCATAGTTTTTTGGCGATCATGCCACTCTCCGGTTGGCGACGCGCAGGTTGGCGTGGGTGACGGCGACGGCCAGGGCGTCGGCGCAATCGGCCGTGGTCTTGCCGGCCGTCGGCAGCAGGCGGGCGATCATGAAGCCGATCTGGGCCTTGTCGGCCGCCCCGGTGCCGACCACCGCCTTCTTGACCAGGCGAGTCGAATATTCGGCCACCAGCAGGCCGGCGCGGGCGGGGGCGATCAGGGCGGCGGCCCGGGCGTGGCCCAGCTTCAGGGTCGACTGGGCGTTGGTGTTGAGGAACACCTCCTCGACCGCCGCCTCGTCGGGCCGATGCTCGTCGATCACCGCGCAGATCCCCTCGAACAGGGTCAGCAGTCGGGCGGCGAAGTCGGCCTTCTCATCGGGCGCGATCACCCCGTGGGCGACGTGGCTCATGCGCGAGCCCTCGACGCTGAGCACGCCCCAGCCGGTGCGGCGCAGGCCGGGGTCGAGCCCCAGGATCCGGATCGGGATGCGATTCGCGTTCATCATGTGTTCTCGCACCATCGCCCGGTTCTCGTCGGAAGAAAAGGTGAAGGGCGCCATCCAGCAAAACACGCGACTTGCCTAACGAAAGCTTAAACTCGCCCTCCTCATCGCCGCTCATCCCGGCGAACGCCGGGACCCAGATCCTAAAGCGGGATGGCTGATTGGAAGGGCTCAACGCCCTTGGCGTCAGCCACACCGCCACGCCATCTGGGTCCCGGCATTCGCCGGGATGAGCGGATTTTGAAGGAGTTATAGAGCGAAAATCCGCGCGTTAAGCCACGTTCAAGGCCGGCGCGCGGAACAGCCGGGCCAGCAACAGGGCCTCGACGGCCCGCGCGTCGACCGACACGCAGAGCTCGGCGTTGGGCTCGCCCTCGATCCGCTCGATGCGGCCCAGGTGCTCGCCGTCGGTCAGCACCCGCAGGCGCACGGGCTCGAAGGCGAACAGCGCCGGGGTCACCAGGCTGGCGGCGACCACCGCGTCGTGCGGATGGCAGCCGGCCTCCACGCCCCAGGCCCGGCGATGGAAGGCCATATAGGGGCCCATCGCCTTGTTCAGCCGCACCGACAGGGGCGTGCCGCAGGCGGCCGAGCCCTCGGCCATGGCCTGGGCGGTCAGGGTGACCTGGGAACTGACGTCCAACGGCACGACGCGCGGCAGCACCCCGCGCTCCAGCACCCGGGCCAGGGCCTCGGCGTCGCTCCAGCTGTTGAAGTCGGCCCCGCCGCTGGCCTTGCCCTCGACGGCGAAGGCCCCGGCCATGATCGTCGGCCGCCAGCCGCGGAAGGCGCCGGGATCCTCCAGCAGCCCCTGGGCCAGGTTGGTCAGGGGTCCGAGGAACAGGCCCGCCACCTTGGCCCGGGCCCGGAAGGCCAAGAGGCTGCCGCCCTGGCCCCGGTCCAGCTCGGGCAGCTTCCAGCGCTGGGAGAAGCCCGCGCCGTTCAGGCCGTCGACGCCGTGGGCCGGGCGCATCCGCTCGACGCGCCGCTTGGCCACCCCCGAGCCGGCGCCGATATAGACCTCGGCCGGACAGCCAGCCAGGCGCAGCACGCCGCGGGCGTTGGCGGCGGCCTGGTCGACATAGGTGTTGCCGAACACCGCCGAGACCGAGACGATCTCCACCGCGTCGCGCGAACGCGCCAGCATGGCCAGGGCCAGGGCGTCGTCCACGCCGCAGTCGGTATCGATGTGCAGGCGCAACGGCATCGACGGCAGTATAGCGCGGCCGCCCGGTCGCCGGGAAGCGGATCCGCCCTGCCGGGCCTGGGATTTCAGCCCAGCTCAAGCGCAGAGGCGCCCTGGGCCGCGCCCAGGCGACACCCCGGGATCTTCAGTCCTTGCGCGGCCGGATGGTGAATTCCAGCACGCGCGAGTCGGCGCGCAGGGCGGCCGACAGCGCGTCCAGGCGCAGCGCGCCCCGGCCCGAGAACGGCCCCGACAGCTCGAACACCGCCCCGCCCTCGGCCAGGGCCTGGCAGACCCGGGCGCCTTCCAGGTCGAAGGCTTGCAGCATCCGCCGCAGCTCGGGCTCGTCGATCACCGCCTCGCGGCGCGAGCGCACGGTGATCTCGGCGAAGTTCTTCTGCGGCATGTGGCGGTCCAGCCAGCGGGCGGCGCTCAGCACCACCAGCGACAGCGCCGTCCCGCCGACCGCCAGCTCGTACAGGCCCACCCCGAACAGGGTGCCGATCGCCGAGGTGATCCACAGCGACGCCGCCGTCGTCAGGCCGTGCACCGAGGCCCCCTGCTGGAAGATCACCCCGCCGCACAGGAAGCCGACGCCAGTCAGGATGCCGTGGGCCATGCGGACCGGATCGATGCGCACCACCTCGTTCGGCGCGCCCTCCAGCCAGGTGATCTGGTGCACGGCCCCCAGCATCAGCAGGGCCGAGGCCAGGGCCACCAGCATGTGGGTGCGCAGTCCCGCCGGCCGGGCCCGATACTCCCGCTCGAACCCGATCGCCCCGCCGGCGGCCAGGGCGCCGAGGATCGGGAGGGCCAGCTGCAGGGGCGCGTCCATGGAGGGGTGAACGGATGAAGTTCCGTGGTGATCCCTCTCCCCTTGCGGAAGAGGGCGGCCTCGCGGAACGAGGTCGGGTGAGGGGCGATAAACGTAAACGCCGCGTCCAGCGGTCAGGCTGGGCGCGGCGTTCGATGTTTGAGAGACCCCTCATCCGTCGGCTTCGCCGACACCTTCTCCCGCAAGGGGAGAAGGAAAATGACCTAGCCCAGCTTCGCGGCGTCCTCGTCGCTGATCTCTTCGTTGGAATAGACGTCCTGGACGTCGTCGTCCTCGTTCAGGGCGTCGAGCAGCTTCATCAGGGTGGCCACGGCGTCGCCGGTGACCGGGACCTGGCTCTTGGGGCGCCAGGCGATCTTGGTGTTGGCGGCCGGGCCGAACTTGGCCTCCAGGGCGGCGGCCACCTCGTTGAGGTCCTCGAAGGCGGTGTAGACCGTGTGGCCCTCGCCCTCCTCGTCCATGTCCGACACCACGTCGTCGGCGCCGGCCTCGATGGCGGCCTCCATCATCGCGTCTTCCGACGCGGCCTTGGCCGGATAGCTGATCTGGCCGACGCGGTCGTAGTTGAAGGTCACCGAGCCGGTGGCCCCCATGTTGCCGCCCATCTTGGTGAAATAGGAGCGGACATTGGCGGCGGCGCGGTTCTTGTTGTCGGTCAGCACCTCGACGATGATCCCGACGCCGCCGGCCGCGACGCCCTCGTAGCGGATCTCGGTGTAGTCGGCCGCGTCGCCCATCTGCGACTTCTTGATCGCGCGGTCGATGACGTCCTTGGGCAGGCTCTCGGCCTTGGCGTTGTTGACGGCCAGGCGCAGGCGCGGGTTCATGTTCGGGTCGGGCAGGCCCGCCTTGGCCGCCACGGTGATCTCCCGCGACAGCTTGGAGAACAGCTTGGAGCGCGCGGCGTCGGCGCGGCCCTTGCGGTGCATGATGTTCTTGAATTTCGAGTGGCCGGCCATTCGGAGGCTCTTCTCTGGTCTGCGATGTGAAAGGTAGGGCGCGCTTCTAGCGCCTGGCGCCCCATATTGTCATCCTCCAAGCTTGGAAGACCGCGCTGGAGACGCTCGATGACCCCGTCCGATTTCCTGTCCGAACCGTTCGACCCGGCCCGCATCGGGGCGCTCGAAGCGCAGGACCAGGACGCGATCCATGCGGCCGGCAGGCCTCCCGCGATGGCGACGAGCGCCGCGACGGCCGGGGCGCTATCGACGGGCGCGGCCGCGCTGGGCGGCATGGCGGTGGGCGCTCTAGTGGTGGGAGCCTTGGCCATCGGCGCCCTGGCCATCGGGCGTCTGTCCGTCGGCAAGGCCCGCTTCCGCCGGCTGGAGATCGACGAGCTGATCGTCCATCGCGTGTCGGAGGGGAATCGGCGGCGCTAGGGAGCGCGGGAAAAACCTCGTCCTTCGACAAGCTCAGGATGAGGTTTTTCGACTGCCAGGTCCGGAAAATAGTCCTCGTCCTGAGCTTGTCGAAGGACGAGGACCACGCACGGCGTTGACCGCTAGGACTCAGGCCACCTTCAGCTCGACATCCACGTTGCCCCGCGTGGCCTTCGAGTATGGGCAGACCTCGTGGGCCGCGTGCAGCAGCTTCTCGGCCGTCTCACGGTCCAGCTCCGGGGCGTTCAGCGTCAGGCGCACGCCGATGTGGAAGCTGGTGTCGTCCTTGATCAGGTCGACCTCGCTGTCCAGGCTGTGCTCGCCCAGCTTGACGCCCTGGTTGCGGGCCACCAGCCCCAGGGCGCCCAGGAAGCAGGCGCTGTAGCCGGCCGCGAACAGCTGCTCGGGATTGGTCCCGTTCCCGTCGCCGCCCATCGACTTGGGGAAGGCCAGCTTGACGTCCAGATGGCCGTCGTCGGACTTGGCCGTGCCCTGGCGGCCGCCGACGGCGTGGGCGTGGGCGGTGTAGATGGCGTCGGTCATGGGAGGGCTCCTTCGGAACGATGAGATCATCGGCGTGAACCTTGCGACCCGATATGTGACAGGCGCAAGCGGCGAACATCTGCAGGTTGACCACGCGACCATGGCGTTCGAAGCTTGGCCGATGTTCGCGATCGACCAGCATGCCAACCCGATATGCCTTCGCGCGACGCTCATCGCCTTGGCGCTGACGACGGCCGGCTGCGCGTCGACCGGAACTTTCGCCTTGTCGGACCGACAATTGGCCGACGCCGAAAGCCGAGCTCAATTCCTGGAAAGCATGGCTCTAGAGGCCGAGGGAATTCACGGGACCTTCCTGCCGTCGCACTGGCGTGGCGGCCGCTGCCGTTGGAGCGACCAGCCCGACATCGCCGTCTGCGCCGTCCAGTACCGCCACTATCGCACGGGCCCATTGCTCCACGCCACAGTGCGCTATGAACGCGACGAGGACGGCGGCTGGCGGTGGCTCGGACCGGTTTCCGAGAAGACCCCCGTCCCCTAGACCTCCGGCACCGTCTCCTTCAGCCTTCCCCCCACGCGGATCGGCTCGACGCGGACCGCCAGGCCGGTGCGGTCGTCGGTCTCGACGAACACGCCGCAGACCGTGGCCGGGCCCGAGGCCGGCGTATAGCGGCCGCCGCTGATCTTGGTGGTGAAGCGGCGCAGGGGCTCGTCCTTCTGGTTGCCGATCACGCTGTCATAGTCGGCGCAGGCCCCGGCGTCGGTCTGGTAGGCGGTGCCGCCGGGCAGGATCTGGGCGTCGGCGGTCGGCACGTGGGTGTGGGTCCCCACGACGAGCGACGCGCGGCCGTCGCAATAGTGGCCCATGGCCATCTTCTCGGAGGTGGCCTCGCAGTGCATGTCGACCACCACCGCGTCGGCCACCTGGCCTAGCGGGGCCTTGTCCAGCTCGCGGTCGGCGGCGGCGAACGGGTCGTCCATGGCGTCCATGTGCACCCGGCCCAGCAGGTTGATGACCATGATGGTCCGGCCGCCCTCGGTCTGGAACAGGTGGCTGCCGCGGCCCGGGGCGTCCGACAGGATCGGATAGTTGGCCGGGCGGATCAGCCGCGGCTCGCGCACGATGTAGGTCAGGGCCTCGCGCTGGTCCCAGCTGTGGTTGCCCAGGGTCAGGCAGTCGGCCCCGGCCTCGAACAGCTCGCGGGCGGTGTTCTCGGTGATGCCGAAGCCGGCGGCGGCGTTCTCGGCGTTGATGATCACGAACTCCAGCTGGAGCTGGCGGCGCAGGGCGGGAAGGTGGTCGGCCAGGCCGTCGCGGCCCGACTTGCCCACGACGTCGCCGAAGAAAGCAAAACGCATGAATCTCAGTCCTCTTGGACGGCGATATACTCGCTTTCCGTCAGGATGGCGTCCAATCGTTGGTCATGCGGCTCATCGGGCAGGCCGTGTGTCTCCTGGCCCACATAGGCCAGGCCCAGCACGAAGACGCGCTTGCGGGCGCGCAGGGCCTCCAGCGCCCGGTCGTAATAGCCGCCGCCCTGGCCCAGGCGGCGGCCCTGACGGTCGAATCCCAGCAGCGGCGCGACCACCAGGTCGGGCTCGACGATCGGGTTTTCCGGGGCGGGAGCGATCAGGCCGATGGCGTCGCGGACCAGGGTCTCGCCGGGCCTCCAGCGGCGGAACACCATGCGGCCGGCGGGACCGTCGGGGTCATCGGGGTCGGCGCCCTCGACGCTGGGCAGGGCCAGGGTCCAGCCGGCCTCGGCCAGCCAGTCGGCCAGGGCCAGGGCGGAAAGCTCCGAGCCCAGGCCGTGATAGACGGCCGCGACCTTGCCGCGCGGATCGGGGAACCGCGCCGTCAGCGGCCCGCGGGCCACGTCGACGAGCTTCCAGTCCGCCTCGGGATGCTGGCGCGCCAGCTCCCGCCGGCGATTGCGGACCAACATCCGCAAGGCGGTCTTGGCGGCGGCGAGGTCTTTGAGGGCCATGACCGCTATATGGGGGAAAGGTGGCGGCGCCGTGAAGAACCGTGAAGACGTTTCAATCCGCTCGAACCTGTTTGATACAGGTGGGCTCCGTGTTCCCGCAGCCACGGCCACGGGAGGGAACAGATCCCGATAGAGAGATTAAGGTCCCTGGGAATAGAAATCTTCGACGAGGGCCACAGCTGACCCGCCGCTGAGGAAGATAGGCGTTCGAGGGCTCGGGCGCCAGTGGGGCGTTGTCGCACTTGCCCCTACGGGTCGCCGCGCGACCGTCTTCCCCCAGAGGGGGAAGAGCGCTCCGCCCCCTATGGGGGCGGACAGACCGCGCAGCGGTCAGGTGAGGGCAAGCGGGTGAGCCTCACCCCTTCACCATCTCCCCCATCACCGCGCTCCATCCCCGCTGGGCCTCGGCCCCCGCCCGGTCGAAGGCCGCGCGCAGGTGGCGGGTCTGGGCTTCGGTCAGTTCGGCTTCCAGCCGGCGGCCGGCGGGCGTCAGGCCCAGCCGCTTGACTCGGCGATCGTCCGGCGAGGCCTCGGCGCGGACCAGGCCCATCTCCATCAGCTGGCGCAGCGGCGCGTTCAGGGCCTGCTTGCTGACGGCCAGCAGGTCCAGCAGGCCGCGCACCGAAACGTCGGGCCGGCGGCCGATGAAATAGAGGATGCGGTGGTGCACGCGACCCAGGCCCCGCCGCTCCAGAATGCGGTCGGGCCGATCGGTAAAGCCGCGATAGGCGAAATAGAATTGCTCGATCGCGGCGTGCAGATCGTCCGACGGGGCAGGATCATCCAGGTCAACCATATTGACACAATAGGTCGGACGCGTTCATCGTGTCGATAGGTCAAGATCATTGACACTGTTGAGAGGTGAGCCATGGCGCGGCTGTCGATGCGCAGTTCGGACATCAAGCCCTCGCCGGTCCGCGAGATGCTGAACGTGTCGCAGCGCCCGGGCATGATCTCGTTCGCCGGCGGCCTGCCCTCGCCCGAGACCTTCGCCGGCCTGGACCTGCCCCCGCCGCCGCGCGATCTCTTGCAATACGGCCCCACCGAAGGCGAGCCGGCCCTGCGCGCCCGCATCGCCGAGGACCTGGCCGCCCTGGGCCTGGACACCGCGCCCGACCGGGTGATGGTGCTGTCGGGCTCGCAGCAGGGCATCGACCTGGCCGCCAAGCTGGTGGTCGACGCCGGCACGACCCTGGCCGTGGAGTCGCCGGCCTACCTGGCCGCCCTGCAGGTGTTCCGCTTCTACGGCGCGCGGTTCGAGATCATCGACCGGGGCGCCCCTGGGGCCGGCTGGGCCGACGCGCCGCCGTCGATGGCCCCGCCTTCAATGGCTTATGTCATCCCGACCTTCCAGAACCCCAGCGGCCATTGCTGGACCGCCGACGAGCGCGCGGCGATGGCGGCGGCCTGCCAGGCCCACGAGGTGATCCTGTTCGAGGACGATCCCTATCGCGACCTGGTCTACGAGCCCTGCGAGCGCCGGCCGGTCTGCGCCGGCCTGACGAGCGGCTCGTGGATCTACCAGGGCTCGTTCTCCAAGACCGTCGCCCCCGGCCTGCGCCTGGGCTACCTGACGGCCTCGCCGGACCTGTTCCCGCTGCTGGTCCAGCTGAAGCAGGCGGCCGACCTGCACACCAACCGGCTCAGCCAGTGGATGGTGCTGCAATATCTGAACGACCCTGGCCGCGCCGCGCGGATGGACCAGGTCGCGGCCCTCTATCGCACGAAGCGCGACGCGTTCGCCGACGCCCTGACCCGGCATCTGGGCAACAAGGCGTCCTGGGCGCTGCCGCCGGGCGGGCTGTTCTTCTGGCTGACCCTGGCCGACGGGGTCGACGTCGAGGCGTTGCTGAAGCGCTGCGTCGAGCGCGGCGTGCTGTTCACCCCTGGCAGCCACTTCCTGGCCGAGGGCGGGGCGAGTCCCACCATCCGCCTGAACTTCAGCCTGGCCGAACCGGAGGCGGCGGAGCGCGGGCTGGCGGTGATCGGAGAGGCGCTGGGGGAGATGGCGAGAGCCGATGAGCGGACGTAGCGACCACGACCCCTCTCTCTTGGAGAGAGGGAGGGGCCCGCCGCGAAGCGGTGGGAGGGTGAGAGGTTTCACCGCTGGCCGGAAAATCTCGATTCCTTCGGTTGCCCCGTCCCGAAGGGCGCGCTCAAGCTGACGCCATGGATGCGACCGCCAACGCTCGCCGCCTTCGCCAGAACCAGACCCTGGCCGAGAAGGCGCTCTGGAAATTGGTGCGCAATCGCCAGCTGGGCGGCTTCAAGTTCCTGCGGCAGGTCTCGATAGACCGCTACTTCGCCGACTTCGTCTGCGAGGCGGGCAAGCTGATCGTCGAGCTGGATGGCGCCGCCCATGAGGGGCGTGAGGACTATGACGAGCGCCGCACCCAGACGCTGGAGCTGTTCGGATACATGGTCCTAAGGTTTCCCAACGATCGGGTCCTGGCCGATCTCGGTGGAGTCGGCGACGACATCCTGACCGTGCTCCGTTCGGACAGGGTGTAACCTCTCACCCTCCCACCGCCTTCGGCGGCGGGCCCCTCCCTCTCTCTTAGAGAGAGGGATTCAACTCTACCCCTGGACCAGCGCCTCGATCTTCTCGGAGGCGGCGTCCAGGGCCTTTATGGCGCGGATCTCGACGCGGGTCTGTTCGGTCTGCAGGCGGGCCAGTTCCGACTGGGCGTGGGCCAGGCGCAGCTTCAGGTCCGACAGCTCGTCGGCCAGCAGCAGGGCCCCCATCAGGAACAGCCGCGTCTCGCCCAACTGGCCGACGTCCTGGCTGACCTGGCGGACCTGACGGTCGAACAGGCGGGCGATCTCCAAGAGGTGGGCCTCCTGCCCGTCCTCGCAGCCGACGGTGTAGGGCCGGCCGTTCACCTGGATGGTCAGTTGGGCCATGGCTCAGGCCTCCCTTTCCGTGACGCCGTCGTCGTCGTCGAGGCCGCCGAACAGGTCGCCGGCGTCAGCGCCCTCGTCCCCGCCGTCCTCGTCGTCGTCATGGACGCCTTCGGTGATCAGGCTCTCGTCTCCCAGGGCGGCGCGGATCTCGGCGATGGCGCGGCCCAGGGCCTCGGAGGCCTGCTCGCCGGCCTCCTCCAGCGCTTTCTCGCGAGCCCGGGCGGCCTCGAGGTCGAGGGCCAGGCGCGCGGCCTTGGACTCCGCCAGGGCCTGGGCGTCGGCGTCGAACAGGCCCGGGTCGTCGGACGCAGGCCCCGACGACGCCGCGGCGGCGGCGGCCGAAAACGCGGCCAGGCGCGCGGTGCGCTCGGCCGTGATCTTCTGCTCCAGCTGGCTGACGGCGCGCTCCAGGCGTCGCGCGGCCAGTTCGAGGGCGTTCCCTTCGCCCGGGGTCATCGGCATCGTCCAACGGTCATGCAGCGCAACATATAGACTGCGGCCTGCTTCGCCACCTGCCATGGCGACAATTGGGCGACGAAACCGCGCGGATAACAATAGGTCATCCAATGTGAGCGCTCGCACAGGTTTCTTGGGGTTGACTTCCCCGCCCCGCACCGCAAAACGCGCTGCAAAATCAAGGTAACGCCGGCTGCCTCGGCCGGACGCTCGTTAGGAGAAAGACCTCATGGCTCTTCGCGTCGCCATCAACGGCTTCGGCCGGATCGGACGTCTCGTCCTGCGTTCCATCGCCGAGCACGCGCGCCGCGACATCGAGGTCGTCGCCATCAACGACCTCGGGCCCGTCGAGACCAACGCCCACCTGCTGCGCTACGACAGCGTCCACGGCCGGTTCCCGGGCGTCGTCACCTCGGGCGAGGACTGGATCGACGTCGGCCTGGGCAAGATCAAGGTCACGGCCATCCGCAATCCGGAAGAGCTGCCGCACAAGGACCTGGGCGTCGACATCGCCTTCGAGTGCACCGGCATCTTCACCGCCCGCGACAAGGCCGCCCTGCACCTGAAGGCCGGCGCCAAGCGCGTGCTGGTCTCGGCCCCGGCCGACGGCGCCGACAAGACCATCGTCTACAAGGTCAACCACGAGACCCTGACCGCCGACGACATCGTCGTCTCCAACGGCTCGTGCACCACCAACGCCCTGGCCCCGGTGGCCAAGGTGCTGCACGACCTGGTCGGCATCGAGCGCGGCTACATGACCACGATCCACAGCTACACCGGCGACCAGCCGACGCTGGACACCATGCACAAGGACCTCTACCGCGCCCGCGCCGCGGCCCTGAGCATGATCCCGACCTCCACCGGCGCCGCCAAGGCCCTGGGCCTGGTGCTGCCGGCCCTGAAGGGCAAGCTGGACGGCAGCTCAATCCGCGTGCCGACCCCGAACGTCTCGGTCATCGACCTGAAGGTCGTGCCGTCGCGCGACACCACGGTCGACGAGGTCAACACCGCCCTGAAGGCCGCCGCCGACGGCGAGATGAACGGCGTGCTGTTCACCACCACCGACCCGCTGGTCTCCTCCGACCTGAACCACATCGCCGCCAGCTCGACGGCCGCCCTGCCCCAGACCCAGGTCATCGAGGGCAAGCTGGTCCGCGTGCTCAGCTGGTACGACAACGAATGGGGCTTCGCGACCCGCATGAGCGACACGGCTCTGGAAATGGCGAAGTTCCTCTAAAGCCGAAACGAACAGGAGGTCGCGAGCGCCCCGAATGCCCTGGTTCAAGTGCTTCATCGAAGGCGAGAACTTTCCGGGCGTTCTGCTCGACAGCGACACTCCAGTCGGCTTCTACGCAACGCGTTGGGTTGAGGCCTCGTCTTCGGACGAGGCCGAACTCGCCGCGCTTGACGCCTTGCGCCGCGAGCCCGTGTTCCAGGTCGCGGCCGACCAGAAATCCAAGGACGCCCGCGTCCATTTCACTGAAATCGTCGAAGTCAGCGCACCCGAGGGTCCCCATTCGGGCGCCTCTTGGTACGTGATGGGCACCTAGACGACCATCCAAGCAGCCCGGCTCAAGGACCTATCCGCATGCCCTTCCGCACCCTCGACACCGCCGATCTCGCCGGCAAGCGCGCCCTGGTCCGGGTGGACTTCAACGTGCCCGTCGACGGCGGGGCGATCACCGACGACACCCGGCTGCGCGCGGCCCTGCCGACCATCCGCTACCTGTCGACCAAGGGCGCCAAGGTCGTCCTGCTGGCCCACTTCGACCGCCCCAAGGGCAAGGTCGTGCCCGAGATGAGCCTGGCCTTCGTGGCCGAGCCGCTGGGCAAGCTCCTGGAACAGGAAGTGGCCTTCGCCAGCGACAGCGTCGGTCCAGCGGCCAAGGCGGTGGTCGACGGCCTGGAGAACGGCGGCGTGGCCCTGCTGGAGAATGTCCGCTTCCACGCCGGCGAGGAGAAGAACGACCCCGCCTTCGCCGCCCAGCTGGCCGAAAACGGCGACCTCTATGTCGACGACGCCTTCAGCGCCGCCCACCGCGCCCACGCCTCAACCGAGGGCCTGGCCCGGCTGCTGCCGGCCTATCCGGGCCTGGCCATGCAGCGCGAGCTGGACGCCCTGGACGCCGCCCTGGGCAACCCGAAGAAGCCGGTGCTGGGCATCGTCGGCGGCTCCAAGGTCTCGACCAAGCTGGACCTGCTCAACAACCTGGTGGCCAAGCTGGACCGGCTGGCGATCGGCGGCGGCATGGCCAACACCTTCCTGTTCGCCCAGGGCCACGACGTCGGCGGCAGCCTCTGCGAGAAGGACCTGGCCGACACCGCCCGCCAGATCATCGCCACGGCGGAAAAGAGCGGCTGCCAGCTGCTGCTGCCGATCGACGTGGTGGTGGCCAAGAAGGTCGCGCCGGGCGTCGACGCCGAGACCCGCGAACTGTCCGAAGTCCAGGCCGACGACCTGATCCTGGACGCCGGCCCCAAGAGCGCCCAGCGGCTGATCGAAGCCATGGATTCGAGCCAGACGCTGATCTGGAACGGCCCTTTGGGCGTTTTCGAGGTGCCGCCGTTCGACGAAGCGACCGTTTCGGCGGCAAAACACGCCGCCAAACTCGCGAAAGCGGGTAAGATCGTCGCGGTCGCCGGTGGAGGTGATACCGTGGCGGCCCTGAACCACGCCGGTGTCTCGGCGGACTTCACGTTCGTCTCGACCGCCGGCGGCGCGTTCCTGGAATGGATGGAGGGCAAGACGCTTCCGGGCGTCGCGGCCCTCGAGGTCTAGAAACGGGCTCCCCGGCGAAGGCCGGGGAAACCGGCATGGGAGACCGGAGCCAATCCGGCAAAACATCATTCGACCACCGGGGCCGAGGAAACCCGGGATAAGCTTCCACCGTTGGGACCGGAGGAAACCCGACGTGATCGACCGGGCAAAGAACGCAAAAGCGTCAAAGCCCCAAAAACAAGAAACCACCCCGACACTTCACGCTTGCAGGAGAACAATCACGTGGCGAGGATCACGCTAAGACAGTTGCTGGATCATGCGGCGGAGCATGACTATGCGCTGCCGGCCTTCAACATCAACAACATGGAACAGGGCCTGGCGATCATGGAGGCGGCGGAAGCCGTCAACTCCCCGGTCATCATCCAGGCCTCGCGCGGGGCGCGGAACTACGCCAACGACATCATGCTGGCCCGGATGATCGACGCCCTGGCCGAGATCTATCCCAACATCCCGGTGTGCATGCACCAGGACCACGGCAACGGCCCGGCCACCTGCGCCACGGCGATCCAGTACGGCTTCACCTCGGTGATGATGGATGGCTCGCTGATGGAGGACGCCAAGACCCCCGCCACCTACGAGTACAATGTCGAGGTCACCCGCAAGGTGGTCGAGATGGCCCACGCCTGCGGCGTGTCGGTCGAGGGCGAGCTGGGCGTGCTGGGCTCGCTGGAGAGCGGCATGGGCGAGGCCGAGGACGGCCACGGCTTCGAGGGCGTGCTCAGCCACGACGAGCTTCTGACCGACCCGGACCAGGCGGTCGAGTTCGTCGAGCGCACCGGCGTCGACGCCCTGGCCATCGCCATGGGCACCAGCCACGGGGCCTACAAGTTCACGCGCAAGCCGGACGGCGACGTCCTGGCCATGCACGTGATCGAGGAGATCCACCAGCGCCTGCCCAACACCCACCTGGTGATGCACGGCTCTTCGTCCGTGCCGCAGGAGCTGCAGGACATCATCAACCAGTACGGCGGCGCCATCCCGCAGACCTGGGGCGTGCCGGTCGAGGAGATCCAGCGCGGCATCAAGCACGGCGTGCGCAAGGTCAATGTCGACACCGACAACCGCCTGGCCATCACCGGCGCGATCCGCAAGATCCTGACCGAGAAGCCGCACGAGTTCGACCCCCGCGCCTATCTCAAGCCGGCCAAGGAGGCCATGCGCCAGGTCTGCCAGGATCGCTTCGTGCAGTTCGGCTCGGCCGGCCACGCCGACAAGATCAAGCCGCTGTCGACCGCGACTATGGCCAAGCGCTACGTGTCCGGCGAACTGAACGCCAAGTTCGGCGCCGCGGCGAAAAAGGCGGCGGCGGAGTAGGGCCGGCGATCTTCGCCGAGACCAGGCGAGACGAGGAAGGCCTCCCGGAAAGCCGGGAGGCCTTTTTTCATTCAGAAGATGAAGTCGGCGGCGGTCAGGCCCACGTGATAGCCGTCCAGCGTGATGGCGATATCGGCGCCCGGGCCGTCGTCGATGTAAGCGAGAATCCAGGTCGCCCCCGCCGCGTCATAAGAAATCTGGATATCGCCGGCGTGGCCGGTCTGGCCGTTCAGGTGGAAGGCCTGGCGGCCCTCCACCTTGGTGTTGGAGTCGATGGCCGACAGGTCGATCATGTCGTGCGCGGCGCCCGGCCCCGCAGCGCTGGCCTGCACGAAGTCGGTGATCCGGTCCGAGGGCCCATTGCGATAGGTGAAGACGAAGGTGTCGGCGCCGGCGCCGCCGGTGAGCACGTCGCCCAGCCCGTCGGGCGAGTACACGTCGCCGCCTCGCCCAGCGATGACGTCGTCGCCGCCGCCGCCGTCGATGCGGTTGGCGTCCAGGGTTCCGGTCAGGACATCGCCGAAGGCCGACCCGACCAGGTTCTCGATCGAGATCAGAGTGTCGGTTCCCGCGCCCCGGGTGTTCTGGTCCTCGACGATCCGCAGATCGACGACCACGCCGGACAGCGCCGTCAGATACGAGGCCGTGTCGTCGCCGGCTCCCCCGTCGATCGTGTCGTCGCCCATCCCGCCGTCCAGGACGTCGTCGCCCGCCCCGCCCCAGACGCTGTCGTGGCCGTCGCCCCCCGACAGCACGTCCGCGCCGTTCAGGCTCTGCAACCAGTCCTGGCCCGCGCCGCCGATCAGGCCGTTCTCCGTGCTGTCGCCCGTCAGGACGTCGTTCCAGGCCGATCCCTCGACCACCTCGATCGAGACCAGGGTGTCCACGCCCTGGCCGGTGTCCTGGGCGCCCGAAAGGCCCAGGGTCACGGTCACGCCGTCGGTCGCCGCGGCGTAGGAGGCGGTGTCGACATCCGCGCCGCCGTCCAGCAGGTCGTCGCCGGCCCCGCCGATCAAGGTGTCCATGCCGGCGGCGCCGTGCAGCACGTCGCTTGCGGCCCCGGCCCCGCCGTCGAGGACGTTGTCCGCGCCGTCGCCGGTCAGGATGTCGCCCGCCTGTCCGCCGATCACGTTCTCGACATTGCGCAAGGTGTCCTCGGCGGCCCCGCCCACCGTGACGGCGGCGTCGGTCGCGCCGTTCAGGGTCACCACCACCGCCTGGGCCTTGTCGCTGTAGACGGCGGTGTCGCGGCCCGCGCCGCCGTCGATCAGATCGGCGCCGCCGCCTCCGGTCAGGCGATCGTCGCCACTGTCTCCGCCCAGCAGATTGGCCAGGCCGTCGCCGATCAGCGTGTCGGCGCCCAGGCCGCCGGACACGCCCTCGATGTTGCGCAGCGTGTCCTCGGCCACGCCGCCGACATAAACGGTCGCGTCGCCCAAGCTGTTCAGGGCGACCAACACCGATTGGGTCTTGTCGCCATAGGCGGCGGTGTCCATCCCGGCCCCGCCATCCAGGAGGTCCGCGCCGCCCAGGCCCCAGATGAGGTCGTCGCCGGCGCCGAGGGTGATGATGTCGGCGCCCTGGCCGCCATGGAAGGTGATGCGCTCGACATTGGTCACGGACCCACTGGCCACGCCGCCGACCCAGATCGTGTTCACCGCCGCGGTGTCGCTGTTGTTGAAGACAACCGGCGCGGTGCGATCATTGTAGAGGAGGATGCCCCGGTCCTGGCCGGCCCCGCCGTCCAGCCGGTCGTTGCCGCCGTCCACATTGGCGTAGGGGCCTGTCGCCGCCACGCCGGCGTTCATCGCCCCCGCCGCCATGCCGGTCAGCAGGATGTCGTCTCCGACGCCGCCATCCAGGACGTCGTTCCCCCGGCCGCCGATCAGGACGTCATTGCCGTCGCCGCCATAAAGCCTGTCGTTGCCGTCCGGCGTGCCAAAGACGTTGTCGTCTCCCAGAATAAGGTCGTTGCCATCCTCACCGCGCAGTTCGTCGTCGCCCGACAGCCCCGTGATCTTGTCATGACCGCCGCCGCCGGTGATCAGGTCGTTGCCGCTGTTCAGGTCCTTCAGGTAGATCGTGTCGACCCCGGTCGGCGAGCTGGCCATGAAGGCCAGGTGCGTATTGTCTGGCGAAAAGATGGCCCAGAAGGCCGCGCCCTCCGAGACGCCGTTCATCGACCAGCCCGTCGCCCTGGCGACTCCCCCGGTCGCAAGGTCTTTCAGGAAGAAGCCGCCGCCAAGGCCGTCGGCGACCAGGTTGGTGGAATTGGTGTTGAACAGCACCTTCGCGCCATCCGACGAAAACCTCGCGTCCGTGGTGAAGTAGCCGTTGCCCTGGGCGCCCGTCGCGCTGGTCGAGACGCGTGTGACGGCGCCCGTGACCAGGTCCTTCAAGAAGATGTCCGAGCGCCCGTTGGTGTCGCCCGCGACCAGGTTGCTGGAGTCGCTTTCGAACAGCAGCTTCGTGCCGTCGGGCGAGAAGACGGGATTGCGGGCCTCCCTGTCGCCCGTGACCCCCGCCGCGCTGGTCGAAACCTGGGTGACGACACCCGTGCCCAGATCCTTAACATAGATCTGGGCGTAGCCGTTGTAGCCGGCGCCGAAGTCGGTCCAGCTGGCGAAAACGACCTTCGTGCTGTTCGGCGAGAACGAAGGAGTCAGGCTCTCGTCGGCCACCAGCGTGACCGCGCCAGTGACCAGATCCTTGATCTTGACCCTCTCGTGGCGCGGAGCGTCCGAGTCGGTGAACACGATCTTGGTCCCGTCGGGCGAGAACCGGGCCATGTCGACGTCGAGACGGGCGCCCAGGTCGATGGCGCTCACGACGCCCGTGGTCAGGTCCCGGACATAGAGCGGTCCCGCCGACGAGCCGCTGCTGTCCGCGGCGAGGAACAGCAGCCGCTTGCCGTCATGAGAGATTGAGGGACTGAAACTCCTCTGATCGGCGTTGAAGCCCGCGCCGGCCGTGGCGAGGCCGAGGACCCTCGTGGCGACGTCGAGGATATAGACGTCGGTGTTGTAGTTTTGGTCTTGGGGGATCAGGCCGATGGCGCCGGTCTGGAAGAAGATCTTCGTGCCGTCCGGCGACCACTGCGCGTTCATCTCCTCGAAGCCGATGCCCGGCAACGCCAACAGCGCGACGGCCGCAGCCAGGTCGGTTCCGGTCAGCACCTCGTCGCCCGCGCCGCCCACGATCGTTCTCATAGTTCCCCCGACGCCTTCACCACCGCGAGCCTGACGAAGGACAACGCCCGCGGGCGTTCATCCCCCCGCGCCGGCCCGTCCCCGAACGGCTAAGCTAGAGCGTGGTAAACGAAAAGCAACGCTTCCTGCAACTTCAGCGCAAGCGCGGCGAGGTTGATCTAATTGTCGGCGCGAAACGGCGGATACACGTGCGCCCCGCCGTTCGGGTCCTCGACCTCGCCGTCGACGGCCAGGTAGTCCGGGCCGATCGGGACCTTGCCGTGGCCGTCGGGGATGTCGAGCACGTAGGTCGGCTGGCAGAGCCCCGAGAACCGGCCACGGATGGCGCGCATCAGGGCGCGGCCTTCCGCCACCGTGGTCCGCAGGTGGGCGGTGCCCGGCGCGTGGTCGCCGTGGTGCAGATAGTAGGGCCGGATCCGGTTCTCGACGAAGCCGCGCATCAGGGCGCCCAGGGTTTCCGGATCGTCGTTGACGCCCTTCAGCAGCACGGTCTGGCTCAGCATCGGGATCCCGGCGTCGACGATCCGGGCGACGGCGGCCCGCGCCGCCGGCGTCAGCTCGCGGACGTGGTTGGCGTGCAGGGCGACATAGACCGTCTTGCCGCTGGCCTTCAGCGCCTGGACCATGGCGTCGTCGATCGCCGCCGGGTCGACCACCGGTACGCGGGTGTGGAAGCGCACGACCTTGACGTGGTCGATGGCCGCCAGCCGCTGGGAAAGGTCGCGCAGCCGGCGCGGCGACAGCACCAGCGGGTCGCCGCCGGTGACGATCACCTCCCAGATCTCCGGATGGGCCGCGATGTAGGCGAAGGCGGCGTCCAGCTTGTCGGGCGACAGGTTGGCCGCGCCGTCCGGCCCCACCACCTCGCGGCGGAAGCAGAACCGGCAATAGACCGCGCAGGTGTGGGTGGGCTTGAGCAGCACGCGGTCGGGATAGCGGTGGACGATCCCCTCGACCGGGCTGTGGACCGCGTCGCCGATCGGGTCGGCGACCTCGCCCGGGTTTTCCAGCAACTCGGCCGCGTCGGGCAGGAACTGGCGGGCGATCGGGTCGCTCTCGTTGGCCGGGTCGATCAGCTCGGCCATGGCCGGGGTGATCGCCACCGCATAGCGCGCGGCCACCGCCTCCAGCGCCGGCAGGCGCTCGGGGGCGATCAGGCCGGCCTGGGCCAGGGCGGCGGCGCTGCGAAGGGTGCGGGCGGCGGTCATGAGGCGCGGGATATGGCCGATTAGGCCGTCCGGGGCAATGCGGCGCCTCAGCCGAGGTCCTCGACAAACGTCCGCCGCCGGGTCTCGACCGCGCCCTTCAGCAGCCGCCGGAACGTCGGGCACTCCATGTGGCTGGGCGCGGGGCAGGCGGCGGCGTGGCGCAGGCCGTCGCGCAGCGCCCCCAGGCGGCGGATCGTCCGGTCCAGGTCGTCGGCCCTGGCCGCCAGCTGGGCGCGGTCCAGGCGCGGCCGGCCCGCCTCGTCGACCATGCCGGCGATCTCGTCCAGCGAGAAACCGGCCGTCTGGGCCAGGGCGATCAGCGACAGGCGCTCGATCACGTCGGGCTCGAACAGGCGCTTCAGCCCCCGCCGGCCGACCGAGGCGATCAGCCCCTTCTCCTCGTAGAAGCGCAGCCGCGAGGCCGCCATGCCGGTGGCGGCGGCGACCTGGGCGATGTCGAGCAGTTTCACCATTGACCTCAAGTGAACTTGAAGTCGTAGCTTCCTCCAAGCCCGACATCGAAGGCAAGGAGGATCGCGTGACGCAGCCGCAAGCCAACCAGGCCCAGGCCGAGCTCTGGAACAACCAGGCCGGCCAGAACTGGGTCGAGCAGAACGCCATGCTCGACCGCCTGCTCGCGCCGTTCGAGCAGCCGCTGGTCGAGGCGGTCCAGGGCGCGCGGGACGTGCTCGACGTCGGCTGCGGGGCCGGCGCGACCACCTTCGCCGTGGCGCGGAGCCTGGGTGGGCAAGGACGCTGCACCGGCCTGGACCTGTCGGTCCCATTGGTCGAACTGGCGCGGCGGCGGGCGGTCGAGATGGGCGCCGACAACACCGACTTCGTGGTCGCCGACGCTCAGTTGCACGCCTTCCAGCCCGCCCGCTTCGACGCGGTGATCTCGCGGTTCGGGGTGATGTTCTTCGACGACCCGGTCGCCGCCTTCGCCAACCTGCGCCGCGCCGCGCTGGACGACGCCCGGCTGGCGATGATCGCCTGGCGCGGCATGGCGGCGAACCCCTTCATGACCGCCGCCGAACGCGCCGCCGCCCCGCTGCTGCCCGAAGCGCCGCCGCGCGACCCCAACGCCCCCGGCCAGTTCGCCTTCGCCGACCCGGACCGGGTGGCCGGGATCCTGTCGGCGGCCGGCTGGCGGGACGTGGACCTCGCGCCGCTGGACCTCGCCTGCGTGGTCCCGGCGCAGGACCTGGAGATCTACGCCACCCGCATGGGGCCGGTCAGCCTGGTGCTGCCCAGCCTGGAGCCGGACCGCCGCCACGTGGTGATCGCGGCCGTGCGACGGGGGTTCGAGCCCTTCGTGTCCGACGGCGTGGCGCGATTCACAGCGGCGTGCTGGATGATCAAGGCCCGCAACAGCGATTAGGCTGATCGACGCTCGATCCGGACGATCTCGGGCGCCTGGGCGTCCATGAACATCAGGGCCCGGCCGAACAGCCCCATCTTCCCCCGATCGTCGAAGACGTTCTGTCCCTGAGGTGAAAGCATGACCTCGCCCCGGACCAGGCCGTCCTTGTGGCGCGCCTCGATCTCGGCCCAGTGCGCGCGCGCGACGGTCGTCAGCACCACGATGTTGAGCGCCGGTTGGCTGAATCGAACCATGACGTTGCCGTCGTCCATCCGCAGCGGATTCATGTCGGGGTGCGCGTGGAAGACTTCGCCCAGGATCGCGTTGGCGGCGGTCTTCGCCTCGGCGTCCGAAAGACCGGCCTCCAGCAGCGCGCAGGTTCCATTCCGGAACACCGCGAAGTCGCGCGCCTGATCGGTATAGTAGCGCATCCGGTCGATCACGGCGGCCAGAGGCTGGGCGAACGAGGGTCGCCACTTGGGCGTGGGCGGCCAGTCCTTCGGCCGGGCGCGCGCCTTGCCGCCCATCGCCGCCAGCACCGCGCCAAAGCCTAGCACCCTGCGTCTGTCCATGCTGATCCCCCTGCCCGGCCGCGACGCTAGCGCGTCTCCGGCACCGGCGTCCACAGCGCCTGGTCCACCCGCGACACCCGCCGAACGCGACCTGACCGATCACCGCAGAATCGCTGGATAAGCGTTTCCAAACGGAGCGCCCGACCATGAAACTGATCTCCACCCTGGTCTTCGCGGCGGCGGTGATGTTGGGCGGGGGCGCGGCCCTGGCCGAGACGCGATATCTGGTCGGGACCTACAGCGCCGATGGCCACAAAGGCATGTCGCTGCTGAAGTTCGACGCGGCGACCGACCGTTTCACCGCCGTGCGGACCTTCGCCGACGTCGAGAACGCCTCGTTCGCGCTGCACGACCCCAAGACCGGTCGGCTCTACGTCACCGACGAGATCGAGAGCGCCGGGCGGGTGGGCGCCTACCGACTGTCGCCGGACGGCCGGACGCTGAAGCCCCTGGCCGTCCAGCCGTCCGAAGCCGGCGCGCCCTGTTACCTGGCCCTCAGCCCCGACAAGAGCCGCCTGGCCGTGGCCAACTATTTCGGCGACGTGGTGGCGGTCTTCCGCCTCGACCCGGCCACCGGCGCGATCCAGCCCGGCCCCCAGGTGCTGCACGCGGCCGGCGAGCCGAAGACGGCGTTCGAGGCCGGCCACGCCCACTGGGTCCAGTGGTCGCCGGAGGGCGACCGCCTCTATGTCAGCGACCTGGGGCACGACGAGATCCGCGCCTATCCCTACGACGCCAGGTCCGGGACGGTCGGCGCCCCGACCGTCGCCGCCACCCTGCCCAAGGGGTCGGGACCGCGCCACATGGCTTTCCATCCCAAGGGCCGCTTCGCCTATGTGGTCACCGAATACGCCAACACCGTCGTCGCCTTCGCGCGCGCGCCGGACGGAACCCTGACCGCCCTGCAGACCGTCAGCACCCTGCCGGCCGATTTCGCCGGCAAGAGCCAGGCGGCGCATCTGACGATCAACGCCGCCGGCGACGTGCTCTACATGTCCAACCGCGGCCACAACTCGATCGCCAGTTTCCGCATCGGCGCGGACGGCCTGCTGACCCCCTTGCAGACGATCGCGACGGGGGGCGACTGGCCCCGGTTCTTCCTGCTGGACGAGGCGCGGAAGCGCCTGTTCGTGGCGCACCAGCGCAGCAACGACATCGCTGTGTTCCGCGTCGCGGCGGACGGCCGGCTGACGGCGACCGGGAAGCGGTTCGAGATGTCACGGCCGGTGATGCTGGTCCCGCTGCCGTAGGCCCGGCGCGGCGCCCCCTACCCCGCCACCGGCGTCCACAGCACCTGGTCCACCCGCGACGCGCCGGCCGCCAGCATCACCAGGCGGTCGAAGCCCAGGGCCGAGCCGGAGGCCTGCGGCATGATCTCCAACGCCGCCAGGAAGTCCTCGTCCAGCGGATAGCGTTCGCCATAGACCCGGGCCTTCTCGTCCATCTCGGCCTCGAAGCGGCGGCGCTGCTCGCCGGCGTCGGTCAGCTCGCCGAAGGCGTTGGCCAGCTCGACGCCGCAGGCATAGAGCTCGAACCGCTCGGCCACGCGCGGGTCGCCGGGCTTGGGCCGGGCCAGGGCCGCCTCGGCGGTCGGGTATTCGCAGAGGATCGTCGCCCGGCCGACGCCCAGGTTCGGTTCGACCTGCTCGACGATCACCCGGCTGAACACGTCGGCCCACGTGTCGTCGTCGGCGACGCGGATCCCGGCCGCCCGGGCCGAGGCCGCCAGGGCGTCGCGGTCGGTCTCGCCGCCGGCCCCGATCGAGGCCAGCAGGTCGACGCCAGCGTGCCGCGCGAAGGCCCGCGCCACCGTCACCCGCTCGGGCGCGGCGAACGGATCGCAGACGTGGCCGCGGAAGCGGAACTGGGGGGTTCCCGCCGTTTCCGCCGCCAGGGCCAGCAGGGCCGCGCAGTCGTCCATCAGGGCCTGGTAGGGCTCGCCGACCCGGTACCATTCCAGCATGGTGAACTCCGGATGGTGCAGCGCCCCGCGCTCGCGGTTGCGCCAGACCTTGCCGAAATCGAAGATCCGCCGCTCGCCCGCCGCCAGCAGCTTCTTGCACGAGAACTCCGGCGAGGTGTGCAGATAGAGCGGCGCGCTTTCCCCGGAAAGCGTCAGGGCGGCGGTCTCGAAGGCGTGCAGGTGCGCCTCGTTGCCAGGCGAGACCTGCAGGGCCGCGGTCTCGACCTCCAGGAAGCCGCGAGCCTCGAACCAGGACCGGAACGCGGCCTTGATCCGGTTGCGGACCAGCAGGAACGGCCGCCGGTCGGCGTGGTTTTCGGGTCGCCACCAGGGCGAGGATGAGGCTGTCGGCACGGGAAACGCTCTGGTCGGGCTGGCGAACTTGGCGAGGATCGCTATAGGAGGGCGATATCCAACGCAAATTCGCGCGGCCCCGGCCGCCGCGGGATCAAGGACGAACTAAGTGACTAAAGTCGCCGCCAGCTCGCTGAGGAAGGGTTCCGTCGTCGATATGGACGGCAAGCTCTACGTGGTCCTCAACGCCGAAAACATCCACCCCGGCAAGGGCACGCCGGTCACCCAGCTGAACATGCGCCGCATCTCGGACGGGGTGAAGGTGTCGGAACGCTACCGCACGACCGAGCAGGTCGAGCGCGCCTTCGTCGACCAGCGCAACCACACCTTCCTGTACCAGGACGGCGAGGGCTACCACTTCATGAACCCGGAAAGCTACGACCAGCTGGTGGCGAGCGAAGAGGTGGTCGGCGACCTGGGCGCCTACCTGCAGGAAGGCATGACCGTCCAGCTGTCGACGCACAACGAGGTGCCGATCGCCCTGGAGCTGCCGCGCACCGTGGTGCTGGAGATCGTCGACACCGAGCCGTCGGTGAAGGGCCAGACCGCCTCGTCCTCGTACAAGCCCGCCGTGCTCAGCAACGGCGTGCGCACCATGGTCCCGCCGTACATCGCGGCCGGCACCAAGGTGATCATCCTGACCGAGGACGGCTCGTACCAGGAACGGGCGAAGGACTAGGGTCCGCCCAGAGCTTTCAAAAGCCTGTCATCCCGGCCGCAGCGAAGCGGAGAGCCGGGACCGACGCCAGAGCTCAGCGCTTCGGCCCGGTCCCGGATCTTCGCGCTCCGCGCTTCGTCCGGGATGACAGGCTTTTTGTATTGGGATTGGGAAGCGCTCACCACCGCAGCGCCCACTTCCCCACCAGCGCGCCCAGCGCCCCGGTCCCCAGCACCCCCAGGGTGTACCAGGTCCCCACGAACACCATGGTGCTCTCGCCGCAGTGCAGGCCGTAGACCGTGGCCGCCACCCCGCCGGCGAAGGCGCCGGCCGCGAAGCCGGTCAGGGCCGGGCGGGTCGGGGCCATGCCGCGCAGCACCGCCAGCGTCGCCGCCAGCCCCGGCAGGGCCAGGGCCAGGATGTTGCGGGCGCAGACCTTCCAGGATCCGCCCATCATCATCAGCCGCCGGTGCTCCGGATCGGCGGCCAGCCATTGGCCGAAGCCCAGGCCGACGAACAACGCCAGCACCAGGGCTCCGAACAGCAGCGCCTTCCTCGCGACGCCCTCGGGCCGGGCCAGGCGCTCCAGGGCCCAGAAGCCCGCCACGCCGAGCAGGGCGGTGTAGGCGGCCTTCATCCAGAACATTCGGCCGGTCATCGCCTGGGCCAGGTCCTGCCGCGTTCCCAGCCAGGCCAGCACCAGGACCAGGGCCGCCAGGGCCCCGACCACGGCCACGCCGGCGAAGCGGCGCGGCACCGTCCCGGCCGGAACGGCGCGCGGGTCGGCCGCCAGTTGATCGATCAGATCATCCGTCCGCACGACCGCGCATCCTTTCTCCCAGGCTCTTCAGCGCCCGGTGCAGGGCGACCTTGGCCGCGCCTTCCGAGACGCCGGCCCGTTCGCCGGCCTGGGCCAGGCTCAGGCCCTCGATCTTGACGTCGCGCACCAGCCTGCGCTGGCGCTCGGGCAGGGTCTCCAGCGCCCGATCCAGGTCCATGGCCGACCCAGGCTCGGGGGCGTAGGCGGCTAGGACCTCGACATAGTCGTCGATCGGCACGGCCGCCCGCACCTTGCGGCGGCGCCAGTGGTCGATCAGCTTGTAGCGCGCCAGGGCGAAGGCCCAGGGGGTGAACGGCTGGGCGCGATCATAGGTCGCGCGCCGCGTATGCACCGCCATCAGGGTCTCCTGCACCAGATCCTCCACATCGCCGGGAGCGTCGCGCATGCGGCGCTCGAAATAGACGCGGAGCCGGCCGCCCAGCTGGGACAGCAGCAGCCGATAGGCCGGGGCGTCGCCGTCCAGGCCCAGCAGCATCAGCGCCTTCAGGGCGGCTTCGGTTTCCGTCACGCCTCCCCCTTGTTCGCGCGAGATCGGCCGATGGTTACACCGCGTCGCTCAAGGCGGGAAGCGGGGGAGGCGGGAACCGGTCCGGCGATTTTCGGCGCGCCGCGTTTTTGTTCGGATACCGGTGTAACCTTCCGCCGCCCCCGTCCGTAACTCCCCCTTGACCGCGCAGGACGGGCCGACGAACGGCGCCGGGCGCGGCCGGACCCAGACGAAGGAAACGTCCTCATGCACAAGACCCCCGCCCTCGCCCTCGCCGCCGTGTTCGCCCTGAGCGCCGGCGCGGCCATGGCCCGCGACGACATGAAGCCGGCCAAGGCCGAGATGGAAAAGTGCTACGGCGTGGCCAAGGCCGGCCAGAACGACTGCAAGGCCGGGGCCGGCACCAGCTGCGCGGGCACCTCCAAGGTCGACTATCAGGGCGACGCCTGGAAGAAGGTCGCCAAGGGCACCTGCACCAGCATCAAGACCCCGAACGGCACGGGCTCGCTGACGCCGAAGGCGTAAGCAAAGCCGCTCCAAAAAAACGTTGTCATCCCGGACGTAGCGTGCAGCGCGAAGATCCGGGACCGACCCAGAGCGCATGCGTTTCCGGCGGTCCCGGATCTGCGCTTCGCTTGTCCGGGATGACAGGTTTGGATTGAAAAGATGCCCCCCACCGCCGGCCTCGGCCTCAAGCCCCAGCACTACGCCGAAGCGCTCGTCAGCGACGCCGACGGCCTGTGGTTCGAGGTCCATCCCGAGAACTACATGGCCGCCGGCGGGCCGCGCCTGCGCGCGCTGGAGGCGATCCGCGAGCGGCGTCCGCTGTCGCTGCACGGGGTGGGCCTGTCCCTGGCGGCCGACGCCGATCCGGATCCCGGCCACCTGGCCGCCCTGAAGGCCCTGGCCGACCGGTTCGCGCCGTTCGTGGTCTCCGAGCACCTGGCCTGGAGCGCCTGGCGCGGCGTCCACCAGCCCGACCTGCTGCCCTTTCCCCGCACCCGCGCCGCCCTTGACCGCATCGCCGGCAACATCGGCCGCACCCAGGACGTCCTGGGACGGACGATCCTGGTCGAGAACCCGTCGCTGTACCTGCCGCTGGCCGGCCACGACCTCGACGAGACCGATTTCCTGATCGACCTGACCCGCCGCACCGGCTGCGGCCTGCTGGTCGACGTCAACAACGTGTTCGTCAGCGCCAGCAACCTGGGCTACGCGGCCGAGGCCTATCTGGACGCCCTGCCCGCCGAGGCGGTCGGCGAGATCCACCTGGCCGGCCACGGCCCGGATGAAGGCGGCTCGGCCCTGCTGATCGACACCCACGGCGCGCCGGTCGCCGAGCCCGTCTGGGTCCTGTACCGCCGCCTGGTCGACCGTATCGGCCCCCGCCCGACCCTGATCGAGCGCGACGACGACGTCCCCGCGTTCGCCGTGCTGATGGCCGAGCGGGACCGCGCGCACGGCATGCTGACGGGGACAGGCGCAGGCGCCCGTCCCCAGCCGCTCCCGGCCGCGTCGGGAGAATGACGATGCAAAGCGCCTTGAGCCAGTTCCAGGACGCCTTCGTCGCCGCCCTGGCCGAACGCACCGCCGCCCCCCTCGCCGCCTGGCTGCCGGACGGCGAGGCCGAACCCGCCGGCCTGTCGGTCTATCGCAACACCATCGCCAAGGGCTGCATCGACGCCCTAGCGGCCAATTTCCCGACCGTGGCCAGCCTGGTCGGCGACGACTGGTTCCGGGCCGCCGCCGCCCTGTTCGCCCGCGACAATCCGCCGGCCGGCGCGGCGTTGCTGGCCTATGGCGAGGGGTTCGCGGACTGGCTGGCGCGCTTTCCGCCGGCCGACGACCTGCCCTACCTGCCGGCCATGGCCCGGCTCGACCGGATGTGGACCACCGCCCTGTTCGCGCCGGAGGCCGAGCCTCTGGCCGCCGAGGCCTTCGCCCTGGCGCCGGACGTCCTGGCCGCCGCCCGGCCGCGCCTGCACCCCAGCCTGGCCTTCGCCTGGTTCGACCGCGGCCTGCCCGGCCTGTGGCTGGCGGCCCGCGCGCCCGAGCCGGGCGAGATGACGCTGGTCGACGACCCGCAAGGCGTGCTGGTCGTCCGTCCCGAGGACACGGTGCGCAGCCGCCAGCTCGACCTCGCCGGCTTCGCCTTCCTGGACGCCATAGCCCGCGACGGCGCCAGCCTTGGCCAGGCGATCACCGCCGCCGCCGAGGCCGACCCCGCCGCCGACCTTGCCGCCCTGTTCGCCGCCCTGATCGCCGACGGCGTGTTCAGCGGCCTCGCCCCTGGAGATCCCGCATGACCACCCTGCCCCTGAAGCGCCCGTTCGACGCCCTGGCCGCCCTGGCCCATCGCGCCCTGCCCGACGACATGCTGGCCCTGGTCGCCCGCCTGGGCGTCGCCTCGGTGTTCTTCCTGTCCGGCCGCACCAAGGTCGACGGGATCCTGCACATCACCGACGGGACCTATTCGCTGTTCGCCGACGACTACGCCCTGCCGCTGATCCCGCCGGACGTGGCCGCCCACCTGGCGACCTACAGCGAGCACCTGTTCTCGATCCTGCTGGTGCTGGGCCTGTTCACCCGGCTCTCGGCCCTGGCCTTCCTCGGCATGACCCTGGTGATCGAGGTGTTCGTCTATCCCGACGCCTGGAGCACCCACCTGTCGTGGGCGGCGATCCTGCTGTTCCTGGCGGCGAGGGGCGGGGGGCGGTGGAGTCTGGACCGGGTGGTGGGGATACGGTGACGGACGCCCCCTCCGTCGGGCTTCGCCCGCCACCTCCCCCGTTTCACGGGGGAGGAGAAGGTCAGCGCGACATCCTCCTCACCCGCGCAGCGGGGGGAGTGGCGCGCTGAGGGGGCGGCCGGCCGCGCTCACCATCCCCCATACCGCGCCCCGAACCGATGCCGCAGCTCGGCCACTTCCTGCGCGGCGTCGCGGGCGGCCCAGTCGGCGCGGCGGCCGTCCTCCACCGCCTGGCGGCGCTCGGCCCGCAGACGGTTCAGGCGATCGCGCAGCTCGTGCTTCTGCTCGTCATTGAGCTTGGGATTCCTCAGCTCGTCCTCGACGCCCTGCGCCTGGCGGTCGCGCTTCTCGGCGCGGTGGTCGGCGCTGTCGCGGTCCGATTCCGCCTGGTTGAGGCGCGAGACGGCGTCGTGGACCAGCTGGCCGTCGGCATAGCCGACCAGGAAGCCGCGCTCGGCCCCCTGCGGGCAGACTCCGGCATAGGAATTGCCGTTGCGCGCCTCGTCGAAGCCGCGGTCCTGGGTGCAATAGAGCTTCAGCCCCTGGTCTCGGGCCGCGAAATAGGGCGCGGCCTCGGGGATCACCCCGGCCTTGGCGCAGGCCTTGGCGTGCTCGTCCAGGCGGCTCTGCGGCCGCCCCGCCTGGCCGTCCTTGAAGCCGACGCCGGCCCAGTCGCCCTGCAGGCAGGCCTCCTGGCTCATGGTGGCGCAACCGGCCAGGGCGGCGGTCGCGACAGCGGCCCCCAGGATCCAGAGACGACGATTCATGTGAAAGCTCCCCCCTAAGCGCGGCTTTGAGGGAAGCTAAGGCGTGGCCGCCTGAACGGCCCCTGAACGACTGGGAACCGGTGTTATTTCAGTGGACGGTCACCCGGCGCGGGCGCTTCCACAGCTCCTCGGTCAGGGCGTTGGCGAAGCCCAGCCAGCCCAGGTAGGGGCTGTTGAAGCCCGAGGCCGGGCTCACCAGCTTGCGGGCCTGCAGCGCATAGGCGCCCGAGGCGGCCAGGGACGCGGTCGCGGCCGCAAGCTGACCCCCGACGCGCTTGGCGCCGAGGGCCAGCCAGAGGGCGTTGAAGCCCTGGACCAGGCTCCAGAGGGTGAGAGCCCGGGTGCGGGTGGGGCTGGACGGCGCGTTCCAGATGCGCAGGCCCGACAGGGTCATGGCGATGAACAGCGGCGGCAGGATCAGGCTGGTCAGGGCCTTGGGCTGATGGGCGACCGGCTCGTGCATCTCGGCGTAGCCGACCGCATATTCCTCGTCGTCGATCATCCGCTCGTGGCGGCGGCCCAGCAGGGTCGAGGCCAGGATCGCGCCGCCGGCCAGGGCCAGGCCCAAGACCAGTTGCGCGCCGGCCGTGCTGGCGGTGTCGGCCTTGACGTCCATCTCGAACGACTCGCGGCCGGCGTGAGCCCGCCTCCCGGGGGACCGGCCGTTCGGGATGTGCATGACGGAACTCCTCGCTAAACATGCTTGTAACCGTCTAGCTGGAGCTTGGTTCCCAGGCCACGAAGGGGTTTCGAGGGTTTCGAGGGTCGCGTTCCGCACTGCCCGCCGTCAGAGGGACGCCCCCTCCGTCACGCTGCGTATTCGCATCGCGCCACCTCCCCCGCTGCGCGGGTGAGGAAGATGCAGCATCTCTCTCCTCCCCCGTGAAACGGGGGAGGTGGCGGGCGAAGCCCGACGGAGGGGGCGTCCCTCCGTCGCCAGATCCCTAGGCCGGCAGTTCGCCCACGGCGCTCTGCAGGTAGTTCTGCTCGCCCAGCGACTTGACCAGGCCCAGCTGCATCTCGAGGAAGTCGATGTGCTCCTCGGTGTCGCTGAGAATCTCGCGCAGCAGTTCGCGGCTGACATAGTCGCGGGCCTGTTCGCACTGGATGATCCCGGGGATCAGGGTCTCGCGGCCGCCCAGCTCGACCGACAGGTCGCTGGCCAGGCATTCGGGCACGGTCTCGCCGATCTTCAGCTTGTGCAGGTCCTGCAGGTTGGGCAGGCCTTCCAGGAACAGGATGCGGTTGATCAGCTTGTCAGCGTGCTTCATCTCGCCGATCGACTCGTCGTAGGTGATCTTGCCCAGGCGCTTGAAGCCCCAGTTGTCGTACATCCGCGCGTGCAGGAAGTACTGGTTCACCGCCGTCAGCTCGTTGGTGAGCACCGCGTTCAAGAGCCGGATGATGCCGGGATCGCCTTGCATGGCGGCCTCCTCAGATTCGAAATTCCGGGGGACCCTGATCCATCGGCCAGATTGCATCAACCGCTATGTCTGCAAGTGTTTCTCAGCCTCACGGAAAAGCGTGAGACTGCTTCGCGTGAGCGGAAAACACCCTAAGATCCGCTCATCCCGGCCGATTATTCGGCGGCGAAGGCCAGGGCCTGGCGGTTGTCCTGGATCATCTGGCGCATCTCGCAGACGCACTTGGCGCACTGGGCCTGGCAGCCCTTGTGACGGAACACGTCGGCCGGGCGGGTGGCCCCGGCGTCGATGGCGGCGCGGACTTCCCGCTCGCGAATGCCGTTACAGTTGCAGACGTACAAGGAAACAGGTCCCGCCGAATGATTGTCATTCTCATGTAGCTGAGACGAAGGGCTTTTGCAACTGACTCGCAGTGCGACAAACCCACTCAGCGGGCGCCGCTCTCGCGCCTTCAGGCAAATCGGCGTAATCCCGGCCCATGACCGACTGCCGCCTCTACCTGATCACCCCGCCGGCCCTGGACGACCTGGCCGCCTTCGGCCGCGACTTGGCCGCCGCCCTGGACGGGGGCGACGTGGCCGCGCTGCAGATCCGCCTGAAGGACGCCCCCGACGACGTGATCGCCGCCGCCGTCCAGGTGCTGAGCCCCATCGCCCGGTCGCGCGACGTGGCGGTGATCCTCAACGACCGTCCCGACCTGGCCGCGCGCCTGGGCTGCGACGGCGTCCATGTCGGCCAGAGCGACACGCCCTACAAGGAGGCCCGCAAGATCATGGGGCCCAACGCGATGATCGGCGTCACCTGCCACGACAGCCGCCACCTGGCCATGGAGGCCGCCGAGGCCGGGGCCGACTACGTGGCCTTCGGGGCCTTCTTCCCGACCACCACCAAGGACGCCCCGACCACCGCCGACCCGGAGATCCTGTCGATCTGGCAGGAAACCATGGAGGTCCCATCGGTGGCGATCGGCGGGATCACCGCCGACAACGCCGCCGGCCTGGCCGCGGCGGGGGCCGACTTCCTGGCCGTCTCGGCCGGGGTCTGGAAGCACCCCGGCGGTCCGGCGGCCGGCGTCGCGGCGATCAACGCCGCCATCGCCCAGGGGCTGGAGGCGCGCCGGGCCGCGCGGGAGGGATAACGCCGTTCTGGGAACTTGCCGCCCAAGCTTGTCAGGCGTAGCCTGTTCCCAGCGATAAAATACGGGGAGGACGCCCAATGTGGCGGCTTGGTCTGTGTTTGCTTGGCGTGACCGTCCTGGGCCTGGCGACGGCGACGGTCGGCGCGGTTCGGGCCGAGAACTGGAAGCCCTCCCCCGGCGAGGCCAAGATCTTCTACGACGCCGATTTCATGCGGATGGACCAGACCTCCGGCCTGATCGTGATCCGCATCGCCGAGGGCCGGCCCAACGGCCCCTACAAGGGCTGGCCGGCCGACAAGGGCCCGATCATGGTGTTCGCCCTCGACTGCGCGACCGACAAGTGGATCGACCTGGGCATGGACTTCACCGGCGACCAGGGCCTGCCCAAGGGCTGGCGCACGGGCGAGAAGATCGAGGACATCAAGGGCGCCGCCGGCGGCGCCGGCCGCGTGGCCTGCGAAACCAAGGACACGCTGCCGAAGGTGGCTTTGCCCTGACCCCCCCTCTCCCGGAGGGGAGAGGGAGGGGCCCGCGCGAAGCGTGGGAGGGTGAGGGGTCACGCCCTTAGCCGGAGCGCCGCGCCGATGGCCTCGGCCACGCCGCCAGGGTCGGCCAGCACAAGCTCGTTGTCGAACCGCAGGACACGATATCCAGAACGTTCCAGAATCTCAGTCCGCGCCAAGTCATGAAGCTCTCGGTCCTCGTGCGACGGACCGTCCAGTTCCACGACGAGCTTCGCATCCCAGCAGGCGAAGTCCGCGAAATAACGATCGATCGGGACTTGGCGGCGAAACTTGCAGCCATTGAGCCGGCGACCTCGCACGATCGCCCAGAGCTTTTCCTCGGCCAAGGTCTGGCCGCGACGTAGACGGCGGGCGTTGGGGATCGGGTTCATGACGAGATGAACAGATCAAATCGGGAACGTGGCAAGCAAAGTAATCAGGGTTTCACTTTTAACGGCGTCACCCCTCACCCTCCCACCGCTGCGCGGCGGGCCCCTCCCTCTCCCCTCCGGGAGAGGGTGAAAAGCGCCCTACGAATTCAACCGCGCCAGCTTCTGCGGATTGCGCATCGTGTAAACCGCCGCGATGCGGCCGTCGGCGATCTCCAGGCCCATGGTCTGGAACACCACGCCGTCGTGGCTGAGCACGATGCCGGGGGCGCCGTTGATCCGCGCCAGGCGGGCGGTCGTGCCCTCGGGGGCCGGCCACTTCTTCTTGATGCCCATCAGCAGGCGCACGGCCTTCTCCAGGCCGGACACCGGGTTGAGATTGGCGCTGACCACGCCGCCGCCGTCGGCGTGCAGAACCACGTCCTGGGCCAGGATGCCGCGCAGCAGGCTCTCGTCGCCGCTCATCGTCGCGGCCAGGAAGGCGCCGGTCAGGCGCTGCTCCTCCTCGGGGCTAGGGCGGTAGCGCGGCTTGCCGGCCTTGACGTGCCCGCGGGCCCGGGCGGCCAGCTGGCGGCAGGCGGCCTCGCCGCGGCCCAGGGTCCTGGCCACCTCGGCGAACGGCAGGTCGAACACGTCGTGCAGCAGGAAGGCGGCGCGCTCCAGCGGGGTCAGGCGCTCCAGGGCCAGCAGGAAGGCCACAGACAGGTCCTCGCCCAGGCGCTCATGGTCGTCGTCGACCACCGGCTCGGGCAGCCACTCGCCGACATAGACCTCGCGCCGGGCGCGGGCCGACTTCAGCCGGTCCAGGCACAGACGGGTGACCACCTTGTTCAGGAAGCCGGCCGGATTGGCCACCTCGCCGGCCTCGACGCCGCGCCAGCGGATCCAGGCGTCCTGCACCACGTCCTCGGCGTCGGCCCGCGAGCCCAGCATGCGGTAGGCCAGGCCGGTCATCGCGCCGCGCCGTTCCTCGAAGATCGCGTCCTGGTCGCTCATGCGCTCACCTTCTGGCGCCGGATGCACGATCGCGCCACCAGCAGGCTGATGATCGCCGGCAGGAACACGCCCGGAAAGTCGCGCAGCAGCAAGGGCCACGGCAGGACCGTGCCGCAGAACGGGGTGACCAGGTGGATGGCGGCGTGCAGGGTCAGGAAGGCCGCCGCGGCGAGGGCCGCGCCCAAGCCGCGGACCGGATCCCTGACCGCCCAGCCCAGGGCCACGGCGCAGGCCAGGTAGGCCGCCCCGATGTCGCGCACGAAGTGGTCGTTCAGCGCCCCGGTCTCGATGACGCCCGGCACGCGCTGGTACCACCAGGCCGGAGCCAGCATCATCACCGCGCCGTTGATCGCCAGCAGCACCGGCAGGATCCATTTCACCCATCGCATGGTCATCGTCTCCGTGTTCGGGGACAGGACGAGATGGCGTCGGCGGATGTGACATGGCGCGTTGGATCCTCTCAAAATCCGCTCATCCCGGCGTTCGCCGGGATGAGCGGAGGTGGGGAAATGCGTTCAAAATCCCCTCGCCTTGCTTTCGCGCGCCTACGCGACTAGGTATCGCGCCCGCTTTCCCGATCTTTCTATCCGCCCGCATGCCTATCCCCCGCCGTCACGCTCATGACGCCGCGCAGGGGGACCTATGAGGAACATCCGCCTTGGCCACCGCTTCCGCCCTCCTGAACGTGATGATCGACGCCGCCCGCAAGGCCGCGCGCGGACTGGCCCGTGACTTCGGCGAGGTCACCGAGCTGCAGGTGTCCAAGAAGGGTCCCGCCGACTTCGTCACCGCCGCCGACCAGAAGGCCGAGCAGGTGATCTTCGAGATCCTGGAGAAGGCCCGGCCCGGCTACGGCTTCCTGGGCGAGGAGCGCGGCCTGGTCGAGGGCACCGACAAGACCCACACCTGGATCGTCGACCCGCTGGACGGCACCACCAACTTCCTGCACGGCATCCCCCACTTCGCGGTCAACATCGCCCTGCAGCGCGAGGGCGAGGTGGTGGCCGGCGTCACCTACAACCCCATCACCAACGACCTGTTCTGGGTCGAGAAGGGCAAGGGCGCGTTCCTGGGCGCCGAGAAGCGCCTGCGCGTCGCGGCCCGCCGCCACCTGGACGAAAGCATCCTGGCCACCGGCGTCCCGTTCCTGGGCAAGCCCGGCCACGCCCAGTTCCTCAAGGAGCTGCACCAGATCAGCCAAAAGGTCGCCGGCGTGCGCCGCTTCGGCGCGGCGGCTCTGGACCTGGCCTGGGTCGCGGCCGGCCGCTTCGACGGCTTCTGGGAGCGCAACCTCAAGCCCTGGGACGTGGCGGCCGGCGTGCTGATGGTCACCGAAAGCGGCGGCAAGGTCTCGACCATCGAGGAGCACGGCGACCCGGTCGGCGGCGCCTCGATCCTGGCCGCCAACCAGGAACTGCACCCGCAGGTGCTGGAGCGGCTGCGGGCGGCGGCGGGCTGACCTTCAAAACCCCGCTCGGCCCCCTAAACAAAAACGCCCCGGACGCGAGCCCGGGGCGTTTTCATATCGGGAGGAGCCGCCCTTACCGGCAGACGGTCCGTTCGTAGACCGAGCCGCTCCAGCTGTCGTAGTCGCGGGTGGTCCAGCAGTCGCGGCCGTAGCCTCGACCATAGCCCCGGCCATAGCCGTAACCGTAGGGACGGGCGTAGCCGTAGCCGTCGTAGTAGCGCGGCGGCGGGGGCGGCGGCGCGTAGCCGTAGCTGTACCCGCTGCGATAGTGGTTGTTGTTGTTGCCGGCGATCGCGGCGCCCAGGGCCAGGCCGACGATGCCGCCGGCGATGGCCACGCCCACGTCGTTGTCGCGGTGATGGTGGCGGCCGCCATAGTAACCGCCATGGCGATAATAGCCCTGGGCCGAAGCGGCGGTCGCGCCGGCGACCATGGCCAGGGCGGCGACGCCGGCGGTCGCATGGCCGATGAGGGTCTTCAGTTTACGGTTCATGGCGCTTTCGTCCTCTCCGGAGAGGCGTCCCGACGGGTCCGTCTCCATCTTGAGACTGATCCTCGGCCCCGGCGGCTGAACGCAGGCTGAACGGGGCGGTCAGCTTTGCCCCGCCGCTCAAATCCTTGAAACCAAGGCTGATTTATTCACCTTTCCGCGCCAGGATGCGGCCAAGACGGCGCCCAGAACGGGCGACGGCAAAGCTTGAAGGCGACCAGGCGATGTCCAGGAACGTGGCCTACGCGGCCGGCGAGGATCTGCAGATCCTGTCGTTCGAAGTCGGAACCCAGACCTATTGCGTGCCGGTGGGCGCTGTCCGCGAGATCCGCGGCGTGACCCCGGCCACCCCGCTGCCGGACGCCCCGCCCTATGTGCGCGGCGTGATCAACCTGCGCGGCCAGGTGATGCCGGTCATCGACCTGTCCGAACGCCTGGGCAAGGGCGTGGCCGCCGACAGCGCCCGCCAGGTGATTATCGTGGTCGAGCACCATGACGACGCCGCCGGCCTGCTGGTCGACGCGGTCTGCGACAGCTTCATCGTCGCGGCCGGCGCCATCAGCCCGCCCCCGCCGCTGGGCGAGGACGCCGCCTCGCCCCTGGTCTCGGCGGTGATCACCACCGAGGCGGCGATGATCGTGCTGCTGGCGGTGGACGCCATCCTGCCCGAACGCAAGGTGGCGATCGCGGCCTAGGCCCTGCCATATCCTCGTCCTTCGACAAGCTCAGGATGAGGATGAATTGGAACGCCGCCTGTCCATCGTCCTCATCCTGAGCCTGTCGAAGGGCGAGGATGACGTACGGTCGAACATTTGTTCGAACACCCTCTTCCTTCCGCCCCCGCCCTCCCGCTAGGGTCTCCCGCAACAACCAGGGAGATCGCCGATGAAGGCCGCCGTACTGCGCGAAGTGGGCCAGCCGCTCCAGATCGAGGAGGTGTCGATCGGCAAGCCGGGTCCGCGCGAGGTGCTGATCCGCACCAAGGCCGCCGGGGTCTGCCATTCCGACCTGCACTTCGTCGAGGGCTCCTACCCCCATCCCCTGCCCGCCGTGCTGGGCCACGAGAGCGCCGGGATCGTCGAGGCGGTCGGGTCCGAGGTCCGCACCGTCAAGGTCGGCGACCACGTGATCACCTGCCTGTCGGCCTATTGCGGCCACTGCGAGGTCTGCCTGACCGGCCATATGAGCCTCTGCGTCAGTCCGGAGACCAAGCGCGCCAAGGGCGAGGAACCGCGGCTGTTCCGCGAGGACCTGTCCGGCTCCGGCGACACCAAGATGGCCCAGTTCCTGAATCTGTCGTCGTTCGCCGAGCAGATGCTGGTGCACGAGCACGCCTGCGTCGCCATCCGCCGCGACATGCCGTTCGACCGCGCCGCCCTGATCGGCTGCTCGGTGATGACCGGCGTGGGCGCGGTGATCCACACATCCGGAGTCCGTCCCGGCGAGACCGTGGCGGTGATCGGCTGCGGCGGGGTGGGGCTGGCGACGATCAATGGCGCGGCCATGGCCGGCGCCGGCCGGATCATCGCCATCGACCGCATCCCCTCCAAGCTGGAGCTGGCCAGGCAGTTCGGGGCCACCGACGTGATCGACGCCTCGGAGGATCCGGTGAAGCAGGTTCAGGAGCTGACCGGCGGCGGCGTCCACCACAGCTTCGAGGCCATCGGCCTGAAGGTCACCGCCGAGCAGGCGTTCAAGATGCTGCGCCGGGGCGGCACGGCCAACATCATCGGCATGATTCCGGTCGGCACGATGATCGAGCTGCACGGCCCCGACTTCCTGGGCGAGAAGAAGATCCAGGGCAGCTTCATGGGCTCCAACCGCTTCCCGGTCGACATGCCCCGCCTGGTCGACGCCTACATGGCCGGCAAGTTGAAGCTGGACGAGCTGATCTCGCGCCGGATCCGGCTGGAGGAGGTCAATTCGGCGTTCGACGAGCTGAAGCGCGGCGAGCTGGCGCGGTCGGTGATCGTGTTCGACTGAGGTCCACGACAGGGTGACGACCCTTCCCATTGTCATCCCGGAAAGCGCGCAGCGCTTGTCCGGGATGACAACAGTTTGGGGCGACGGGTGCGTGTCCCCGTTCGCATCCCCTGGACGCGCCGGCCATCGCCATGGCATCGGAACGACCCCGAAACCCCCACCGAGACCGCCCATGGCCCGCTACGACTTCGCCTCCGACAACGTCGCCGGCGCCATGCCGGAAGTGATCGAGGCGATCGTCGCCGCCAACGCCGGGACGGCGTCGGGCTATGGGACCGACCACGTCAGCGCCGCCGCCGCCGACCGCATCCGCGCCCTGCTGGACGCCGACGCCGAGGTGCGGTTCACCGCCTCGGGCACGGCGGCCAACGCCTTCGCCCTGACCTGCCTGGCCCGGCCGCACGAGGCGGTGCTGGCCCACGAGCACGCCCACATCTGCACCGACGAGACCGGCGCGCCGGGCTTCTTCGGCCAGGGCGTGGGCCTGATCGGCCTGCCCGGCGCCTCGGGCAGGATCGCCCTGCCGGGGCTGGAGCTGGCCCTGAACGAGCCCGACGTCTCGTACCGCCAGCCGGCCGCCGCCCTGTCCCTGACCAACGCCACCGAATACGGCACCGTCTACAGCGCCGACGACCTGGCCGCTCTGATCGCCCCGGCCAAGGCCAAGGGCTGCGGCGTGCACCTGGACGGCGCCCGCCTGGCCAACGCCGTGGCGGCGGGGTTCGACCTGCGACGGGTGGCGAAGATCGGCGTCGACATCCTGGTGATCGGCGGGACCAAGGCCGGCTCGACCCCGACCGAGGCCGTGGTGTTCCTGGACAAGACCCTGGCCCGGCGCCTGGACGCCCGCCTCAAGCACGCCGGCCAGCTGGTCTCCAAGGGCCGGTTCCTCAGCGCGCCGTGGCTGGGCCTGCTGGGCGAAGAAAACGACGGCGGGCCCTGGGCGGCGCGTGCGGCGCACGCCAACGCCATGGCCCGCAAGCTGGCCGGCCTGATGCCCTTCCCGCTGCGGCACCCCGTGGAAGCCAACGGCCTGTTCGTCGACATGGACGACGCGGCCTTGGAACGGCTGCGCGAGCGGGGCTGGTTCGTCTACCGCTTCCTGGACGGCACGGCCCGCTTCATGTGCTCGTGGGCCACGACGCCGGAGATGGTCGAGGAACTGGGCGAGGCGCTGAAGGCGGTGGCGTAGGCTTCATTTAATCTCCCCCACGGCTGTCATCCCGGACAAGCCGAGCGCAGATCCGGGAACGCCGGAAGCGCCGCGTTCACGCGCCGGTCCCGGATCTTCGCGCTGCGCGCTCGTCCGGGATGACAACCGTGGAGGGCTGGTCCGCCATCAGCTCCCCAGCAGTGACTACCGCGCCCGCGTATATTCCAGCCGCACCGCCTGCGCTTCCCGTCCGTCGCGCGTCTCGTAATAGGCGTAGGTGAAGTGGTCGTCGTCCTGGCGGGTCAGCACCTCGCGCAGCGGGATCGTCCGGCCCGGATGGTCGAAGTCGGGCGTTTCGCCGACGAAGGTGTAGCGTCCGGCCGCGGCGTCATAGTCGCCCCTGGCGATGATCAGGCCGGTGAAATTGACATCCATCCAGGCGCTGAAGAAGGTCTTGGCGGCCGTGTCGTAGCCGATATAGCCCAGGCCCTGGAACGGCTTGTCCTTGGCGGCGATCCGCAGCTCCTGGCGCAGGTGGCGGCCGTCCAGCACCATGGTCAGGTCGGCCTTGCCCTGGTCGACGACGGGCGGCTTGTCGGGACTGATCCAGTAGCTCTGCTTCACCGTCCAGTGGCCGGCGAAGCGGGCCAGGGCCGCGTGCTCGGCGTCCGGGGGCGCGGCGTGGACGCCCGTTGCGATCGCCGTCCCGATCATCGCCGCCAGAGCCAGCGCCGCCTTCAATCCCATCCGCATGATCGGCTCCTCCCGACTGAACATGGGGGAGAGGTGCGCGGTCAGGCGGGCGCTCGCAACTACCTCGCAGGTCAGTGACGTTACCTGGCGGGTCAGCGCAGGTCGCCGGCCGCCAGCCTGGCGCAGACCTCGGCCGTGCGCGCGTCGGCCGGGAAGGCGCAGTCGATGCGCAGTTCGTCCAGCGTCACGTCGCGCGGGGCGGCGAAGGTGGTGATCGTCTCGAAGAACCGCAGGGGTCCGGCGCGGCTGTTGAAGACCATGGTCAGCACCGGCTCGGGCTCGGCGCCCAGCTCGCGCAGCCGCCAGGCGGCCGGGACGTCGGGATAGCGCAGGATGTCCTCGAGCAGGCGGCGGATCTCCAGGTCGGCCGGCGAGGCCGTCAGCTCGTCCTGCAGGCGGCGGACGAACTTGGCCGCCACCTCGGACCAGTTGGCGATCACGGGACGGAAGTCGTCGGGGTCGAAGATCTGGTGCAGCAGGTTGGTGTGCGGGCTGGCCCGCCCCTCCATCAGGAACGCGTTGACCCGCATGGCCGCGTCGTTGGCGGCCAGCACCTCGAAGCGGCGGCTGATGACGAAGGCGGGATAGGGCTCCTGGTGGCGCAGGATCAGGTCGATCGCCTGGCTGAGCGGCCCCATCGCGGGACTGGCCAGCTCGCGCTCGCCATATTGCGGGGCGTAGCCGGCCGCCAGCAGCAGGGCGTTGTGCTCGCGCAGCGGCAGGCCCAGCGCGTCGGCCAGGCGCGAGATCACCTCCCGGCTGGGCTGGGCCTTGCCGATCTCGACGAAGCCGAGGTGGCGGGACGAGACGCCGGACTCGTGGGCCAGGTCCAGTTGGCTCATCCGCCGCAACCCGCGCTGCTCGCGCAGCAGCACGCCGACGGCCGGACGCCCGTCCCCGGGACGCTTCAGTGCGGGCGCGGGGGCCATGGCCGTTCTCCTCAGGGCGCGTCGGGATCGAGATCTGGGATCGGCTCGGAAGCTTGTCCAGTCTGGACCGGCCGTCGGCCGCCCTCGCGCACGATCTTCTCCTCCGCCGTCCGCACCATGCGGCGCTGGTCGTGGAACAGGGCCAACTGGGCGCAGGCGATGAAGAAGCCGCCGGGCTGGCGGGTGTCGATCCCCTCGGCCAGGGTCAGCAGGTGGACCCGCGCCGCCTCCAGCCGCGCCAGGACCTCCAGCAGGTCGACCAGGTGGGCGGCGAAGGCGTGCAGGTTGATCACCGCCAGCACGTCGCCGGGCTTCATCGCCGCCAGGGCCTGGTCCAGTCCCGGCTTGTGCACGGCCAGGCCGTAGCAGCGGTCGTGGAACAGCTGGTC
Source organism: Caulobacter sp. UNC279MFTsu5.1 (assembly GCF_900114015.1). Lineage (GTDB taxonomy): Bacteria > Pseudomonadota > Alphaproteobacteria > Caulobacterales > Caulobacteraceae > Caulobacter. The sequence goes on along the minus strand of NZ_FORN01000007.1, from coordinate 113,288 downwards.
GCAGCCGGCCTCGAACAGCCGCTGCGACTGCGGCCCGTCGATCACCACGCCCCTGACGGGCGGAACCCTGAGATAGCCGACCATGCGCATGGCCGCTGTGTGGCGAAGATCGCGACGCGAGGCTAGGGGCGACGGGCGGAAAGGCCGGGGATAATTCCTCTCCCGCCCACCGAGACCCTCTCCCAATGGAAGAGGGAGGGGCCCGCGCCGCAGGCGTGGGAGGGAGAGGGGTTACGCCGTCACCGGTTTCACTCAGACGCCCCGCCGGCGCGCCGTCAGGCTCGGAATCCCCTCATCCTCCCACGCCTGCGGCGCGGGCCCCGCCTTCTCCCCCTGGGAGAAGGTGAGGATGGAGCCGCCCTGCGGCGCCACCGTCACCCCCAGCATCGCCGCGATCTCGGCGGCCGGCTTGGGGCGGCTGATGAAGTAGCCCTGGATCTCGCCACAGCCCTGGCGGCGCAGCTCGTCCAGCTGCTCCGCCGATTCCACGCCCTCGGCCGTGGTGGTGATGCCCAGGCTGGCGCCCAGGTCGAGCACGGCCTTGATGATCGCCAGGGCGTCGGCGTCGTCGAGGATGTCGCGCACGAAGGTCTGGTCGATCTTGATCTTGTCGAACGGAAAGCTGCGCAGGTAGCTGAGACTGGAATAGCCGGTGCCGAAATCGTCCATCGAGATCCGCACGCCCAAGGCCTTCAGGTCGTGCAGGATCGACATGTTGCCGGCGGTGTCCTGCAGCAGCACCGACTCGGTGATCTCCAGCTCCAGCCGCTGGGCGGCCAGGCCCGAGGCCGCCAGGGCCGAGACCACGGTGGTCACCAGGTGCTTGTCGCGGAACTGGGCCGGCGACAGGTTGACGGCCAGGCGCACGTGCTCGGGCCAGCCGGCCGCCTCGCGGCAGGCCTCGCGCAGCACCCACTCGCCCAACGGGTTGATCAGGCCGATCTCCTCGGCCAGCGGGATGAAGTCGGCCGGCGAGACCATGCCCCGCGCCGGATGGCGCCAGCGCAGCAGGGCCTCGCAGCCCATCACCTTGTCGGCGCCCAGGCTGTAGAGCGGCTGGTAGTGCAGTTCGAACTGTCCCTCGGCCAGGGCCAGGCGCAGGTCCAGCTCCAGGGCCCGGCGGGCTTGCAGCGCCTCGTCCATGGCCCGCTCGAAGAAGTGGAAGGCCCCGCGGCCGTCGGCCTTGGCGCGGTAGAGGGCCATGTCGGCCTTCTTCAGCAGTTCGTCGCTGTCGGCGCCGTCATTGGGCGACACGGCCACCCCGACGCTGCCGCCGATCATCACCTGATGACCCTGCAGCGCGAAGGTCTCGGCCAGGGCCTCGACGATGCGGCCGGCCAGGCGGGTGGCCCCGGACAGGTCGGTCAGGCCGCACTGGACCACCGCGAACTCGTCGCCGCCCAGGCGCGCGACGGTGTCGCCTTCGCGCACGCAGGCCCGCAGGCGCTCGGCGGCGGTCTTCAGCAGGGCGTCGCCGACCGGATGACCCAGGGTGTCGTTGACGGTCTTGAAGCGGTCCAGGTCGATGCAGTGCACCGCCACCAGGTCCTCGCGCCGCGCCGCCCGACCCAGCGCCGCCGCCAGGTCCTTCTGGAACAGCAGGCGGTTAGGAAGATCCGTCAGCGGATCATAGTGGGCCAGGCGGGCGATCTGGGCCTCGGCCCGCTTGCGCTCGGCGATGTCCTCGGAGACGCCCAGCAGGTATTCGGCCGCGCCGTCGGGACCGGGGATGGCGATCTTCTTGGTGCGCAGCAGGGCGACCGAACCGTCCCGGCGCGGCACGTGGTCCTCCTCGATCACCCGCACCTCGCCCGACGAGATCACCTCGGCGTCGCGCTCGCGATAGATCGCCGCCTGCTCGGCCGGGTAGAAGTCGGCGTCGGTGCGGCCGATCATGTCGGCGCGGGCGTGGCCCAGGATCTTCTCGCCGGCCCGGTTCAGCAGCACGTAGGAATGGTCGTCGGCCCGCTTGACGAACACCATCGACGGAATGGCCTCGACCACCGCGGTCATGAAGGTGTGCGCCTGATCGGCGCTGGCCTTGGCCTCGGCCAGGGCCTCGACGCCCCGGCGGTTGGTCTCGTTGGCGGCCTGCAGCAGGCCCAGCACCGTGCCCACGCCCAGATAGCGGCCGTTGTCGGTGACGATGAAGCCGCGCAGCAGGTCGCTGGCCCGGTACGACAGGCTGTCGCTGGTGAAGGCCGCCAGCTCGACGTCGGCCTCGACCACCAGCGGGTCTGAGTCCATCAGCACCGAGATCGGCCGCAGGGCGTAGAGGGCGCGGCCGTATTCGGCGGCCATGCGCAGGAAGAAGGCGTTGCGCTCGACCAGGCCGATGGGACGATCGTCCGCATCCAGAACCGGCACGATCAGGGTGTCCGGCTCCTCGCGGAACCGCTCGTACAGCGTCTTGCCCAGGGTGTCGGCGCGGGCCGGAGCCAGGGACGACACGGTGTCTCGCAGGGTGAACATGCTACGCCTCCACACGCGGCTGGAGGGACCATTTCTGACCTAACGACTGGCTAATCCGGGGTCGGAAGCGCTGCTATTTCACGAAAACTTCGCGGGGTCGTCACAGTGTTTGCGGGGGCGTTTACCGTGAGGTCGCCGCTGTCGACGCCCCTCTCCGTCACGCTGCGTATCCGCAGCGCGCCACCTCCCCCGCGTTGCGGGTGAGGAGCATGCGGCGCCGATCCTCTCCTCCCCCGTGAAAACGGGGGAGGTGGCCGCGAAGCGGACGGAGGGGGCGTTCAAGGCGCTCAGTGCACCGACACGCCCAGCCGGTTCCACAGGTTGATCATGGCGATCACGCTGGTCAGGGCGCTGGCCTCGACATCGGTGAAGTGCTCGCGCAGCGTGGCGCGCAGCGGGGCCAGGTCCCTGTGGGTCGGCAACTGGGTCAAGGCCTCGGCCCAGGCGAAGGCCGCCTTCTCCCTGGCGGTGAAGTCGCTGACATGGTCCCAGACCACCAGGCGGTCCAGCCGCTCGTTGGTCTCGCCATCGTCGCGGGCCTCCTTGGAATGCATCTTCACGCAAAAGGCGCAGCCGTTCAGCTGCGAGACCCGGAGTTTCAGGAGGTGCAGCAGGTGTTTGTCGATCCCCGAGGCCACCACCGCCGCCTCGGCGGCGATGAAAGCCTTGTAGATTTCCGGAACATTGAGGTCGTGGCGGAAGGGGGCGGTTTCAGCGCTCATGGTCTTGTCCTCGATTTGGCCCAGCGTTGGGCTTCGGGAGCAAGACGAGACGGCCGGGGCCGGCGTGACATCAACCGCGAATTTTCTTGCCGTCGTAATGAGCGAAGGTTTTCCAGGCCAGAAAGCCCAGGACGCTCAAGCCGGCGACCGCTCCGACGATGATCGCCACCGGCGGCGCTTCGGCCAGGGCCGCAAAGCCCGCTTCGACGCCGACCTCCGCGCCGCCGCCGACGACTTCGCCAAGGAATTCATCGCGCTTGCGGCGGCGTTCTTCGCCCACGCCTACTGCAGCCCCTCGCGGCCGATCGCGTAGAAGCGCTCGGCCCGCTGCTTCTTCAACTCGGCGGGCGACAGGCGCATCAGCTTCTTCAGCTCGTCCTCGACCGCGTCGCCGACGGCCTCGATGGCGGCGGCCGGGTCGGAATGGGCCCCGCCGGCCGGCTCGTCGACGATGCGGTCGACGATCTTCAGCTGGATCAGGTCCTGGGCGGTGATCTTCATGTTGCTGGCCGCGTCCTTGGCCCGGGCGCCGTCGCGCCACAGGATCGAGGCCGCGCCTTCCGGCGAGATCACCGAATAGATCGAGTGCTCGAGGATCAGCACCTTGTTGGCCCCGGCCAGGGCGATGGCCCCGCCCGAGCCGCCCTCGCCGACGATGGTGGCGACCATCGGGGTCTCCAGCACCAGGCCCCGCTCGGTCGAGCGGGCGATGGCCTCGGCCTGGCCGCGCTCCTCGGCCCCCAGGCCCGGATAGGCGCCGGCGGTGTCGACGAAGGTGATGACCGGCAGGTTGAAGCGCTCGGCCATGTCCATCAGGCGCACGGCCTTGCGATAGCCCTCGGGCCGGGCCATGCCGAAATTGTGCTTCAGCCGGGTGGTGGTGTCGTGGCCCTTCTCGTGGCCCATGACCACGACCGGCAAGCCGCGGAACCGGCCCAGGCCGCCGACGATCGCCTGGTCGTCGGCGAACTTGCGGTCGCCGCGCAGCTCGACGAACTCGTCGATCAGGCCGGCCACGTAGTCCTTCAGGTGCGGACGCTCGGGATGGCGGGCGACCATGGTCTTCTGCCAGGCGTCCAGGCCCGCATAGGCTTCCTTGCGCAGTTGCTGGGCGCGATCGCGCAGGGCCTGGATCTCGCTCTCGAACGCGCCGGGGCCAGCCGTCTCGGAGAGCCGCGACAGCTCCTCGATCTTGCTTTCCAGATCGGCGATGGGTCGCTCGAAGTCGAGATAATGCGCGGCCATGGGTCTCTTAACGTCGCCGTTGCGGAAAGGTGGCGAACCTAGAGCGCGATAGCCGAAAACGAAACCGCTTTTGGCGCTCCCGGTCTCGAAATCGCCCCAAGCGGGGCTCACGGCGGGCCAGGCCTGCGACTCGTCGTCGCAGCGACACCGTGGCGGGCCGGGGAACCCTTTCTGAGTCCCGGGGATTCGTCCCCAGGAGAGTCTCGTCTGAAAACCGATGTTTGCTGGTTAACCGCGGGGTTCTCGCCTATATGTTGTCTGGTCGGCTTAGAACCAAAGCCGACGCCTGCGGCCCCGCCCATCGAATATGGACCCGGTCCCGCCTGATGCGAACGGATGTTCCCATGCAGGTGTTCACCTTCTTCTGTGTCGAGCCGGATGGTTCGGTGCCGCGCTTTGACGTCACCGCCTTCCCGGATGACCAGACCGCGCGCCGGCGCGCCGAGGAACTGGTCGGCGTCCATCGCGGCTGCGACACCGTCGAGGTGTGGCGCGGCGCGACCCAGCTGTTCGCCGTGACCTCGACCCAGCGGGCGGCGGCCTAACCTCCCCTTCTCCCTACACGGTCATCCCGGATCTGCGGCACCGCGGGCCTTGTCCGGGATGACAACGAAAAGACGCGATAAATCCGTGCAAGAAGGCTCCACTTCACGGTAGCAAGCGGGACGCTTGCCGGAGTCCGCCCCATGATCGCCGTCCCCGCCCGCCCTTCCGCCACCGCCGACGACAGCGGCCACGGCGGCGTGCAGATCCTGGTCGCCGCCGGCCCCATCCGCTTCGCGGCCGACCTGGGTCCCGTCGACGGCGGGCTGGACATCGGCCCCAATCCCCACGACCTGGTCGCCGCCGGCCTGGCGGCCTGCACCACCCAGACCCTGCGGCTCTATGCCCGGCGCAAGGGGTGGGCCGTGGGCGCGGTGCATGTCGAAGTGAGCTGGCGGCGCGAGCCGGCCGCCGCGCCGGCTGACCTGTTCGAGCGGACAATCACCCTGGGCGGCGACCTGGACGAGGCCCAGCGCGCCCGGCTGATGGAGATCGCCGAGGCCTGCCCAGTGCACAAGATGCTGGTGGCGGGGTCGCGGGTGGTGACGACGTTGGCGGGGTGACCCCTAGAACCCATAAAGCCCCGCATACGCCGCATCCTTGGTCGCGATCTGCTTGGCGCAATCGACCATGACCTTGGCCTGTTTCCAGGTCGCGTCGTCCTGCATCTTGCCGTCCAACATGGCCACGCCCGTGCCGTCGGGCATGGCCTCCAGGATGCGGCGGGCGAAGGCCACCTCGTCGGGGGCCGGCGAGAACACCCGCTTGGCGATCTCGATCTGGCTGGGATGTAGGCTCCAGGCCCCGGCGCAGCCCATCAGGAAGGCGTTGCGGAACTGCTGCTCGCAGGCGACCGGGTCGTCGATGGCCCCGAACGGGCCGTAGAACGGCTTGATCCCGTGGGCGGCGCAGGCGTCGACCATCTTGGCCAAGGTATAGTGCCACAGGTCCTGCTGCACCGAGACGCGGACGCTCCCGTCGGCCCGCGGGTCCTCGATCACCCGATAGCCGGGATGGCCGCCGCCCACCCGGGTGGTCTTCATGGCGCGGCTGGCGGCCAGGTCGGCCGGACCCAGCGAGATCCCCTGCATGCGCGGGCTGGCCCCGGCGATCTGCTCGACGTTCATCACCCCCTCGGCGGTTTCGAGGATGGCGTGCAGCAGGATCGGCCGGGTGACCCCATGCTTGGCCTCCAGCGAGGCCAGCAGCTGGTCCATGTAGAAGATGTCCCACGGCCCCTCGACCTTGGGGACCATGAGCACGTCGATCCGGTCGCCGGACTTCTCGACCAGGGTCGCCACCTCGTCCAGGTGCCAGGGCGAGTTGAGGCCGTTGATCCGCACCCACAGGCCCACGTCCAGGGCCCTGAAATCGACCTCGCGCGACATCGCCACCGTCCCGGCCAGGGCCGCGCCCTTGGCGTCGGCGGGGATGGCGTCCTCCAGATTGGCCAGGATCACGTCGACGGTCGGGGCGATCTCGGGGACCTTGGCGCGCACCTTGTCCAGGTGCGGCGGCACGAAGTGGATCATGCGCTCGACCCGGGCCGGCGGCTCCCGCCAGGGCGTCGGCGCGCCGATGGCCAGGGGTCTGAAAAAGCCTCGGGGGGTCTTCATGGCGGGCTCCCGGCGTCGTTTCTTATTTCGCAGTTGCGAGAAGACTGCGGCGGCGCGGGAACAGGGTCAAGACTGACGCGCGGGGAAGCCTGCGGCGGCCACAAGGCCGCGCCAAGGGTCACCACGGCGTCATCCCGGCCGAAGCGGAGCGTAGCGCCGGGATCCAGGGGAACCGCACCGCTTCCGCCCAGTCCCCTCGGCCCCGGACAGCCTCTGCCAGGCTTCCGGGATGACAAAGGGTTTTCGGCGGGCGACCTGGTCTCAGCTCCTGCCGTCCGGCTTCGGCGGCCCCTGGACCGGCAGCGGCGGCTCCTCGGGATCCTCGCGCGTCAGGTCCTCGGCCGCGTCGTTGCTGGACGGGGCGGCGGCCTTGGCCTTGGCGCGGCGGCTGGCGCGGGGCTCCAGGCGCAGGGCCGCGCGGGCGTCGTCGCCCTCCTCGCCCAGCACGCCGCGCAGCCGCAGGTCGCGCTGCGGATAGGGGATCTCGATCCCGGCCCCGCGCAGGGCGTCGTCGATGGCCCAGGTATAGGCCGCGAAGATCGCCGCCGGTCGGCGCACGGAATCAATGGTCGGCCAGACGACCAGCTCGAACTTCAGCGCCGAGTCGCCGTAGCCGACCAGCCAGACCTGGGTCTTGCGCATGGCGTCGTCCGGCGAGGTGAACGGCACCGAATGGGCGGCCTTCAGCACTGCGGCCCGCACCGCCTCCTTGTCGGCCCCAAACGCCGTGACGAACGGCACGCGGATGCGCCGGTTGGAATGATGCAGGGTCCAGTTGACGACCTGGTCGTTCACCAGCACCGAATTGGGGACGATGATGTCGGTGCTGTCGTTGGTGCGGATGCGGGTGGCGCGCGGCCCGATCTCGTGAACCACGCCCCGGGCGCCGTTGGACAGCTCGACGAAGTCGCCGACCGCCACCAGTCGCTCGAACACCAGCGAGATGCCCGAGGCGAAGTCCTTGATCACCCCCTGCAGGCCCAGGCCGACGCCGACGCCCAGGGCCCCGGCGAACACCGCCAGCGAGGTCAGGTCGATGCCCATGGTCGACAGGGCGGCCAGGAAGCCGATCACCACCAGGCCGTAGGTCGCCAGCTTCTCGACGATGTACAGCGACGAGGCGCTGTCGACCGCGCGGGCCCGCAGGCGGCGCAAGCCGGCGGCGGCCAGGCGGGCCGCCAGCATGGCCGCCGCCACGATCACGATCGCCGCGCCCAGCCCCCCGAGGGTAATGGTGCTCTTGCCCATCTTGACCAGTTCGAGGGCGTCGAGGCGGTGCAGCGGGTTGTCGACCATGGCGGCGAGTGTGGGGGCGCCCGGGCGTGGCGGGCAACCCCCGCTAGATTACCGCCCCACCATCGCCAGCCCGGCCGCGCTGTAGCGCGCGCCCTCGACGGCCGTCTCGGGCGCCGCCGCGGCGATCCGGGCCAGGTCGTCGGCCGACAGGGCCACGTCCACGGCGCCGAGGTTCTCCTCCAGGCGGCTGATCTTGGTGGTGCCGGGGATCGGGGCGATGTGCTCGCCCTGGGCCAGGATCCAGGCCAGGGCCAGCTGGGCCGGGGTGATCCCCTTCTCGGCGGCGATCGCCGTCAGGGCCTCGACCAGGGACAGGTTCTTGGCCATGGCCTCGCCCTGGAAGCGCGGCAGGCCCCGGCGGAAGTCGTTGTCGGCCAGGGACGCGTCGGTCTTGATCGCCCCGGTCAGGAAGCCCCGGCCCAGCGGGCTGTAGGGCACCAGGCCGACGCCCAGCTCGCTCAGGACCGGCAGAGTCGTTTGCTCCAGGTCGCGGAACCACAGCGAATACTCGCTCTGCAGAGCCGCCACCGGCTGCACCGCATGAGCCTTGCGGATGGTCTCGGGACCGGCTTCCGACAGGCCGAAGTGCTTGACCTTGCCCTCGGCGATCAGGTCCCTGACCGTCCCGGCCACGTCCTCGATCGGCACGTTGGGATCGACGCGGTGCTGGTAGAACAGATCGATCACCTCGACGCCCAGGCGCTTCAGCGACGCCTCGGCCACGGCGCGGATGTGCTCGGGCCGGCTGTCGGTGCCGCGCATGCGGGCAAAGCCCTCGCCCGACCCTTCCGGCGCGATGTCGAAGCCGAACTTGGTGGCGATCACCAGCTTGTCGCGGAAGGGCTTCAGGCCCTCGCCGACCAGAACCTCGTTGGTGTAGGGGCCGTAGACCTCGGCGGTGTCGAAGAAGGTCACGCCCAGCTCGACCGCGCGGGCCAGCAGCTTGAAGGCGTCGGCCTTGTCCAGCGCCGTGCCGTAGATCTGGCCCATCCCCATGCAGCCGAGTCCGATGGCCGAGACTTCCAGCCCGTCGCCGAGTTTGCGCGTCTTCATGGTGAGCTCCTGATGTTCGGATGTCGCATCGGAAGGCCTCGCCGTCCGACGGTGGGAAGATGGGCGCCGGACCGCCCGACGATAAGCGCTTGAAGTCTCAGTGAACTGCTGAGAATTTCTCAGCAATGGACCAGCGCCCCCTGCCCGACCTCGCCGTCTTCGCCCTAGTGGCCCAGCATCGCAGCTTCCGCGCCGCCGCCCAGGTGCTGGGCGTCTCGGCCTCGGCGCTGAGCCACACCCTGCGCAATCTGGAAGCCCGGCTGGACGTGCGGCTGCTGCACCGCACGACTCGCAGCGTCGCGCCGACCGAGGCCGGCGAGCGGCTGCTGGCCCGCCTGGCCCCGGCCCTGGCCGACATCGACGCGGCCCTGTCCGAGGTGGCGGCGTTCCGCGACCGCCCATCGGGGCGGCTGCGGATCAACATCGCCCGCTCGGCGGCCCGCTGGCTGGTGGGCCCACGCCTCGGCGGCTTCCTGAACGCCCATCCGGACGTGCGGGTCGAGATCGCCTGCGACGACGGCCTCTCCGACATCGTGGCCGGCGGCTTCGACTGCGGCGTGCGGCTGGGCGAGAGCCTGCAGGCCGACATGATCGCCGCCCCGCTAGGCCGCGAGTTGAGCCAGGCCCTGGTCTGCGCCCCGTCCTACGTCGAGGCTCACGGCGCACCGGCCCGGCCCGAGGACGTGCTCCTGCACCGCTGCCTGCTGTTCCGCCGGGCCGGCGGCCAGCCCTGGCCCTGGGAGTTCGAGCGCCAGGGGCGCGAGGTGGTGGTCAACCCGGCCGGCGTGCTGGTCAGCGACGAGAACGAGGTCCTCCGCCGCGCCTGCCTGGACGGCGCGGGCCTGGCCTTCCTGTTCCGCGACCAGGTGGCCGACGATATCGCCGCCGGCCGGCTGGTCTCGCTGCTCGACGACTGGTGCGAGCCGTTTCCCGGCTTCTTCCTCTACTATCCCAGCCGCCGCCAGCTCTCGCCGGCCCTGCGGGCGTTCATCGACTGGATGCGGTCTTAGGACGCAGCGGCGTCCGCGCCTGCTCCGCCCCTCTACGCCATTGCCCGTCATTCCCGCCCCCCCGGAATGGCGGCGCCGACGGTGGACATGTCCGCCGTCGGTTAGAGGGCGAAATTCGCCGTCGACGCCCCGCCAGCAAGCTGGCCTTCGATCGCCCAGAACCTAATCGAACGGCGCGGCCATGAAGGCTGGCGTCGCCTCGGCCCGCGCGGTCAGGGCGACCAGGTTCGGACAGGCGGCCGCCTCGACCGACTCCGGCAGGGTCCGGGCGGCGAAGGTCCAGGCCACCGCGCCGGTCGCCCAGGCCTGCGAGCCCTCCAGCCAGGCCGGCGGCGCGGCCAGCTCGGCCTCCAGCAGGCCCCAGGCCGCGCCGACCTGGCCGCGCACCCGCTCGATCCAGGGCGCGTGATATTTCTCCTCGGGCCGCTGGTTGAACTCGTAGACCAGCTGGACGGTCTTTTCGCAGGCGGCCAGGGCCAGGCCGAGGATCCGCTGGGCGCGGGCGTGGTCGGCCAGGCCGTCGGGGCTCAGGCGCCGCCCGGCCAGGCGCTCCAGGTGCTCGACGATCAGGCCGGACTCCATCAGCACCACGCCGTCGTCGGTGACCAGGGTCGGGGCCCGCACGATCGGATTGATCGCCGCGAAGGCGTCGTAGTGGCGGAACACCGACACCGGCTCGTGCGTGAACGGCAGGTCCAGCAGCCGCAGCGTCACCGCCACGCGCCGCACATAGGGCGAATCCAGCATTCCGATCAGTCGCATCGCACGCTCCCTGGTTGCTCGCACAGGATGAGGCATGCGTCGGCGAAAGGGCATGGCCATTCATCGGCCAAAGCACGATAGTTCCGATGAATTCAAGGTGGAAACCGCACATGCCGATCCCAGATGGCCTGGACGCCAAGGATATCGCCATCCTCGAGGCCCTCCAGGCCGATGGCCGCATCTCCCTTTCGGAGCTGGGACGACGGGTCGGCCTGTCCCAGCCGTCGATGTCGGAACGGGTCAAGCGGCTGGAGGAGCGCGGGATCATCATCGGCTATGGCGCGCGGATCGATCCGCTGGCCCTGGGCCTGGCCCTGACCGCCATCATCCGCCTGAAGACCACCCACGAGCACATGCGCGCCTGCCTGGAGGCGTTCGACCGCCTGCCCTATGTGGTCGAGGTCCACCGGGTGACCGGCGACGACTGCTTCGTGCTCAAGGCCGTCGTCCCCTCGGCCGGCGACCTGGCGACGATCGTCGACGCCATCGGCCGCTTCGGCCCGGTGACCACCTCGGTGGTGCTGCAGAGCCAGCCGCCCCGGCCGATCGGCAAGGCGCTGCTGGCGGCCGGTCGCTAGATCGGAGCGGCCTTTCCGCTCCGGGGGGTCGAAGGACAAGGACCGCGCACCGCCTTGGATATCGATCCGCTCTAGGGTCTGGACTCAATTGTCCCCACGGTTGTCATCCCGGCCGAAGCGAAGCGTAGAGCCGGGATCCAGGTGAACCGCACCGCATCAGCCCAGCCCCCTGGATCCCGGACAGCCTCTGCGAGGCTTCCGGGATGACAACTAGTTATAACCAACTGATATTTTTCAGATAATTTCACCACCCAATTGAGTATTGACCCTAAGCCGCGGCCCTCGCCGCGAACCACGGCGTGATCCGCCGCAGGGCCTCCTCGACCTCGGGCGTCGAGACCGCGAAGCTGAAGCGGATGAACCGCCGGCCGTCGACTGGGTCGAAGTCGACGCCGGGCGCCGTCGCCACGCCGGTGTCGCGCAGCAGGGCCTCGCAGAAGGCCAGGCTGTCGTCGGTCAGGTGGCCGATGTCGGCATAGATGTAGAAGGCCCCGTCGGGCGGGGCGATCGAGGCCAGGCCCAGGGCCGGCAGGGCGTCCAGCAGCAGGGCGCGGTTGGCGCGGTAGACGGCGACGTGGCCCTCCAGCTCGTCCAGGCAGTCCATGGCGACCAGGCCGGCGTGCTGGCTAAGCGACGGCGGGGTCAGGAACAGGTTGCCCATGAAGGCCCGGGCGCGACCAACCTGGTCGGCGGGCGCGACCACCCAGCCCAGCCGCCAGGCGGCCATGCTGAAATATTTGGAGAAGCTGTTGACGATCAGGGCCTCGGGTTCGAAGGCCAGCATCGAACGGGCCGGCTCGCCATAGCTGAGGCCGTGATAGATCTCGTCGGAGACGACGCGGATCCCGCGTTCGCGGCAGACGCCGGCGATGGCTTCCAGCTCGGCGGCGGGGATGATCGTGCCGGTGGGGTTGGCCGGGCTGGCGATGATCACGCCGGCCGGGGCCGGGTCCAACGCGGCCAGGTGGGCGGCGGTCAGCTGGAAGCGGCTTTCGGCCCCACAGGCGATCTCGACCGGGACCAGGTTCAGGGCCTTCAGCGTGTTGCGATAGGCCACGTAGCCGGGCCGCGCCAGGGCGACGCGGTCGCCGGGCCGGAAGTTCGAGGCCAGGGCCAGCACCAGGGCCGGCGAGGCGCCGCAGGTCAGGATGATCCGCTCGGGATCGACCTCGACCCCGTCCAGTTCGGCGTAGCGCCGGGCGATCGCCGCCTTCAGCCGCGGGCTTTCCCAATAGCCCATGCCGTCGGTGTCCAGCACGTGATGCGCCGTCGCTATGGCCGCCGCCGGGGCGCCGGTCGATGGCTGGCCGAACTCCATGTGGATGATCGACTTCCCCTCGGCCTTCATCTGGTGGGCCAGGCGGCTGATGGCGATGGCGTGGAAGGGTTCGATCTCGGAGGCGGACATGCGAGGGTAACTAGTGCGCGGCGACGGAAGCGGCAACGGCGCTGTTCTTTCGCATAACCTCGGAGGTTATCGCTTCGGCGCACTCGGCGCGCGACCCTGCCTCGTCAACAACGAGGAGCTCGCCATGCCCGCCTACGCCGTCGCCCATCTGCGCAGTGTCGATTTCGGCCCCGCCATCATCGAATATCTGCAGCGCATCGACGCCACGCTCGAACCCTACGACGGCCGGTTCATCGTCCACGGGGTCCAGGCCGAGGTGATGGAGGGCCAGTGGCCCGGCGACATCGTGGTCATCGCCTTTCCGGACCTGGCGGCGGCCCGCGCCTGGTACGCCTCGCCCGCCTACCAGGCCATCCTCGCCCTGCGCACCGACCATTCGCAGGGCGACGTCATCCTGGTCGCCGGCTGCGGCGCCAACCACAAGGGCGCGGACCTGCTGGCCGCAGCCTGAGAGCGGCCCTTCGTCGAAAAACGGGGGCCGATGTCGGGATGTGCGCGTTTTGATCGTCCTGGCCTTGAACCGGCCGATCAGCGGCCCCCTGGAGGATAGCCCCGTGCAGAAGATCACCCCGTTCCTGTGGTTCGACACCCAGGCCGAAGAGGCCGCGAACTTCTATGTCTCTCTGTTTCCCAATTCGAAAGTCACCAGCATCGCGCGCTATCCCAGCGACGCCCAGCCGCCGGCCGGGCCGCCCGGGACGGTGATGACCGTCGGCTTCGAACTGGACGGCCAGGCCTACACCGCCCTGAACGGCGGTCCGATCTTTCCGTTCACCGAGGCGGTGTCGTTCGTGGTCCACTGCGCCGACCAGGCCGAGGTCGACCGCTACTGGAACGCCCTGACCGCCGACGGCGGCCGGGAAAGCCAGTGCGGCTGGCTGAAGGACAAGTACGGCCTGTCCTGGCAGATCGTGCCGCAGGAACTGCTGGACCTCTATTCCAGCCCCGACAAGGCCGCCGTCGGCCGGATGTTCGCGGCCATGATGCAGATGGTCAAGCTGGACATGCCCAAGCTGAAGGCGGCGTTCGAGGGGGCGTAGGCGCCGCGAGGTCCCTGTGGGCAGGACAACCTGCATAGGGATGGGATGCGAATAGGGCTGTCATCCCGGACAAGCCCGGCGAAAGCCGGGCGCCGATCCGGGATCGCCTCAAGCGCCGAGTTTACGCGTCGGTCCCGGATCTTCGCGCTGCGCGCTTCGTCCGGGATGACAGCCGTATCTGGTCGTATGCGAGACCCCCCGCCCAGCGGGGGAGGATCAACGCCGAGCAGATGCTCCCCCGCTGGGGGAGCTGTCGCGAAGCGACTGAGGGGGCTTTCCGCCGCCTAGGCCTTCTTCACGAACTCGGTCCGCAGCACCAGGCCGCGCACCTTCTCGACATTGGCCTCGATCTCGTCGGTGTCGCCGGTCAGGCGGATGTTCTTGACCAGGGTCCCGCGCTTCAGCGTCACGCCGCCCGAACCCTTGACCTTGAGATCCTTGATCAGGGTGACGTTGTCGCCGTCGGCCAGGATGGCGCCGTTGCTGTCGCGGGTTTCGTCGGACATGTCGTTCTTCTCCTGAAAGGTGGCGGTGCTTAGCAGGGCGCGCGGCCAAATCAAAATCTGGCCGGCTAACGCTAAGACCGTGTCTTCTCGATCCCCGGGATTTCGCCGATCCGCGCGGCGAGGAAGTCGACCAGCAGCCGGACCCGGGCGACGCCCGCGCGTTCGGGGACGATCAGCATGTTCAGCGGGACGGACGGCGGCGCATAGTCCGGCAGAACCGCCTCCAGCCGCCCCGCCGCCAGCAGGTCGTCGACCAGCCACCGATGGGCGGGCGCCACGCCGCGTCCGGCGACAAGGGCCTCGCGCGCGGCCAGCCCGTGGTCGATCCGCAGACGGCCTTCGAACGGAGTCGCATGGTGTTCGCCGTCCGGTCCTCGCAGGACGAGCGTCTGGCTGCCCGCCACGTTCGACATCCGGACGCCCTCGTGGCCGGACAGGTCCTCCGGGACGGCCGGCCGGCCCCGCGCCGCCAGGTAGTCCGGCGAGGCCGCCAGCAGGCGCCGAGACTGGCCCAGGGCCCGCAGTTTCATGGAACTATCGGTAAGCGGCCCCAGGCGCAGCGCGACGTCGACGCCCTCCCGCACCAGGTCGACGCGCTCGTCGGTGAGGCCAAGGTCGATTCCGATGTCGGGATAGAGGTCCTGGAACGCGAAGATCAGTCGGCTGACGTGCAACACCCCGAAAGCGGCCGTGCACGAGATCCGGATCGTGCCGGCCGGCGCGCCGCGCGCGCCGCGCGCCTCTTCCCCGGCTTGCTCGACCAGCCGCAGGATCTGGACGCAGTCGGCGTAGTAGCGCGCGCCTTCGTCGGTCATGGCGACCCGCCGGGTGGTCCTGCTGAGCAGGGGCGCGTCGACCGCCTCCTCCAGCTCCCGCAGATGTCGCGTGACCGTCGACTGGCCGACACCCAGTTCCCGCGCGACGGCGGTCAGGCTTCCCCGCTCGGCCACCCGGACGAAGGTGCGCATGCGCTCCAGCGTAACATCCGACCTATCCATTTTTCGGCATGATCTTATGCATTCCCAACATATACCGGACCATGGCGACGCCGCCTACCTGGAGGGTCGATTTCCACCCCTAGGATCGTCGACCCCATGAAAGTCCTGCTCGTCTTCGCCCACCCCGAACCCCGCTCGCTGAACGGCGCGCTCCGCGACGTCGCCGTCCAGGAACTGAAGGCCCAAGGCCACGAGGTTCGGGTGACCGACCTCTATGCCGACGGCTGGAAGTCGCAAGTCGACCGCGCCGACTTCCCCGTCCTGGCGCCGGACGCGCGCTTCAAGCCCGCCGCGGCCTCCAGCGAGGCCTTCGCCGCCGCCAGCCTGACCGCGGACGTCAGGGCCGAGCAGGAGAAGCTGCTGTGGGCCGACGCCCTGATCCTCCAGTTCCCCCTCTGGTGGTTCACCATGCCGGCGATCCTCAAGGGCTGGGTCGACCGGGTCTACGCCTACGGTTTCGCCTATGGCGTCGGCGAGCACAGCGACACGCGGTGGGGCGACCGCTACGGCGAGGGAACCCTGGCGGGGAAACGGGCCATGTTGATCGTCACCGCCGGCGGCTGGGAGGAGCACTATTCCGCCCGCGGAGTGAATGGCCCGATCGACGACCTGCTGTTCCCGATCAACCACGGGATTCTCTACTATCCCGGCTACGACGTGCTGCCGCCGTTCGTGGCCTACAGGGTCGACCGCCTCGACGCGGCCGGTTTCGAACCCGTCGCCGAGCGTCTGCGCGAACGGATGCGGACGCTGGCGACCACCCGCCCCATCCCCTATCGGCGACAGAACGGCGGCGACTACCTGATCCCGAGCATGACGCTCAAGCCGGGCCTGGAGCCCCCCGGCGCGACCGGCTTCGCGCTGCACGCGGCTGGGGCGATCGGCTAAGTCTTCCTCGCCAGCGGGTGCTTGGTCTTCACCACCTCCGCCAGGTGATCCCCCGCCACGTGGGTATAGATCTGGGTCGTGGCGATGTCGGCGTGGCCCAGCAGCGTCTGGATGACGCGCAGGTCGGCGCCGCCCTCCAGCAGGTGGGTGGCGAAGGCGTGGCGCAGGACGTGGGGGCTGACCGTCGCGCGATCGATGCCGGCGGCGATCGCGGCGTCCTCGAGCAGTTGGGAGACCCGCCGGGCGGTCAGCCGACCGCCCTTGCCGCGCGACGGGAACAGCCAGGGGCTGTCCTTGACGCCCTTTGGCAGGAATTGCGGCCTTGCCTCCAAATAGGCCTTCACCGCCGTGCGGGCCGCGTCGTTCAGCGGGGCCAGCCGCTCCTTGCCGCCCTTGCCCTTGACCATCAGGAAGGCCGGGTCGCGGGCCAGGGCCGCCAGCGGCAGGTTCAGCAGTTCGGAGATCCGCAGGCCCGAGGCGTAGAGCAGCTCGATCATGCAGGCCAGGCGCAGGCCCTGGGCGCCGTCCTTGGCGGCGGCGGCCGCGATCAGCCGCAGGACGGCGTCGCGCGACAGCACCTTGGGCAGAGGCCGGCCGGCCTTGGGGGCCGCGACCCGGCGCGAGGGGTCGTCGTCGCGCCAGCCCTCGCCCAGCACGAAGCGGTAGAACTGGCGCAGGGCCGAGCGACGGCGGGCGGCGGTGGCCGGCGACAGGCCGCGCGCGCCCAGGTCGGCGAAATAGGCCTCGACGGCCTCGGCCGAGGCCCCGTCCAGGTCGCCGCGCGAGGCCAGGAACAGCCGCGCGTCGGCCAGGTCCTTGGCGTAGGCGGTCAGGGTGTTGCGAGCGGCGGCGCGCTCGACGGCCATCATCTCGAGGAAGGCGTCGATCCAGCCGGGGGTCTTGGCTGAGCCGCTCATTTCACCTGCAGCGCCAGCAGCCCCTCCACGACGAAGGCGCGGGCGTCGGCCTCCAGCCCGGCCTTCAGCAGGGCGCGGGCCAGCCGGGCGCGGTCGACCGGACCGGGACCCGCCGGGCCCGCGTCGGCGGCGATCGACAAGGCCAGCAGGGCCGCCTCGCCCTGGCGGCCGGCGGCGGCCGCGTCGTCCAGCACGGTCAGCCGTCCGGCCGGGGCGGCGGACTTGCCGGGATCGAAGGTGGCGAACGGCGCGCGGGCCTCAGGGCTCACGACGCCGCCGAGCGCGGCCAGCAGCAGGGCGGCCGGCTGGGCGGGCGACTTGCTCCCCCCCTGGACGCCGCGCTCGATCAGGCCGTCGAGGACCTGGCCGTCCTTCTTGCCCTCGGCGGCGGCCAGGGCCGCGTCCAGCAGGGCCAGGTCTGTGGTCGTGGCCCCAGCGGGCAGGACGTCGCTGGTCAGCTTGCCCCGGAGGGCCCCGGCCGTGGCGGGATCGCCGGCCGCCAGGGCGGCGCGGGCCAGCAGCACGGGATCCTGCAGCGGCGCGTCGGCCCGGGCCAGGGCGGCCACGACCGGCAGGGCGGCCTTGGCGGCCTCGGTGAAGGCGGGGAGGCCCTTGGCCCCGCGCAACGCCGCGACGGCCGAGGCCTGAGCGGCGGTCAGGTCGGCGGGCGGGGCCGCGTCGGCCGGCTTGATCGCCGCCTTCAGCGCCGGCGAGGCGGTGGCGACCGCGGCGGCCGACGACACGTCCAACCCCAGCTTGCGCGACAGGGCGTAGTCGATCCCGTTCTTCAGGCTGGCCGCCCCGGCGGGCGCGCCGGACAACAGGGCGTTCATCAGCCGGGCGTAGTCGGCGTCCTTGGTCTGCTGGGCGGCCAGGGTGAAGGTCAGCTGGGCCGCGTCGCGCTGGCCGCCGATCGCCTGGCAGAAAGCCCGCAGCCGCAGCCAGTAGGGCGCGCCGCGGTCGACGCTCAGCGCCTCGCCGATCCTGCAGGCCTTGTCGTCGGCGCCGGTGATCAGGGCCGCCTCGGCCGCCGCCAGCGACAGCGGGGCGCTGGCCGCCACGCCGGGGACGCGGTCCAGCACGGCGTCGGCGCCCTTGGCCTCGCCCAGGGCGATCAGGGCCATGGCCCGGGCGGCGCCCAGCTCCGGATCGTCGCCGATCCCGGCCGGGGCGTTGGCGCCGGTGGCCAGCACCCGCCGCGCCAGACCGGCCGCGGCCGGCGACAACGGCTTGGCCGCCAGCTTGGGCAGGGCTTCCTTGACCACGCCCGGCGCGGCGTCCTTCCACAGGTCGCCCGACAGGCCCGTCTGGGCCGCCGGCGGCGAGAACAGGTCCGGCGCGGCCAGGGACTGGACCTGCACCTGAGCCCAGGCGGGGGTCCAGGCGGGAGCCGCCGAAACCAGCGCCGCCAGGACGAGGGCCGAGCAGATCGTGAGTCGCTTTGAAGGAGCCATGGTTCAACTATGCCGCAGGACAGGGGTTGGCGAAACTTTTCGCCCTCGGGGCCACCCTGGACGCGGCTTTGGTCCAAACCTTGGCGGGACGCCCCGCCCTCGTGTAAACCGCCAGCAGGCCCATGACCGACGACCCCGCCCCTTCCCGCCCCGACCAGGGTCAAGACCTCCAGGGTCCCGACCCGAAGGCCGCCCTGCGTGGCAAGACCATCGTCCTGGTCGGGCTGATGGGCGTGGGCAAGTCCAGCGTCGGCCGCCGCCTGGCCGCGGCCCTGGACCTGCCGTTCCGCGACGCCGACAACGAGGTCGAGGCCGCCGCCGGACGCTCGATCCCCGAGATCTTCGCCGAGATGGGCGAGCCGGCCTTCCGCGACGGCGAACGGCGGGTGATCGCCCGCCTGCTGGACGAACCGCCGCACGTGCTGGCCACCGGCGGCGGGGCCTTCGTCAACGCCGAGACCCGCGCCCTGATCAAGTCCAAGGCCGTCGCCGTCTGGCTGAAGGCCGACCTGGAGCTGCTGGCCCGCCGCGTCGGCCGCAAGGAGGGCCGGCCGCTGCTGAAGGGCCGCGACCCGATGGACGTGCTGCGCGAGCACGCCAGCCTCCGCTACCCCGCCTATGGCGAGGCCCATCTGACGGTCGAGACCGGCGACACCGCCCATGGCGTGGCGGTCGAGGCCGTGATCCAGGCCCTGAAATCCTACCTGACCCCATCCGAAAGCGAGCTCAAGTGATCACCACCATCCCCGTGGGCCTGGGCGCGCGCGCCTATGACGTGGTCGTCGGCACGGGGCTGATCGACCGCGCGGGCGAGCACATCGCCCCCCTGCTCAAGCGCAAGCGGGTGGCGATCGTCACCGACACCAATGTCGGCGAGCATCATGGCGAGCGGCTGGCCAACGCGCTGGAGCACGCCGGCGTCGCCACGGACGTGATCCTGGTCCCCCCCGGCGAGGAGACCAAGAGCTTCGAGGGCCTGGCCGAGCTGTCGGACAAGCTGCTGGCCCTGAACCTGGAGCGCGGCGACATGGTCGTGGCGTTCGGCGGCGGGGTGGTCGGCGACCTGACCGGCTTCGCGGCGGCGATCTACAAGCGCGGCATCGACTTCATCCAGATCCCGACCACCCTGCTGGCCCAGGTGGATTCGTCCGTCGGCGGAAAAACCGCCATCGACACGCCGCGCGGCAAGAACCTGATCGGCGCCTTCCACCAGCCGCGCCTGGTGCTGGCCGACCTCGACATCCTGGCCACCCTGCCGGCCCGCGAGCTGGCCTGCGGCTATGCCGAGATCATCAAGTACGGCCTGCTGGGCGACTTCGTCTTCTTCGAGTGGCTGGAAGCCAACGTCCACGCCGTGCTGGAGCGCGACACCTCGGCCCTGGTCCGCGCCGTCGGCCGTTCGGTGGAGATGAAGGCCGAGATCGTCGCCGAGGACGAGAAGGAGGTCGGACGCCGGGCCCTGCTGAACCTGGGCCACACCTTCGGCCACGCGGTCGAGGGCGAGATGGGCTTCGGCGACACGCTCAAGCACGGCGAGGCCGTGGGCCTGGGCATGGCCCAGGCCTTCCGCTTCTCGGCCCGCCAGGGCCTGTGCTCCAGCCAGGACGCCGTCCGCGCCGAGGCGGCGATCAAGGCCGCCGGCCTGCCGACCCGGCTGTCCGACATCCGCCCCGAGCCGTTCAGCGCCGACGCCCTGATCGCCCACAGCGCCCAGGACAAGAAGGCCGAGGGCGGCCTGCTGACCTTCGTCCTGGTGCGCGCCATCGGCGACGCCTTCGTGGCCAAGGACGTGGACCGCGACGAACTGCGGGCGTTCCTGGTGGAGGAAGGGGCGGTTTAGCGGCCACGCTCCACCGAGCGGCGATATCCAAAGACATCGGCGCCCAACCGGCTGTCATCCCGGAAGCCTCGCAGAGGCTGTCCGGGACCCAGAGGACTAGGCGAAGGCTTTGCGGCCGTCCTGGATCCCGGACAAGCGCTGCGCGCTTTCCGGGATGACGACGAGGGGTGATGGCAATTCCCTCGCTCGACCCGCTCCCTCCGAATTCACTGACCTCCGAGGTCATGGACCCGCCCATGGCCCCATGCCAGCCTGCCCCGTCCGCCAAGCGCCACGGAGCCGTTTCGCCTTGCGCCCTCTCCTCGCCCTCGCCGCCCTCGCCCTGTCGTTGGGCCTCGGCCCGCCCGCAGCCCAGGCCGCGACGCCCGCCCCCGCCGACAGGCTGGACCATGCGCTGCTGTGGGGCCGCGACATCGACCAAGTCTCGGCGGTCCTGGCGGTCAAGCTGGGCTTCCAGGTGCGGCCCGGGCGCAACCCCGGCGGCGTCGCCAACCGCTATGTGCGCTTGGCCGACCAGGGCTATGTCGAGCTGCTGGGCATCACCCGCCCAGATGCGGAGCTGGACCCCGGCATGCAGGCCGACCAGGCCTCGCTGCACGGCGGGGCGGGATCGCGCTCGTTCGGCCTGCATTCTGCGGCGCTCGACCAGGCCCAGGCCGGACTGAAGGCCAAAGGCCTGCCGGTAACCCCGATCTTCACCGCCGGAGCCAATGACCCCGACGGCCAGGGACCGGGCAAGCCCCCGCGCTGGCGGCTGTTCGCCTTCGAGCGCCCGGTGCTGTCCAGCAACGTCTTCCTGATCGACTACGCCGCGCCGAGGTCCGATCCGGCCAGCGTCGCCGACGACAAGGTCGCCCGCCAGCATCCCAACGGGGCGCGCGAGCTGTCGGCCTTCTGGCTGCTGTCGGGCGACGCCGCCGCCGACCGGGCGCGGCTGGAGACCCTGGGCCTGGCCGGCGCAGTCCCCGTCAAGGTCCCGCAGGTCGCGGCCAAGGGCTATTGCGTGGCGGTCGGCCCGAACGCCCTGCTGGCGCTGGAGCCGGACGGCCCGGGGATCGCGGCCGACGCCTTGCGCGAGGGCGGCCCGCAGGTGCTGGGCGTCAGCCTGGGCGTCGCCGACCTGGACACGGCCAGGCGGCGGGTCGAGCGCGGCTACGAGCAGAGCCTCCCCGCCTATGCCGGCCTGTCGGGCCAATCATTCCTGGCCCCGACCCGCGCGGACCTGGGCCTGCTGATCGAATTCCACGCGGCCTCGGCCGCGGGGCCGTGCGGCGGCGCGAAGGGTTAGGGTCCTCGGCGCCCCGATCCCGGCAAGCCGCAAGCTTCGCGGCGTCCGACCTCCCGCATCGCCTGGACGTGGCGTAAGAAGGATCCATGATCCTGACCGCCATCCTCGGCCTCGCGCCGATCATCATCGGCCTGTTGGCCGTCTCGGCGCTGTTTTCGGCCGCCGAGACCTCGCTGACCGCCGCCTCCCGGGCCCGCATGCACCAGCTGGAGCGCGAGGGCGACCGGCCGGCCAAGCGGGTCAACACCCTGCTGGCCGACCAGGAGACGATGATCGGGGCGGTGCTGCTGGGCAACAACCTGATCAACATCCTGGCCTCGGCCCTGACCACCCAGGTGCTGACCGCCGCCATCCCCGGCCCTTGGGGCGTGGCGGCGGCGACCGGGGCGATGACCGTGCTGGTCCTGGTGTTCGCCGAGGTGCTGCCCAAGACCCTGGCGATCCTGAAGTCCGACGACGTGGCCCGCTTCCTGTCGGGGCCGACCCTGCTGGTGGTGCGATTGTTCGGCCCGATCATCTACGCCATCCAATGGGTGGTGCGGCGCACGCTGCGGCTGTTCGGGGTCAAGCTGGACATGGCGGTCGACGTGCTGGCCGCCCACGAGGAGATCCGCGGCGCGGTCGAATACCATCACTCCGAAGGCGGGGTCGAAAGCGGCGACCGGCGGATGCTGGGCGGGGTGCTGGACCTGTCGGACATGGACGTCTCGGAGATCATGGTCCACCGCAAGTCGATCACCCTGATCGACGCCGACCTGCCGATCCGCGAGCTGGTGGCCGAGGCGCTGGAGGCCCAGCACACCCGCATCCCGCTCTATCGAGAGAACCCCGACAACATCGTCGGCGTGCTGCACGCCCGCGACCTGCTGCGCGCCCTGGCCGCCGCCAACGGCGCGATCGACGACATCGACGTGGCCGCCATCCAGCGCGAGCCGTGGTTCATCCCCGACACCACCAACCTCAAGGACCAGCTGAACGCCTTCCTCAAGCGGCGCAGCCACTTCGCCCTGGTGGTCGACGAATACGGCGCGCTGCAGGGCCTGGTGACCCTGGAGGACATCCTCGAGGAGATCGTCGGCGAGATCGAGGACGAGCACGACACCAAGGTCGAGGGCCTGCGACCCCAGGCCGACGGCTCGGTGCATGTCGACGGCCACGTCACGGTCCGCGACCTCAACCGGGCGATGGACTGGCGGCTGCCTGAAGGCGAGGCGGTGACCATCGCCGGCCTGGTGATCCACGAGGCCCAAACCATCCCCGAGCCCGGACAGATCTTCATCTTCCACCACCACCGCTTCCAGGTGCTGCGCCGCCAGCGCAACCAGGTGACCGGCCTGCGGATCAGCGGACGGCTGGACGAGAGCGCCCGCTGACCGCGCCTTGCGTCGGGCAGCCGACGCAACCGCCTGATTTACCGCGCTTTGCACGCCGATTTGGCGCGACGATCGGTTGAGGACGGCCTCGACCCGGCGCAGTATGCCGGCGCGGGGAACCATCACCATGGCGACGCGTTTGTGACCGCGCTCGGAAAAACGAGCGACCGGGGCGAGTGGGGGTGAGCAGCTTGGCCAAGGCGACCAGCCGCGCCGAGGAAGACGAGGCCGACGACCTTGTCGCGCGCCTCGCCGCCGCCGAGGCGGCTCTGGCCGAGGAGGTGCGCCGGTCGCGCGCCCTCAACCGCATCGCCGAGGCCATCGGGGCCGGCCACGACGCCGAGACTCTGGTCCAGACCGTGGTCGACGGCGGAGTCGAGCTGACCGGGGCCCAGTTCGGCGCGTTCTTCTACAAGGTCGCCGGCGAGGCCGGCGAAAGCTTCATGCTCTACAGCCTGTCGGGCGCGCCGCGCTCGGCCTTCGAAGCCTTTCCTATGCCGCGCAGCACCGCCGTCTTCGCGCCCACCTTCCAGGGCGCGGGCGTGGTGCGATCGGACGACATCACCCGCGACCCGCGCTACGGCCGCAACGCGCCTTACCGCGGCATGCCCGAGGGCCATCTGCCGGTCCGCAGCTACCTGGCCGTGCCGGTGATCACCCGCCAGGGCTCGGTGCTGGGCGGCCTGTTCTTCGGCCATCCCCAGCCGGCGCGCTTCGGCCCGCACGCAGAGAGCCTGATGGTCGGCCTGGCCGCCCAGGCGGCGGTCGCGATCGAGTCCGTGCGGACCCACGACGCCGCTCACGCGGAGCTGGCCCAGCGCCGCGACGCCGAGGAGCGCCTGAAGTTCGCCCTGGAGGCCGGCCGCCTGGGCGCGTGGGAGCTGGACGTGGAGACCCGCGCCTATCTGGCCTCGGACATCTGCAAGGCCAATTACGGCCGCGGACCCGACGACGACTTCGGGTTCGACGACCTGGTCGCCTCCGTGGATCCAGACGACCGCCCGCGGATGATCGCCGCCATCGAGGCCGCCATCCGCCACGGGGCCGACTACGACATCGAGTACCGCGTGCGCACGCCGGGCGGCGAGATCCGCTGGGTGCACGCCCGGGGCCGCGCCGCCCAGACCGGCGATCATGGCGGGGCCCGGCGGATGGCCGGCGTGTCGCTGGACGTCACCGCGCGCAAGCGGGCGGAAGAGCGCCAGAAGCTGCTGGTCAACGAGCTGAACCACCGGGTGAAGAACACCCTGGTCTCGGTGCAGTCGATCGCCAGCCAGACCCTGCGCACCACCGACACCCCGGCGGCCTTCCGCGACGCCTTCGAGGGCCGGATCATGGCCCTGTCGCACACCCACGACCTGCTGACCCAGCAAAACTGGGAAGGCGCCAGCCTGCGCGAGATCTTCGATTTCGAGCTGGAGGCCTTCGCCGCCCGCGACCGCATCGCCTTCGACTACGCCCGCGACGTCCAGCTGAGCCCCAAGGCGACGGTGGCCCTGGGCATGGCCATCCACGAACTGGCGACCAACGCCCTGAAGTACGGCGCGCTGTCGGTCCCGGGCGGCGCGGTGCGGGTGGCCTGGGGGCCGGAGCCCGACGCGGCCGACGCCCCGCGCCTGCGCCTGACCTGGACCGAACACGGCGGCCCGCCGGTGGTCCCGCCCCGCCGCCACGGGTTCGGCGCGCGCCTGCTGGAAAAGGGCCTGGCGGGAGAACTGTCCGCACAAGTCGCACTGGCCTATGATAGCCTTGGCCTCGCCTGCACCATGAAGTTGCCGATCCGTGCCCTGGAGCCTTGAACAATGAAGACCCTCGCCGCCCTTAAGGTCCTGGTGGTCGAAGACGAGGCGCTGGTCTCCATGCTGGTGGAGGACATGCTCAGCGATCTCGGCTGCGTCGTCGTCGGTCCCGCCGCCGAGCTGGAAGAGGCCCTGCGCCTGGCCGGCGGCGCCGACATCGACGCCGCGCTGCTGGACGTCAATCTGGGCGGACGCCCGATCTTCCCGGTCGCCGACGCCCTGAAGGAACGCGGCGTGCCGTTCGCCTTCGCCAGCGGCTATGGCGAGGCGGGCCTGTCGGAAGGCCATAAGGGCGCGACCGTGCTGCAGAAGCCGTTCCGCGAAGCCGACCTGCGCAAGGTGCTGGAAGGCCTGGCCGCGCAACTGGCCTGAAGCCGCCGCATCGCCGCGGCTCGAAACAGGGCTCGATAAAAAAGAGCGGCGGGACACGTCCCGCCGCTCTTCTTTTTGTCCCGTGTCCGGAAGACGGCCTTGGCCCGTATCGTCGGAAGGACCGGCGACACGGGCCGCAGGCGCTACCAGCGCTTGGTGACTTCGAACATCACCCGGCGACCGCGCAGGTCGTAGGCGTTCAGCGCCGAGGTGCCGATCCGGAACTGGCCCGCCGACTGCGCCGGCGGCAGTTCGTCGAAGAGGTTCAGGACGCCCAGCTGGAGCGTCAGCTTGTCGAACTTCTTGCGCACGGTCAGCGAGTGATAGGCCGTGAACTCCGTATACTGCTTGGAGTACAGCGTCTTGTTGTACCGGCTGCTGAAGCGGGTGTCGCCATCGACCAGGAGCTCGGTGTCCGAGGCCTTGCCGTACATGTCGACCGCCCAGTTGATGGTCCAGTCGTCGTGATCGAAGCGGGTGTTGATCACGCCGGTGAAGTCCGGCTCGGTGGTCTCGCCGTTGTGGTCGTCGGGGATGCCGCCTTCCAGCAGGTTGGTGACGTCCTCGAACTGCCAGGTGAACTGGCCGTCGATCGTCAGTTTTCCGGCCGTGAACTCGTGCTGATAGCGGGTGTTGAGGTCCAGACCGCGGTTCTTCTGGCTGGCGACGTTCAGGTAGTTGTCGTTGATGACCGAGATGTCGTGGGTGACCGGGTCACGATTGAACAAGGTGCAGAAGTCGTTCGGGAAGGTGGTGCCGCCGTAGCAGGAAGCCAGGATGTTGCTGGCGCCGAACACCGCGACTTCGTTGTTGACGGTGATGTCGAAGTAGTCGAGCGCCACGCTCAGGTCCATGAAGCTCGGGGTCCAGATGACGCCGAACGTGGTGGCCTTGGAGGTTTCGGCCTTCAGACGGCCCAGGCCGCCGCCGGTGCTGACCTGCGGGGTGGACGGGGCGGTGTAGTCGTCCGGGATGCCGGCCGCCGCGCAGTTGGTCTGGACACGGGGGTTGTTCGCCTGGGTGGTGCCCCAGCGCTCGCAGGGGTCCACGCCGTTGAAGAACGAGGTTTGGTCGGCCAGGTACAGCTCGTACAGCGCCGGGGCGCGGAACGAGGTGCCGTAGGCCGAACGGATCCGGAAGGACGACGACAGCTGCCAGTTCAGGCCGACCTTGTAGGTCTCGTCCGAACCGTAGCTCTTGTAGTCGGTGTAACGGCCCGACAGGCTGAGATCCAGCTTCTCGACCATCGGCAGGTCCTTGAAGACCGGGATGGCCAGTTCGCCGTAGATTTCCTTCACGTCGTCGCTGCCGGCCGTGCGGCCCGCGGTGCTGTAGCCCCAGTAGTTGGCGTGCTGGGCGTTGAAGCCGGGAGTGTCGTCCAGCTTGTCCTTACGGTAGGTCGCGCCGAACGCCGCGCCCACCGGGCCGGCCGGCAGGTTGAACAGGTCGCCGCTGATCGAGCCTTCGAACGAGTACTGGGTGTACTTGGTCGTGCCGGTTTCCTGGCCGATCAGGAACGACCGTTGGGCGGGCGTCAGGTTGCCGGCCAGGATGTCCTTGCCGAAATAGTCGATGGTCATGCACGAGCCGCCGGAGATGGTGATCTCGGACGGGTCGCAGGCCAGGCCGCTGCCGCCGGTGGTGGCGAAGACGCGGTCCTGGTAGATGAAGTCGCTGGTGTATTTGGCGTCGGACTTGCCGTACTGGCCGTAGATGTCCCAGTCCCAGTTGTTCAGGAAACCGCCGCCGTTGATCGTGCCCTTCAGGCCGCCGACGATGCGGCCGTAGTCGATGGTTTCCGACTGCTTGTGCGGCAGCAGGATCAACGGAATGGCGTCGCCCGACGCGCCGCCGGCCTGCAGGCCCGCGGCCACCGAGTTGGCGGGGTTGTCGCCCGACACGGTTTCGAACAGGTACATGATGCTGGTGCCCGACGACTTGCGGCGGTTCAGCAGCAGTTCGCCATAGGCTTCGACATTGGGCGTGATGTCGTAGCTGCCCGTCACATAGATCGTGCCGCGCTTGATCGGCGAGATCGCATCGGCGTTCTGATAGGCGGGGCTGTCGTAGTTGGCGTAGGGGTAGGTCGCCGGCTGGCCGGCGCGGGCTGCGCGCACCCAGTTGGGCAGGAACGCGCGGGTGGTCAGACCGGCCGCCGGGTAGCCGCCGGGAGGGGCGTTGGCCAGGGTCGGATCCCACTGGAACACACCGCCGAACAGGTCGGCCGCCTGCCAGCTATTGTTGATGGCGTTGAAGCACTTGTAGTGGCCAGTCTTCGGATCGATGAAGTCGGCGCGGGCGCCGGTCGAGGCGTCGAAGCGGTAGTCTTCGGCGCAGGACGTGTATTTGCGGTCCTTGACCTTCAGGGCCTTCTGCTCGTTGTAGTCGCCCGTGATGTTGATGTAGCCCTTGTCGAACACCTTCCCGGCCGTAGCCGAGAAGCGATAGGTCTCACCCTCGCCGCGGGTCGGCACCGCGCCGTAGACGTTCATTTCGACGCCGTCGAAATCCTTCTTGGTCATGATGTTGACGACGCCAGCCACGGCGTCCGAGCCGTAGATCGACGAGGCGCCGTCCTTGAGGATTTCGGTGCGGTCAATGATCGACGACGGCAGGACGTTCAGGTCGACCGGGCCGACCGTGCCGCCCTGGCCGGCCGGGGCCAGGCGACGGCCGTTCAGCAGGACCAGCGTGCGGTTGGCGCCCAGGCCGCGCAACGAAACGCTGCTGATGTTCTCGCCGCCGGTGATGACGTAGCCGGTCAGCAGGTTGTTCGACTGGAACGAACCGCTGGCCGCCGACGACTTCTGCAGAATGTCGCCTGTGTCGACCAGTCCCTGCAGGGTCGACTGTTCCGAGGTGATCACCTGGATCGGCGAGGCGCTGGTGTATTCGGTGCGCTTGATGCGCGACCCGGTCACGACCAGCGCTTCGACCTCGGTGTCGGCCGACGCCGCCTTGGCGGCGGGCGCCGTGTCCTGGGCCAGGGCGGCCACGGGCGCGGCGGCAAGGGCGATGACGCCCGCCAAGATTGAAGTGGTGAGCAAAAGCTTGCGGTCGAGCATATGGTCCCCTGCCAAATAATTCACAGCGGGGCGCGACCAAAAAATTGCGCCGACCCCGATTGCGACGGACGCTATTCACCTTCGGGAGCCGGCTCAACGATAAGAAGCGGATCCAGAAACTTATGGCGACCGGCGTTACAATCTGGTCACAGTATCGCCACGAAGGGTTCAGGGCGCCGCTTTCATCGGCGGCTCAGGCGCTCGCGCTGGGTTGGAGTCGTCCGCAAACTGGATAGATTGTGGAATTGAGCGCCTTGAAGCCGTTCGTCGAGCGTGTCGGAAATGGGGCCGGCGCGGAGTAAGCACGCTCTTACAAATGGCAATGTTTATCCAACGCGGGGATTTGGAGTAACGATGTTTTTACGCAACCTTGGATTGCTTACGGGCGCCACCTTGGCCTTGGCGACCGCCCCGGCCCTCGCGCAGGCGCCGGCCCCGGCCCCGGCGACCGCGCCGACCGCCCATGACTTCGCCCGCAACGCCCAGATCGACGACGTCAGCATCTCGCCGGACGGCAAGCATATCGCCGGTCTGGTCTCGCAGGACGGCGTGACCAAGGTCATCGCCATCTGGGAAACCGCCAATCCCGACAAGGCCCCGACCATCCTGGGCGCGTCCAAGATGCAGCTGATGGCGGTGAACTTCGTCAAGGACGACCGTCTGGCGGTCGTGGCTCAGCAGTTGTGGACCTTCGGCGCGACCAAGGCCCACCTGCAGAAGGTCTACATCACCGACCTGCAGGGTTCGAAGTGGACCTCGGCCCTGCCGGAGAACCGCGGCAAGAGCGACTACGAGGAGCTGATGCAAGCCGTCAGCAACCCGTCGATCCTGAGCCGGCTGCCCAACGACCCCAAGCACATCCTGGTGCTCAACACCGGCGCCAACGGCGCGGGCGACGTCTACAAGGTCGATCTCTACGACGGCGGCGCCGATCGCGTGACCCGCGGCTCGGACCGGTTCGGCGGCCTGGAGCCCGACCACACCGGCGAGCTGCGCGCCCGCCAGAAGGTCGATTTCGACAACGGCAAGGTCTATGTCGCCCAGCAGATCCGCGACCCGAAGACCGGCGACTGGGTCGAACACTTCCGTTCCTACGCCAAGGACCGCAACCTGACGACGGTGGTCGGCTTCAGCGACGATCCCAACATCGTCTACGTCAATGTCCGCCAGAACGGCGCCGACAAGACCGGCGTCTATGTCTACGACATCCAGCAGCGCAAGATCATCGAGCCGGCCTTCGAGATCAAACTGTTCGACGCCGGCGGGCCGATCCTCGACGACGACGGCAAGGTGCTGGGCTTCAGCTACGAGGCCGACACGGTCCGCGACTACTGGGTCGATCCGATCCTGGCGGCGGCCGCCAAGAGCCTGCCCGCGGCCCTAGGGGTCCAGAACACCACCCTGCAATGGACCGACCCGGGCGGCGGCGCGCCCCCGGCCAAGTTCAGCTACCCGGACGGCGCCGGGGCCCAGATCACCGACTGGTCCAAGGACAAGAAGTACATCCTGGTCCGCAAGTCCGGCCCCAACCTGCCGCCGGAATATTACCTGCTGACCGACGGCAGCAAGCTGACCCTGCTGGGCAAGTCGCGCCCGCAGATCAATCCCGCCACGCTGGGCGAGTCGCGGCTGGTGCAGTACGCCGCCCGCGACGGCCTGATGATCCCCGCCTTCCTGCACACCCCGCCCAAGGACGTCTACGGCCCCGGTCCCTACCCGGCCATCGTCCTGCCGCACGGCGGCCCCTCGGCCCGCGACGCGCTGGACTGGGACGTCTCGGGCTGGACCAAGTACTTCACCGCGCGCGGCTATGTGGTGATCCAGCCGCAGTTCCGCGGGTCGGAGGGCTGGGGCTCCAAGCTGGCCCGGGCCGGCGACGCCCAATGGGGCATGGCCATGCAGGACGACAACGACGACGCGGCCAAGTACCTGATCGACCAGAAGCTGGCCGCGCCGGACCGCATCGCCCTGTTCGGCTATTCCTACGGCGGCTATGCGGCCTTCGCCGCCGCCATCCGGCCCAACGGCCTGTACCAGTGCTCGATCGCCGGGGCCGGCGTGGCCGAGATCAAGCGCTTCCAGGGCGAGACCTACAACGACCGCTTCCTGCGCGAATACCAGCGGCCGACCATCGACGGCCTGGACCCCCTGCCCAACGCCAAGAACGTCTCGATCCCGATCTTCGTCTATCACGGCGATCGCGACCAGACGGTCGAGGTCGAGGAATCCCGCCGCTTCGTCGGGGCCCTCAAGGCGGCCGGCAAGACCTACAAGTACCTGGAAATCAAGGA
This sequence comes from Caulobacter sp. UNC279MFTsu5.1, assembly GCF_900114015.1. Classification (GTDB taxonomy): domain Bacteria; phylum Pseudomonadota; class Alphaproteobacteria; order Caulobacterales; family Caulobacteraceae; genus Caulobacter. Next base: position 82,752 of record NZ_FORN01000007.1, on the reverse strand, counting down.
CATGGGCCACCAGTACATCTTCATGACCCCGGAGATGCTGGAGACCCAGCTGGTCGAGATCGAAAAGTACCTGAAGACCGACTGCGGCCCCGGCGGCCTCTGATCGACCTTCGCGGCGACCCAGGGGGCGGCTTTCGAGCCGCCCCTTTTTCGTGGCCGCTAATCCAGGTCCCGTGGGCCGAACGAGTCCGGCAGCAGGCTCCAGAACGGCGTGCGGCGGGTGACCTTGCCGTCCTGGACCGAGACGATCTCGCAGGCGTCGGCGGCGAACTCGGCGATGCGCTGGCGGCAGGCTCCGCAGGGCTGGACCACGCCGCCGGAGCCGGCGGCGATCAGCACCCGGGCGATGCCGCGCCCGCCGGCCGTGACCATCGCCCCGATCGCCGTCTGCTCGGCGCAGGTGCCGGACGGATAGGCGGCGTTCTCGACATTGACTCCCAGGTGCGCCCGGCCGTCCGCGTCGATCACCGCGGCGGCCACCGTGAAGTTGGAATAGCGAGCGTAGGACCGCGCCAGCAGGGCCGGCAGAGCCGCCGCCAGGGCGGCTTCGCTGTCCTCGTCCAGGAAGATCGGGATGGTGGGGGATGTCTCGGTTGCGCTCATGCCGGCCTCGTTGCCGGCGGAACCCGCCTCGTTGCGGGGTCGCGCCGGGCGGAGAGGCAATCAGTCGCGGGCCGCCCTGGCAAGCCCGTTTTCGCGGGCGAGGGTCAGGCTTCGCCCGGCGCCCTGGCGACGATCGACAGAGCGTGGACCGGGCCGGCCATCTCCTCGGCCAGGGCCTGGAAGATCAGCCGCTGGCGGACCACCCGGGCCTTGCCCGCAAAGGCTTCGGCCTCGATCAGCAGGTTGAAGTGGCTCTCCCCGCCCTCGCGGTGTCCGGCATGGCCGTGATGGCGGTCGCTGTCGTCGACCACCTCCAGCCGGGTGGGTGAAAAAGCGGTGGTCAGTTTTGCGGCGATGGCATCGGCGACGGCGCCCATGGCGGCTTCCTTGCTTGTCAATCCTTGAACGGAAATAGCTGCGGCTTACTCTAAGCGCCATGAGCGCCGACTTCGAATATCGCCCCAAGTTTTTCGACATCCGTGTCCGCCCCCCGAAATCCCCGGAGGAGGCCGCGCGGGAGAACGACGTCTACGCCCTGAAACCGGGCGAGGTGCGCTGCGACCACCCCGAGTGCCGCTCGGCCGCCACGGCCAAGGCGCCCAAGTCGCGCGACATGCCGGGCGTCTACTACAATTTCTGCCAGCGCCACGCGGCCGAGTACAACAAGAACTGGAACTTCTACGCCGGCATGAGCGAGGGCCAGATCCGCGCCCAGCAGGAGCAGGAGAAGATGACCGGCGGCCGGCCGACCTGGTCGATGAAGGCCGACAGTCGCTCGCGCGAGGCCGCCGCCGCCGCCGCCCGCGACGCTCGCCACCTGAACGACCCGTTCGGCCTGTTCCGCGCCGAGAAGCGCCGGGCCGAATCGGCTGCGGCCGCCGCCGGCCGCAGCCTGGGCAAGCTGGAGCGCCAGGCCCTGGCCGACCTCGACCTGGAGGCCGGCGCCGACGGCGCGGCCATCCGCGCCCGCTACAAGGACCTGCTCAAGCGCTGCCACCCCGACATGAACGGCGGCGACCGCAGCGCCGAGCACAAGCTCCAGCGGGTGATCAAGGCGTACAAGACCCTGCAGAAATCGGGGCTGGCGAAGTAGGCGGTCAGAGCCGCCGATAGCCTTTTTCGACCTCGTAGCTATCGTCCTCGGGCGCCCCTTCGTCATTCACCGCCGGGATCTCGACATCGACCAGCGGCCGCGTCGGCTGAGCTAGAGGCTGTCGGGTCTTGGCGTCGAGCTCGGCGCTGGGCGTGATCCGCCAGCCCCGCGCGTCGCGGACCAACTCGGCGACCAGCGACCGCTGGCCCTTCATCGCGTCGGAATCCGTGCAGGTCATCGTCAGGCGCCGGTTGCTCTTCCAGGCTCCGGCTTGGCAAGCGGCGATGTCGCTGGCCGCCTCCAGCCTAAGGCCGCGCGGGCCGGCCTCGAACACCGCCACCGCGCCGTCCGTGTCCGGGTCGTCGTAGGCTACGACCAGCCAGCGGCCGTCCGGCGAAGCCAAGGGCTCGCCCTGGGCCCTGACCAGCCGGCCCGTGGCGTCGACGATGTAGGCCGTCTCCTCGCCCTCGCCGTGGAAGAAGGTCAGCCACGGATAGTCCCGCCCGCCCAGGCGCCAGACGCCCCGGAACCGCCAGCGGCCGCACTGATCGAAGCCGTCGCAATAGCCGGTGTCGGTGAAGCTGGCGGCGTCGCTATCGCCGGCGCGGATGATCAGCACGTCGCCCTCGCGCCGCGCCACCCCCGGCCAGCGCGCGAACGGCGCCGTCTCCTGGTCTCGCTCGAACTCGAGATTGCGGCGGCGGTCGGCCTCGATCTCGGTGGGGCTCGTGGCGTCGCCGGCCGAAACGGGCGCGGCCTCGGGGATCGGAAAAACCGGCGGCGGCTGATGCGCCAACCGGATGCTCAGCGCCACGCCGACGACCAGTGTCGCCATGCCGATCGCGATCGCCAGCTTGCCGAACTTTCCGACCATGAGCCCCCGCGCGCGACCTGCGGGGAAGCTAGCTTGCTTCCGGATCGCGGTCGAGCTTGCCGCCCCACCACCGCTCCCATGCCCAGGCCGCCACCCAGCAGGCCATGGCCCAGGCCGCGCCCAGGCTCCAGCCGCCCAGGACGTCGCTGGTCCAGTGGACGCCCAGATAGATCCGCGACGCCCCGACCAGCAGGCTCAGCAGCACCGCCGCGCCCAGGGCCAGGGCCTTGACCCGCTTGCGGGGCGCGAACCGGGCCGCCAGGGCGCCCAGGGTCAGGAACACCACGGCCGACAGCATGGCGTGGCCGGAGGGGAAGCTGGGATTGGCCGCCTCGACCGCGCGATAGACCAACTCGGGCCGTTCGCGCCCGAACACCTGCTTCAGGCCCTGGCTGATCGCCACCCCGCCGCCGGCCCCGACCAGCACCACCAGGGCCTCGCTCCAGCGCCGCAGGCTCAGCATCAGGGCCAGAGCCAGGACCACGACCAGGCCCAGGACGGTCACCGAGCCCAGGGCCGTGACGTCGGCCGCCGCTACGTGCAGCCATGGGGGCCCGACCAGGCCGTTGGGGTCGCCCGGCGTCCGCAGGGCCTTGAGGACGGCCAGGTCGAAGGCCGCCGTGTCGCCCTCGGCCACCTCGTCCGACAGCGCCAGGAACGCCAGGGCGCCGCCCGCCAGCACCAGCAGGGCCGCCACCGCCCCCAGCTCGTTGCGCGCCGCGGCCAGCAGTCGCGGCAAATCCCGGCCAGGTTGAAAGAAGGAAAAACGCCTCATGGCAAGTGAACGCGCAAACTTCGATTTCGCGCCACGCCAGTATTCCAGAGCTGCGTCAAATGTTTCACCCCGGAAATACGATGAACCATTCCTGACCCGCGCCGTTCATGTCTAGTCCAAACCCCGTTCGCTAGTGTCCGACTATCGAAGAGGTTCGGCGGTGTCGGACCGCCACCAACAAGGAAGGACCTCGCTATGAAGCGCCTGATCATCACCACCCTCGCGGCGACCCTGCTGGCCGGCACGGCCCTGTCGGGCACGGCCATGGCCGCCGGGCAACGCTACGACGACCGCGGCCGCTACGACCAGCGTTACGACGACCGCCATGACCGCCGCGAGGCGGCCCACGAGCGCCGCGACTATCGCCACGAGCGCCGGGACGAACGCCGCGAGTATCGCCGCTGGCAGCGCGGCCAGCGCCTGGACGCCCGCTATCGCGACCACCGCTACTATGTCAGCGACTGGCGCCGCCACGGCCTGCGCGCCCCGCCCCGCGGCTATCGCTGGCAGCGCGTGGACGACAGCTACATCCTGGCCGCCGTGGCCACCGGCCTGATCGCCTCGGTGATCATCGCCAACCACTAGGTCCTTCCCCCTCCCCTCGGAGGACCTCGCCGCGCGCCCCGGACGGCCTGCCGCCGTCCGGGGCGTCGTGCTTTTTTCCATGCAGGACTGGCCTTCGCCCTTCCCCTCCCCCACGTCAAAGCGGTAAGCGGGAAGCATCATGCCCGACCTGACCGACAGCCACGCCGCCGATCCCCTGATCACCCTGGCCCCCGACAAGTGGGTGACGCTCCGCGACGCGTTCGGCGTCGACAGCGACATGAAGGTCCCGGCCTTCAGCCACAAGGACAGCCACGTCCCCGAGATCGACTCGGCCTACCGGTTCGACCCGCAGACGACCAAGGCGATCTGCGCCGGCTTCGCCAACGACCGGCGGGTGATGGTCCAGGGCTATCACGGCACCGGCAAGTCGACTCACATCGAGCAGATCGCCGCCCGGCTGAACTGGCCGCTGGTGCGGGTCAACCTCGACAGCCACGTCAGCCGCATCGACCTAGTCGGCAAGGACGCCATCGTCCTGAAGGACGGCAAGCAGGTCACCGAGTTCCGCGAAGGCATCCTGCCGTGGGCCCTGCAGCGCCCGATCGCCCTGGTGTTCGACGAATACGACGCCGGCCGGCCCGACGTGATGTTCGTCATCCAGCGCGTGCTGGAGGCTGGCGGCAAGCTGACCCTGCTGGACCAGAACCGGGTGATCCGCGCCAACCCCTATTTCCGGCTGTTCAGCACGACCAACACCATCGGCCTGGGCGACACGACGGGGCTCTATCACGGCACCCAGCAGATCAACCAGGGCCAGATGGACCGGTGGAGCATCGTCACGACGCTGAACTACCTCGACCACGACGTCGAGGCCGGCATCGTCCTGGCCAAGAACCCGGCCTACGACACCCCGGAAGGCAAACGCACGATCGCCGCCATGGTCCGCGTCGCCGACATGACCCGCAACGCCTTCATGAACGGCGACATCTCGACCGTCATGAGTCCGCGCACGGTGATCACCTGGGCCCAGAACGCCGAGATCTTCGACAAGGACATCGGCCTGGCCTTCCGCCTGACCTTCCTGAACAAGTGCGACGAGCTGGAGCGCCCGACCGTGGCCGAGTTCTTCCAGCGGGCGTTCGGCACGGACCTGCCGGAGAGCGCGGCGCGGGTGAAGGTGGCTTAGGGGCTCAAGAGTGGCGCCTCAGCGTTCGGTCGGGCGGCCGCTCCTCGCTCTCCTCGCCGCCGCGTCCACGGTCGCGGTCCTGGCCGGCTGCAAGCCGTCCGCCGACGCCCAGGCCGCCGTGCAGGCCAAACCCGCCCCCGCCCAGGATGGCGCGCCGTTCGTCGTGCCCAACACGGCCGTCCACACCTTGCCGGCCTCGGCCGAAGGCCGCGTCTACCAGATCTATGTGAAGACGCCGTCCAGCTACGACGCGCCGGAGAACGCCGGTCGGACCTGGCCGGTGATCTATCTGAACGACGGCCCGTACACCTTCCAGGTCGCCTCGGGCGTCACCCACCTGCCCTACAGGTTCGACCGGCTGGAACAGGCGATCCTGGTCGGGATCTCCTATGCCCAGGGCGACGACGGCATGGTCAGCCGCCGACGCGACATGACGCCCTGGCGCGACCCCGGCCTGCCGTCCGCCAGCGGCGGCGCTCCGCAATACCTGGCCTTCATCAAGGGGCAGGTCCTGCCGTTCGTCGAAAGCCGTTACCGCGCCGATCCGCACCGCCGGACGCTGGCCGGCCAGTCCTATGGCGGCCTGTTCGGCGCCTGGGTGGCGGTGACCGAGCCGGAGCTGTTCGACAGCTACATCCTGACCAGTCCGTCGCTCTGGTACGACGACCACCGGATGTTCAAGGCCGAAGCCGCCTACGCCGCCGGCCACAAGGACCTGAAGGCCCGCATCTATCTGGCGACTGGCGAACTGGAACGACCGCGCCCCGGCGGCGACGCCGAGGACATGGTCGCCGACCAGCAGGCCTTCGCCAAGGCGCTGCGCTCGCGCGGCTATCCCGGCCTGAAGATCCGCGACGAGGTGACGGCGGGAACCTTCCATGAAACCACCTTCCCGGTGGGGCTGGTGCACGGGCTGGAGTGGCGGTTTCCCAAGGGGTGAAGCCGCCCCTCGGAACCGGCCGAAGGACTCGACTCCCTTCTCGGAGCGAGAAGACGAGCACCGACGCCCTTGCTCCTCACCCGCAACGCGGGGGAGGAGAAGGATTGGAGCCGTTCCGTTCAAGACTTGCCGCTTGGAACCGTGGCCTGCGAGGCGCAGTTTCTAGAAAACGAGCCTTCAAACGGAGCCGCAGCCCATGACCGACATCACCTACACCATCGTCGAGCACGACGGCGGCTGGGCCTACAAGGTGGGCGCGGTGTTCTCCGAGACCTTCCGCACCCACGAGGCGGCCCTGCACGCCGCCCAGCGCGCGGCCGGCGAGCAGCGGGTGGCCGGCGAGGACACCGGCATCTCGTACGAGGACGACCGCGGCCGCTGGCGCGACGAACTGTCGGCCGGCGACGACCGCCCCACCACCCAGGTGGTCGACAGCAAGAAGTAGGCCTTCAGTCCGGCGGGGGCTCGCGGCTGACCACGAACAGCCGGACATGGCCGTTCCAGACCTCGATCCGCGCGCAGCTGCGATGCTCGTCGAGCAGCCGGCGCGCGTGGGCCGCCGGGTCCTCCTCGCGCTCCAGCACCCGCACGTCGAGGAACGGCGAGCGCCCGTCCGCCGCCAGGCCGACGAAGGTGAAGGTCTGTCCCATGCGCGCGCCGCCCCCTGCCCGAATCCGACCCTAGCGCGGCGGCGGGCCGACCGTCGGTCAGCCGGCCGACGGTGGGGGTGTTTTTGGATGGGGACGGGATCGTACCCGTGAAAGACCCCCTCAGTCGCTCCGCGACAGCTCCCCCAGAGGGGGAGCATCTGGGCGGTGTAGATCCTCCCCCCTCTGGGGGAGGTGGCCCGAAGGGCCGGAGGGGGTCCGCCGCGCCGACGGCCTGCTTCATCCGAACAGGACTTCCCCCACGATCCATGCTAAGCGCGCGCCAACGAAATTCACGAGAGTTCCATGGCCCTTAAAGTCGCCATCGTCGGCCTGCCCAACGTCGGCAAGTCCACCCTGTTCAACGCCCTGACCCAGACGGCCGCGGCCCAGGCGGCCAACTATCCGTTCTGCACGATCGAGCCCAACACCGGCGACGTGGCCGTGCCCGAGCCGCGCCTGGACGCCCTGGCCAAGATCGCCGGCTCCAAGGAGATCATCCCGGCCCGGATCACCTTCGTCGACATCGCCGGCCTGGTGCGCGGCGCGTCCAAGGGCGAGGGGCTGGGCAACCAATTCCTGGCCAACATCCGCGACTGCGACGCCGTGGCCTTCGTGGCCCGCTGCTTCGAGGACGACGACATCACCCACGTCGAGGGCCGCATCGACCCGCTCAGCGATCTCGAGATCATCGAGATGGAGCTGATGCTGGCCGACCTGGAGAGCCTGGAAAAGCGCCTGCCGGCCATCGAGAAGAAGGCCAAGACCGGCGGCGACAAGGACGCCGCCAACACCCTGCGCCTGATCAACCTGGCCCTGGCCCAGCTGCGCGAAGGTCGCCCGGCCCGCTCGGCCAAGGTCGACCCGGACGACGAGAAGGCCTGGCACATGCTTCAGCTGCTGACCTCGCTGCCGGCCCTCTATGTCTGCAACGTCGAGGAAGGCAGCGCCGACAAGGGCAACAAGTACAGCGACCTGGTCGCCGAACGCGCCGCCAAGGACAACGCCAAGGCCGTGGTCATCTCGGCCCAGATCGAGAGCGAGATCGCCCTGCTGGACGCCGACGAGCGCGCCGAGTTCCTGGAGACCCTGGGCCTGGAGGAGCCGGGCCTGAACCGCCTGATCCGCGAGGCCTACAACCTGCTGGGCCTGCAGACCTATTTCACGGTCGGCCCCAAGGAGGCCCGCGCCTGGACCATCCATGTCGGCGACACCGGCCCGCAGGCGGCCGGGGTGATCCACACCGACTTCGAGAAGGGCTATATCCGCGCCGAGACCATCGCCTTCGACGACTTCGTCAAGCTGGGCGGCGAGAGCGGCGCCAAGGAAGCCGGCAAGATGCGGGCCGAAGGCAAGGACTATGTCGTCAAGGACGGCGACGTGATGCACTTCCGGTTCAACGTCTAGAACCACGGACGGCCGGGCTCACCCCGGCCGTTTTCGTATCGGCCATCCGTTCGAGCGTTCCCCATGACCGACACCGTCACCCTGACCTCCGCCGTCGACGGCTTCGCCTTCACCGCCCTGCACGCCCAGCCCGAGGGTGCGCACAAGGGCGGGATCGTGGTGGTGCAGGAGATCTTCGGCCTGGACCAGTACGTTCACGCCGACGTGGCCCGTTGGTCGGCCCTGGGCTTCGAGGTGCTGGCCCCGTCGCTGTTCGACCGGGTCGAGCGCGGCTATCTGGGTGGGCGCGAGCCCAAGGACTTCCAGACCGGCGTCGCCCACGTCAACACCATCGGCCTGGACCCTATGCTGTCGGACATCCAGACCTGCATCGACCGCCTGGCCCCGCGCGGGCCGGTGTTCGCGGTCGGCTACTGCCTGGGCGGATCGCTGGTCTGGCTGGCGGCTGGCAAGCTGAAGGGCCTGGCGGCGGGCGCGGCCTATTACGGCGGCATGATCGCGGCCAACGCCGAGCTGCCGCTGAACGCGCCGGTGATCGTCCACCTTGGCCGCAAGGACCCCCACATCCCGGCCGACGCGGTCAAGGCCAGGCTCGCCGAAGCCCATCCGGAGGTTGAAGTCCACATCTACGAGAACAGCGGCCACGGCTTCAACAACGACGGCCGGCCGGACTCCGACCCGGAAGACGCCGACCTGGCGCGCCAGCGATCCTTGGCGCTGTTCCAGGCGCACGGAGCGGCCTGACCATGAGCGGACGGCGCATCACCCTGACGACCGCCGACGGCTCCCCCGTCGCCGCCTACCACGCCCCGCCCGGCGAGGCGCGCCGCGGTGGGCTGGTGATCCTGCACGCCATCTGGGGCGTCACCCCGCATATCCGCGCGCTCTCCGACACCCTGGCCGAACAGGGCTACGAGGTGATCGCCCCCAGCCTGCTGGACGACGCCGACGCGCCCTTCCCGACCGCCGACCTGGATCCGCCCAACCTGGCCGCCCGCATGGCCATGGGCCTGGCCAGCGGCTGGGGCGCGGCGGCCCTGCCCCGGGTCCAGGCGGCGATCGACAGGCTGTCGGGGGACGGCAAGGTCTTCGCCATGGGCTTCTGCTTCGGCGGCACGACCGCCTGGTTGGCCGCGGCCCGCTGCACCGGCCTGACGGCCGTATCGTGCTTTTACGGCGGCGACATCGCCGGCTATGTCGACGAACAGCCCAAGGTTCCGACTATTCTGCATTTCGGCCGGACCGACGAACTGATCCCAATCGGCGACGTCGAGGCGATCACCGCCGCCCATCCGGACCTGCCGGTCTGGCTCTATGACGCCGGCCACGCCTTCGTCGCGCCCAGCGGTTATCACGCCGACAGCGCCAGCCTGGCCATGCTGCGGACCTTGCAGCTGTTCCAACGGGCGGGCGGAAGCCGGGGCGAGGCCTGACCCCTCAACCGCTCATCCCGCCGACCGGCTTTGACGGCAGGATCGCCCGCCGCAGAAACCTTGGCTAGGATCGGCTCATGCGTCACGCCGCCTCCCTGCTGTTCCTGAGCCTGCTGGCGGCGCGCGGCGGCCCCGCCGTGGCGGGCGAGACCGCCTGCTGGTTCGAGAACGGCGCGGTCGTGGCCCCGGCGGCGATCGGTGGGATCGCCGGCGACTACGTGATCGACCTGTCGGCGCCGCGCACCCTGCTGCACATCGACGTCGCCCAGCGCGCCGGCTTCACCGAGACCGCCCTGACCCTGCCCGTGCGCCTGGCCGGTCAGGAGGTCGCGGGCGCACCGGTCGCCGTGCAGGACCTGGACTATCGCGCCGTCGGCTTCTCGACGCCGATCGTCGGGGTGATCGGGGCCGACATCCTGGACCGCTACGGGATGACCCTGGACTTCTCGCCCTGCCGACTGCGCCTGGAGCGGCCTGGACGCGCCATGGGCGGCCGGGACGGTTCGCTGCCGGTGACGATGGTCGGCGGCGTGCCGACGATCCTGGCGGCGGCCTCGAACGGCCTCAAGGGCGTCTCCGGCCCCTTTGCCCTGGACACCGCCTCGGCTGGCGGCGTGCGGGCCCGCGGGGCCGCCGACGGACCCCGCCAGAAGCCGGCCGGAACCCTGAGCGGCCTGTCGCTGGACGGGACCCTGCGCCAGGACCTGCCGGCCGTGGTGGCCGGCGACCTGCCCGACGGCGTGGTCGGGGCCCTGGGAGTCCAGGTGCTGGCCGCCTATCGCCTGCGGCTGGACCCCAAGGCCCTGCGCCTGTGGCTGACGCCCGTCCCCGCGGCTCGATAGGCGGCCAAAAAAAGGGCCCGGCGTCGCCGCCGGGCCCCGATCTCTCAAGCCGTCAGAGCCGCTCAGTGCGACTCGTTCTTCCAGACCTTGCGGTAGCTGGCGTAGAGCAGGCCCGCGAACAGCAGCAGGTACAGCAGCACGGCGAAGCCGGTCTGCTTGCGCTCTTCCAGCTTGGGCTCGGCGGCCCACATCAGGAAGGCCGCGACGTCCTTGGCTTCCTGGTCCAGCGTCGACGGCGTGCCGTCGTCGAAGGTCACCTGGCCCGCCTTCAGCGGCGGGGCCATGGCGATGAAGCCGCCCGGGGGCACGTGTTCGTGGCTGCCCGACCAGTAGGAGCTCAGGTCGCCCGCCATGTACTGGTTGTAGTGCTGGGTCGCGTCCATCTTCAGGCCGGGCGGCGGGGCCGCGTAGCCGGTGACGATGGAGTAGATATGGTCCGGCCCCTCTTCACGAGCCTTGGCCAGCAGCGACATGTCCGGCGGCAGGGCGCCGCCGTTGCTGGCGCGGGCCGCGGCCTCGTTCGGGAACGGCGACGGGAAGCGGTCGGCCGGGGTGGCCGGACGCTTGATCGCGTCGCCGGTCTCGTTGTCGATGTCGGCGACCTCGTAGTCCTTGGCGATCGCCTTGACGTACGGGTTGTCGTTCGAGTTCGGGTACTTCTTGTCGTAGAACGGACCGCCCTTGTCGCCGAGGTTCCGGAACGAAACCAGGCTCATCGAGTGGCAGGCCGAGCAGACCTCCCGATAGACCTTGTAGCCGCGCTGCAGCTGGGCCTGGTCGAACTTGCCGAACGGGCCGTCGAACGACCACTCGACCTTCTTGGCCGGCAGGGCGCCGTGGGCCGCCAGGGCCGGGCCGGCGACGCCGGCCGTCAGGAGACCCGCGACCGCTGCGATGACGGAGAGTTTGCGCAGCATCGGGATCAGCCCTTCATTTCAGGCGCGGCGGTCGCTTCGGCCGGCGCGGCGGCCGGGTGCGACAGGGCGGGAGAGGCGATGGAGTCCGGCACCGGCAGGGTCTTTTCGGTCAGGCCCAGCACCGGCAGGATCACCAGGAAGAAAGCGAAGTAGTACAGCGCCGCCACGCGGCTGAGCCACACGAAGCTGTTCAGGTCCGAGGCCATCAGCTGGAACGTGGTCAGGTGCGGAATGACCTGGTCGTCGGGCAGCTTGGCGCCGCAGACGCCCAGGATGCAGCAGGCCACCACGAAGATGAAGAAGTGGATCTTCGCGGTCGGGCGGTAGCGCATCGAGCGCACCTTCGAGGTGTCCAGCCACGGCAGGGCGAACAGGCAGGCGATGGCGCCGAACATGGCCAGCACGCCCATCAGCTTGTCCGGAACAGCGCGCAGGATCGCGTAGAATGGCAGGAAGTACCATTCCGGCACGATGTGCGACGGCGTCACCAGCGGGTTGGCCGGGATGTAGTTGTCGGCGTGGCCCAGGGCGTTGGGCATGAAGAAGACGAACCAGGCGAAGAGAATCAGGAAGACGCTCATCGCGAACCCGTCCTTCACCGTCGCGTACGGGGTGAAGGGCACGGTGTCGGCCTTCGACTTGGGCTCGACGCCGGTCGGGTTGTTCTGGCCCACCACGTGCAGCGCCCAGATGTGCAGGATCACCACGCCGGCGATCATGAAGGGCAGCAGGTAGTGCAGCGAGAAGAAGCGGTTCAGGGTGGGGTTATCGACGGCGAAACCGCCCCACAGCCAGGTGGTGATGCTCTCGCCGACCAGCGGCAGGGCGCCGAACAGGTTGGTGATCACGACCGCGCCGTGGAAGGACATCTGGCCCCAGGGCAGGACGTAGCCCATGAAGGCGGTGGCCATCATCAGCAGGTAGATCACGCAGCCCAGCAGCCACAGCACTTCGCGGGGCGCCTTGTAGGAGCCGTAATAGAGGCCGCGGAGCATGTGGATGTAGACGGCGATGAAGAACATCGACGCGCCGTTGGCGTGCATGTAGCGGATCAGCCAGCCGTAGTTCACGTCGCGCATGATGTGCTCGACGCTGGCGAAGGCGTGGTCGGCGCTCGGCGTGTAGTGCATCACCAGGATGATGCCGGTGATCAGCTGCGAGGCCAGGCACAGCGACAGGATGCCGCCGAAGGTCCACCAGTAGTTCAGGTTCCGCGGCGTGGGGTAGTCGACAAAGCTGTCGTAGCCCAGGCGCACGATCGGCAGACGGGCGTCGAGCCAGCGCTCGAAACCGGTCTTGGGTTCGTAGGTCGAATGTCCGCTCATCTCTCTTAGCCGATCTTGACCTTGGTGTCGGAAAGGAAGGCGTATTCCGGAACCACCAGGTTCTTGGGCGCGGGGCCCTTACGGATACGGCCCGAGGTGTCGTAGACCGAGCCGTGGCAGGGGCAGAACCAGCCGCCATACTCGCCGCCGCCGAAGGTCGGGACGCAGCCGAGGTGGGTGCAGTTGCCGCCGACGATCAGCCACTGGGACTTGCCCGGCTTCACGCGGGCCGAATCCTTTTCAGGATCCTTCATCGAGGCGCCATCGTCCGCGACCGCCTTGGCGATCTCGGCCTTGGTGCGGTTGCGCACGAACAGCGGCTTGCCGCGCCACTTGACGACGACCTGCTGGCCTTCGGGGACCTTGGTCACGTCGAATTCGATCGACGCCAGGGCCCGCGTGTCGGCGGAGGGGTTCATCTGGTCGATGAACGGCCACGCGATCGCGGCCGCGCCGCCGGCGGCGACCGCCATCGATGCGATGTAGATGAAATCCCGGCGGCTGGGGTCTTCCCCATGCGCCGGATCAGTTTTTGCGCCCACGGCGGTGTCGGCCACCCAAGTCACCCTTCGATGCCGCCGCGCCGCCAAAGACGGCCCGGCCTGGAGAAACGCCTGTCGGCGCATACTGTCTGGACCCGCGAACGGGTCTTCGCCACAACAGGCAAAAGCGGATCGTCCTATCGGACGCGCGGACAAAGTCCGCAAGCCCTTTCGATTCGCAGCAAATGCCCCTGCTGGCTCTATGGTTGGTTCGCTTAGAATGCGGCTCGCGCTTTTTCAACCCGGCATTCCTCAGAACGTGGGCGCGGCGATCCGCCTGGGCGCCTGCCTGGGGGTGGGGCTGGACGTCATCGAGCCCTGCAGTTTCCCTTTGGACGACAAGAGCTTGAAGCGCGCGGCCCTGGACTATGGTCCGCTGACCCATATGATCCGCCACGCCTCATGGGAGGCTTTCCTGGCCGCGCCGGAGCGCCGCGAGGGACGATTGCTGCTGTTCACCACCAAGGCGACCGCGCCGTTCCACAAGTTCGACTTTCAGGCAGGCGACACCCTGTTGTTCGGCAACGAGAGCCACGGGGCGCCACCTGAGGTTCACGCGAAGGCGTTCACGCGCCTGACGATCCCGCTACGCCCCGAAGCGCGGTCGATGAACTTGGCGACCACGGCCGCCATGGCCCTGGGCGAGGCGCTGCGGCAGACGGACGGGTTTCCGGGATTAGCATAGTTCGGTGAACACTCGCCCCCTCCGGGCCTTCGGCTCTCCTCCCCCAGAGGGGGAAGAGCGCTTGGAGGCGGACAGACCGCGCAGCGGTCAGGTGGGGGCAAGTACCAGCCTCCGCAAAATCCCTTAGGCGGCGCTCCCTATTTGCGCCGGCTTCGCTGAACCCTTAATCGGCGTGCCATGACCGACGCATCCGACCTCGACCAAAAGAAAGCCGCCGCCCGCGCCTGGTTCGAAAGCCTGCGCGACCAGATCTGCGCGGAATTCGAGCGCCTGGAGGACGAGGGCCCCGCCGAGCTCTACGCCGGCGAGCCCGGCCGGTTCGTCCGCAAGCCGTGGGACCGCGAGGCCGGCGGCGGCGGCGTGATGTCGATGATGCACGGCCGGTTGTTCGAAAAGGTCGGCGTCCACGTCTCGACGGTGTTCGGAACCTTCACGCCGGAGATGGCCAAGAACATGCCCGGCGCCGACCAGGACCCGCGGTTCTTCGCCACCGGGATCAGCCTGATCGCCCACATGCGCAATCCCCGCGTGCCGGCGGTGCACATGAACACCCGCTTCATCGCCACCACGAAAAGCTGGTTCGGCGGCGGCGGCGACCTGACTCCCCTGCTCGGCTACCAGCGCCGACAGGACTTCCCCGACGCCGTCGACTTCCACGCCGCCTACCAGCGCGCCTGCGACGCCCACGACCCGGCCTGGCACGCCAAGTACAAGGCCTGGTGCGACGAGTACTTCTTCCTGCCCCACCGCAACGAGCCGCGCGGGATCGGCGGGATCTTCTACGACCACCACGACAGCGGGGACTGGTCCAAGGACTTCGCGTTCACCCAGGACGTCGGCAAGGCGTTCCTGGAGATCTACCCGACCCTGGTCCGCCGCCGGATGGGCGAAGCCTGGACGCCGGAGGAGCGCGAGCAGCAGCTGGTGCAGCGCGGCCGCTACGTGGAGTTCAACCTGCTCTACGACCGCGGCACGATGTTCGGCCTGAAGACCGGCGGCAATGTCGAGTCGATCCTCAGCTCGATGCCGCCCGAGGTGAAGTGGCCGTAGGGCGGCCGCCGCCTCAAGCCTTCGGGCACTTGGCCCCCGTATCGATCCAGGCCTGCACCAGCTCGCCGAACCGGGCCTGCGTGCCTGGCGCGGGCCGGCGGCCGTCGCCCGGACTCCAGGCCCAGCCGACCAGGTGGTCCTGCGCCATGTGGTGATGCAGTTCGGCCAGCGAGCGGCCGCCGTTGCGGGCCGGGTTCTTGATCTGGGCGCAGATCGCGCCCAGCGACTTGCCCTGCCAGGCCATCTCGGCCGGGGCCAGGGCCCATTTCGGATCGCCGGGGATCGACTGGACGTCCTGCCCCCAGGTCCGGACGTTGGCCGGGCCGTGGCACGAACCGCAGGGCAGGCCGACGGGACCGTGGCCAGCCTGGCCGCCGACCATCGGCGGATTGTGCGGATGGCGGTCCTCGCCCTGGGTCGGGGCGCGCTGGACCGGGTGGCAGTTCAGGCAGCGAGGGCTGGTGATCACCTTGCCGGCCTCGGTGAACAGCGCGACCGAGCGGGCGGCCGGGTCCTTGATCGACACGAAGTCGGCGGCGCTCTTCAGCGTCTCGGCCGGCGCGGCGGCGGGCGTCTCGGGGACGGGGTCCGGGGCGGCCGCTCCAACGCTGGCCAGCAGCGCCCCGCCGATCATCAGCGAACCGGCGGCGAGCACGATGGCGGCTCTCATGATCCTGGTCTCCCGCGTTTCAAGCGGCCCCGCCCCTGAAACGCCGGCCCGCGGCCAAGGTTGCCGGAGTCAGGCGGCGCCGGCCAGAAAAGCCTCGATCCAGGCGCCCACCCGGGTCCGGTCGTCGGCCTGGCCCAGGCTGGCGATGGCCGCGTCGGCCTGGGCGTCGGTGAAGCGGCTGCCGCGCCGGGCCTCGATCAGGGCCCGCGCATAGGCCGGGTCGAACTCGGGATGGAACTGCATCGAGATCGCCGGGCGGTCGTCATAGACCAGGATCCCGGCCGGCGTGAAGGCGCTGCCGGCCACGGCGCGGGCGCCGGGCGGGACGACGATCACCTGGTCCTGGTGCGAGGCCGGGACGGCGACCGTGGCGGCGCCATCCGGCCCCGGGTCCATCCAGGGCTGGCGTTCGGCGACCTCGTACCGGTGCAGGCCCACGCCCCAGCCCTTGTCGGACTTCACCACCTTGCCGCCGAACGCCTCGGCCATGACCTGGTGGCCGAAACAGACCCCGACCAGCGGCCGGTCGGCCGCGACCAGGAAGGCCTTCAGCGGCTCGATCCACGGCAGGTCGTCATAGACTCCGGCCGACGAGCCGGTGACGATATAGGCGTCGCACTCGGCCGGATCGGCGGGCAGCACGCCGGCCTGGACGTCGTAGACGGCGTAGTCGTGCCCAGGGCCGAGCAGGTCCTGGAACATCGCGGCGTAGCGGCCGAACGCGGGCTGCAGAGGCTGCGGCGGTTCGCCGGTCTCGAGCAGGCCGATCTTCATTGGGGTCTCCAGGCGCATCAGGTGCTGACCGGCATTTGTGGGCGGGCGCGGCCGAGTTCAACCGCCAACCTTCTCCCTCTCCCATAGGGAGAGGGTTTAAGTTCTCCTAGAACACCATCCCCTGCGCCACGGCCTTCAGCCGCTCGATGGCCGAAAACTTGTCCTCGATGAAGTCCTGGTCGATCCACCAGAGCTCGACCTCGCGCATCACCTCGCCGACCATCGGCCCCTTGGGAACCCCGGCCTTCAGGATCTCCTCGCCGGTCAGGGGGAAGGCCGGCGGCGTCCAGCTTTCGCCCAGGGCCAGCAGGCCGCGCCATTGCGGCGTGGCGGCCGAGCGGTTCGCGCCGGCCCAGGCCAGCTTGACCCGGTCGCTGAAGGTCTTCAGGCCCAGGGCGTAGACCGCGCGGCGGGTCTCGCGCGGGCTCATCCAGCTGACGATGCGCGGCGACTTGCCGACGGCCTCGACCAATCGCTCCTTCAGGGCGTTGGACAGCCGCAGGCGCTCGGCCATCTGACTGGCGATTTCGGGATCGTCGGGGATCAGGGCGGCCAGGCGCAGCTCCGGATCGTTCTCGAACAGCTGCTCGGTCTCGATGGTCATCAGCGCCTCGAAACGGGCCAGGGACTTCACGAACGGCAGGATCGAGGACAGGACGCTGGTGGCCGCCATCAGCCGCAGGGCGGCGCGCGGATCGTCGGCCGCCAGCAGCTTCAACAGCTCCTTCTGGGTGCGCTCGGCGGCGCGGCCCTCGACCATGCCCTTCAGGGCCTTGCAGGCCGCCAGGGCCTTCTGGTCGGCCTCGCCCCGGCCGTACCAGGCGTGGAACCGGAAGAACCGCAGGATGCGCAGATAGTCCTCGCGGATCCGGGTCATCGGGTCGCCGACGAACACCACCCGGCCCTCGCGCGCGTCGTTCACCCCCTCGCCGGTCGGATCGTAGAGCCGGCCATGGATGTCGGCGTAGAGGGCGTTGAAGCGGAAGTCTCGGCGCTCGGCGTCCTGGTCCCAGTCCTGGGTGAACGACACCACCGCCCGGCGGCCGTCGGTCGAGACGTCGCGGCGCAGGGTGGTGATCTCGTACGGGCGGCCGCCCGACAGGGCGGTGACCGTGCCGTGGTCGACGCCGGTGGGGATGGCTCGCAGACCCGCCGCGCCCAGCGCCTCGATCACTTGGTCCGGGGTCAGGACGGTGGCGATGTCGATGTCGTCGATGGGCTTGCCCATCAGGGTGTTGCGCACGCAGCCGCCCACGAAGCGCGCGCAGCCGGGGAAGCCCCGCGCCTCGAGCGCCGCGATCACGGCCTGCGTCTCCGGCAGCGCCATCCACGGCGCCGCGCCTATCGTCTCGGTCTTCACCCTCGTCCCCCACGGCACGCCACGCCCCCGCCCGGCGGGGGTCCGCATTTCAAACGATTATCGCAGGTCGACAAGCCCGAATGAGGGCGTAAAGGGCATATCTTTTAGCGGGTTACGCTGGGGCGCCCTCGACCGGATCGGCCAGGTCGTCCGGCGCGTGCAGCCGCTCGTACAGCGCCCGCAGCATGCCCGCCGTCGCGCCCCAGATGAACCGCTCGTTCCACGGCATGGCGTAGAAGAATCGCCGCTCGCCGTCCGGCAGGTCGCGGTGCTGGCGCTGGTGGTTGCCCGGGTCCATCAGGAACGCGAACGGCGTCTCGAACACGTCGGCCACCTCGTCGGGGCTGGCCTCGAAGGTGGCGGCCGGATCGATGAAGCCGACCACCGGCGTGACGTGGAAGCCGGTCACCGTGCGGTAGCCGTGCAGCAGGCCGGCCAGGGTGACGAACCTCGGGTCGAGGTGGACCTCCTCCCGGGCCTCGCGCAGGGCGGTCTCCCACGGCGTCTCGCCGGGATCGCAGCGCCCGCCCGGAAAGGCGATCTGACCGGTGTGGCTGCGCAGGGTGTCGGCCCGGCGGGTCAGCAGGACGGTCATGCCCGCCTCGCGCTCGACCAGGCCGACCAGCACGGCGGCCGGCCGCAGGGCGTGGGGATTGTCGGGCCGCAGGCCGGGATTGAGGTCGTAGTCCGAGCGCGCCGCGTCCAGGCTGGGATCGTAGGCGTCGATCGGATCCAGCTTGCTGGCGATCCAGGCCCGGCGCTGGTCACGCGTCAGGGTCACGATCGATGCGCTCCGGCCGGGGCGATCGGGAACCAGGCGCCGCTGGAGGCGACGCCCAGGCGGGGTCCGTCGGGGGTGTCGCGCTCGATGGCCAGCTCGGCCAGTTCGTAGAACGCCGACCGGGCGATCAGCGCCTCCAGGCCGCGCCGCACGTGCAGATAGGGCCGCGGCTCGCCGGTCGCCGGATCGGTCTCGACCCGGATGGCGTGGTCCGGCCCGGCCTCGACCACGTCGCCGACATTGGTCTCGAAGCGCAGGGCGTCGCCCACCTGATCCACGCGCGTGGCGACGAACGGCGCGTCCTCGACCTGGATCTTCAGCTTCTCGACCGGCGTGACCAGGTGGTAGCCGTCCGGGTCCAGCCGCAGCACGGTCGAGAACAGGCGCACCAGGGCCTCGCGGCCGATCGGCGTCCCCTCGTGGAACCAGACCCCGTCCTTGCGGATGCGGATGTCGATGTCGCCGCAGTGCTCCGGATGCCACAAATGCACCGGCGGCAGGCCGCGCTCGCCCGCGCTCGCGGCCGCGGCGGTGACACCCGCGAGGCCGGAGGATGTGGGATCGACGGTCATCAGGTTCAGGTAGGGCAAGCGGGCGTCGGGCTCAAGCGCCGCAGGCCCCCTCCGGCCCTTCAGCCGATCCGGATCGGCCCGACCAGCCCCGCGTCGCCGCCCTCGACCAGGGCCTTGACCAGCACCCGGCGCTGATCGGCGGGGCCGGGCATGATCGCCTGGGCGGCCGGCCCGGCCGCGAAGCCGACGCGGCCGAAATAGGGGGCGTCGCCGACCAGCAGCACCGCGCGCCAGCCGGCCTTGGCCGCCGCCTCGCAGGCCGCCTCGACCAGAGCCTGGCCCAGGCCGTGCCGGCGCTCGTCGGCGTCGACGGCCAGGGGACCGAGGAAGGCGGCGGGCGCGCCGCCCACCGTCACCGGCCACAGCCGCACGCTGCCGATCACCCGGCCCTCGTGCAGGGCCACGAACGAGCAGTCGTCCAGCTTGCGGTTGCCCTCGCGCAGGCGCTCGGACGACTTGGCGAACCGGCCCGGCCCGAAGGCGCGGTCGACCAGCGCCTCCACGGCGCGGGCGTGCTCGGGCCGCTCGATCGAGATGGCGGGCGCCAAGGCGGAGGGCGATGGCGGCGAAGGGGCGACGGCGGAAGACGACATGGGCGCTAAACGATCCGGAACACGAAAGGGGGACATAGCCCCGGATCGTGACGCGGCCGAGACGGCCGCCTCCGGGGCGTTAGACGCGGACTCCGGTCCGCGCGGCGCAGGTTCGTCGCAGGCGTCGCATGACGGCCTTCCCTTCCGTTGGAGGGCGCGAAATAGGGCCTGGGGCGCGTGGCGTCAATGAAATCAACTGTCGCATCAAACAAACTCGATTGCGGCGACGCTCATCGGGGGACATGGTCCGCCGCGATGAGCGACCTCCCCTCCGACCCCGACTCCGTCCCTTCGGCCCTCGAAGCGCCAAAGCAGGAGGGGGACACGTCCATGCGCGCCCTGCTGCGGCAGACCGACTTCCTGTTCTTCTGGACCGCGCGCTTCGTCGCCACCCTGGCTGTGCAGATCCAGGGGGTGACGATCGGCTGGCAGGTCTACACCCTGGCCCGCGAGACCGGCCACAACGAAGGCCAGGGCGCCTTCCTGCTGGGCATGGTGGGCCTGGCCCAGTTCATCCCGCTGTTCTTCCTGGCCCTGACCGCCGGCGAGACCGCCGACCGCCATGACCGCCGGGCGATCATGACCGCCGCGATCGGCGTCGACATCGTCTGCGCCGGGTCTCTGGGCCTCCTGGCCTGGTCGGGACACACGGCCCTGTGGCCGATCTTCGCCATCGCCGTGCTGTTCGGAGCTGGGCGCGCCTTCCTGTCGCCGGCCTCCAGCGCCATGGGCCCGATGCTGGTGCCTCGCCCGCTGCTGCCCCGCGCCATCGCCTGGAACTCGCTGTCGTGGCAGAGCGCCTCGATCATCGGCCCGGCCCTGGGCGGCCTGCTGTGCGCCATCTCGCCGGCCACGGCGTTCGGCGCCTCGGCGGGCCTGTTCCTGCTGGGCGGCCTGTGCCTGCTGGGCATCCGCCAGTCGACCAAGCCGGTGGTGCAGCCCGGCTCACGCTGGACGCTGATCAAGGAAGGCCTAGTCTATACCTGGCGCAACAAGATCGTCTTCGGCTCGATCTCGCTGGACCTGTTCGCCGTGTTGCTGGGCGGGGCCACCGCCCTGCTGCCGGTGTTCGCCCGCGACGTGCTGCATGTCGGGGCCGAGGGCTTCGGGATCCTGCGCGCCGCGCCGGCCGTCGGCGCCACCGTGGTGGCGGTCGTCCTGGCCAGCCATCAGATCCGTCGTCGCGCCGGCCTGCTGATGTTCGGCGCCGTGGCGGTGTTCGGCGCGGCGACGGTGGTGTTCGGCCTGTCGCAATGGATGTGGCTGTCGGTGGCCGCCCTAGCGGTGCTGGGCGGGGCCGACATGGTCTCGGTCTATATCCGCCAGACCCTGGTGCAGTTGGTCACGCCCGACCCGATGCGCGGCCGGGTCGCCGCCGTCTCGGGCCTGTTCATCAGCGCCTCCAACGAGCTGGGCGAGTTCGAGAGCGGCGTCGCCGCGCGGTTCCTGGGCCCGGTCGGCGCGGCGATCTTCGGCGGCGTCGGGGCGCTGCTGGTGACCGGCGCCTGGGCGAGGATGTTCCCGGAGCTGCGGAAGGCGGACCGGCTGGAATAGGCGTCCCGGGTTCACCGCCCCGCCAACCTCGCCAGCGCCTCGCCCGTCATCCGCCGCACGATCCACTCGTCCATCGCCGCCGCGCCCAGGCTGTCGTAGAAGGCGATCGACGGGGCGTTCCAGTCGAGCACGGCCCATTCCAGCCGGCCCAGGTTCTCGTCGACGCAGCGCCTGGCCAGATTGGCCAGCAGCGCCTTCCCCGCGCCGGAGCCGCGCGCCTCCGGCCGCACGAACAGGTCCTCCAGATAGATCCCGTGCCGGCCGACGAAGGTCGAGAAGTTGTAGAACCACAGGGCGAAGCCCACGGGCCGGCCGTCGATCTCGGCGATGTCGCAGAAGGCCTTGGGATTTTCGCCGAACAGCGCCACCGTGACGTCGTCCTGCGTCGCCCGCACGTCGTCGAGCAACTTCTCGTACTCGGCCAGGTCGCGGATGAACTGCAGGATCAGGGCGCTGTCCTCGCGGACGGCGGGACGAATGGCGACGGACATATGGCGGTCTCTTCGGACTATCTGGATTTCGTGCTCGAGCAGTTGGCGCCGGTCGGGCCGCTGACCTCGCGCAGGATGTTCGGCGGAGTCGGGCTCTACGCCCAGGGCCTGTTCTTCGCCCTGATCGACGACGACACCCTGTATCTCAAGGGCGACGAAACCCTGCGCGCTGATTTCGAGGCGGCCGGCAGCGTCCAGTTCGCGCCGTTCGGCATGAGCCCGATGGCCTACTGGTCCGCCCCCGCCGAGGCGCTGGACGAACCGGAGCGGATGGTCGACTGGGCCCGGCGGTCGATCGCGGTGGCGGCGGCGCGGAAGACGCGGCCTCCCAAATAATCCGCTCATCCCGGCGAATGCCGGGACCCAGATGGAATGGCTTTGGGGCTGACGCCAAAAGCGCAGAGCTCTTCCAGCCCGACACTCCGCTGTAGGATCTGGGTCCCGGCATTCGCCGGGATGAGCGGTGTTTGGGTCACCCGATCACCACTCCCGGAGGCGGAACGCTGTCCTCGGGCACGAAGAAGTCCGGCATCAGGGTGGCGGTGGGATCCACACGGTATTTGTCGAAGTCGCGCACGCCCTCGCCGTAGAGGAAGGTGTCGTCGATCACGAACTGGCCGGTGAACTCGCGCGACGGCTTTTCGAAGATCGCGTGGGCCGCGTCGGCCATGATCTCGACCGTGCGACAGTGCTTGAGCCCTTCCTCGCCGGTCAGGGCGAACTGGATGGCGGCGGTGGCGATGGCGGTGCGCGGCCACAGGGCGTTGCAGGCCACGCCGTCGACGCGGAACTCCTCGGCCAGGCCCAGCATGCACAGGCTCATATTGTACTTGGCCATCGAATAGGCGACGTGCGGCGCGAACCAGCGGGGCTTGATGTCCAGCGGCGGCGACAAGGCGAGAATGTGCGGGTTGGCCGCCCTCTTCAGGTGCGGCAGGCAGATCTTCGAGGTCAGGAAGGTGCCGCGCCCGTTGATCTGGTGCATCAGGTCGTAGCGCTTCATGTCGGTCGACAGCGTGCCGGTCAGCGAGATCGCCGAGGCGTTGTTGACGCAGATGTCGATGCCGCCGAACGTCTCGACCGCCTTGTCGACCGCCGCCTGGACGCTGGCCTCCTCGCGCACGTCGACCACCAGCGGTAGGGCCTTGCCGCCGGCCGCCTCGATCTCGGCGGCGGCGGTGTAGATGGTGCCGGGCAGCTTGGGATGGGCCTCGGCGGTCTTGGCGGCGATGACGATGTTGGCGCCGTCGCGGGCCGCGCGCAGGGCGATGGCCAGGCCGATGCCGCGCGAGGCGCCGGTGATGAAGAGGGTCTTGCCCGATAGGCTCATGAAAGCCTCCCTTGAAGATGCGTTCGCCAGGCGCCGGAGCCCTCGTCGTTCGACAGACTCGGGATGAGGGCTGTTGATACGCTGGTTCAGAAGAAATCCTCACCCCGAGCTTGTCGAGGGCGTGGATTTCACAGCCCCGTGGTCTCCACCGACAGGGCCCACAGCCGTTCGGCCGCTTCGGGATCCAGGGCGTGAGGCATGACGCCGGCCCAGGGATGGTCCTTGCTCCACGGCGCGGCCTGGGCCAGGTCTTCCAGATAGAGCCCGCCTCGCCCCTCCAGCTCGTCGCCCACCGCGGCCCAGACACTGGTCGAGGCGCCCTGCTGCGGGGTCTTGAAGCCGTCGCGCGGCTTGCCCTCGTCATCCAGCCATCCCAGCGTCTTCTGCTCCTCGATCGGCAGGTGGCGCTGCAGCGGCGTGAAGATGCCGCCCGGCATCACCGCATTGGCCCGCACGCCCTGGTCCCTGAACCGCCGGTCGAAACCCACCGCGAACAGGGCGTTGGCGGTCTTGGCCTGGCCGTAGCTCTCCCACTTGTCGTAGGGGCGGTGGCGGAAGTGCGGATCCTCGAAGTTCATCGGACCGCGGCGGTGGCCGATCGACGACAGCGACACCAGGCGCGAGGCCTTGCCGGATCGCTTGGCGCCCGCCGCCAGGTTCGGGGCCAGCAGCAATGACAACAGGAAGTGGCCGAAGTGGTTCGTGCCGATCTGCATCTCCAGCCCGTCCTCGGTGTAGGCGAGCGGACAGGCCATGACGCCGGCGTTGTTGATCAGCAGGTTCAGCGGCCGCTCGCCCCAGCGCTCGGCGAAGGCGCGGATCGACCGGAAGCTGGAGAGGTCCAGCATCGACCACGACACCTTGCCCTTGGCCGCCCTGGCGATGTCGGCCACCGCCGCCTCGGCGAGATCCGGCTTGCGCACGGCGATCACCACCTCGGCCCCGGCCTCGGCCAAGGCGCGGGCGGTCTCGACGCCGATGCCGGTGGCCCCGCCGGTGACGATGGCGACCTTGCCGCTCAGGTCGTGGCCGGCGACGACGTCGCGGGCGTCGGTGTAGGGCCCGAAAGGGGACTTTATGCGGTCGGCCATGGTGTTCGCTCCCTTGATTTTATCGTTGTGCCGAACGCTACAGCTGCAAGATCAGGATCCCCAAGGCGATCGCCAGGCACAGCGGCCCGTAGGCCCGACGATTGAGCGTCGCGAACGGCGTGCCCTCGGCGTAACGGAACACCGGCGGGACATAGGTCGCCAGGCCGCGTCCGGCGAACACCGCCAGCAGCCCCCAGCGCGCGGCCTTCAGCCACCCGTCCCAAGGCGTCGGCGTCAGGCTCGCCAGCACCAGGACGCCGCCCGCCGCCAGGGCCAGGGCGACCCCGGCGGAAGCCGGCAGGCCCGGCGCGCGCATGCCGCGCGTGCGGCCTACGACGTGCTCGACCATCGAGGCCTCGTCATGACCCGGCCAGCGACCGCCCAGCCCCCAGTAGAGATGGATCCCCGAAAGGGCGAACAGCGCCGCCGCCAGGACCAGGGCCAGCGTCACCTCAGCCGACCTTGCTGAAGTCCGGCGCACGACGCTCGGCGAAGGCCATGAACGCCTCCCGCGCCTCGGCGGTCTGCAGACGGGCGGCGAACAGCTCGCCTTCCTTGTCCATCAGGGCCGAGATGGCCCCGGCGTCGCGCATCAGGCCCTTGGTGGCGGTCAGGGCGCCCAGCGGGCGCTTGGCCAGCTGGTCGGCGGCGGCGCGGGCCCGGGCGCGCAGGTCCTCCAGCGGCACGCAGGCGTTGGCGATCCCCCAAGCGGCGGCGGTCTCGCCGCTGACCGCCTCGCCCAGGGCGAACATGGCGTAGGCGCGGGCGTGGCCGATGCGGGCCGGCAGCAGCAGGCTGGAGGCCGCCTCCGGCACCAGGGCCAGGTTGACGAACGGCACGGTCAGCTTCGCGTCCGGGCTGGTGAACACCAGGTCGCAATGCAGCAGCATGGTCGTGCCCACGCCCACGGCCTGGCCCTGGACGGCGGCGACCAGCGGCCGCGTGGCCTTGGCCAAGGCCTTGAGGAACCGCATCACGTGGCGCTCGCCCTCGAAGGCGCCGGCAGCCTGGGCGGCGAAGTCCTGCAGGTCGTTGCCGGCGCTGAAGCTGTCGCCGTCGGCCTGGAACACCACCACGCGCACCGACGGGTCGCGCTCGGCCTTTTCGAGGCTGTCGGCCAGCACGCCGTACATGGCGTTGCTAAGCGCGTTCTTCTTGTCCGGGCGCGCCAGGGTGAGGGTCATCACGCCGGCGTCGACGGCCACTTGGACGTGATCAGTCATTGCGGGTCTCCTTTGGGGAATTTCGTTTGCAGGCTGGTCAGCCAGCGCGACACCACGGCGATCTCCTCGTCCGTGAAGCCTTCGGTGAGACGGGCGTTCAGGCCTTCGACCCCGGCCTTGGCCTCCTCGCGGGCCGCTTCGCCGTGGGTGGTCAGGTGCAGGCGGAAGGCGCGGCCGTCCTTGGGATCGGGCCGGCGCTCGACCAGTTCGGCGCGGACCATGCGGTCGACCAGCCCGGTCATGGCCGAGGGCGCCAGGTCCAGGGCCTCGGCGGCCTCGCCGATCAGGGCGCCGTCCTTCTGGCCCAGCACGAACAGGGCCCCGGACTGGGCGGCGGTCAGCCCGCCCTTGGCGGCCATCTTGGCCTCGATGTAGCGGGTCACGCGCCGATGGGCGACGTTGAGCAGGAAGACGAGGCGTCGGTCGGGCGGCGTGGTCATGGCGGGCGAGATTATAGTTCGCGCACGAAATATCAAACGAATGTTTTGGCTTCGCGGTGGATTTATTCAACCGATCGGTTGACTCTTCACGGGCCGTCCTACACATTCAACCACATGGTTGAATTACTTGCCCCTCCGCTGGACGCCGTCTTCCACGCCCTCGGCGACGCCACCCGTCGCCGGATGCTGCGCGACCTGGCGAACGGCGAACGGACGGTGGGCCAGCTGGCCGAGCCGTTCTCGATCTCGCTGGCCGCCGCCTCCAAGCACATCAAGGCCCTGGAAAGCGCCGGCCTGATCCGGCGCGAGGTCCGCGGCCGCACCCACCTGTGCCGCCTCGACCCCGGGCCCCTGGCCACGGCCCACGAGTGGCTGAACTTCTACGAACACTTCTGGACCAGCCGTCTGGACGTGCTCGACCGGCTCCTCCGCGAGGAGGACGCCCGCAAGACCCCGCCCGCCAAACAAGGAGACGACCAATGACGGAACTCGCGACCCTTTCCGCCTATGGCGAACTGATCGAGCCCCTGACCCTGAAGATCCAGCGCCTGCTGCCCGGCCCCGTCGACCGCGTCTGGGCCTATCTGACGCAGAGCGAGCTGCGCCGCCAATGGCTGGCCTCGGGCCAGATGGAGATGAAGGCCGGAACGCCGTTCGAACTGGTCTGGCGCAACGACGAGCTGAGCGACCCGCCCGGTACGCGGCCGGAGGGCTTCGGCGCCGAACACCGCCTGGAGAGCCGGATCCTCGCGCTCGAGCCGAACCGCAAGCTGGCCATCGCCTGGAACCAGGGCGAGGTGTCGTTCGAGCTGGAGCCGGCCGGCGACAAGGTGCTGCTGACGATCACCCACCGCCGCCTGCCCGACCGCGCCCAGCTGCTCAATGTCAGCGCCGGCTGGCACGCCCACCTGGACGTGCTGGTCACCAAGATCGGCGGCAAGCCGCAGACGGCGTCGTTCTGGGACACCTGGAGCAAGCTCAAGGCCGAGTACGAGAAGCGCCTGCCGGCCTGAGGACGCTTTCCGATCAGGCTCCGTCGGTCAGCCGGCGGAGCCGACGTCGCGGGATTGACGGGGGTCGGCGTCCATGGTGAAGCTCGCTCGACACAACCTCCGCGATCTGAACTGGAAAGACGCATGAAACTCTTCCCCTCGGCGGCCCTGGGCCTGGCGATGGCCGTCATGCTGCCGATCGGTTCGGGAGCCAGCGCCTCCGTGTCGGCGGCCAAGACCGTATACAACATCACGGTCACCCCCAGCGGCGTCGCCTACTTCTTCCAGGACGGCGGCGCCCGGACCGGCGTTCCGGCCTGCGCGGCGAATTTTCCGAACCGCTGGTCGTTCAGCACCCAGACGTCGGCCGGCCAGGCCGTGCTGGCCACGTTGCTGTCGGCCTACGCCACGAACAAATCCGTCGTGGTCGCCGGCAACGGCACGTGCGACATCGCCGGCGATACGGAGAGCGTCGCCTACCTGTACATCGCCGACCGCTAGATCTCGATCTTAGCCGCCGCCCGGTACCAGCTCACCCCGTCGCCGTCGGCCTCGCGCACCGCCAAGCCCCGCCCGATCAGGCAGTTCAGGTGCGCCAGGGCCTCGCCCGTGGCCATGCCCAGCAGGTCCGGGCCGATCGGCCGGGCGAACAGGCTGCCGAACACGTCGACCACCCGCTTGGGCTCGACCAGCTTGCCAGCCAGTCGCGTCAGGGCCCGCTCGTGGCCCGAGATCAACCCGTCGATGCGGGCGTGCAGCCCCCGGAACGGGTCGTTGTGGGCCGGCAGGACCAGCACCGTGTCCGGCGCCACCGCCTTCACCTTGGCCAGCGAGGCGAGCCAGTCGCTCAGCGGGTCGGCGTCCGGCTCGGTCGGGAACACCGAGACGTTGGACGAGATCCTGGGCAGCACCTGGTCGCCGGAGATCAGCACGCCCAGGTCCTGGCACCACAGGCAGGCGTGATCGGGCGAGTGGCCCTGGCCGGTCACCACCCGCCAGTCGTGGTCGCCGATCGCGAAGACCTCGCCGTCGGTCATCCGGCGGTAGCTGTCGGGCAGTTGGTGGATCGCCTTGCCGAAGCCGCCGAACCGGGCCTTGTAGGTGTCGATCGCCGCCTCGTCCCAACCGGCGGCGTGGAAGAACCGCACCCCGTCCTCGGGCGCCGCGCGGCCGGTGTCGGCCGCCAGCATCCGGCACTGGAAATATTCCAGCCGGGTCATCCACAGGCGGACGTCGAACTTGCGGACGATCCAGCCGGCCAGGCCGACATGATCGGGATGCAGGTGGGTGACGATCACCCGGGTGACGGGCCGTCCGCCCAGGGCGCCGGCGAAGGCCGCGCGCCAGGCCTGCGAGGTCTCCTGGGTCTGCAAGCCGGTGTCTACCACCGCCCAGCCCTCGCCGTCGGCGATCGCCCAGACATTGATGAAGCCCAGCGAGCCGCCCAGCGGCTGGCGCAGCCACAGGACGCCGGGCGCGACCTCGACGGCCTGGCCCGACCCCGTCTCCGGCGCCGTTTCGAACGGATAGACCAACCGCGGCCTCGACGACCTTTCGGGCGGTTCGACCGCGCCGTCCTCGATCCCGTCCCGCATCTGCGCCCTCCGGTCGCGGCCATCGTCATGATTGCGCCCCCGTCGGACGACATCTTGACCCTCGATGCAAGCGGGCCTTAAGTCCGCCGCGAGGAATTTACCCCAGGAGACGCACCCCATGAGGCCCATCGCGATCGGCTTGACGGCCGCCCTCGCGCTCGCCGCGCTTGTTCCCGCCACCGTGATCTCGGCGGCCAAGGAAAAGGACAAGCCGGCCGCCGTCGACGCCAAATCCCGCGAGGCCGGCATGAAGGCCGCGCCGGACGTCGCCAAGGCCGCCGGCATCTCGTGCACGGTTACTGACGCCCGCCTGATCGGCAACGACAAGAAGACCAGCACCGACTATTACGAAGTCGCCTGCCAGCAGGGCCTGGGCTTCGCGCTGCTGGCCAAAAAAGACGCCGCGCCGCAGGCCTACAGCTGCCTGGAGACCGCCCAGGCCGCAGCGGACGGCAAGCCCAGCGCCCTGGCCTGCGTCCTGCCCGGCAACGCCGATCCGAAGGCCGGCCTGGCGCCGTACCTGGCCAAGGCCCAGACGGCCTGCGATATCCAGAACGCCCGCGCCATCGGCGCCGGCGCCAAGAACGCCTATTTCGAAGTCGCCTGTAAGGGCGGCGCCGGCTACATCGTCCAGACCTCCGCCCCGATCAATGTCGACCAGGACGTCACGGTCAACAGCTGCCTGCTGTACGAGGAAGGCGGCAATGTCAGCTGCAAGCTGACCGACAAGGCCACCCAGCTGGCCGTCGTCGACACGCTGAACGCCGCCTCGGGCAAGAACTGCGCGATCAAGGACAAGCGCTACATCCTCAGCACCAAGACCGACAACTACTTCGAAGTCGCCTGCCAGGACGGCAAGGGCTACGTGCTGCAGCAGGCCTCGGCCGGCGGCGCCCTGGTCAAGGCCATCGACTGCGCCCAGGCCGGCTATGTCGGCGGCGGCTGCACCCTGAGCGACGCCGTGGCGGCCCAGACCGAACAGGCCGGCCTCTACAGCAAGCTGGCCGCCAAGGCCGGCTTCGACTGCAAGGTCGAGAAGTACGGCATGCTGCCCAGCAACGACCCCCGCAAGGAGATCGTCGAGCTGAAGTGCTCCAACCGTCCCGACGGCGGCATCGGCATCTTCACCGCCACCAGCAACACGGTCTACGACTGCGTGACCTCGGAAATGAACGGCTACCGCTGCAGCTTCACCAAGCCGGACGCCGCCTATCCGCGCCTGACGGCCGACCTGAAGGGCCTGGGCAAGGGCAGCTGCACCGTCTCCGGCTCGCGCATCATCGGCCAGACCGCGACCCAGGGCTTCGTCGAAGTCGCCTGCTCGGACGGCCTGCCGGGCTGGGTGATGGCCTATCCGCTGAACCAGACCGCTCCCAAGCCGGCCGAACTGCTCTCGTGCCTGCAGGCCAAGGGCGTGGGCGGCGGCTGCAAGCTGCCGACCAACCAGACCAAGAGCTGATCGGGCGTCGAGCCTGATACAGCAAGCCCGCCGGGATCGCTCCCGGCGGGCTTTTTGTTTGGTCCCGGCCCAAAGCTTCAAATCCGTTGTCATCCCGGACAAGCGCTACGCGCTTTCCGGGATGACAACGGTTGTTGGTCCGAGCGTCGGGAAACGGCCCCTAGAACCCCGCCCCGACCTTCTCCAGGCCCGAGGCCATCTGCTTCAGGCGCTTGTCCAGCTCGGCCATGGTGCGGTTCAGGGCGCCCTCGTCGTCGCGCCAGACCTGCAGGGTGCGGCCCCAGACCGCCGACATCGCGGCCAGCCGGGCCGGGACGGCGTCGACGCCGGCGGCTTCCAGGATGGCGCGGGCGGTCCTGGGGAAGCGCATCGCCGAGACCACCACGCTCTCGGAGCGGCTGATGGCGATCAGGGCGGCGCGATGCGGCTCCATCGCCTCGATCCGGGCCATGGCCGCGTCGAACAGCCGGTCGTGGGTGGTCGCCTCATCGGCCGAGGCCGTGGCCAGGGCGGCGCGGTCGAAGCGGGCCGCCAGGTGGTTCAGCACCGCGCCCTTGCCGTCGGCGCGGGCGTAGAGTTCGGCGAACGGCACCTCGGCCTTCAGGGCGATGTCGCGCAGGCTGATCTGCGTCCACGGCCGGTCGGCGGCCAGGGCGAGCGCGGCGGCGGCGGCGCGGTCGAGGATGTCTTCGGCGGCGGTCATGGCTGTTGAGATGGCGGGTAAGCGGGACGGTTACAAGAACCCTCTCTCTTAGGGAGAGGGGTCTATCAGCCCCCCAGCTCCACCGACCGCTTCACCGCCGCCGCCAGCGCGCGCGGCAGCAGGTCGCCGAAACCGCCCTCGCCCATCAGCACGTCCAGCGCCGCGGCCGTCGTACCGCCGGGGGAGGTCACCTGCCTGCGCAGTTCGGCCGGCTCCTCGCCGCCCTGGCCCAGCAGGGCCGCCGCGCCGACGATGGTGGCCCGCGCCAGCCTGGCCGAGGCGGCCGGGTCCAGCCCCTGGCCGGCGCCTGCCGCCTCCAGCGCCTCGATGAAGGCGTAGAGATAGGCCGGGGCCGAGCCGGACACCGCGGTCGCGGCGTGCATCAGGGCCTCGTCGTCGAGATCCACCGTGGTGGCGACCGGATCCAGCAGGGCGTGGGCCCGCGCCCGGGCTTCGTCGGTGTCGGCATGGATCGAAGCCGTGCCCAGGCCGATGGCGACGGCGGTGGTCGGCATCACCCGGGCCACGGCGCGGCCGCCGAACGCTGCGGAAATGTCGGCTGCGCGCACCCCGGCGGCGATCGAGACGACCACGGCGTCGGGCGCCAGATGCGGGACGACGTCGGCCACGGCCTGCCGCCAGATCTGCGGCTTGACCGCCAGCAGCACGGTCTTGGCCGCGGCGAGGGCCTCGAGCGGCGGATTGACGATCGCGCCCGGGAAAGCGGCGGGGTCGACATTGGGATCGCGGATGATCAGGTCGGCGGCGGAGAAGGCCTCCGCCTTGGTCCAGCCCTCGATCAGGGCCCCGCCCATGCGTCCGGCGCCGAGGAGGAGGATGGGGGTGGTCATGGGCGGCTCCGCTCTGGCTGATCCTTCTCCCCTTGCGGGAGAAGGTGTCGCGAAGCGACGGATGAGGGGTCGCGCGGCGGCGAGCCGGCGACTCCGCTCAAGCGTCCGAGAAACCCCTCATCCGACCTTGCTTCGCAAGGCCACCTTCTCCCGCAAGGGGAGACGGAAAGTCCAGCCCTAAGCCTGGCCCACCGTCTCGAACATGCAGGCGGCCATGGCCTCGTCCGGGGTCTTGGCGCCGTGCAGCAGGAAGTCGAAGGCGGGATAGAAGCGGTCGGCGGCCTCGACGGCGGCGTCGATCATCGACGCGGCCTGGGCCATGGTCGGACGCTCGCCGGCCGGCAGCGCCAGGGCGTGGCGGAACACCACCTCGCCGTCGTCGGTCCAGACCTCGAAGTGGCCCAGCCAGACGCGCTGGTTGATCATCGACAGCAGCTCGTAGGCGCTGGGACGCTTGGTCTTGCTGGCGCGCAGGTCCAGCGACAGGCACAGCTGCAGGCAATCGGCCTCGGGCCGCCAGGCGAACCACAGCTCGTAGTCCTTCCAGTCGCCGGTCAGGGCGAAGGCCAGGTCGCCGTCCTCGGTGCGGTCGAACGTCAGGTTCTCGGCCGCCAGCACGTGTTCGACCACTTCCAGCGGATCCATCGCCAGCAGGACGTCGTCTTCTTCCGGTTGGGTGTCCATTAGACCCTTCGACCCCCGGGGAGAGACGGGTCGTGGGACCCGACCAAATCACCCACTCCAGGGACTCTAATCTGCTTCGTGGGCGGCGTCACAACCGCCTTCACGTCGAACGGGAACGAAACTCGCCTATCCAGCCGCGTCGGCGGCCTTCCTGGCGGGGGTTTTCGCCGCGGTTTTCGCGGCTTTCAGGGCCGCGACTTCCTCGCGCAGCGCCGCCACCTCGGCCTTCAGGGCCTCGAAATCGTCGCGCCGGATCAAGTCGAACTCGGCGGCCAGGCGGTCAGCCTGGGCCCGCATCGCGGTCTTGGCCTCCTCGCCGGCGGTCTGGGCGATGCCCATGGCGGCCTGGGTCAGCTTGGCGAATTCGTCGAGGAAGGGGTTTTGGCTGTGCATCGAGATTCCAGAGCGCGGCGCGGTTCGTCGCGGCTCTTATATGGGAAAGGAAGGATGAAAGCGAAGTGGGAACGCGCTAGAGGTTCGACCACTTGTCCGTCCGGAGCGCTCGCGGCGTGATCTTCCCCGACATCGACCCCATCGTCCACATCGGCCCTTGGGCCCTGCAGTGGGGGCCGCTGGCCCTGCGCTGGTACGCCCTGGCCTATGTCGCCGGCATCCTCCTGGGTTGGCAGTACGCCATCCGGCTGGTGCGGAGCGACCAGCTGTGGGGCGGGCGCAAGCCGACCGCCACCTCGGTGCAGATCGACGACCTGGTGCTGTGGATCACCCTGGGCATCATCCTGGGCGGCCGGATCGGCTACGTGCTGTTCTACATGATGCTGAACGACGACCAGCGGGCCGGCCTGGCGGCCAATCCGTTGACGGTCTTCAAGGTCTGGGAGGGCGGCATGTCCTTCCACGGCGGCTTCCTGGGCGTGTGCGCGGCCATCGCCCTGTTCGCCCGCCACCAGAAGATCGACATGCTGAAGCTGGGCGACCTGGTCGCGCCCGTCGTGCCGATCGGCCTGTTCTTCGGCCGCTGCGCCAACTTCATCAACGGCGAGCTGTGGGGCCGGGTCACCGACCATCCGTTCGGCATGATCTTCTGCAACCGCACGATCCAGGCCGCCAACCGCGGCGTCTGCCCCGCCGGCGAACTGCCGCGCCATCCCAGCCAGTTGTACGAAGCGGCGCTCGAGGGCGTGGTGCTGTTCCTGATCCTCAACTTCGCCGCCTACCGGCTGAAGTGGCTGCAACGCCGCGGCGCGCTCGTGGCGACCTTCCTGATCTGCTACGGCCTGTTCCGCGCCCTGCTGGAGAACGTGCGCAACCCCGACCACGGCATGCCCGACTTCCCGTTCGGCCTGACCATGGGGATGATCCTGTCGATCCCGATGCTGCTGGTCGGCGCCGCGCTGCTGTGGCGGGCCCTGCGCGAGCCGGTTTCCGCTCCCGTCGCGGAAGACCATGAGCCTGCTTAACCGCCTGCGGGCCCAGATCGCCCAGGACGGACCGATCAGCGTCGCCGAATACTTCACCCGCTGCCTGCACGACCCGCGCGACGGCTATTACGCCACCCGGCCGGCGCTGGGTGCGAGCGGCGACTTCCTGACCGCGCCCGGCGTCAGCCAGATGTTCGGCGAGCTGATCGGCCTGTGGATGCTGGAGACCTGGACCCGCATGGGCCGGCCCGCGCCGGTGCGGCTGGTCGAGATCGGTCCGGGCGACGGGACGCTGATCGCCGACATCCTGCGCGCGGCGCGGCTGCTGCCCGAATTCCTGGCCGCCGCCGACCTGTGGCTGGTCGAGGTCTCGCCGCCGCTGCGCCAGGCCCAGGCCGCCAGGCTGGACGGCGCGCCCCTGGCGCCGCGCTGGGCCGACCGACTGGAAGCCGTGCCGGCCGGCGCGCCGCTGCTGCTGGTCGCCAACGAGGTGCTGGACTGCCTGCCCGCGCGCCAGTTCGTGCGGACCGAAGACGGCTGGGCCGAGCGGGTGGTGGGTCTGGACGAGGCCGGGAGCCTGGCGTTCGGGCTGAAGCCCCTAGGGCCTCCCCCCCAGGGAGAGGACCTGCCCGTTGGCTCCGTCGTCGAATCCTCGCCCGCCCAGGCGGCCCTCGGCGCGGAGATCGGCCATCGTGTCGCCCGCGACGGCGGGGCGGCGCTGCTGATCGACTACGGCCGCGACACGCCGGGACCGGGCGACACGCTGCAGGCGCTGAAGGCTCACCGGAAGGTCTCGCCCCTGGCCGAGCCGGGCCAGGCCGACCTGACCGTCTGGGCCGACTTCCCCGCCGTGCTGGCCGCCGCCGCCGAGGTCGGGGCCGCGACGGGACCCATCCTGTCCCAGGGCGCGTTTCTCCAGGGCCTGGGAATCGCGCAGCGCGCCCAGGCCCTGGTCGCCGCCCAACCTCCGGCGAACCAGGCTGATCAGGCCGGCAAGCTGGCCCGGCAGCTTGATCGCCTGACCGGACCGGCGCAGATGGGTCAGCTGTTCAAGGTCGCCTGCCTGTCCGCGCCCGGCCTTTCTCCTCCGCTTTTCGAGGAATCGTAGACGATGCCCGACCTGCCCACCGTCCAGTCGCCGCTGCTGGCCGCCGTCGCCGGGGTCCGGCACGCGTTCTTCACCCGCCAGGGCGGGGTCTCGACCGGGCTCTATTCCAGCCTCAACGTCGGTCGCGGCAGCAAGGACGAGCCGGCCGACGTCGCCGAGAACCGCGCCCGGGCCGCCGCCTGGTTCGGGGCCGCACCGGAAGACCTCAACACCTGTTTCCAGATCCATTCGACCATCGCCATCGTCGCCGACGGCTCGTGGGGCGACGTCCGGCCCGAAGGCGACGCCGTGGTGACCCGCACGCCGGGCGTGGTCTGCGGCGCCCTGCACGCCGACTGCGCGCCGGTGCTGATCGCCGATCCGGTCGCCAAGGTCGTCGCCGCCGCCCACGCCGGCTGGCGCGGCGCGCTGGGCGGGATCGTCCAGGCCGCGGTCGACCAGATGACGGCCCTGGGCGCCGAGCCGTCGCGCATGGTCGCCGCCGTCGGCCCCTGCATCGGACCCCTATCCTACGAGGTGGGCCTGGAGTTCCTGCACCGCTTCGAGGCCGACAGCCCCGGCTCCGGCCGATTCTTCTCGCCCGGCCCGGCCGACGACAAGCGCCTGTTCGACCTGCCGGCCTTCGTCCTGGACCGCCTGGAGACGGCCGGGGTGGCGCAAAGCGAATGGGTCGGCCGCGACACGCGCACCGAGCCTGAGCTGTTCTTTTCGAACCGCAGGGCCTTCCTGGACGGGGAGTCCGACTACGGACGGCTTCTGTCGGCGATCGCGCTCGAAGCCTGAGCATGTCGAATAACCAGAATCTATCGAGACTCGGGGTTGTTCCCACGCCCGGGACTGCTAGAAGCCCCCGCAACGGCGACACCCCCTCCCGAGACAAAACCATGAAGCTGCTGTCCGGCAATTCGAACCGCACCCTGGCCCAGTCCATCGCGGAATATCTCGACATGCCGCTGACCCGCGCCCAGGTGCGCCGGTTCGCCGACCTCGAGGTGTTCGTCACCATCGACGAGAACGTGCGCGGCGAGGACGTCTTCGTCATCCAGTCGACCAGCTATCCGGCCAACGACAACCTGATGGAGCTGCTGATCTGCGTCGATGCGCTGAAGCGCGCGTCGGGCAAGCGGATCACGGCCGTGCTGCCTTACTTCGGCTACGCCCGCCAGGACCGCAAGACCGGCGGCCGCACGCCGATCTCGGCCAAGCTGGTGGCCAACCTGATCACCCGCTCGGGCGCCGACCGCGTGCTGACCATGGATCTGCACGCCGGCCAGATCCAAGGCTTCTTCGACATTCCGACCGACAACCTGCTGCCCTCGCGCCTGCTCGCCGACGACATCCACAAGCGCTACACGATGGGCGACGACCTGATGGTCGTCTCGCCCGACGTCGGCGGCGTGGTCCGCGCCCGCGCCCTGGCCAAGCGCCTGAACGACGCCGACCTGGCCATCGTCGACAAGCGCCGCTCGGCCCCGGGCGAGAGCGAGGTGATGAACATCATCGGCGACGTGAAGGACCGTCGCTGCATCCTGTTCGACGACATCGTCGACTCGGCCGGCACCCTGTGCAACGCCGCCGCCGCCCTAATGGCCCACGGCGCCAAGTCGGTCTCGGCCTATGTCACCCACGGGGTGCTGTCGGGCGCGGCCGCCGAGCGGGTGGCCAATTCGGTGCTGACCGAACTGGTGGTCACCGACTCGATCGAAGCCTCGGACACCGTCAAGGCCTGCCCCAAGATCCGCTACGTGTCCTGCGCGCCGCTGATCGGCGAGGCCATCCGCCGGATCGCCAACGAGGAATCGGTCTCCAAGCTGTTCGACTAGCCCCGCGGGCGAGCCTCCCGAGCCGGAAACCCTTTTGACGGTCCAGCTTGTCAAGACGTGGTTAACGGGCTGACTGTCACAATCTCGTCCGCGCGCCGATGGTATGGCGGGCGCTCTATGTCATTGGGGATGTTCTCGGGATGTTTTCCACCACGCGTACGCGCGCCGCGCTGACGGCCATCGCCGTGGTCGCCGCCACCTTGCTGGCCAGCTGCGAGACCCCGCCCCCGCCGCCCCCGCCCGTGGTCGCCGCCCCGCCCGCCCCGCCGCCGATCACCCTGTCGTCCAGCATCATCGAGAAGGCCAGCGCCTATCGCGGCTACATGCAGCGCGCCGCCGCGATCGGTTCGACCTTCGAGAACGGCGACCAGATCCAGGCCTCGCTGAAGATCGGCGTCGCCTACGAGCCCAAGCAGTTCCTGTCCGGCGCCACGGCCTACGCCGCCGTCCTGGCCCTGCAGGATCCGACCTACGTGGCCTCGGTGCGCGCGTTCGCCACTGATCCGGCCCAGCGCCAGTCGGTCATCAACCAGATCATCGCCGACCCGGCCTACGCCGTCGGCTTCAAGGGCAGCGACACCGCCGCCGGCCGGATCATCGACACCCTCGGGGCCGGCGGCCTGAAGCTCTACACCTCCGGCAAGGCCGTGAAACAGGCGGCCTACGACGTCCAGCGCGCCAAGTGGTCGCTCCTGCCGGTCCTCGACCGCGACGGCCGCCTGGCCTACGCCAAGACCATGTCCTCAACGCCCGGCCTGGCCGACAGCGCCGACGTGGCGGCCATGCAGCAGGCCTCGATGGGCGGCGTGCCCGTGGTGCCCGCCCCGCCCGCCGACCCGACCGCCGCAAGCGCCCCGGTCGTCGGCCTCCGTTCCGCCCCGCCGCCCTACAAGCCCCTGGTGATCCGCGGCCTGGCCGTGGCCGCCCTGGCCGCGCTGGGCTACGCTGGCGACGACAAGCTGCCCCTGATCGAGGCGGTGATGGCCGAGCCGGCCAGCGCCATGTGCCTGAACATGGGCAAGCTGAACCTCTACCAGTGCCTGGCCGTCGCCAAGCCGCACTACGAAGACGTGTTCTGCCTGGGCCAGCACGTCATGATCGACACCGGCATGTGCGTGCTCAAGGCCTCGGGCGCCGAACTGCCCTACGAACCGCCGCCCCCGCCCAAGCCCGAGCCGGTGGTCAAGAAGAAGCCCGTCGCCAAGAAAGCGCCGACGAAGAAGAAGGGCTAGCGACTTCCTTCTCTCCCCTGCGGGAGAAGGTGTCAGCGAAGCTGACGGACGAGGGGTCGCACCGGCGAGGGCCGTGCGGCCCTTCTTCGTCTGCGACCGAAGACCCCTCATCCGACCGCCTTCGGCGGCCACCTTCTCCCGCAAGGGGAGAAGGACGCGCCCGGCCCCGTTGCATCGGGCGGCCGCTGCGTGTATGGAGCGCGACCCAAAAACGTCGACCGGGCGAGGCAATCCAGTCTTGTGCGGCGGCTTCGCATTCCGAGAGCATGGGGCTCTCCAGAGAGACAAGACATGGCCGAGATCATTCTCAACGTCGAACTTCGCGACCGCGCCGGCACCGGCGGCTCGCGCGAAACCCGCCGCCAGGGCAAGGTCCCCGGCGTTCTGTA
The DNA here is from genome assembly GCF_900114015.1 of Caulobacter sp. UNC279MFTsu5.1. Classification (GTDB taxonomy): domain Bacteria; phylum Pseudomonadota; class Alphaproteobacteria; order Caulobacterales; family Caulobacteraceae; genus Caulobacter. The sequence goes on along the minus strand of NZ_FORN01000007.1, from coordinate 44,793 downwards.
CGGCGGCGCCAAGGCCCCGGTGAACATCGCCGTGAAGGGCAACGAATTCCGTAAGGCGCTCTACACCGGCAAGCTGCTGGGCCACCTGGTGACGCTGCAGCACGGCGACGAGAAGCAATCGGTCATCGCCAAGGCCGTGCAATTCCACCCCGTCACCGACGAGCCGCTGCACTTCGACCTGTACCGCGTCGACGAGCACCAGCTGATCAAGATCGAGATCCCGGTCCACTTCAAGAACCACGACATCTCGGTCGGCCTGAAGAAGGGCGGCACGCTGGAAGTCATCCGCCACACCGTCGAGCTGGCCTGCCCGGCCGACAAGATCCCCGAAGAACTGGTCATCGACCTGGCCAAGCACGACATCGGCGACACCATCCGCATCTCGGAAGTGAAGCTGCCGGAAGGCGTGCGTCCGGCCATGGACCGCGACTTCGTGATCGCCAACCTGAAGGCCTCGGCCGCTTCGCAATCGAACGAAGGCGACACGACGACCGAAGCCTAAGGGCTTTCCGGTCGGGTCTCCGATCCGATATCGAGAACGGGCGGGCTTCACGGCCCGCCCGTTTTTCGTTTGGGCGCTCACCCAGGACCATCAAGCGATGCTGATCCTCGCCGGCCTCGGCAATCCCGAGCCGAAATATGAGAAGAACCGGCACAATGTCGGGTTCATGGCGGTCGACGCCCTGGCTCGCAAGTGGGGCACCGCGCCGTGGCGCTCGCGCTTCCAGGGCCTGGCCTGCGAGGGCCAGGTCCCGACCCCGAACGGGCCGGTCAAGCTGCTGCTGCTCAAGCCCCGGACCTTCTACAACGAGAGCGGCCGCGCCGTGGGCGAGGCGATGAAGTTCTTCAAGCTGGCCCCGAGCGACGTGATCGTCTTCCACGACGAGATCGACATGGCTCCCGGCCGCTTCCGGATGAAGGCCGGCGGCGGGGCGGCGGGCAACAACGGCGTGCGCTCGATCACCAGCCAGGTCGGCGACGCCTTCCGGCGCGGCCGGATCGGCGTGGGCCATCCGGGCCACAAGGACGCGGTCATGCACTACGTGCTGGGCGACTTCCACAAGGTCGAGCATCAGTGGCTGGACCCGATGCTGGACGCCCTGGCCGACGCCCTGCCCTTCGCGGCGGCCGGCGACGACGAGCGCTATCAGGCCGAGGTGCTGCGCCTGGCCCCGGCCCCCAAGGCCGATCCCAAAAAAGCCGCGCGGCAAGCCGACTAAGCCTGGCGATCGCAGCTTGACCGATTGACGTCGCTTCGGCGACGCGAGAGACACCGCCCCGTACGCACGGAGTCGTTCATGTCGTCCCTACTCGGCCTGTCGCCCCTTCTCGGGCTCGCTCTGCTGGCCTTTTCGATCGCCATGTGCGTGCACGTGGTGCGAACGCACCGCGAGCTCTACTGGGTGTTCATCATCCTGATCGTCCAGCCGATCGGTGCTCTGATCTATTTCCTGGCGATCTTCCTGCCCGAATTCACGCGCGGGACCGCGGCCCAGAAGATGCGGAAAGCCGCGCGCGAGACCCTGGACCCGCAGCGTGAATACCGAGAGGCCAGCAAGGCCGTTGAAGACGCCCCCACCGTGGCCAACCGCGCGCGCTTGGCCGTCGCCGCCGCCAGCCTGGGCCGTCACGCCGAGGCCGAGCGCCTGTACGCCGAGGCGCTGCAGGGCATGTACGCCGACGACCCCCAACTGCTGCTGGGGCGCGCCAACGCCTTGGTCGAGCTGAACCGGGCGACCGAAGCCCTGCCTCTGCTGGCGGCCCTGGACGGCCAGTCCAAGGTCCGCGCGCCGCAGACGGCCATGGCCATGGGCCGCGCCTACGCCCAGCTGGGCCGCCACGCCGGGGCCGAGCCGCTGCTGCGTTTGGCCGCCGACCAGATGCCCGGCTTCGAGGGCATGGCGCGCTATGCGGTGTTCCTGGCGCAGACCGGCCGCAAGGACGAGGCCCGCGAGGCCCTGGCCGAAATCGACAAGCGCCTGGCCAAGACCCATTCGCACTTCCGCAAGGAAGCCCGCGGCTGGCGGGACCTGGCGGCGACGGCGGTGGGGTGACGTTTCAGGGGAGAGGGTCTAACCCCGCTCCCGTCCGTCCCCGATCAGCAGGTGGCCCAGCCAGCTGACCACGCCGACCACCACCGAGCCGAAGATCCCGGCCCACAGGCCGTCGACCACGAAGCCCTTCAGCAGCAGGCCGACCAGGCCCAGCATCGCGGCGTTCACCACCAGTAGGAACAGGCCCAGCGTCACCGTCAGCGGCAGGGTCAGCACGAAGACCACCGGCCGGACGATGGCGTTGACCACGCCCAGCAGCACCGCGGCGATCAGCAGGCTGGTCCAGCCGCCCGGCGCGGCGATCCCCGGCACGATCTCGGACGCCAGCCACAGGCCCAGGGCGGCGATCAGGGCGCGGATGATGAAGCGCGTCACGGGCGGTCTCCTTGGCGTCAAGCGCGGCCATTAGATGGCGCAACAGCCCTGTCCCAGCAAGGCCCGCCTTGAGCGATGCGAGGACCCGTACCCCCGCGCCCAGGCCGAACCTTCCGTCGCGTCCATCTGACATTTTTGGCTTGAACTTCTGAGAATGAACGTTCATTCTCACCCTCGAAGCGCCAATACCCGAGTCCGGGTGTCGGACATTACAAATACGTTATCGACCTTATCTTGACCGCAACGCCTTCCTATCTGACCCATTCTGGTGGGGATGATGGCGCGCGATTGACGGGCGGATCCGCACCAAGGGGATAGTTTCTATGGCCGTGAATTCACTATCGGTGATGTCGCCGGACGGCGGCCTGTCGCGTTACCTCACCGAAATCCGCAAGTTCCCGATGCTGGCCAAGGACGAGGAGTTCATGCTCGCCCAACGCTGGAAGGAGCACCAGGACAGCGAGGCGGCCCACAAGATGGTCACCAGCCACCTGCGCCTGGTGGCCAAGATCGCCATGGGCTATCGCGGCTACGGCCTGCCGATCGGCGAAGTGATCTCCGAGGGCAACGTCGGCCTGATGCAGGCCGTCAAGAAGTTCGAGCCCGACAAGGGCTTCCGCCTGGCCACCTACGCCATGTGGTGGATCCGCGCCTCGATCCAGGAGTACATCCTGCGCTCGTGGTCGCTGGTGAAGATGGGCACGACCGCCGCGCAGAAGAAGCTGTTCTTCAACCTGCGCAAGGCCAAGAGCCAGATCAGCGCCTTCGAGGACGGCGACCTGCGCCCCGAACAGGTCAGCGCCATCGCCACCAAGCTGGGCGTGCTGGACAGCGAGGTCATCTCGATGAACCGCCGCCTGTCGGGCCCCGACGCCTCGCTGAACGCGCCGCTGCGCGCCGACGGCGAAAGCGAGTGGCAGGATTGGCTGGCCGACGACAACCAGGTGTCGCAAGAGACCGTGGTGGCCGAGAACGAAGAGAAGTCCCTGCGGATGACTCTTCTGGAAGAGGCCATGGTCGAGCTCACCGACCGCGAGCGCCACATTCTCACCGAACGGCGTCTGAAGGACGAGCCCACCACCCTGGAGGACCTGGCCTCGCAATACGGCGTCAGCCGCGAGCGGGTCCGCCAGATCGAGGTGCGGGCGTTCGAGAAGCTGCAAAAGTCGATGCGCGAAGCCGCCATCGCCAAGAACATGGTCGAAGCCTAAAAGGCTTTGACCCGCAAAGACTGGAGCGCCCCGGATCGCAAGGTCCGGGGCGTTTTTCGATGACCCTGCCCCAACTGATCCTGCTGCCCGGCCTGCTGAACGACGCCGAACTGTGGCGCGACCAGGTCGCGGGCCTGGCCGACGTGGCCCGTTGCCAGGTGGCGGACCTGACGCGGGGCGCGAGCCTGCGCGACCTGGCCGAGCAGGTGCTGGCCGACGCCGAGCCGAGCTTCGCCCTGGCCGGCTTCTCGATGGGCGGCTATGTGGCCCAGGAGATCGCCCGCCTCGCCCCCGAGCGCATCGAACGCCTGGCCCTGATCGACACCGCCATCCGCGCCGACACTCCGGAACGCGCCGCCCAGCGCCGCGCCGTCAACGCCGCGGCCAGCCACGAGGGGGCCTTCCTGGGCGTCGCCGACCGGCTGATGGCCAGCTATGTCGACCCTTCCCGCCTGGGCGACAAGGACCTGACCGGCCGCATCCAGGCCATGACCCAGCGGCTGGGCCGCGCGGTGTTCCTGCGCCAGAACGCCCTGCCCCGCCAGGACGGCGCGGCCGCGCTGCGGGCCCTGCGCTGCCCGATCGTCATCATCTGCGGCGAGCACGACGCCATCACCCCCCTGGCCGGCCAGCACGAAATGGCCCACGCCATCGGCTGCTCGCACATGGTGATCATCCCGAACGCTGGCCACATGACGCCGATGGAGGCGCCCGAAGCGGTCAACGCCGCCCTGCGCCGCTGGCTGGCGCGGACGGGTCGCTAGGGCAGGCGCTTCCAGAGCCAATCGTTGTCATCCCGGAAGCGCGTAGCGCTGTCCGGATGACAGTGGCGGCCGCCCCTGCGTCAGAAGCTCAGCTGGATCCCCGTCCGGAAGGTCCGGCCGTAGCGCTCGTTCTCGCCCAGCCGGCGGTCGTTGCCGACGAAGGTGCGCCAGGGCTCGTCGTTGAGGTTGGAGGCCTCGACGAAGACGCTGGCGGTCTTGCCGAAGGCGTAGGCGACGCGGGCGTCGAGCTGGCCGTGGTCGTCCCACCACACGTCCGAGCCCTGGTCGGCGCCGATCGTGTAGAGAAACTTCGAGCGGTAGGAATAGGCCACCCGGGCCGAGAAGCCGTACTTCTCATAGAACAGCTGGGCGGTGGCCACGGTCTTGGACTGCTGGGCCAGCGGCAGGCTGTCGGCGCGGCCGGGCACGCCGCGCAGGGTCGAGTCGATCAGGGCCAGGTTCACGCCCACCCCGATGCCGTTCAGAGCGTCGGGCAGGAAGGTCAGCTGCGATTGGACATTGAACTCGACCCCCGCCACGCTGGCCTTGCTGGCGTTCAGCGGCGTGGTCACCGCCGCCCCGGTCAGGGCCACGCCGCCGAAGGTCCCGTTCTGGTTCAGCAGGGTCTGGGTGAAGATCGGGTCCTGGATGTCCTTGAAGAACACCGCGGCCGACAGCACGCCCTGGCCGGGCAGGTAGTATTCGACGCCGGCGTCGAGATTGGCCGACAGCAGCGGCTTCAGGTCCGGATTGCCCTGGACGACCGTGTCGGCGGTGGCGTCTACGGTGATGGCCGGGGCCAGCGACACATAGTCCGGGCGGCCGATGGCGGTGGTCGCCGCCGTCCGCAACACCAGGCGGTCGGTGACGTCCATCTTGGCGTTCAGGCTGGGGAACCAGTTGGTGTACTTGTTCGAGCCCGTGGTGTCGGGCCCCTGCTTGGATGTGACGTTGTTGAAGGTCTTGGCGGTGTAGTCGCCGTCGGTGGTCTCGACCCGCAGACCGGGAACCAGGGTCACGCGGCCCATCCTCAGCGTCGCCATCGCGTAGCCGGCATAGATCTTTTCCGACACGTCGTAGTCGCTGAGCAGCGAGGTGCTGAGCGACTTGCCGGCGTTCGGCTTCAGCGTGGCCGGGTTGGCGGTCACATAGGCCTGGGCGGCGCTGTAGTCGACCTTCGGACCGAAGGGGTAGCGGCCCTCATAGGTCGAGGCCAGGCTGGGCGGGTTCAGCGCCGCCAGGGTGAAGGCCGTCGAACCCGGATCGTAGGTCGTGTAGTTGCGGTCGTTGGTCTTGGAGCGGTCGATCAGCTTGGCGCCGATCTTCAGCTCGCTGTCGTCGCCGATCGCCGACAGGGGGAAGGCGTAGTCGGCGCGGGCCTGCTTCAGTTCCTCGACGGCCTGGCGGCGGTCATAGTTGACGCTCTTGAAGACGTAGTTGGCCGGGTCGTAGGCCGTGGCGGTCGGGGTCACCTGGAACAGCACCTGCGAGACGTCGTAGATCCCGGCCATGGTCTTGCCGGTGGCGAACTGGAACTCGCTGCGCAGCGGATCGGTCTTCTCGGCCCGGCTATAGGCGGCGTCGATGTCCAGACGGCCGACCGGCAGCTGGAAATGGCCGCCCACGGACACGGTCCTGGTGTTGTCGTCCTCGTCGCGGCGACGCACGTAGCGCGTGCCCGTGGCCTTGGTGAACGACCCCGTGGCGGCCGAGGTCGGGACGATCGCGCCGGCGATCGGCAGGCGGAAGCGGTCGCGGGTCTCGTGGTCGGTGAACTTCGAATAGGAGCTGCGCAGGTAGAACTGGACGTCGTCGCTGGGCCGCCAGTCGAAATTGCCGACGAAACCGGTGCGCTCGCGGACCAGGTTGTAGTCGCGGCTGTCGAAGTCCGCCGGGATCGGATTGCCGCCGGCCTTAGTCCACGACGCCCCGGCCACGTTCTGCGACTCGACCGGGCGCTTGGAATAGTTGGCCGAGACCACCGCCCCGAACTGGCCGCCGGGACCGAACGTGCCGCCCAGCGAGGCGTCGAGTTCGTAGGGGTTCTTGTCGTTGAGGTCGAAGCGGCCATAGGCGGCGCGGGCGCCGCCGAAGGTTCCGTGACGATCGAAAGCGCTGAGCGTGACGATGTCGACCTGGCCGGCGATGGCGCTGGCGTCGAGGTCGGCGGTCAGGCTCTTGATCACCTTGACCGAACCGATCATCGCCGAGGGGATGTCGTCCAGCTTGACCTGGCGGTTGTCGGGCTCGGGGGCGGCGGCCGTCTGGCCGTTGACCGTGACGTTGACGTAGCGCGGATCGACGCCGCGGATGATCACGTAGCGGCCCTCGCCCTGGTCGTTGGCCACCGACACGCCGGGCAGGCGGCGCACGGCCTCGGCGACGTTCTGATCGGGCAGCTTGCCCACGTCGTTGGCGTAGAGGGCCTCGACGAAGTTGTCGGCCGCCTTCTTGACCTGCAGCGAGCGGCGCTCGGCGGCGCGGGCGCTGCTGACGACGACTTCCGACACCTCGTCGATCGGCTTCAGGGTCAGGGTGACCTCGCCGCCCGCGTCGGCCACGGTGACCGGCAGGGTCGAGGCGCCGTAGCCGACATAGGCCACGGTCACGTCCGTCGCGCCGGGGGCCACGCCGGTCAGCACGAAACGGCCGTCGGGACCGGCCGTGGTCGAGCGGCCGCCCGCCTCGATCCAGGCGCCCGGCAGCGACGCGCCGCGGCTGTCCACCACCCGGCCGCGCAGTTCGGCGGCCATCGCCGGCGTCGCCGCCACGGCCATGACCATCGCCACGACGCTGCCCCGGCGCAGCAGGGCGCCCTTGAAACCGACCGACATGATGCACCCCTGATTTCGCCCCGCCCCTTTTCCGGAGCTTCAGGCCGTCAGGTATTGGCGACACGCGTCAGGTCAGCGACAGAACCATGTCGGTTTTATGTATCGCCAATCCAGCTACACCCTCGAAATCCGCCGATTCAGGCGCGGATTTCAAAGCATGATTGACTTGATGGAGAACGATCCGCCTGGCGATTCATTGAAATAGGGATCGGATCATCATGCGAATTCTGGCCATGCAAGCGCCGATCTGCAGTCGCCGGGACCGTCAGGCGGCGCCGCGACCGCCATTGTCGTCCTCGACCAGGAAGCCCATCAGGCCGTCGATCCGCTTGACCAGCTCGGTCCGCGCCATGCCGCCGGCCGTGCAGGCCTCCAGGGCGGCGGCGGCTTCGAACAGCCGGGCGTCCTTGATCGCTTCGCCGACCTTCTTGAGCTCGACCGCCTGGGCGGCCAGGGCGCGCCGGGCCTGAGCCGGGTCGCTGTCCAACGCCTGGGCCGCCGACTTGACGATCCGCAGGGCCTGCGACAGGCGGGCCGCGGGGGCGCCGCCGGCGTCGGCCTTGCGCTTGCGCGGCCCCTTGTATTCGGCCGAGTTGAAGCGGCGGCGGTCGGGCCCGACATATTGCACGGCCTCGATCCAGTCGCGCGGCTTCAGCGTCACCGCCTCGAGCCGCCGCTCCAGATCCTTGATCGTGAACGGCTTGCGCATGAACTCGTGGATGCCGGCGTCGCGGGCCCCGAAGATCGCGTCGGCCGTGGCCTCGGCGGTGCACATGATGATCGGGTTCTCGCGGCAGGCCAGATCGCTGCGGCGGATCTTACGGGCCAGGGCCAGGCCGTCGCAGCCGCTGGAGGCGTGCTCGACGAAAATCAGCAGCGGGTCGACCGTGCGGGCCATGCCCCAGCCGGCCTCGATCGACGGCGCGTGGAAGATCTGGACGTTGCCGACATGGCGCAGCTGGTCGGCCAGCAGGCGCACGGCCGCGGTGTTCGGGTCGACGACCAGCACGCGCTGCATCTTCGCCGCGATACGCTGCAAGGTGCGGATGTTGCCGTCGAACACGGGTCCCTAAGCTCCAAAGATAACTCGCCCGCAGACTAGGCGGGCGATGGTAAAAATCCGCTTAGTCTTCGCCTGTTGCGACAGAAAGTCCCGGATTCAGGCCGCCAGGCTGGCGCTCAGGCCCGCGTCGAAATCCTGCAGCAGGTCGAGCGCCTCCTCGATGTCGGCGACCAGGGGCATGCCGGCCGGGAAGCGGTAGCGCCAGAAGCTGGCGATGTGGGCGATCACCCCGACCTTCTCGCCCAGCGACAGGAACATGTCGGGCGCGCGCAGCAGGAACTCGCGGAACGCCTGGGGCCTGCCGTTGTCGATCAGGTCGTCGAACGCCCGGTCGTAGACCTCCAGGGCCCGCATGATCGCCTTGCGCTCGACCAGCATGCCGTGCCGCAGGCGCTTGCGGGTGTCGTCCAGGAAGCGCTGGGTGACGACGTCACGGTTGCCGGTGATCGTCAGCCGCGTGATTTCGCCGCCGACGGTGTCCAGCTCGGTCCACAGCCGGGTCAGCATCCACTTATAATAGAGGAAGCCCTTCCAGCTGAAGACCCCCTCCTTGAAGCTCTCGCCGTCCATGACCAGGGTCTCGCGCAGCGGCTCCAGCCGCTCGTCGACGTCGGTCGACAGCAGGGCCTCGACCAGGCGGGCGGCGTGGGCGCCGGGCACGGCCTGGCCGGCGTCGCGATAGGCCAGGTCGATCAGCAGCGAGATCTGGGCCGAGACGAAGCTTTGCATCTGCTCCATGTCGGCGGACGACAAGGCGAAATAGCTGGAGGCCACCGACAGGCCGTGGCGGCGCAGGTGCTCGCGCAGCAGGAACGGGTCCAGGGACGGCAGCTGGTCGATCAGGCGCAGGGTCGCCAGGTCGCGCGCCATGTCGCTGTGTTCGTTGCAGGCCGCGCGCAGCAGGTCCACCCAGCCGCGCTGTCCGACGAAGAACGACTGGCCGCCCAGGCCCAGGTCGCTGCGCTCGAACGGAATGATGATCTTGGTGGCGTTGGGCCGGACTTCGTCGAACAGGAAGATGTCGTCGGCCCGCAGGCGATGCTTGACCACCAGGGCGGTGTTGAGGACGCGGTTGCGGAACAGCGGCGCCTCGCCGTGCTCGGGTCGGTGGCCGCTGCGGGCCTCGATGGCCAGCAGGTTGAGCACGCGGCTGGTCGACGCCTCGCGATCAAGCGCCCGCAAGCTGCGCGTCAGGCGATCGGCCTTGTTGGCGGACTTCATCAAGCGACGCGCGACGGCCAATGACGGCGAACCTCCCCGGGGAAGCCCTCGTCATAAACCCTGGCCTGCTAAGCAATCGCTAATCCGCCAGGCGCCTGACCGGCTCGGCCTGGGCCGGGGCGGACGGGCGCCGGCAGGCGGCGATGGCCTGGATCAGCCCGGCCGGCTGGATCGGCTTGGGCTGGGCGTCGTCGAAGCCCAGGCCGATCAGGCGCTCGACCTCGCCCGACATCGCGTCGGCGGTCAGGGCCACGACCGGAACGTCGAGCCGGCCGCCCTCCCCGCCGCGCAGGCGCCGCAACGCCTCGACGCCGTCCATGACCGGCATGTGGACGTCCATCAGCACGACGTCGAAATCCTCGACCCGCAGCCGGGCCAGGGCCTCGCGACCGTCGCCGGCCGTGGCGACCAGCACGCCGACGGCCTCCAATATGGCGCGGGCGACGGCCTGGTTGGCCAGGTTGTCGTCGACCACCAGCACCCGCGCGCCGGCCACGTCGGGTGCGGCGTCCGGCGCGGCCGGCGAGGCCGGAGCCTCGGCCGTCGCCAGGGGCAGGACGACGGTGAAGGTCGAGCCCTCGCCCGGGCGGCTGGCCACGCCGATGCGGCCGCCCATCATTTCGGCCAGTTCGCGGCAGATCGACAGGCCCAGGCCCGTGCCGCCGAACCGGCGGGCGATCGACCGGTCGCCCTGGACGAACGGGGCGAACAGCTTGGCCTGCTGCTCCGGGGTCATTCCGACGCCGGTGTCGGACACCGTGATCTCGACGCCGCCGGCGACGTGCGGCGTGATGGCGATGTCGACCCGGCCCTCCTGGGTGAACTTCAGCGCGTTCGAGACCAGGTTCAGCAGGATCTGGCGCACCCGGATCGGATCGCCCGACAGCCAGGTCGGGGTGTCGGGCGCGATCTCCAGCGACAGACCCAGGCCCTTGACGCGGGCGGTCTCGCGCCAGACCCGCTGGAGCTGACGCCCCAGGACCCGGATCTCGAACGGAGCGGCCTCCAGCTCCAGCTTCCCGGCCTCGATCTTCGACAAGTCGAGAATGTCGTTGAGGATCGCCATCAGCCCGTCGCCCGACTCGACGATGGTCTCCAGATAGTCGGCCTGGCGGGCGTCCAGCTGGGTCGAACCCAGCGCATGGGCCATGCCCAGGACCCCGTTCATCGGCGTCCGCAGCTCGTGGCTCATCATCGCCAGGAACGCCGATTTGGCGCGGCTGGCCTCCTGGGCCTCCGCCTGGGCCTGCTCCAGCGCCAGGGCGCTGGCCCGCACCAGGCGCATGGCGTCCAGCACGAAGATGCCAAGGCCCGTCAGGGTGATCAGGATCATCACCCGGCCCACCGTCCCGAAGCCGCCGAAGCCCACCGAGGCCACGGCCAGGGCGATCATCGGCGGCGGGATCAGGGCCAGCATCGCGGTCTTGCTGACCGCGGCGTATTTCAGCCCCTCGATCAGCAGGCCGAACAGCACGATCAGCGCCGCGAACTTCATCGCCGGCTGGCCATGGACCCAGCACAGGGCCGCCATGGTCGACCAGGTCGTGGCGAAGGCCGCGCCCGGGCAGAAGCGGATCGCCAGCGGCGTGCGGCCGTCCTCGCGCGGCTTGAACAGCCGGTTCAGCAGGGCCAGCCAGGCTTCCAGCACCGCATTGACCGCGCCCCAGGCCAGCACCGCCTTCCAGCCGAAATTCAGGGCCAGCAGCCAGCCGACCAGGGCGGTCATGGTCAGGCGGATCACGCGGCTGCGCCGGCTCATCGCCAGGGTCGCGCCTTCGCGGCCGTCGTCGAGCAGCTCCCGTAGGTTCACGATACGCTCTCCGCGACAACACCGCCGCGCCTGTTTGTAGGGCGCGGCGGGTTCACGAAGCGTTTACCGTGCGACGAAAGCGCGCGCGATCAGCCCTGGAACGGATCGCGCATCAGGATGGTGTCGTCGCGCTCGGGGCTGGTCGACAGCAAGGCCACCGGCGCGCCGATCAGCTCCTCGACGCGGCGCACGTACTTGATGGCGTTGGCGTTGAGGTCCTTGAACGAGCGGGCGCCGGCGGTGCTTTCGCTCCAGCCTTCCAGCTCCTCGTAGATCGGCTGGGCGGCCTTCTGATCACGCATGCCGGCCGGCAGGTAGTCGACGACCTTGTCGCCGATCTTGTAGCCGACGCAGATCTTCAGGGTCTTCAGGCCGTCCAGCACGTCCAGCTTGGTCAGGGCCACGCCGTGGATGCCGTTGATGGCCACCGACTGGCGCACCAGCACCGCGTCGAACCAGCCGCAGCGACGGGCCCGGCCGGTGTTGACCCCGACCTCGCGACCGACGGTCGACAGGTGCTTGCCGACTTCATCGTCCAGCTCGGCGGCGAACGGGCCTTCGCCCACCCGGGTGGTGTAGGCCTTGACGATGCCCAGCACGTAGCCGGTGGCCGCCGGCCCCATGCCCGAACCGGCCGAGGCCTGGCCGGCCACGGTGTTGGACGAGGTGACAAACGGATAGGTGCCGTGGTCGACGTCGAGCAAGGCGCCTTGCGCGCCCTCGAACAGGATCTTGCGGCCGTCCTTGTATGCCTTGTCCAGCAGGCGCCAGGCCGGCTGGGCGTAGGCCAGGATGCGCGGGGCCAGGGCCATCAGGGCGTCGAACAGCTCGGCGGCGTCGGCCTCGGGCAGGCCCAGACCGCGGCGCAGGGCGCCGTGATGGGCGAGAAGCCGCTCGATCTTCGGCTTCAGGGCTTCCGGGTCGGCCAGGTCGGCGACGCGGATGGCCCGGCGGCCGACCTTGTCCTCGTAGGCCGGGCCGATGCCGCGGCCGGTGGTGCCGATCTTCTGGGTCGAGGCCGCCTCGCGGGCCTGGTCCAGGTCCTTGTGCAGCGGCAGGATCAGGCAGGCGTTGTCGGCCAGCACCAGCAGCTCGGGCGTGATCGCCACGCCCTGCTCGGCGATCTTGTCGATCTCGGTCAGCAGGTGCCAGGGATCGACCACCACGCCGTTGCCGATGACCGACAGCTTGCCCTGCACGACGCCCGACGGCAGCAGGGCCAGCTTGTAGACCTTGCCGTCGACCACCAGGGTGTGGCCGGCGTTGTGGCCGCCCTGGAACCGCACGACGACGTCGGCCCGGTTGCTGAGCCAGTCGACGATCTTGCCCTTGCCCTCGTCGCCCCACTGGGCGCCGACAACGGTCACATTGGCCATGTTCAGATATGCCTTATCACCTGCCGAAAGGCGCCCGCGGCCCTTCGACAGGACTCGGCGGCGGACGTTTCATCTGTTGTGATCGGCGTGACGGCCCGCTCCAGAAAGGGGCCGCCCGGTTCAGAACTTGTAGACCAGCCGGACCCCGGCGTCGTCAAGCCCCTGGTTCTTGCCCTGGTGGAAGATCTGGCCGTTCGACAGGTGGGTGTAGCTGAGCTCGGCCGCCCAGCGGTCGTTGAGGTCGTAGCCGAGGGCCAGTTCCGGCTCGAACAGCACCTTCGAGCCGAAATCGATGCGGTGGTAATAGAGGTAGGTGCGGCGGGCCCGCTCCTCGTCGCTGATGTTCGGGGCGTTGGCCGGCGGCAGCTGGGTCTCGCCGTCGGTATAGGCCAGGCCCAGGCCCGGACGCAGGTAGAAGCCGCCCGGCTGGCCCAGCTCGATCCGCCAGTCGAAGCCGGCGGCCACGAAGTTGGAGGTGTTCTCGCTGTTGATCGACACCATGGCGTGGACCTGCGGCTTGCCCAGCCAGCGCAGGTTCTCGATACGGTCGGTCCGGTAGCCCAGGTGGACGTCGACGCCGTCCTCGCGGCCGGCGGCCCCCAGGCCGACAGCGTCGCCGATGAAGGTGACGTCGTGCTTGTAGACGCCGACGAAGGCTTCGCCGGCCAACGCGGGCGCGGCGGCGGTCACTGCGGCGCAGGCCGCGGCGGCGAACAGGGCTTTCTTCACGGAATGCTCCCCAGCAGGATCGTGCGTCCTCTTATCGCGTGATCGGCTCTGCTCGCAAAGGGTTTCGGCGTCGCTTGCCGGACGATAGACCTAGGCGCCATGAGCATCGCCCTTTCCGACATCCAGGCCGCCGCCGCCCGCCTCGCGGGCCTGGCCGTCCGCACGCCGCTGATCGAGAGCCCGGCGCTCAACGACCGCCTCGGCGGCCGGGCGCTGATCAAGCCCGAGACCCTGCAGCGGGCCGGGGCCTTCAAGTTCCGCGGCGCCTACAACCGCCTGTCCCAGCTGAGCGACGACGAACGCCGGCGCGGGGTGGTGGCCTTCTCGTCGGGCAACCACGCCCAGGGCGTGGCCCTGGCCGCCCAACTGCTGGGCTGCCCGGCCCTGATCGTCATGCCGTCCGACTCCCCGGCGGTAAAGGTCGAGGGCACGCGAGGCTTCGGGGCCGAGATCCGATTCTACGACCGCTTCACCGAGGACCGCGTCGCCATCGCCGACCAGATCGCCGCCGAGCGCGGCTGCGTGGTCGTGCCGTCCTACGACGACCCGCACATCATCGCCGGCCAGGGCACGGTCGGGCTGGAGATCGTCGAGCAGGCCCGAGCCCTGGGCGTCGAGCTGGACAAGGTGCTCGGTCCGGTCGGCGGCGGCGGGCTGATCGCCGGCGTCTCGACCGCGGTCAAGGCCCTGTCGCCGGCCACGCAGGTCTGGGGCGCCGAGCCGGCCGGCTTCGACGAGACTCGCCGCTCCCTGGCCTCGGGCCGGCGCGAGACCATCGATCCGGACGCCCGCTCGATCTGCGACGCCCTGCTGACCCCGATCCCCGGCGAACTGACCTGGCCGATCAACAGCCAGACCCTCAGTGGGATCGTCGCCGTCACCGACGCCGAGGTCGCCGAGGCCATGCGCTACGCCTTCTCGGTGCTGAAGCTGGTGGTCGAGCCCGGCGGCTGCGTGGCCCTGGCGGCGGCCCTGGCCGGCAGGATCGACCTGAAGGGCCAGACGGCGGCGATCGTCTGCTCGGGCGGGAATGTCGATCCGGCGCTGTACGGGCGGGTGCTGGGTGGGGAGATCTGAACCGCCTCCCGCTTCGCGGACGAGGACGAGGCAGGCCGCACCTTCCGCAATCGGGCCCGCCGGCGGCTTTTCCGCACGCGCGGCGAGGGCGACGTCGAGAAGTAGAGCTTTCTTCCTTGGGCGTTTGAGGCTAGCCCGCAACCTCCGCACATGGGCGGAAGAGGTTCTGTGAGGGTGCGATGAGGGCATTTGGGTTGGTCGCCGCGGCGCTGCTGTGGCTGTCGCCGAGACCAGGCCTGGCCCAGCCTTCGTCGACGCCGGCCGCGGAGCTCAACGCGGCCTGCCGCGCGCCGGGGCGCGCCGTCGACGAGGCGGGCTTCGTCCGCATCGGCGGCATCCAGCAATGGGTCGTCGTCGAAGGCCAGGACTGCGCCAACCCGGTCGTGCTGATCGTCCACGGGGGTCCGGGCAATCCGAACACGCCCTTCGCCCACACCCTGTTCGGCGCCTGGACCAAGGACTTCACGGTCGTTCAGTGGGACCAGCGCGGCGCGGGCAAGACCTATGGCGCCAACCCGCCGGCGGAAGGCGAGCCTCTCAGCATCGAGCGGCTGGCCGACGACGGCGTCGAAGTGGCGCGCTATCTCACCCAGCGGCTGGGCAAGCGGAAGGTGATCCTGATGGGCGGCTCGTGGGGCTCCGCGCTGGCCGTCCACATCGCCCAGGCCCAGCCGGACCTCTTCCATGCCTATGTCGGCACGGCCCAACTCGTCAGCTACGCGGACGATGTGAAGGCCAGCTATGAGCGCACCCTGAGCCTCGCGCGCGGCGCGGGCGACGCGGAGACGATCGGCAAGCTGGAAGCGCTGGGCCCGCCCCCGTGGACCAACCCGCGGGGCTTCGGCGTCCTCCGGCGCGCCACGCGCAAGTACGAGGCGCTGAAGACCGATCCGCCGCCGGCGGACTGGTTCAAGTTCGCGGCGGGCTACGACACCCCCGCCTATGAAGCGGCCTACGAGGCCGGGGAGGACTATTCCTTCCTGCAGTTCGTCGGGATGGCCGGGGACGGCATGGGGCCTCGGCTCGACCTGCGCAAGCTGGGAACCCGCTTCGAAATGCCCGTCTTCCTGCTTCAGGGCGACGAGGATCTCGTCACGCCGCCCGAAATCTCCCGGGCCTATTTCGACACCCTGACGGCTCCAGCCAAGCTGTTCGTCCGCTTGCCGCGCACCGGTCACGATCCCAACCGCACGATGATCGACGGCCAGTTGGAGGTTCTCGAAAGTCGCGTGCGGTCCGCCGCGATGAAGACGGACAAGTCCCGCCGCTAGTCCGGCGCCATTCTCGCGTGCAGTCGGTCCCGGCTAAGGCTAGGGTCTCCGCTCCACGACCAAGATCTGCTCCAAAGAGTGCCGATGATGAAACGCCTGCTGCTCGCGACCGCCCTGATCGCCGCTCCCGTGCTGGCTCATGCGGCGGAGACGCCAAAGATCGACCCCGCCCGGCTGTCGGCCCACATCAAGGTGCTGTCGTCCGACGACTTCGAGGGCCGCGGCCCGGCCACGGCGGGCGAGACCAAGAGCGTCGACTACATCGTCGGCCAGATGAAGGCGATCGGCCTGGAGCCGGCCGGCGACCTTCTCCAGAAGGATGGGCGGAAGGACGGACCCCGCGCGTGGACCCAGGACGTGCCGCTGGCCAAGTTCGACATCAAGGGCCCGGTCGCGGCCCAGTTCACCGTCGGCGGCAAGGCCGTCCCCCTGGCCCAGGGCGAGCAGATCGCCATCCGCGCCGCCATGACCAATGTCGACAGCGTGTCGATCAAGGACGCCCCGATCGTGTTCGTCGGCTACGGCGTCAAGGCGCCGGAACGCAACTGGGACGACTTCAAGGGCATGGACCTGAAAGGCAAGGTCCTGGTGCTGCTGATCAACGATCCGGACTTCGAAACCGGATCCGGCGACTTCGGCGGCAAGGCCATGACCTATTACGGCCGCTGGACCTACAAGTTCGAGGAGGCCGCCCGCCAAGGCGCGGCCGGCGTGCTGATCGTGCACGAAACCGCCCCGGCCTCGTACGGCTGGGCGACGGTCAAGAACTCCAACACCAACACGATGTTCGACATCGTCCGCAAGGAGCCCGCCAAGAGCCACCCCGCCCTGGAATCCTGGATCCAGCGCGACGTGGCCGTCGACCTGTTCAAGGCGGCGGGCCTGGACTTCGATGCGCTGAAAAAGCAGGCCCAGTCCCGCGACTTCAAGCCCGTGGAGCTGAAGGGCGCGACCTTCTCGGCCGAGTACGCCGTCGACCATAAGGTGATCATCTCGAAGAACGTCGCCGGCCGGATCAAGGGCTCGGCCCATCCGGACGAGACGGTGATCTACAGCGCCCACTGGGACCACCTGGGCGTCGGCCAGCCGGACGCCCGCGGCGACAAGATCTATAACGGCGCGATCGACAACGCCGACGGGATCGCCGCCATCCTGGAGCTGGCCCGCGCCTTCAAGAGCCAGCCGGCCCCGCAGCGCTCGATCCTGTTCCTGGCCGTCACCGCCGAGGAGCGCGGCCTGCTGGGCTCGGAATATTACGCGGCCAACCCGCTGTTCCCGCTGTCCAAGACCGTGGGCGACCTGAATATCGACGCCCTGTCGGCCGCCGGCCCGGCCAAGGACATCACCACCTCGGGCGACGGCAAGGTCGACCTGCAGGACTTGCTGGTCGCCAAGGCCAAGGCCCACGGCCGCTATTTCACGCCCGATCCCTCGCCCCAGGCCGGCCACTTCTACCGCTCGGACCACTTCCCGTTCGCCAAGCGCGGCGTGCCGGCCATCTCGGTGGGCTCGGGCGAGGACCTGGTCCAGGGCGGCAAGGAAGCCGGCCAGAAGGCGGAAGAGGACTACACCGCCAACCGCTACCACCAGCCGGCTGACGAATGGCGCGCCGACTGGGACCTGACCGGCCAGGCCCAGGACATCGGCCTGTTCTACGAGATCGGCGCGGACCTCGCCAACTCGAAGACCTGGCCGGAATGGCAGGCGGGCTCGGAGTTCAAGGCGCTGCGGGATCAGACCAAGGGCGATCGGAAGTAGCCCTCTTTCCTTGTCATCCCGGACGAGCGCGCAGCGCGAAGATCCGGGATCGGCGCTTGAGCGCCGCGCTTCCGGCGGTCCCGGATCTGCGCTTCGCTTGTCCGGGATGACAGGTTCATTTGCGATTGATTTGGCGCTCCTCCAGCGATGGGGTGAGCGAGGTATCTGAATGACAGCCTCCGTCTTCGACCTGTTCAAACTCGGGGTCGGCCCGTCGAGCAGCCACACCATGGGGCCGATGACGGCCGCCAACCTGTTCGTCGACCGCCTGCGCGACGCCGGAAAACTGCCCGAGGTCGTCCGGGTCGAGACGCGGCTCTACGCCTCGCTGGCCCTGACCGGCCGGGGCCACGCCACCGACCGGGCGGTGATCCTGGGCCTGATGGGTTTCGCGCCGGCCAAGCTGGATCCCGACGTCGGCGAAGCGGCGCTTCTCGAGGCCAAGGCGACCCAGTCGCTGCGGCTGGGCGGCCAGATCGACATCGTCTTCGACGAAGAACGCGACATCGTCTGGGCCGGCCACGAGCGCTTGCCCCAGCATCCCAACGGCCTGACCTTCACCGCCTTCGACAAGGCCGGGCACATCGTCGCCGAGCGCACCTATTTCTCGATCGGCGGCGGCTTCGTGCGCGACGAGAGCGAGATGGGCCGCAACACCCCGCCGGACGAGGGGCCGCAGGTCCCCCATCCGTTCGAGAGCGGCGCCGACCTTTTGCAACGGGCCGCCGACGCCGGCCTGTCGATCGCCGGGGTGATGGGCGCCAACGAGCTGGCGCGGATGGACCAGGCCGAGCTCGACGCGGGCCTGGACCGCATCTTCCAGGCCATGGAGGCCTGCATCGACCGCGGCATGCGCGAGACCGGCACCCTGCCAGGCGGCCTGGCGGTCAAGCGCCGGGCCCGCCAGATCCACCAGACCATTCAGGGCCGCATGGAGCGCCAGATCAGCGATCCGCTGGCGGCCATGGACTACGTCAACCTGTGGGCCATGGCGGTCAACGAGGAGAACGCCGCCGGCGGCCGGGTGGTCACCGCCCCGACCAACGGCGCGGCCGGGCTGATCCCGGCGGTGCTGCGCTTCTACCACCGCTTCCACCAGGGCACGTCCCAGGGCGTGCGGGTGTTCCTGCTGACGGCGGCGGCGATCGGCGCGCTCTACAAGCGCAACGCATCGATCAGCGGGGCCGAGGTCGGCTGCCAGGGCGAGGTCGGCGTGGCCTGCTCGATGGCGGCGGCCGGGTTGTGCGCTGCTTTGGGCGGCACCAATGACCAGATCGAGAACGCCGCCGAGATCGGCATGGAGCACAACCTCGGCCTGACCTGCGACCCGATCGGCGGCCTGGTCCAGATCCCCTGCATCGAGCGCAACGCCATGGGCGCGATCAAGGCCATCGACGCCGCCCGCCTGGCGCTGCTGGGCGACGGCCAGCATTCGGTGAGCCTGGACAAGGTGATCGCCACCATGAAGCGCACCGGCGAGGACATGAGCGAGATCTACAAGGAGACCTCGCTGGGCGGGCTGGCGGTGGGGCTGTCGGTCAATCGGGTGGAGTGCTGAGGGCTGGAGGGGGTTCACCACCGCCTTTTCCCCCTTGCCCTTTCTCCCGCCCCTGACCTAGGGTGCGCCCCGAGAACAGGAAGGGAACACGTGCATGCCCGGGACCATTCGCGCCGGCATCGGCGGCTGGACGTTCGAGCCCTGGCGGGGCGGCCCGTTCTATCCCGAAGACCTCAAGCAGAAGGACGAGCTGAAGTACGCGTCCAGCAAGCTGACCAGCATCGAGATCAACGGCACCTACTATTCCACCTTCAAGCCCAACAGCTGGCAGAAGTGGCGCGACGAGACGCCCGACGACTTCGTGTTTTCGGTCAAGGCCAGCCGGTTCTGCACCAACCGCCGCGTGCTGTCCGAGAACAACGACTCGATGGAGAAGTTCCTGGCCCAGGGGCTGGAGGAGCTGGGCCCCAAGCTGGGGCCGATCAACTGGCAGTTCATGGCGACCAAGAAGTTCGACCCGGTCGATTTCGAGGGCTTTTTGAAACTGCTGCCCAAGGAGATCGGCGGCCGGCCGGCCCGCCACGCCCTCGAGGTCCGCAGCCCGACCTTCGCCGACCAGCAGTTCTACGACCTAGCCGCCAAGTACGGCGCGGCCATCGTCTACGCCGTCGACGACGAGGAGCCGACCTGGCCCTGCATCGACCAGCCGACCGCCGACTTCACCTATGCCCGGCTAATGTCCAGCAAGGCCGACGAGCCCACCGGCATGACCTCGGAAGAGCTGGACGGGATCGCCAAGCAGACGCGTGAATGGGCCAAGCGCGGCGACGTCTTCGCCTATTTCATCGCCGGAGCGAAGGTGCGGAACCCGGCGGCGGCCATGGCCCTGATCGAAAAGCTGAAGACGTAACGCTCTTCACCCTCCAGAACCCTCTCCCATGGGGAGAGGGAGGGGCCCAGTCGAAGCCTGGGAGGGTGAGGGGCTTGGACGTTAACCGGCGTGCCGGCAGGGCGTTTCGTGAGAAATCGGTGAGGGTTTGCCCCCTCACCCTCCCACCGCTGCGCGGCGAACCCCTCCCTCTCCCGTCGGGAGAGGGTCCGAAACCTCGAGACACCCCAGCCCCCGCAGGCTCGCCGCCACCGCCGCGTCCAGCGGGGTGTGCGGCACATCCCCCAAGAACGCCCGGAGCTTGCGGTCGTCCAGCGCCAGGGGCTCACGCCACAGGTAACGCATCTCGGCCATCTCGTGGAACAGCGGCACGACCGGCGACAGGGCGACGACCAGCCACCAGGGGAAACCCGTCACCGGCAGCTTCGGCTGGCCGGCCGCCCGCCGCACCGAGGCCGCCATCTCGCCCCAGCCCAGTCGGTGGCCGCCGAAGTGGAAGACCTCGAAGGCCGCGAGGCGGTCAGCCCGGTCGAGCAGTTGGGCCATGGTTTCGGCCAGGTCCGGCAGGTAGGCCCAGGCGTGGGCCACGCCCCGGGCCGCGGGCTCGGTCACCGACCTCACCGGCCCGCCCGACTTGACCACCGCCTGGCCGAACCAGTTGTTGCTGGCGTGCGGCCCGAAGAAGTCGCCGGCCCGGACGATCAACACCGGCGCCCCCTGGGCCGAGGCCGCCTTCAGCCGCCGCTCCATCTCGACGCGGATCTTGCCCTTGCGGGTGGTCGGGTTCTGCGGCGCGGTCTCGTCGACCAGCGGGAAAGTCTCCAGGCCGAAATTATAGACCGTGCCCGGCAGCAGGATCCGCGCGCCCTGCGCCTTGGCCGCGGCGATGGTGCTGTCCAGCATCGGCAGAACCAGCTTGCCCCAGTTGCGGTAGCCGGGGGGATTGGCGGCGTGGACGATCAGCTGGACGCCCTGGGCGGCGCGGGCCACGTCGGCCGCGACCATGGCGTCGCCCCGGATCCAGTCGATTCCGGCGCGGTCAGGCTGGGCGCGGCGGGTCAGGGCCCGGACCGTCCAGCCGTGGCGGACCAGGGCCGAGGCGGCTTCGCCGCCGATGCCGCCGGTCGCGCCGATCACCAGGGCGATGCGTTGCTGGGTCGTGGTCATTGTCGGTCTCCGTCGGGGTTGATGACCGCAAGATCGACCAAGCCAGCCCAAACGAGAATTGACGAACCTTCTTGATCTGCCATGCATGAATGCATGAGCGATCCCGACTGGAGCCTGTACCGCGCCTTCCTGGCGGTGATGACCGAGGGCAGCCTGTCGGCCGCCGCCCGGGCCCTGGGCCTGACCCAGCCGACCCTGGGCCGCCAGGTCGCCCAGTTGGAGCGCGCCCTGGGGGTGGCCCTGTTCACCCGCTCGCCCCAGGGCCTGAAGCCCACCGACGCCGCGCTCG
The DNA here is from genome assembly GCF_900114015.1 of Caulobacter sp. UNC279MFTsu5.1. Lineage (GTDB taxonomy): Bacteria > Pseudomonadota > Alphaproteobacteria > Caulobacterales > Caulobacteraceae > Caulobacter. Next base: position 23,407 of record NZ_FORN01000007.1, on the reverse strand, counting down.
ACCTCCAGCCCCACGCCCAGGCCATGGCCGGGGCGGCCGGCGCCCTGGTCCGCGCCGCGTCCGGGGCCGGCGACACGGCGCGCGGCGTGGTCCGCCTGACCGCCAGCGAGATCGTCGGCGCCGAGGTGCTGCCGGCGATCCTGGCCGACTTCCGCCCGCTGCATCCCGGCGTGACGGTCGAGCTGTCGCTGGACAACCAGCAGCAGGACCTGCTGCGCGGCGCGGCCGACATCGCCGTGCGCATGGTCCGTCCGACCCAGGACGCCCTGGTCGCCCGGCGGCTGGCCGACACCCACCTGGGCCTCTACGCCCACCGCCGCTATCTGGAGGCCGAGGGCGCGCCCGCCACCCTGGACGCCCTGGCCGACCACGCCCTGATCGGCTTCGACAAGGGCACGCCGTTCCTGCGCGGCCTGGTCCAGCACGTGCCGCTCCCGCCCCAGGGCTTTGCATTCCGGGCCGACAGCGACCTGGCCCAGCTGGCCGCCGTCCGCGCCGGCTTCGGGATCGGCTTCGTCCAGCACGGGGTGGCCCGCCGCGATCCCGACCTGGTCCCGGTCTGCCCCGGCCAGATCGGCTTCGACCTTCCGGTCTGGCTGGTCATGCACGAGGACCTGCGCGCGACCCTGCGCATGCGGGCGATGTTCGACCACCTGGCGGAAGGGCTGAGCGCGTTCCTGGCGACGTCGCAGCCCTAGGGTCGCGCAACCGTGAGGATCGAACGTGGTTAACCGAACCTCAACGCCGGCGCGCTACAACCCTCCCCATGCGCCGCGCCCTCGCCTGCCTGCTGATCCTCGCCGCCCTGGCCGGCTCGGCCGCGGCCCAGACGGCCAAGCCGACGCGGGTGGTTCCCGCCAAGCCGGCCAGCGCCCCGGTCCAGGCCGACACGCCGGCCCTGCCGCCGCCGCTGATCCCGCTGACCGGCGCCGCGCCGGCCCGCGACCCGGACCAGTGCCGCGCGTCCTGCAACCGCACCTACTTCTTCTGCCGGGCCAACGGTGACGACGACAGCTGCCCGACCCAGTGGATGCAGTGCAAGTCGCGCTGCACGGCCACCTATTCGCCGCGCGCGCTCGGCAATTAGCCACGCCGACCCGACGACGGTTTGACGGCTCGCATAACGCTGATACGCTCACCTGAACAACGATAAGTCGGGGAGGCGCGCCATGGGCGCCAAGTCGCTTCCGAAGGTCTGCATCATCGGCGCGGGCTGCAGCGGCTTCACCACCGCCAAGCGGCTGAACGACGCCGGCGTCCCCTATGACTGCTTCGAGGCCTCCGACGACATCGGCGGCAACTGGTACTACAAGAACCCCAACGGGCTGTCGGCCTGCTACGAAAGCCTGCACATCGACACCTCCAAGTGGCGGCTGGCCTTCGAGGACTTCCCGGTTCCACCCGACTGGCCCGACTTCCCGCACCACAGCCAGGTCCTGAAATACTTCAAGGACTATGTCGCCCGGTTCGGCCTGCGCGAGACCATCACCTTCAACACCAAGGTCCTGCGCGCCGAGCGCACCGCCGACGGCCTGTGGTCGGTGACCCTGTCGACCGGCGAGACCCGGCGCTACGACGTGCTGATCGTCGCCAACGGCCACCACTGGGACCCGCGCATCCCCGACTATCCGGGGACCTTCGACGGCGTCGCCTTCCACGCCCACGCCTATAGCGACCCGTTCGACCCGGTCGACATGCGCGGCAAGACCGTGGTCGTGGTCGGCATGGGCAATTCGGCCATGGACATCGCCAGCGAGCTGGCCCAACGCCCGATCGCCGGCAAGTTGATCGTCTCGGCCCGGCGCGGGGTCTGGGTGTTCCCGAAATATCTGAACGGCAAGCCGTCGGACAAGTCGGCCATGCCGCCGTGGATGCCGCGCCGGCTGGGGCTGAAGATCGTCGGCGCCCTGGTCCGCAAGCATGTCGGCCGGATGGAGGACTACGGCCTGCCCAAGCCCGACCACGAACCGTTGGAGGCCCACCCCTCGGTCAGCGGCGAGTTCCTGACCCGGGCCGGCTGCGGCGACATCACCTTCAAGCCGGCGATCAAGGCCCTGGAGGGTCGCGAGGTGCGCTTCGCCGACGACAGCGTCGAGCCCGTGGACGTGATCCTGTTCGCCACCGGCTACAGGATCAGCTTCCCGTTCCTGGACGACCCGGCCCTGGTTCCCGACGCCGACCACCGCCTGCCGCTGTTCAAGCGGATGATGAAGCCCGGCGCGCCGGACCTGTTCTACATGGGCCTGGCCCAGGCCCTGCCGACCCTGGTCAATTTCGCCGAGCAGCAGTCCAAGCTGGTCGCCGCCTACCTGACCGGGCGCTACCTCCCGCCCCCGGTCGACGAGATGCGCCGCATCACCGCCAGGGACGAGGCGCGCCACACCGGCCACTATTACCCCTCGGCTCGCCACACCATCCAGGTCGACTTCGGGGTCTATTGCGCCGACCTGAAGAGGGAGATCGCGGCCGGCGGGAAGCGGGCGCGGGCGGCCGGCGGCGCCCTGCCCGTGCCGGCGCGAGCGTCGGACGCCTTGCCACTGGCGGCGGAATGAGGCTGAAATCATGACGGGGCGTCATCTGGGCCTCGCCACGAGTCGCGTCCGATGTCGAACATCGCCTACTTCCCCGCCCGCGGCCCCGGCGAGGACAACCGCCCCGGCAAGCGCGAACGGACCAAGGTCGCCAACCGCCAGGCGATCCTCGACGCGGCGCGGGCGGTGTTCGGCGAGCTGGGCTACGAGGCCGCCACGGTGCGCGACATCATCCGCCGCACGGGCTTGGCTTCGGGCACCTTCTACAACTACTACAAGTCCAAGGAAGAAGTGTTCGACGCCCTGGCCGACGACGGCGCGCGGCGCTTTCGGCCAATCCTGCGGGCCGAGTCCGACAAGGCGGCCGACTTCGAGAGCTTCCTGCGCGGCGCGATCCGGGCCTATTTCGACTTCCTGGCGGCCGAGCACGAGAGCTGGCGGATCAACCGGCCGGCCGGCGAGGTCTTTCCCCACGCCCGCGCCACCCCCGAGGTCCAGGCGGTGTTCGACGAGGTCCACGCCGCCTTCGCCAAGGTGCTGGAACACGACCACGCCCCGGCCGTCGACCTGGACTATTTCGCCGCCGCCTGCATCGCCGTCGCCCGCGAGGTCGGCGACAAGATGCTGGAGCGCCGGCCGATCGACGTGGACGGCGCCGCCGACTTCGCCGTCCGGATGATCCTGGGCGGCCTGCCCGCCCTGCCCCGCCTCTAGACCTCCCGTTCCGCCGACAAGAAAGAGCCCGAATGGCCGATCCCGCCGTCCAGAAATTCATCCTCAAGGTGCTGTTGTCGCTGCCCAGCCCGGTGCTGCGGGCGATGTCGGGGGGCGGGAGCGTCTATCGCGGCGGGCGGACCCTGGATCCGCGCTTCCAGTTCCTGGCCGCGGGGGCCGCCAAGATGCCGTCGCTGACCACCCTGTCGCCGGACGAGGCCCGCGCCGCCAGCGCCCAGGGCCTGGCCGCCATGAGCGGTCCGCCCGAGCCCGGCGTGCGCAACGAGAGCCTGTCGATCGACGGCCCGAACGGGCCGATCCGGCTGCGCGCCTACCGCCCGGCCGACCAGGACAGCGGCGCGCCGCTGATCGTCTTCGCCCATTTCGGCGGCGGGGTGATCGGCGACCTGGAGACCTGCCACGCCTTCTGCGGAATCCTGGCCCGCCTGGCCCGTACGGCGGTGCTGTCGGTCGACTACCGCCTGGCGCCGGACCATCGCTTCCCGGCCGGCCTCGAAGACGTGCTGGCCGCCTTCCGCTGGGGCCGCGACAACGCCGCCCGCTTCGGGGCCCTGCCCGGCGTGGCGGCGATCGGCGGCGACTCGATGGGCGGCAACCTCTCGGCCGTCGTCGCCCAGGAGATGAAGCGCCTGGGCGAGGCCCAGCCGGCTCTGCAGCTGCTGATCTATCCCGCCGTCGACGTGGCCAGCGAGACGCCGTCGATGACCACCTATGGCGACGCCTATCCGCTGAGCCGGCCGATCATGGACTGGTTCATGGGCCACTACATGGGTCCCGACGCCGACCCGGCCGATCCGCGCCTGTCGCCGGACAAGACCGCCGACCTGTCCGGCCTGGCCCCGGCCGTGGTGGTCACCGCCGGCTTCGATCCCCTGGTCGACCAGGGCGAGGCCTACGCCAAGCGGCTGATCGCGGCCGGCGTGCCGACCACCTACCGCTGCTACGACAGCCTGGCGCACGGGTTCACGGCCTTCACCGGCGCGGTCCCAGCGGCCGACGCGGCCTGCCGCGAGATCGCGCGGCTGGTGCGGGCGGCGTTCGACAAACTCTAGCTGTCATCCCAGACGAAGCGCGCAGCGCGAAGATCCGGGACCAACGCGTGAACGGTGCTTCCGGCGGTCCCGGGTCTGCGCTTCGCTCCGCCCGGGATGACAGAGCTTTGGAGACCAAATCCATGCGCGCCCTCGTCGTCGAGAGCCTGGCCCCCGACTTCGCTGGCTGCGCCGTCCGAGACGTCCCAGCGCCGCAACCCGGCTCCGGCGAGGTGCTGGTCCGGGTCCGCGCCGCCAGCGTCAACTTCCCCGACCTGCTGATGACCCGGGGCGAATACCAGTTCAAACCGCCCCCACCCTTCACCCCCGGCCTGGACCTGGCCGGCGAGGTCGCGGCCCTGGGCGAGGGCGTCACGGGCTGGAAGATCGGCGACGCCGTGGTCGGCGGCGCGCGGCTGGGCGGGTTCGCGCAGTACGCCGTGCTGGCGGCCGACGCCCTCAAGCCCAAGCCCGCGCGGCTGTCGTTCGCCGAAGCCGCCGCCTATGGCGCGGCCTATCTGACCGCCTATGTCGCCCTGGTGCGCCGGGCGCGGCTGGAGCCCGGCGAGCGGGTGCTGGTGCACGGCGCGGCCGGCGGGGTGGGCCTGGCGGCCGTCGACCTGGCCAAGGCCCTGGGCGCGAAGGTGATCGCGGCGTCGGCCTCCGACGACAAGCTGGCGCAGATACAACGCCTCTACGCCCCCGACGCCGTGGTCAACGTGACCGGCGGCTTCCGCGAGCGCGTGCAGGACATCACCGGCGGCCACGGCGCCGACGTGATCTACGACCCGGTCGGCGGCGACGTGTTCGACGAAAACGTCCGCTGCATCGCCTTCGACGGCCGGCTGCTGGTGATCGGCTTCACCTCGGGCCGCATCCCGACCGTCTCGGTCAACATGCCGCTGATCAAGGGCTTCTCGGTGATGGGCGTGCGGGCCGGGGAGTACGGCCGACAGTTTCCGGAGAAGGGGCGCGAGAACGCCGAGGCGGTGTGGCGGATGGCGGACGAGGGCGTGATCAAGCCCCACGTGCACGCCGAGCTGCCCCTGGACCGCTGGCGCGAGGCCTTCGACCTGCTGGCCGAGCGGCGAGTCGTCGGCAAGGCGGTGATCCGGCCGAATCTCTGAGGTTCACCTTGGCCAGGCCAAGATCTCAAGGTACCGCTTTGCTCTGACTGGGACGCGAGAAGAGGTCGCCATGCATGGGATAGTGACCGCGGCGTCGGTGTTCGTGCTCGTCGCCGCCACGTCGCCCGGCGCGCTCGCCAAGCCGGCGCAGGAGCGTCGCATTCTGGTCGCGAGCTACCCGCCGGCTGAATTGCGGGTCGATGGAGCGCTGCTCTGCACGACGCCATGCGTGGTCCCGGAACACCGTTTGAAGGGTACGTTCACGCTTTCGAACGACGGCTTTCCGGACGTCAGCTATCGATACCCTCTGCCGCCGACCCCGCCTGGCGGTGTGCTCGATCCCGCCCAGGAGATGAGCTTCGAGATCGGTCAGGGCTTCATGATGTTCCACCGCTCGCCGGGCTTGGGGAACGACAACATGCCGCCCTCGCCGGCCCCGCCCCCCTTGGGCCCGCCGGAGCCCATGCGCTCCGTGCCTTCGCCCAAGTTCTAGCGGGAGGGATCGGACTCATGTTGACAGCGCCCGCCCCTTCCCTTATCCACCGCCCCTCACTCGCGGCGGCCCTACGGCTTCCGCGTCCCATTATTATCGGAGCCACCTCGTGAAGCGGACATTCCAGCCGTCGAAGCTCGTGCGAGCCCGCCGTCACGGCTACCGCGCGCGTATGGCCACCAAGAACGGCCAGAAGATCGTCGCGCGTCGCCGCGCCAAGGGCCGTAAGCGCCTGACGGCCTAACAGCCTTCTCCCGCGTCAGCGGGAAAAAGACCATGATGGAAGCCGCCCTTTCCTCGAACCAGGCTCTGAGCCTGCGCCGGAAAGGGCGGCTTTTTTCATGACCGAAGCCCCGGTCATTCCTCCCGCGCCTCCGGCCGTGAAGATCGAGCGCCTCAAGAAGCGCCCGGACTTCCTGAAGGCCGCCAAGGCGCCCAACCTGGCGCGCGGGGCGGTGTTCATGCAGATGCGCCCGCGCCACGACGACGACCCGCTGATCCGGGTCGGATTCACCGCCACCAAGAAGATCGGCGGCTCGGTCGAGCGAAATCGCGCCAAAAGACGCCTGCGCGAGGCCGCCAGGCTGCTTCTGCCCCTTCATGGCCGCCCCAGTTGCGACTATGTGTTCATCGCTCGCGGCGGAACCGGCCAGCGGCCATGGGGGCGTTTGCTTGACGATGTTAAAACCGCGCTGATAAGCCTCGCCGCCGACCTCGATCGCGCGGGCCCGGGCGCGACGCCCGCTCCGCACGCCCCCGCCGCGTCCGATTCCTCCGTTTCTGGTTAAGTCCAACCCATGCAGAACGACTCCAACAAAAACACGCTGATGTTCCTCGTCTGCGCGTTCGCGATCTTGATCGGCTACCAGTTCTTCGTGCTGGGTCCGCAGCAGAAGCAGCAGGAAGCCGCGCTCCGCGCCAAGAAGGCCGCCGAGGCGCAGATCGCCGCCCAGCCCGGCATGACCATCGGCGCCGACGGCCTGCCCCAACCGCTGAAGCTGTCGCGCGACCAGGCCAAGGCCCAGAGCCCGCGCATCGCCGTGGACACCCCGGCCCTGTCGGGCTCGATCGCCCTGAAGGGCGCCCGGATCGACGACCTTTGGCTCAAGCGCTTCACCCAGACGGTCGACAAGAATTCGCCGCCGGTCGAGCTGTTCCGCCCCGAGGGCGCCGAGCACGCCTGGTTCGCCGACTTCGGCTGGGCCGGGATCGCCGGCATGACCGGCCTGCCTACCCCCAACACCGTGTGGACGGCCGCGCCCGGCCAGGTGCTGCGCCCCAACACCCCGGTCGTCCTGACCTATGACAACGGCCAGGGCCTGGTGTTCACCCGCACTATCTCGGTCGACGCCGACGCGATGTTCACGGTCGCCGACACCGTCCGCAACCAGGGCGGCGCGGCCGTGGCCCTGGCTCCCTACGCCTCGGTCCAGCGCCAGGGCATTCCGACCGAAGGCCCGCACGGCCTGGGCAAGACCCAGATCGTCTACGAGGGCGGCATCGGCGTGCTGGGCGGCATCGACGGCGTCAAGGACGGCAAGTACCTGCTGCAGAACCAAGCCAAGTACCCGAAGTGGAAGAAGGACAAGCCGCTGCAGGACAATCTGGAATCCAAGGGCGGCTGGATCGGCATGACCGACAAGTACTGGCTGGCGGCCCTGGTCCCCCAGCAGTCCGAGATGATCAAGGGCCGCTTCCAGGTGAAGCCGGTCAGCGGCGTCGACGTCTATGAATCGGCCTTCACCGGTTCGCCGCGCTCGCTGGCGGCCGGCGCGACCATCACCAACACCACCCGCCTGTTCGCCGGCGCCAAGACCGTGCCGCTGCTGACCCGCTACCAGTACGGCGGCAAGCCGGTGGTCTGGTGGCAGTTCTGGAACCGTCCGGCCAGCGTGATCCCCAACTTCGACAAGGCCGTCGACTGGGGGATGTTCGAGATCATCACCCGGCCGATCTTCAACATCCTGGAGATCTTCTACAAGCTGGTGGGCAACTTCGGCGTGGCCATCATGCTGCTGACCGTGGCCTTGAAGCTGATCCTCTTCCCGCTGGCCGACAAGAGCTACGAGTCGATGGCGAAGATGAAGAAGATCGCGCCCGAGGTCGAGAAGCTGAAGGCCAAGCACAAGGACGATCCGGCCAAGCAGCAGCAGGAGATGATGCAGCTGTACGCCAAGGAGAAGATCAATCCGATGATGGGGTGCATCCCCATGCTGGTGCAGATCCCGATCTTCTACTCGCTGTACAAGGTGCTGACGGTGACCATCGAGATGCGGCACGCGCCGTTCTTCGGCTGGATCGTCGACCTGTCGGCGCCCGAGCCGACCACCCTGTTCAACCTGTTCGGCCTGATCCACTGGGATCCCGCCACCCTGCCGCTGCTGGGCGCCTCGATCGCCCACCTGGGCGTCTGGCCGCTGCTGTACGGCTTCACCATGTGGCTGACCACGGCGATGAACCCGCCGGCTGGCGATCCGATCCAGCAGAAGATCTTCCAGTTCTTCCCGATCATCTTCACCTTCACCCTGTCGGGCTTCGCCGTGGGCCTGGTGATCTACTGGTGCTGGAGCAACGTGCTGACGATCATCCAGCAGTACATCATCATGCACCGCTACAAGGTCGAGAACCCGATCGACAAGCTGATCGCCCGCTTCAGCGGCAAGTCCGTCGGGGCCACCTGATGGACGAGCTGGGCTACAGCGAAGAGGAGATCGAGGCCGCCCGCGTGCTGTTCGCCCAGCCGGCGACCTTCATGATGGGCGCGGTCAGGATGGACGGCATGCCCGCCCCGACCCTGCCGGAAGTGGCCTTCGCCGGCCGCTCGAACGTCGGCAAATCCAGCCTGATCAACGGGCTGGTCGGCCAGAACCACCTGGCGCGGGCCTCGAACTCGCCGGGGCGCACGCGGGAGGTCAACTTCTTCGTGCTGGCCGAGAAGCTGCGCCTGGTCGACCTGCCGGGCTACGGCTTCGCGCGGGTGTCCAAGAGCATCGCCGACAAGTTCCAGGACCTGGGCCGCGCCTATCTGCGCGGCCGGGTCAACCTCAAGCGCGTCTACTTGCTGATCGACGCCCGCCATGGGCTGAAGGCGGTGGACGTCGAGGCCCTGGACGCGCTGGACGTCGCGGCGGTCTCCTACCAGATCGTCTTGACCAAGGCCGACAAGATCAAGCAGGCCGAGCTGGACGCCACGGTCGACCGGACGCTGAAGGCCATCGCCAAGCGCCCGGCGGCCTTCCCCAAGGTGATGGCGACCTCGTCGGAAAAGGGCCACGGCCTGCCCGAGCTGCGCGCCGAGATCGCGCGGACCTGTTTGAGCTAGGGAGCCGCCCTCGTCCTTCGACAAGCTCAGGATGAGGGCTACTTTCGACCTCGAAGCGGCTGTAGAAATCCTCATCCTGAGCTTGTCGAAGGACGAGGATTTCAGCCCCCCGGTTCATCCTATCCACACCATCGTTCCCAGGCCTTAACCTTCCGGCGACGTCCGCCGGCTAAGGCCACGCCTCCCGTTTCCGAGAATCCCCCATGACCCGTCACGAACTGAAGACCTGGCCGCAATATTTCGCCGCCGTGCGCTCGGGCAAGAAGCGCTTCGAGATCCGCCGCAACGACCGCGAGTTCGCGGTGGGCGACGTGCTGGTGCTACGCGAGTTCGATCCGGAGCAGGACGCCTATACCGGCCAGGTCGAGGAGCGGCAGATCACGTTCCTGCTGTCGGAGGAGGACTACGGCGTCATCCACGGCTTCGTGGCCATCGGCTTCGGCGAGGTGGTCCATCACGGCGACATGCCGGCCGACGGCGCCCTGACCGCGGCGCAGCTGGCCCACTGGCACGAGACGGCCTCCAACAACGCCGCCCTGCGCGCCCAGGACGCTCGCAAGGTGGCCCAGAGCTACGCCGCCCCGACCACCGGCCGCGCCGCCATGCCGGTCGCCGCCGATCGCCACAACGCCGTGGCCGCCGCCGCCGAGGCCGAGGCCGGCTTCCACGCCGCGGCCGCCAAGATCGTGCGGGGGAAATAGGTCCCCTGCGCTGTCATCCCAGACAAGGCCCGCGGTTCGCCGATCCGGGATGACAATGGTGTTGAATGGAAAAAGGGCGGACCTCGCGGTCCGCCCTTTTGTCGTTCCGGCGGTAAAGCCCGGAGCTACGCCGCCTGGCTGACCTGGGCCGGGAAGACGTCGTCCATGCGCAGATAGGTGATCAGGCGGCTGTCCAGCGAGATGATCGCCTGGATGAAGCGCAGCTCGTCGGTGCCCAGGTCCGGGGTCGGCTGCAGGTGGTCGCGCGACACGGTGAAGGTCTCGCTGACCGCGTCGACCAGGATGCCGGCCAGGCGGTCCTGGCACTCGACCACGACGATGACGTGGCGGGTCTCCGGAACGGTCACGCCGAGGCCCAGGCGGTTGCGCAGGTCGATGACCGGCATGATCGCGCCCCGCAGATTGATCACGCCCTTCAGATAGGCCGGGGCGTGCGGGATCGGGGTGGCCGGGGTCCAGCCGCGGATCTCGCGGACCGTCTTGACGTCGATGCAGAACTCCTGCTCGCCGATGCAGAACGAGATCAGCTCCAGGGCGGGTTCGGCGTGGTCGGTCATGGCGGGGTCCCGAGGGTCGAAAGTCTTCGCGGCGAAGGCCGAAAACCGGTTTCGCGTCGTCCGCCACAAGAGCCCGGGCGCCGTTTAATAACGGTTAATGTAGAGCTTGTGGGGCGGCGTCGAATTGTCGCGCAGGCGTCCAGCGCCGGCTAGGGCTCCGACGCCCCGACATCGCCCTCGTCGGTCAGGTTGAACTCGTACCAGACGCCGTTCAGCACGCCGAAGGCGACGGCCAGGCCCAGGCCCAGGATCCAGGTGAAATACCACATGGCTGAAACTCCTCAGTACAGGGCCGGGTCGGTCTTGAGCGCCGCCGTGCTGGTCCGGCCCCACAGCACCTTGAACACCCAGGCGGTGTAGAGCAGCACGACCGGCATCAGCACGACCACGACGATCAGCATGATGAACAGGGTCAGGTGGCTGGATGAGGCGTTCCACACCGTCAGGCTCGAGCGCGGATCGATCGTGCTGGGCAAGATGAACGGGAACATCGACAGGCCGACCGTGGCCACGATCCCCGCCGCCGAGGCCGAGGAGCCGCCGAACGCCAGGGGCGCGGACCGCCGCCACAGGCCCAGCAAGGCCAGGACCGCGCCGCCGAAGCCCAGCGCCGGCGCGGCCAGCATCCAGGGATGGCGGCCAAAATTGTCGAACCAGGCGCCGGGCGCGGCCACCGTGGCCATCCGCAAGGGATTCGACGGCGCGGCCGGATCGAACGCGCCCTCTATCCGGAAGCCCAGGCGCGTGGCCAAGAGCCCCCCGACCAGGAACAGCAGCAGGCTGGCGATCGCCGCCGCCGTCCCGAACCGGCGGGCACGATCCTGGACCACCCCCGCCTCGGCCTTGATCCCCAGCCAGGCCGCGCCGTGCAGCGCCAGCATGGCCACCGACAGCAGGCCGCAGACCAGGGTGAACGGGGTGAACAGGCCGAAGAACGCGCCATGATAGGTGGCCCGCAGGTCGCCATCCAGCTTGAACGGCGCGCCCTGCAGCACGTTGCCGACGGCGACGCCGAACACCAGCACCGGCACGAAGCCGCCCGTGAACAGGGCCCAGTCCCAGAACGCCCGCCAGCGCGGGTCCGGCCGCTTGGACCGGTACTTGAAGCCGACCGGCCGCAGGATCATCGCCACCAGCACCAGGAAGATGGCCAGGTAGAAGCCCGAGAAGCTGACGCCGTAGACCAGCGGCCAGGCCGCGAAGATCGCCGCGCCGCCGGTGATGAACCACACCTGGTTGCCTTCCCAGGTGGCGCCAACGGTGTTGATCACCATGCGGCGCTCCTCGTCGGTGCGGGCGACGAAGGGCAGCAGCGCGCCCACGCCCATGTCGTAGCCGTCGGTCAGGGCGAAGCCGATCAGCAGCACGCCCAGCAGGCCCCACCAGATCAGGCGCAGGGTCGGATAGTCGAGGGGGAGTTCCATGATCCGATATCTCCTAGGCCACGGCTTCGCCGGCGGGCGCGGCCAAAACACCGGGGGGGCCGGACGGGAAGGCTTCCTGCTCGGCGAACGGCCCCTTCTTGATGGTCCTGAGGATCAGCCCGACCTCGACCACCGCCAGGGCGCCGTACAGCAAGGTGAAGACCACAATGCTGGTCAGGATCTGGGCCACGCTCAGCGACGACGGGGCCAGGAAGGTCGGCAGCACGCCCTCCACCGCCCAGGGCTGGCGCCCGACCTCGGCCAGCACCCAGCCCAGCTCGGTCGAGATCCACGGCAGCGGGATGGCCGCCACGGCGATCATCAGGAACCAGCGGGTGTTCTGCCGCCGCAGGGCGGCCAGCACGAAGGCGGTGGCGAACAGGGCGATCATCAGGAAGCCGATTCCGGCCATGATCCGGAACGACCAGAACATCACCGGCACGTTGGGCACGGTCTCCCAGGCGGCTTTCTGGATCAGCGCCTTGTCGGCCGTTCGCGGGTCGGCGACATGGCGCTTGAGCAGCAGGGCGTAGCCCAGGTCGCGGCGATGGGTCTCGAACACGCCGCGCGCCGCCAGGTCCTTGGGATTGGCCTTCAGGGTCTGCAGCGCGTCGTAGGCGACCACGCCGCTCTCGATCCGGGTCTCAGCCTGGGCCACCAGCTCGAAGATGCCGGCGACGGGCCGGTCCAGGCTGCGGGTGGCGATCAGGCCCAGGACATAGGGAATCTTGATCTCGGCGTGGGTCTCGCGCGCCTTCAGGTCGGGAATGCCGAAGGCGGTCAGGCCGGCCGGGGCGGGTTCCGTCTCCCACATGGCCTCAAGCGCCGCCAGCTTCATTTTCTGGTTGTCGGTCAGGGCGTAGCCGCTCTCGTCGCCCAGCACGACCACCGACAGGGACGAGGCCAGGCCGAAGGCGGCGGCCACGGTCAGCGAGCGCTTGGCGACGCTGACATACCTGCCCTTCAGCAGGTACCAGGCGCTGACGCCCAGCACGAAGACCGCGGCGATGGTGTAGCCGGCGCTGACCGTGTGCACGAACTTGGCCTGGGCCACCGGATTGAACAGCACGGCGCGGAAGTCGGTCACCTCCATCCGCAAGGTGTCGGGATTGAAGGCCGCGCCGACCGGGTTCTGCATCCAGCCGTTGGCGACCAGGATCCACAGGGCCGACAGGTTGGTGCCCAGGGCGACCAGGAAGGTGACCAGCAGGTGGGTGACCGGCCTCAGCTTGTCCCAGCCGAAGAACATCAGGCCCACGAACGTGGCTTCGAGGAAGAAGGCCATCAGCCCCTCGATGGCCAGCGGCGCGCCGAAGATGTCGCCGACATAGTGCGAGTAGTACGACCAGTTCATGCCGAACTGGAACTCCATGGTCAGGCCGGTGGCGACGCCGAGCACGAAATTGATGCCGAACAACGTGCCCCAGAACCGGGTCGTGGTGCGCCAGATCGGCCGCTTGGTCATCACATAGACGCTCTCCATGATCACCAGCATGAAGGAGAGGCCCAGGGTCAGGGGCACGAACAGGAAGTGGTACAGCGCCGTCAGGGCGAACTGCAGACGAGAGAGGTCGACGACGGCGGGATCCATGCAGCGCTCCGGTTGTCGTTGGCGATCGATCGCGCCAGGGACTTTCCACCCCTAGACGCCTCGTGGCTAGGGCGCTTTGATCCGGATCAAGGACGCGCCCGTCCCCGTTCCCTAACGACGGTCCATGTCCGCCAGTCTCACCGCCCAGCTCGAGGCCGTCGCGCGACCCTGGCTGAAGGCGTCGGCCCGGTCCGGCGGCCGGGCGTCCTCGGCCGCGTCGCTGTGGCTGCTGGCCGACGTCCCCGCCGCGATCGCCTTCGCCGCCGGCCTGGCCCTGGCGATCGACGCCCTGCCGCGCGGCCTGGCCGCCGCCGGGCCGTGGCTGGTCGTGCTGGCCCTGGCCGCCGCCGCGCGCGGCCTGCTGGCCCGGCGCGCCGCCGAGGCCGGGGCCCGGGCCGCCGCCAGCGTCAAGGCCCAGGCCCGCCACGACGCCGTCGCCTCGGTGCTGGGCGGCCGCGTCACCGGCGGCGAGGCCCTGTCGGCCGTGGTCGAGGGAGTCGAGGCCCTGGACGGCCACGTCGCGCGTTTCGAGCCGGCCCGGCGGGCCGCCGCCGTCGCCCCCCTGCTGCTGATCGCCGCCATCGCCGTCGCCACCCCCGTGGCGGCCGGGATCCTGCTGGCGACCCTGGTCCCGTTCGGCCTGGTCATGGCCCTGGCCGGCGGAGCGGCGGCCGAGGAATCGCGGCGGCAGTTCCTGGCCCTGGAGCGATTGTCCGGCCTGTTCCTCGACCGGGTCCGCGCCCTGCCCCTGGTGCTGGCCTTCCAGGCCGAGGGCGCGGTGACCCGCGACCTGTCCGTCGCCGCCGACGACCTGGCCCGGCGAACGATCCGTGTGCTGAGGGTGGCCTTCCTGTCGTCTGGAGCGCTGGAGTTCTTCGCCGCCCTGTCGGTGGCCCTGGTGGCGGTCTATTGCGGCTTCAACCTGCTGCGCCTGCTGCCCTTCCCGGTTCCCGAACAGCTGGACCTGAAGCGCGCCTTCTTCGCCCTGGCCCTGGCGCCGGAGGTCTACGCGCCCCTGCGCCGCCTGGCCGCCGCCTATCACGACCGCCAGGCCGCCGAAGCCGCCGCCCTGACCCTGGCCGCCCTGCCCGCCCCCGCGCCCGCCCCGCCGGCCGCCGCCTTCGGCGCCCCGCCGGCCCTCCGCTTCCAGGCCGTGACCGTGAGCTACGAGGCCGGCGAGGCGCCGGTGCTCGACGGCTTCGACCTCGACATCGCCCCTGGCGAGGTGGTCGCCCTGCTCGGCCCCAGCGGCAGCGGCAAGACCACCCTGCTGAACCTGCTGCTGGGCCTGGCGCCCCTGAGCGGCGGCGAGGTGTCGATCGGCGACCAGCGCCTGTCGCACCTGGGCTCGATCGCCGCCTCGGTCGCCTGGGCCGGGCAATCGCCGGTGATCCTGCCCGGGACCCTGGCCGACAACCTGGCCCTGGCCTATCCGGGCGCGGACCGCGAAGCTATCCAACGCGCCGCGCGCGCCGTCGGCCTGGACGCCGTGCTCGACGACCGCGGCGGCCTGGACACCAGGCTCGACGAGCGCGGCGCCGGCCTGTCCGGCGGTGAACGCCGGCGGCTGGGCCTGGCCCGCGCCCTGCTCAAGCCCGCGCCGATCCTGCTGCTGGACGAACCGACCGCCGACCTCGACGCGGCCTCGGAACAGGCCCTGTTGCCGATCCTCCGTGAAGCCGCGCACGGCCGCACGACTCTGATCGCCACCCATTCCGAGATCGTGGCCGCCCTGGCCGATCGCGTGGTGCGGCTGTGAGCGTGTCCGAAACCAATAACGTCTGTCATCCCGGACAAGCGAAGCGCAGATCCGGGACCGCCGGAAGCGCCGGCGCTCAGGCCCCGGTCCCGGATCTGCGCGCTATGCGCTTGTCCGGGATGACAGACATTTGCGGCGGGACGGATGCGATGATCCCGCTCTCGGGAGCGCGGCTATGAGCGCCGGCCCCCTCGCCGCCCTGATCCGCCAGCAACGCAAGCGCCACGCCGACGGCCTGCGCCTGGCCGCGCTCTCGGCCGCCGTCGTCGGGGCGGGCTCGGTGCTGCTGCTGGGACTGTCGGGCTGGTTCCTGACCGGGGCGGCGATCGCCGGACTGGCCGGACTGGCCTCGGCTCAGGCCTTCAACGTGCTGCTGCCCAGCGCCGGCATCCGCCTGCTGGCCATCCTGCGCACCGCCTTCCGCTATCTGGAGCGGCTGTCGGGCCACGCCGCCGCCCTCAAAGCCCTGGCCGCCATCCGCCCGACCCTCTACGCGGCCCTGGCCGCCGCCCCGCCCGTCCAGGGCCTGCCCCTGTCGCGCGGCGAGGCCTCGGCTCGGCTGGTGCAGGACGTCGACGCGGTCGAGACCCGGCTGATCCGCCTGTCCGCCCCCTGGGGCGCGGGCGCCGCGGTCGCCGCCGGCCTGGCCCTGGCCGCCCCCGCCGGCTGGGCGCCGGCCCTGGTCGTCGCCCTGGCCGCGGCCGCGACCGTGCTGAGCGTCCGCGCCCTGGCCCGCCGCCTGACCGCCCGCACCGGGCCGGCGATCCAGCAAGCGACCGGCGACCTGAAGGACGCCCTGGCCGCCTACGCCGCCGCCGCGCCCGAGCTGCGGGTCTATGGGGTCCAGGAGCGCGCCGCCGCCGAGATCGCCGCCAAGGGCGCGCGGCTGGACGCCCTCAAGCGCGACGCCGTCGCCGCCGCGGGCTGGCTGGCCGTGCTGCAGGCCGCGATCCTGGGCCTGGCCGTCGCCGGCGTCCTGGCCCTGGCCCACGACGCCGCCACGCCCCTGGCGGCCATGGCCGGCCTGGCGACCGCCATGGCGCTGGAGGGTCTGGCGGGCGTTGGCAAGGCGTTCGAGCAGGAGGCCGGCGCCGATGCGGCGGCTGACCGGCTGGACGCGGTGCTGGAGCATGGGCCGAGCTTGGCGGGCGCTCAGGACGCGCCGGATCGTCCGAGCCTGACCTTCGGCGAGCTTACCGTGGAGCCTGGATCGCGACTGGTCCTGACCGGTCCTTCGGGCGTGGGCAAGACCACGGTGCTCGAGCGACTGCTGGGTTTGCGCGGCTTGAACTCCGCTCATCCCGGCATTCGCCCGGATGAGCGGTTGTTGTGCGGGGGCCAGGAGCCCGACGCGCGCGCCCGCCCCGCCTTCGCCCACGCCCCGCAGGACGCGGCGATGATCGCCGGCACGGTCCGGGCCAACCTCGCCCTGGCCGGCCCGCATCCTGACGAGGCCGTGTGGGCCGCCCTGGCCGACGCCGCCCTGGAGGCCCGGGTCCGCGCCCTGCCCCAGGGCCTGGACACCTGGATCGGCGAAAACGGCGAGCGGCTGTCGGGCGGCGAGCGGCGGCGGCTGTCCCTGGCCCGCGCCCTGCTGCGCGACGCCCCCTGGCTGCTGCTGGACGAGCCGACCGAAGGCCTGGACGCCGCCACCGAGGCCCTGGTCGTCGCGCGGCTGGACGCCCGCCTGAAACGCACCGGCCAGGGTCTGGTGCTGGTCAGCCACCGCCCCGCCCCGCATGCCCTGTGCGATCAGCAACTGCCAATCGCTCCGCCAGCGGCTATAGGGTAGCCGACCTTGCGCAGCGGAGATCGCTATCACGTGATGACCACGGTTTCGGCCGGGACGCTGCACAGCGACCTGCGGCCCCGGGCCTATCTGGCGTGCATGGCCACGG
Source organism: Caulobacter sp. UNC279MFTsu5.1 (assembly GCF_900114015.1). GTDB lineage: Bacteria > Pseudomonadota > Alphaproteobacteria > Caulobacterales > Caulobacteraceae > Caulobacter. The sequence continues at coordinate 6,217 of NZ_FORN01000007.1, read as the reverse complement.
TGCTGGCCTGCTGCCTGATCCAGCTGGCCCTGCCCCCCGGCTTCACCGCCCCCTCGGCCTTCCTGCTGTTCGTGCCGGCCGTGCTGATCAGCGCGGCGGTCGGCGGCCTGGCGCCGGGCCTGTTCGCCACCGTCCTGGCGGCGGGAGCCGTGTGGCTGTTGAAGGTGCGCGGGACGCCCGACCAGGCCACGGCCCTGTCGAGCCTGGTGTTCGTGATGATCGGCTTCGGCATGTCGGTCGGCGGCGGCTGGTTCCATGCCGCCCGCTCGCGCGCCGCCGCCATGACCCATCACCTGCAGTCGATCCTCGATTCGGCCCCCGACGCGGTGATCGTCATTGACCCGGCCGGGGTCATGACCTCGTTCAGCCCCGCCGCCGAGCGTCTGTTCGGCTGGACCTCGGCCGAGGCGATCGGCAGGAACGTCAGCCTGCTGATGCCCGAGCCCGACCGCGGCGGCCACGACGGCTTCCTGGCCCGCTACAGCCGCACCGGCGAGAAGCGGATCATCGGCACGGGCCGCATGGTGGTGGGCCGGCGCAAGGACGGCACGACCTTCCCGATGGAGCTGGCGGTCGGCGAGACCCGGGGCCTGCAGCCGTTCTACACCGGCTTCATCCGTGACCTGACGGAACGCCAGCAGACCGAGGCCCGGCTGCGCGACCTGCAGACCGAGCTGGTCCACGTCTCGCGCCTGACCGCCATGGGCGAGATGGCCTCGACCCTGGCCCACGAGCTGAACCAGCCGCTGTCGGCGATCGCCAACCTGCTGACCGGCTCGCGCCGGCTGATCGACCGCGGCCGGCCCGAGGACCAGGCCAAGGTCCGCGACGCCGTCGACAAGGCCTCGGCCCAGGCCCTGCGGGCCGGCGACGTGATCCACCGCATGCGCGAGTTCGTGCGGCGCGGGGCCAGCGAGCGCGCGCCCGAGAGCCTGTCCAAGGTGGTCGAGGACGCCGCCGCCCTGGCCCTGATCGGCGCCCGCGAACACCTGGTGACCACCCGCCTGCAGCTCGATCCGGCCGCCGACGCGGTCTATGCCGACCGGGTGCAGATCCAGCAGGTGCTGGTGAACCTGATCCGCAACGCCGTCGACGCCATGGCCGACTCGCCGCGGCGTGAACTGACGATCGCCAGCCAGCGGTTGGAAAGCGGATCCGTCCAGGTCAGCGTCACCGACACGGGCTCGGGTATCAGCGACGACTTCCGCGAGCGATTGTTCCAGCCGTTCATGACCACCAAGGCCGAGGGCATGGGGGTGGGCCTGTCGATCTCGCGCTCGATCATCGAGGCGCACGGCGGACGCATCTGGGCCGACCCGAACCCGAAGGGCGGCACGGTGTTCCACTTCGTCCTGCCGCCGCGTAGAGATGACGACGAGGACAACAGGGACCTGATCGATGAGTGAAGCCGTGGTCCACGTGGTCGACGACGACGAGAGCGCCCGTGAATCCCTGGCCTTCCTGCTGGAGGCCGCCGACTTCGAGGTGGTCAGCCACGCCTCGGCCCTGGCCCTGCTGGACGCCCTGCCGCTGGACGGGGCCGGCTGCGTGATCACCGACATGCGCATGCCCGACATGACCGGGCTGGAGCTGGTGCGCGAGCTCAACGCCCGCGGCTGCCGCGTGCCGATCATCATGATCACCGGCCATGGCGACATCCCCCTGGCGGTCGAGGCCATGCGGGCCGGGGTGGCCGACTTCATCGAAAAGCCGTTCGGCGAAAGCCGGATGATCGACGCCCTCAACCGCGCCCTGGAGGCCGGCCCGCCGCCCCTCTCCCAAAACAAGGCCGCCGCCGCCGGAGCCTCCGACGAGGCGACCCTGGTCCGCCAGCGGCTGGAGACCCTGTCGGAGCGCGAGCGCCAGGTGCTGGACGGCGTCGTCGACGGCCAGCCCAACAAGGTGATCGCCCGCGAGCTGGGCATCAGTCCGCGCACGGTCGAGATCTATCGCGCCAAGCTGATGGCCAAGATGCACGCCGACAACCTGGCCGCCCTGGTGCGCATGACCCTGTCGACCCGGCGGGGGTAGGACGCGCGGCGATCGCTGCGTTCAAGCCAAGCTAGGTAGTCCTCCTTAGGCGTAGGACCCGACTGTACCGCCCGGCTCCGGCGACCGAGATTGGGCGGGCCAAGAGATCGGGAGATCGCCATGCTGTCCGTGATCCAGACCCCCGTCCCCACGGCCGTCCGCCAGCCGGCGGCGGTCGTACTGGACGGCCTGCATCAGAGCTTCGGCCGCGACGAGACGATCTTCGACGAGGGCCAGCCGGCCGACCGGATCTACCAGTTGATCTCCGGATCCCTGCGCACCTGCCGGATCCTGCGCGACGGCCGGCGGCAGATCGAGGCCTTCCATTTCGCCGGCGACGTGTTCGGCCTGGAGAGCGGCGAGACCCACCGCGTGGCGGCGCAGACCCTGGGCCCGGCCCTGGTGCGGGTGATGCCGCGTCCCGCCCTGGCGGCCCTGGCCCACGAGCGCGGCGACGTGGCCCGCCGCCTGCTGGAGCTGACCACCGACAGCCTGCGCCGCTGCCAGGACCACGTGCTGATGCTGGGCCGCCGCACCGCCAGCGAACGGGTCGCGGCCCTGCTGCTGGACCTGGCCGAGCGGACGGGCGCCCAGGCCCTGCTCGACGTGCCGATGACCCGCCAGGACATGGCCGACTATCTGAGCCTGACCATCGAGACCGTGTCGCGCACCGTCAGCCAGTTCCAGCACGACGGCCTGATCGCCCTGCCGACGACGCGCAAGGTGCTGTTGCGGAATAGGGCGGCGCTGGAAGCGATGATCGACTAGGACGACGCCACGTTCATCCACGCCGACGCCGTCTCGCCCGGCGCCAGGACCTTGATCCCGCTGTCCTGGCCATTGAACGGATCCGGCCGGTTGGCGACCGGTTCGGCGCAGACGAAGTCCGCGCCCGGCGGCGAATAGACGTGCAGCCAGCGGCACTCGGGCGAGGCGGTCAGGGTCGTGCTCGCCCCGCCGGGCGCCGACAGGGTCGCGACGCCGTTCCAGCCGGTGTAGCAGTTGTCGATCAGCTCGGAGACCGCCGTCGGCGCGCCGGCCGCCCAGTCCGAGCGCCAGACGCCCTCGACATGGGTGGTGGGCAGGCAGTCGTCGTCGGTCAGCCAGACGCCGGTCACGCCGGCCTGCAGCCGCTCGCCCGGGCGAGCCGGGAAATAGGGGTGGAAGCCCAGGCCGACGGGCGTCGGCTCGGCCCCGGTGTTGGTCACGGTCAGGTCCTGGCGCAGGCCCTCCTCGCCCAGGGTGAAGCGTTGCTCGGCGCGATAGGCCCACGGCCATTCGCCGGGCGGATGGTCGAAGGCCAGCACCGCCTGCGTCTCGCTTGCCGACACGACGGTCCACGCCCCGCGCCACGCCTGGCCGTGCAGGGCGTGCGGGTGGTCGCCGAGGTTGGGCGACAAGGCCACCTCATGGCCGCCGAAGCCGAAGCGCCCGTTCCGGATGCGGTTGCAGAACGGGACCAGGGCGAAGTTGCCGGTCTCCAGCACCTCGCTCGTCCCGGCCGGCGCCGGCCGCAGCACGTCGCGGCCGTCCCAGGTGAACCGGCCGACCGAGCCGCCCAGGGCGGGCAGCAGCTCGACGCGGGCGCGGGCGGTCTGCAGGACGACGACGGTCATGGGAGCCTCGGAAGAAGGACGACAACGTGGCCTGCCTAAGCGGATCGCGGCCCGGAAACAAGCACCCCTTCCCCCCGGCGTTCGACGGGCGCCGGGGGGAAGGGGGAAGCGGTAGGCCCCAGCCGATCGGAGCTGTCATCCCGGACAAGCGCCAAGGCGCAGATCCGGGATGACGGACCTACGGGATGGTCCCTATCCGACCTCCTCCACGTCCTCCGCGACCCGTTGGTCGCCGGCGTCGACCGCCAGGCCCAGCTTCTCCGACATCAGCAGGGTCAGCAGGGCCTGCATGACCCCGCCATTGGCCCCGCCGTCGCCGCCGGCCCCGGTGATCGAGACCTTGGGCACCACGTCGACGCCGCTGGTCTCCAGGGCCTCGGCGAAGCGCTCGGCCACCTGGCGGGCCAGCTGGTAGCGGGCGCCGCCCGAGGCCTCGACCTGGCTGGCGATGGCCTCGGCGGTGGCCAGGCCGACCTTGCTGACCCGCTCGGCCTCGGCGGCGGCCAGGGCCACGACCTTGCCGGCCTCGCCCTCGCCGAGCAGGCGGGTGGCGTCGGCCTCGGCCTTGGCCAGGGTCCGGCGCTGCTGGGCCTCCTGTTCGGAGCGCGCCAGGCTGGCCTTGCCGGCGTTCTGCTGCACCTGGATCGACAGCTGGCTCTCGGTGATCGCCGTCTGCTGCTTGGCCAGGGCCTCGGCCTCGCGCAGCTCGCGCTCCTTCTGGGCGGCGAACTTCTGCCGCTCGTAGGTGCCGATCTGCTCGTCGGCGATCTGCCGCTGGCGAAGCTGGGTCAGGATCTTCTCGATCTGGTCGTCGCCGGTGGCGGCGGGGCGCGGCGTGCCGATCAGCACCTCCTGCAGCTCGAGGTTATAGAGACCGAACTTGGCTTTCATCTCCTCGCTCGACTGGCCCTGGATGGCGCTGCGGTCCTGCAGCAGCTCGATCAGGGTGCGGGTCTGGCCGATGTTCTTGAAATAGGCGCTGACCATCGGGTCCAGGGTCTGCTCGACCAGCTTCTTGATGTCGCCGAACCGCTGGATGACCAGCGGGGCCTTGCGGTAGTCGATGTGGACCACGACCGAGACCGGCAGGGTCGGCTCGAACGCGTCGCGGGTGATCAGCGACACCTCGGCCAGGTTCTCGTCGAACTTGTGCGAGCCCACGGCCATCGTCTCCCACTTCAGGATGAAGTTGGTGGTCGGCACCATGGTCACGCGGCCGGCATAGGTGTTGAAGGCGTACTTGCCCGGCAGCAGCGGGTCGCGCCACACGCCGCGTTCGCCGTTGGCCACCAGCTCGCCGTGGCGATAGCCCTCGCCCGAGGTGTCGGCCCCAAGCGCGCCGGTATAGGACACCACCACGCCCACCTGGCCGACCTCGACCACGGTCTTGTTGATCCGCTCGACCGTCGCGAACAGGCGGTTGATGTAATAGGTGCCCTCGACCAGCACCTGCAGCTGGCGGCCCTTGCGGCCGCCGGCGGCCAGGAACTTGCCGGCCTCCTGGAAGCTGTTGTGGAAGGTCGCGGGGTCTTCCGGATCGGCGCCGACTAGCGGCGCGATCAGCTCGCCGGCCGGCAGGCCGGGGCCGTCATGGACGGTGATCACCCCGATCTGGTCGTCGGCGTCCTTGATCACCACCGGCTCGAAGCCGCCGCGCTCCTCGATGATCTCGGCCATCTGCTCCAGCAGGTCCGCCTCGCTGCGCTCCAGGCTGAGCGCGAAGGTGCGGTCCTTGGTCACCACCACGAACTGGGCCAGGTTGATGGCGTAGGCGCCCTCGCGCAGGATCTTGCGCTGCGGGCCCTTCTGGCCGCCGGCCTCGAGGAATTTGCGCGCGTCCTGGAAGTCGACGCCCGCCGGATGGGTGGCCAGGGTCTGGTCGGCCTCCAGCGGCGCGCCGTCACGGGCGAAGACATAGCCGATCCGGCCCTGGGGAATGGTCACCAGGGACTGGACGTGCAGCCGGTACTGGAACGGGAAGAAGAAGTGCAGGCCGCCGCGCAGAACGTCGGGCTGGAAGCCGGCCTCCTCCTTCAACGCGATCAGGCCGCCGGCGATCGAGCCGCGCCGGCTCCACAGCTTCTCGACCACGGCGACGCGGTTGTTGCCGATGTAGCGGACCATGCCCGACACCCCGACGAACACAGCCGCGAGCACGACGAAAAGCGCCGAACCGACCAGCGGTCCCAACGCCATCAGATTAGACATGTAGGTAGCCCCATGCGGCCGCCTGGGAAGCGATCATCGCTCCATGAAACAGCGGCCACGCTTCAGGTATGCATGCCGCGACGCCCCGCAATCATCCGGCGATCACATCGGATCACGGACACGAGAACTTCGTTACAGGAGGTTCATGAACGCCGGTTCGTTCCCCGGTTGGGCGTCTGTCCTCGGCGGATAGCGAGCGAAGCTTTGAGAAATCAAGGCTCTAAATTTTCTCGACCCTGATCTGTCCCCACCCCTTCAAACCACCCTCATACTGCTTGCACCTGAAGGCATGGGGAGGGCGCACGTACGGCGACCGATGCGGCCTTCGGGGGTGGACGAGCGGGAAGGCTTGTCCGTCGTGT
>NZ_FORN01000026.1 GCF_900114015.1 Caulobacter sp. UNC279MFTsu5.1 | reverse complement strand
GAGGTGGTCAACATGCGGGCCCCCGATTACCTGATCAAGCAGGGGATCCACCAACTGCCGTGCATCGGCGACGGACGCCAGTCGGGCACCTCAGGCTCGCCCTCGATCCTCAACGCCTCGCCCGAGGCGGCGGCCGGCGGCGGCCTGGCCCTGCTCAGGACCGGCGACCGGGTGCGGGTGGACCTGCGCAAGTCGCGGGTCGACGTGCTGGTCACCCCGGAGGAGATCGTCGCGCGCCGCAAGGCGCTGGAGGCGGCCGGCGGTTACCAGTACCCCGAAAGCCAGACCCCCTGGCAGGAGATCCAGCGCGCCATCATTGGCCAGATGGAAACCGGCGCCGTCCTCGAACCCGCCGTCAAGTACCAGCGCATCGCCCAGACCAAGGGCCTGCCCCGCGACAACCACTGATCCAGACCCACCGAAGACAACGCCGACGAACGGCGACCCTAGGGAGACTATCGTGAAACTGACCACGCTGAAGCACGCGCTCGTCGCCGGACTCGCCACCGCCGTCCTGGCGACGGCCGGGGCCGCCGCCGCGCAGACCGCCGTCACGGGCGCCCTGCGCGCCGACCAGCCCGGTGCGGTGATCCAGCCGGAAATCTACGGCCAGTTCGCCGAGCATCTGGGCCGGGGCATCTACGAGGGCGTTTGGGTCGGCGAGGACAGCAAGATCCCCAACACCAAGGGCTATCGCAACGACGTGGTCGCGGCCCTGAAGCAGATCCACGTGCCGGTCGTCCGCTGGCCCGGCGGCTGTTTCGCCGACGACTATCACTGGCGCGAGGGCGTCGGCCCGCGCGACAAGCGCCCGACCAAGATCAACGTGCTCTGGGGCGGCGTCGAGGAGCCCAACAGCTTTGGCACCAACGAATTCATGGACTTCGCCGAGCTGATCGGCGCCAAGACCTATGTCGCCGGCAATGTCGGCACCGGCACGCCGCAGGAAATGGCCGAGTGGGTCGAGTACATGACCTCGCCGACCAAGTCGACGATCGCCAACATGCGCCGCGCCAACGGTCGCGATAAGCCTTGGAAGCTCGACTTCTTCGGGGTCGGCAACGAGAACTGGGGCTGCGGCGGCCAGATGACGGCGGCCCACTACACCGACCTCTACCGCAACTTCGCCGAGTTCGTGCGCGTGCCGGGCGGGACCAGCACGGTGAAGGTGGCCAGCGGCCCCAACGCCGACGACTACGCCTGGACCGAGACCCTGATGGCCGGCGCGGCCAAGAACATGAACGCGCTGAGCCTGCACTACTACACGATCCCCACCGGCAACTGGAGCAAGAAGGGCTCGGCCACCCAGTTCGACGAGCAGCTGTGGGCCGACACCATGGTCCAGGCCCTGAAGATGGACGAGCTGGTCACCAAGCACAGCGCCATCATGGACAAGTACGACCCCGAGAAGAAGGTCGGGCTCTATGTCGACGAATGGGGCATCTGGCACGACGGCGAGCCGGGCTCCAATCCGGGCTTCCTCTACCAGCAGAACACCATGCGCGACGCGGTGGTGGCCGGCCTGACCCTGAACATCTTCCACCGGCACGCCGACCGGGTGCGGCTGACCGCCATCGCCCAGATGGTCAACGTGCTGCAGGCCATGGTCCTGACCGACAAGGAAAAGATGATCGTGACCCCGACCTACTGGGTCTACGACCTCTACAAGCCGTTCCAGGGCGCGACCTCGCTGCCGCTGGAGGTCAACAGCCCGAACTATACGTCCGGCAAGTCCAGCGTGCCGGCGGTCAGCGCCTCGGCGGCGCGGGACACGGCGGGCGTGGTGCACCTGGCGCTGGTCAATGTGGACCCGAACAAGTCGGCGACCGTAACGGTCAAGCTCACGGGCGTGACCGGCAAGACCGCCAAGGGCCGGGTGCTGACGGCCTCGACCATGACCGCCCACAACACCTTCGACGCGCCCAACGCCGTCAAGCCGGCGGCCTTCACCAACGCCTCGATCAAGGGCGACGTGCTGACCGCGACCCTGCCGAGCAAGTCGGTGGTGGTGCTGGACCTGAACTAGGGTTCGACCCTCTACGCTCGTCCTCCCTCGTATAGAGGGGGAGGGCGGCATCGGGATCTCAGCCCGCCCCGGTGGACGCCGGGGCGGGTTGTCTATTTGACGGCCTCAGAACACCTTCATCTCGATCAGCCGCATGTCCCGACCGGGGGCGAGATCGAACACCGCACGCAGCTTCGTGGCCATGACCGGCGTCCAGGCCGTGCGGTCGACGCCGTTGGCCAGCGGGGCGGGGGCTTTGGCCACCTCGACCCGCTTCCCGCCGACCCAAACTTCCAGCCGATAGCGCGACCCAGTCGGGCGCCCCGTCTCGACGTCGCCATTCGCGTCTCCCCTCGGTGTATTTTGTCTGAGTATTTAACTGAGCGGGCGGCGGCGATCGCCAGCGTTTCCTGAAAGACGTCAGGTCGGGCCGAATGGGCTATGGTCGCCGCGCTTGAACGGGTCCTGAAACGACCCTGGAAACAACCCGAGGAGGAAATGGCGATGAAGACGTTCCTGGCCCTCTACATGGGATCCGACACGCCGGTGGACCCGGCCTCGCTCAGCGACGAGACCAAGGCCAGGGGCATGGCCGCCTGGGGCCAGTGGATGGCCGATCACGCCGCGGCGGTCGTCGACCATGGCGGCCCGCTGGGCAAGACCAAGAAGACGGCGGCCGACGGCGTCACCGATATCCGCAATCGGGTGACCGGCTACGTAGTCGTCCGGGCCGAGTCGCAGGCGGCGGCGGCGGCGATGTTCGAGAACCACCCGCACTTCGCGATCTTCCCAGGGGACTCGGTGGAGATCATGGAGCGCCTGCCGATTCCCGGAGCGGGCTAACCCCGTCCCCACAGTCGCTCGAAGCGCCAGCCGGTTAGGCTCTCGACGATCGCCCTGGACTCCGCGCTCTCGGCCTGCGTCTCGCCGGCTCGCAAGCGCTCGACCTCGTGGATCAGCACCGCGTGGGTGCGGGCGTTGAGGCGGAACGACCACGAGACGACCAGGCCCCACAGCATGACCAGGATCGGTCCGCCGACCATCACCAGCACCACGGCGCGCACCGCCTCGGGGGTCTGGACGATGACCGCGCCGGGATGGGCCTTGTCGGCCGAGACATAGCCGCCCAGGCCGATCAGCGAAGTGGTGACGACGATCGCCCCTGACTGGGCGATCTTGCGCACGAAGGTCATCACCCCGGCGAAGATGCCTTCGCGGCGCTGGCCGGTCACCGCCTCGTCGATGTCGGGCAGGTAGTTGTAGACGCTCCAGGGCACGAAGTTCAGCGTCCCGCGGCCCAGGCCCGCCAGGATGATCGGGACGAACAGCCAGAAGAGCACCGTGGGCGAGGCGCCGCCGCCGAACAGGTTGCCGCCCATCGCCGCCAGCCCCTCGGCGAAGCCCGCCGGTCGGATCAGGTAGAAGGCCAGGAACAGCAGCAGGGCCGCGCCGACGAGGCTGATGGCCATGCGATAGGCGGTGGTCGGCCCAGTGCGGATGACCACGTTGATGGCGATCATCACCGAGACCAACTGGGCGACGTACATGGTGGTCATCAGCTGCGAGATCACCAGGGTCGCGCCCATCATCACCGTGGCCACGAACAGCGGGAAGGCGGTGTTGAAGATGTCTTGGCTGATGTAGCCGCCCAGATAGAGGCTGAGGTGCTGGCGAAAGGCCTTGATGCGCAGGGTCGAGAACAGGTCGCGGAACATGTTGATCGGGATCATCGCCGCCCGCGTCCAGTCCATGGGTTCGGGCTGGATCAGCTTTTCGGCCTCGGTGTAGGGCCGCTCCCAGGTCAGCAGCACGACCAGCAGCACGACTAGGCTGAACAGCCCGCCGAAGATCGCCGCCATGATCAGGAAGGTGCTGGGCGAATCCTTGCCGCCGAAGTGGTTGATGATCAGGGTCGGCAGGTAGGAGGCGAGGATCGCCGAGCTCTGGGCGATCAGCATCCGGGCCCCGGCGAACCGGGCCTTCTCCTTGTAGTTCTTGGTCATTTCCGCCGCGAGGGTTTCCCACGGGATCAGGAACATCGTGTAGAGGAATTCGAAGAAGACGAAGGTCGTCAGGTAGTAGGCGAAGGTCTGGCCGGTGACGAAGATCAGGGCGAAGCTGGGCAGCAGCGGGATGGTCAGGATCAGGAAGATCTTGCGCCGGCCGATGCGCCGGCCGATCCAGGTGTGGCGCAGGTTGTCGGAGATGTAGCCGATCAGCGGGCAGGTGATCGCCTCCAAGAGGCGGGGCAGACCCAGGATCAGGCCGGTCTCCACCGCCGACAGGCCGCAGAAGGTGATGAAGAAATAGGCCAGCCAGCCGGTGATCACCGCCTGGGCGCCGGCCCCCAGCATGTCGCCGGAACCCCAGCCCCAGTAGTTGATCCAGGTGGGTTTGCGGGGTTCCGGCGTCGCCATCTATGTAACTTTCCGACTGATCGAGGAGGCGCGGGCGCGTCTAGATGAAGGCGCGCTGGAACTCGCCCAGCGCCAGGATGGCCAGCGACTGGCCGTAGGGCATCGAGGTCAGGGGGATGTCCTTGTAGCCCTGCAGGGTGTCGAACACCGGGGTGCCGAACGAGACCTGCTGCAGCTCGCCCTTGTCGTCGATATTGGCCAACACGCCCTTCAGCGCCTTGATCCCCATCGACTGGTATTCGCGACCGACGTAGCGTTTGCGCACCGCTTTCAGCACGCCGTAAGCGAAACCGGCCGTGGCCGAGGCCTCCAGGTACGAGGTCTTGTCGTCGACCAGGGTATGCCAGAGACCCGTCTCGGCGTCCTGGTAGCGGGCCAGGGCCTTGATCTGTGCTTCCAGGGTGTCGATCAGAAAGTCGCGCAGGGCGTCGCCGGGCGGCAGGTCCAGGAGCTCGATGAACTCCGGGATGGCGATCGTCACCCAGCAGTTGCCGCGCGCCCACAGAGCGTCGGCGAAGTTATGCCGGCCCTCGAAGGTCCAGCCGTGGAACCACAGCCCGGTCTTGCGGTCGGCCAGGTACTTGATGTGCACCATGAACTGGCGCTTGGCCTCCTCGACGAAGTCGTCGCGGCCCAGCAGCAGGCCGATCTTGGCCAGGGGCAGGACGCTCATCATCAGCGTGTCGTCCCACAGCTGCTGCGGGTTCTCGCTGTTGAAGACGATGTGCTGGAAGCCGCCTTCCTCGGTGCGTGGACCCTCGTACATCACATAATCGGCCCAGGTCTCCAGATAGGGCAGGTAGGCGTGGTCGCCGGTGGCCTCGTAGAGGTAGGCCAGGGTCAGGAACGGCGAGACGGTGTTGATGTTCTTGGTCGGGGTGCCGGCCTCGAAACGGTCGGCGAACCACTGGGTCATGATCTCGAAGGCCCGCGGATCGGCGGTCATCTCGTACTGCTTCCACAGGCCGTACAGACCCACGCCGTGGGTCCATTCCCAATCGTTCCAGCCCTTGGTGTCGATGACCCGGCCGTCGTCGAGGCGCAGCAGGAACTCGCCGGTCTCGTCCTGGATGTCGACCAGGTTGCTGATCAGCAGGGCGATCTTGGCCTTGATGTCCTTGGCCTCGAGGCCGTGGGCGAGATTGGGCACGATAGTCTCCTTGAGAGTCTTTTCAGGCGCGGACGGGGGAGCGTCCGGTCAGGGTTTGAAGTCGGGCGCGGCCACGCGGACGACGGGGATGCCGCCCCGCACGGTTCGCAGGTTGACGAGCTTGACGGCCTCCAGGGCGTCGCCGGCCGCGCCGTCGCTGGTCACCGCCAGGGCGATGGTATTCCTGCCGCGCGGATCGATGATCCCGTTGGGCAGGACGAAGGTCCGCTGCGGGCCGACGTTGGCGATGAACTGGCCCATGTTCCAGCCATTGACGAAGATCAGCACCCGGTAGCGGCCTGGCGAGCGCGGCGTGTTCGGATCGCCGATGGTCAGGCCCAGGGTGGTGTCCTGGTCCTTGGGCAGGTCCAGGTCGAAGCGGGTGCGGTACCAGGTCGTGCCGGCGGCCGGCCTGGTCGCGGCCATGTCGGCCTTTGCCCATTGGGCGTCCGGGAAGCCCGGCAGGTGCCAACCCATCCGCTCGCCGTATTGGCCGCCGTTGTTGGCGTTACCGCGCACCGGGTCCTGGATGTCCTCGCCGCCCAGATTGCCCTGGATCTTCCAGGCGATCGGGACGGCGAAGCTGTAGCCGCCGGACCCCGACAGCGAGGCCGAGACCAGGCCGCGGGCCTCCTTGTGGAAGTCGTCGGCGTCCAGGTCCCAGTTGTGGCCGTTGTTGCGGACCATCACCGAGATCACGTGCTCGCCGGTCCCGCGCAGGTCTTCGGGCAGCTTGAAGGTCGCGACGCCGGTGGTGATCGGGCGCGGCAGGCCGCCATCCAGCTCGTGCTGGCCCAGGAACCGGCCGTCCAGCCAGACCTGCAGCATGCCGGCCCCGCCGCCGCCGTAGTGCAGGGTCAGGGTGTCGATGTCGGGCTCGCCCTGGTAGCGGCCGCGATACCAGACGTCGCCCTGGTGGAAGCCGTAGGCGCTCATGTCGAGCGCTGGTTGACCCGTAGGACCCCGCACGGTCGAGCCGCTCCGGCGGCCCTCGGTCTTCAGCCAGGCGCTGTCGTCGAACTTCGGGTCGGCCTCGGGCGAGCCCGGGGCGGTCTTCCAGTCCAGCCTGGCCAGGTCGGGCACGGTCACCGCGGCCGGACCCGCCAGCGGCCTGTCGGCCAGCAGGCTGCCCGAGGCGGTCGCCCTGGCCGCGACCTTGGCGCGGTTCCAGCGGATCGCCGTCACCGCCTTGGGCGCGAAGACCTCCAGCGGGCTGTCGGTCTCGGTGTCGCCGGTCAGGCTGAGCACGCCGCCCTTGGTCGCGTCGCTGCGCACCAGGCCTGGGCCGCGCACCAGCAGGCCGTCGCGGCGCCAGAAGGTCTGGCCGGTCTCGGCGTCGGCCAGCAGCAGGGTCAGAGGCGGGCGGCCGCCGCCGGTGATCCGCACCCGGGCCAGGCCCTTGTGCGAGTAGGTTAGCTTCAGGTCGCCCTTGGCGGCGTCGAAGGCGGAAGCGACTTCGCCCTCCAGCACCTCGACCTTCGGCGCGTTCGCATAGCGCAGCACCGTCTCGCCCGCCTCGCCGGCCCGGCCGTACAACAGGGCCAGGTCGCCGTCGTTCCATGTCAGGTGCGTCTGGATCTCGGACGTCGAATAGACCAGCCGCTGACCGCCCAGGTCATAGCTGGCCATCAACATCTTGCTGTCCTGGCCCTTGATCCGCGAAGGGACCTCGTACTCGCCGTCGCGGGTCTTGACCTTGAAGGTGAAGGCCTCGTCGCTCGTGCCGCTGCTGGGATTGTGGACCACCACATAGAGGTGGCTGCCTGTCTCGGCGTTGACGTTGTGATAGACGCGGACCTTGTCGTTGGACGGGACCACGGCCTCGCCCTTGTCCATGCGGCGCAGGTCCGGCACGGCGGCGACGAACTCGCCCATCTGCTTGATGACGCGGGCCTTGTCGCGCAGGCCCCGGGCCTCGTCGATCGCCGCGCCGTAGTCGTAGGACGTGAACACCACCGGGGCCGGCAGCCAACCCCAGCTGGTCCCGCCATAGGTCATGTAGAAGCTCTGCAGCGTCAGGCCGTTGGCGATGTTGGTGGCGTAGAATACCCGCTGATAGCCTACGCCGCGATGCAGGGCGGTGCAGTCGTAGTCGCCGTTGCTGCCCCAGTAATCGAACCAGCCGCCGCCGAACTCGGCCAGGAAGCCGGGGGTGTTGGGGCTGGCCGAGGCGCCGCCCTTGGCGCCGCCGGGACCGTACAGGCCCCAGTCGGGCGCGACGCCGGGACTGGAGGGCGTGGAGTCGACCTTGCAATTGCCGCCCGGATAGCCGTCGAAGGCGTAGAGGTCGTTGGGGCCTTCCACCGTGCCCGGCACGTTCGAGCCCTTGGGGACCCAGTAGCCGTTGCGGCCCTTGTCGTTGTGGAAGATCGGGACGGTGATCCCGTCGGCCTTGGCCTTGTCGTCCAGCCACTTCATGTAGCGCTGCTGCGGCGCGCCGACGACGTCGAGCTCGTTCTCGATCTGGTGGGCGATCACCGTGCCCTGGCCGGTAGTCAGCTGGTGGCGGGCGATGACGGCGTTGATCTTCGTCAGCCACTCATCGGCGGCGGTGATGTATTCTGGATTGTCGGTGCGAGCCCGGGCCTGCTGGTTGACCAGCCAGCCGGGGAAGCCGCCGCGGGTCAGCTCGGCGTTCACGTAAGGCCCGGCGCGGGTGATGACGTAGAGGCCTTCCTCCTTCGCCATGGTCAGCACGCGGTCCATGTCGCGCACGCCCTGGAAGTCGTAGACCCCCTGTTTCGGCGAGTGGTAGCCCCAGTCGAAATAGATCGCGACGGTGTTGTAGCCGCTGGCCTTCATCTTCTGGAGGATGTCCCGCCACAGGTCCGGGCTGGGCACGCGGAAGGGGTGGAACTCGCCGCCCCACGAGAAGACGCGTTCGCCGTCGACCTTCAGGGAATACTTGTCCCAGGTGATCTTATGGGCCTCGGCGGGCTTGGCGGCGACCGCAGGCTCGCCGCCCTCCTTCAGCACCGTGAAGTGGCGCACCGTGCCCGACAGTTCCGGCAGCTGCGCCTTCGGCGTCCAGGTGCGGAAGTCGTCCTTGCTGTCGCTGAACCAGTAGCGCTTGGCCGAGTACTCGTCGAAATAGATCCGCCAGCCGCCGTCGGGCGTCCGGACCATGGCGGGGCCTTCGACGCCTTTGCCCCAGCCGGCCCAGTCGCCGGTTCCCTTGGCCTGCCACGGGCCGTCCAGCGACGCGGCGGTCCACAGCTCGATGAACTTGCTGGTCTCGTTCTTGGCGAAGGCGTTGTAGAGCCCGCCCTCGCGCACCACGAAGGTGTCAATGAAGTTGGGACCCAGGCCCGCCAGGGGCTTGGGCGTCGACCAGGTCGCCAGCGTGGCGTCGGTGGCGGTGATGCGATAGGGCTGGAACTGGCCGGCGATGCCGGTGGTCGAAACCGACAGGATCAGATTGATCGAACCGTCCTGGTCGACGAACCATTCCGGCGCCCAGCTGTTGGTCGCGCCGGGAATCTCGATCTTCACGTCGCGCAGGAAGGTCCAGTCGGTCAGGTTCTGGCTGCGGGCCAGGCCGATGGTGTCGCCGCTCCAGCCGGTGGTGTAGGCGACATAGTACCAGCCGTCGGTGTGCTTCATCACGCTGGGATCGCGGATCAGCCCTTGGGGCGGGGTGTAGGCCAGCGGCTTCTTCAGGGTGAAGCGCGCGCCGTCGGCCGAGTCATAGACGCTCATGTTCGACTGGCTGGCGTTGGTGAAGGCCGTCATCGTGTAGCGCACGGGCTCGGCCCGGACGGGTTCGACAAAGGCGGTGGTGGCCAGCAGGGCGGCCGCCAGGCCGAGGGCGCGAAGGGGCGGGCGGATCATCCCTGGCCCTCGAAATAGAAGACGGACTTCAGGGGCCATTCGACCGGCCTGTTGTCCGGATGGACTTCCATCAGGTCGGCCATGTAGTCCCACCAGCGCTTCATCACCGGCTCCAGCGGCAGGGCGTCGGCCTTGTGATCGGGGCGCAGGCGCAGCACGGCGAACAGGCTCATGGTCTGCTCGTCCAGGAAGATCGAATAGTCATGGATCCCGGCCTCGCGCAGGGCCTGCGCTAGGTCGGGCCACAGGTCGTCGTGGCGGCGCTCGTATTCGGCGGCGACGCCGGGCTTCAGCTGCATGCGGAAGGCGAGGGGCCGGTCCTGGTCTTTGCTCATCGTGTCCTCCCGTTTCTTGCTTTTGTCGTTCAGGTCGTCGTTGGCGGCAGGCGGTAGATCCGACTGGCCGTTCCGGCGAACATTAGGTCCCGCTCGGCCTGGTTGAAGTCCGCCGTGATCGCGTCATAGGCGGTGTAGAAGCCGCCGAACGATCCGTGCACCTTCTCGACCGGGAAGTTGCTGGCGAACATGCAGCGGTCCGGGCCGAAGGTCTCGATGACCCGCAGCACGAAGGGCCGCAGGCTGTCGATGGTCCAGGCGCGGTCGACCATGGCCAGGCCCGAGATCTTGCAGCTGACGTTCGGCAGCCGGGCCAGCCGGGCCAGTCCCTCGCGCCAGGCCGCCAGGCCGGCCGCGTCGCGGTCGGTCGGCATGCCGGCGTGGTTGACGATCACCGGGATGTCGGGATGGGCCGCGGCCAACTCGGCGGCCGTGGCCATCTGCGAGGGATAGAGCTGCAGGTCGAACGACAGGCCATACTTGGCCAGCAGGGCGTAGCCGGTCCGCCATCGCGGATCCAGCAACAGGTCGCGCGGGCCATAGGTCCTGGCCGGGTCGGCGTGCCAGTTGACGATCTGGCGCACACCGCGGACGCTGGACCGCGCCGCCTGGGCCTCCAGCAGGGGCTCGACGCCGGGATCGTCCAGGTTGGCGCCGGCCACGACGCCGCCGATCACCCCGCGCGTCTCGGCCAGGCCCTGCAGCCAGTCGGTCTCCGACAGCTGGTCCTTGGGCGGCAAGCCGCACTCGACGTGGACGGTCTGGACCAGGTTCCAGCCGGCGGCGTCGGCCAGGTAGTCGTCCAGCCCATAGGAACGGTGGGCAATCGGCGACATGTCGCCGGCCGGGTTGCTCGGCAGCGGGCGGTCCTGGAGCCAGCTGTAATAGTGCCGGTCCAGGTCCCACAGGTGCATGTGCGGGTCGATGATCGGGCCGGGATAGGTCATCGCTCCGCTTCCTCTAGAACGTGGTGCGGCCGCCGGAAGTGTCGAAGGTGGCGCCGGTGGTGAAGCTGCATTCCTCGGAGGCCATGAAGCAGACCATGGCGGCGCTCTCGTGGATCTCGCCCAGGCGGCCCATGGGGATCTTGCCGCGCATATAGTCGACCTGGCTCTGGGGCAGCTGCTCCAGGATCGGGCTCTCGAAGGTGGCCGGGGTCAGGCTGTTGGCGATCACGCCCCTGGTGGCCAGTTCCTTGGCCAGCGACTTGGTCAGGCCGATCACAGCCGCCTTCGAGGCCGAATAGGCGCTGGCGTTGGGATTGCCTTCCTTGCCGGCCACCGAGGCGACGTTGACGATCCGGCCGTAACCGTTGGCGAGCATGAACGGGGCGATCTCGCGGCAGCAGTAGAACAGCCCGTTGAGATTGATGTCGATCACCCGCCGCCAGCTGTCGAGCGGGTACTCGTGGACCGGGGCGGTGGCCCCGGTGATGCCGGCCGAGGTCACCAGGATGTCCAGGCGGCCCAGGGCGTCGTGCGCGGCCCCGGCGGCGTCGGCCACGGCGGCCTGGTCGGAGACGTCGAGCGCCACGACATGTCTGGCCCCGACCTCGGCGGCGGCGGCCTGCAGGCCCTCGGCGTCCAGATCCCACAGCGACACCTGGCCGCCCTCGGCGATGATCCGCGCGGCCACGGCCTTGCCCAGGCCCGAAGCCCCGCCGGTGATCACCGCGGCCCGGCCGGAAAAGCGATTGGCGTAGACCTTGGAGGAGGAGATAGGGCTCACGCGACGCCTTCCCGGGTCCAGGCGATCACGGTCTGGCGTTGGGTTCCGAGCTTCTCGACGCCCAGCTCCATGACGTCGCCGGGCTTGAGAAAGATCTTCTCGGGTTTCTGGCCTTCCCCGACGCCGGGCGGAGTGCCGGTCGTAAGAATGTCGCCCGGCTCCAGGGTGACGAAGCGGCTCATATAGGCGATCAGCTCGGCCACGCCGAAGATCATGGTCCTGGTGTTGCCGGTCTGCATGCGCTGGCCGTTCAGGTCCAGCCACATGTCCAGGTCCTGGCAGTCGCCCACCTCGGCGGCGGTGACCAGCCACGGGCCAACCGGGCCGAAGGTGTCGCAGCCCTTGCCCTTGTCCCATTGCGAGCCCAGCTCCTTCTGGAAGGCGCGCTCGGAGACGTCGTTCACCAGCACGTAGCCGGCGACGTGGTCGAGGGCTTCGGATTGCTCGACATAGCGGGCGCGCTTGCCGATCACCACGCCCAGCTCAACTTCCCAGTCGCCCTTCACGGCGTCCTTGGGCAGCATCACGTCATCGTTCGGACCGTTCAGGCACGAGATCGCCTTGGTGAAGAAGATCGGCTCGGGCGGCGGCTCCAGACCGGCTTCCCTGGCGTGGTCGGCAAAGTTCAGGCCGATGGCCAGGAACTTGCCGACGGCGCCGACCGGCACGCCGTAGCGGGGCGAGCCCTCGACCACCGGCAGGGTCGCCGGGTCGATGGCGGCCAGCTTGGCCAGGCCCTCGGGCGACAGGTGCGCGCCGGTGATGTCGGCGATCACGCCCGACAGGTCGCGGATCCGGCCCTCGGCGTCGAGGAGGCCGGGCTTTTCGGCGCCGCGCGGGCCGTAACGCAAGAGTTTCATGGCTCTAGTCTTTCGAGAGGATCAGCGGGCGTAGGGTCGGTGCAGACCGACCTCGCGATTGAGTTCGACGCCGAAGCCGGGGGCGTCGGAGAGCTTCAGCTTGCCGTTCACTGGCACGGGCTCGCCGATCAGCTGGGGCGCGAACATCGGCACCACCTCGTCGGCCTTGGGGGCCATCATCAGGAACTCGGCGAACGGGCTGTTATGGCGGGTGATCACGAAGTGGTAGCTGTAGACGGACGAGCCGTGCGGGATGCACAGCACGCCGCGGCTGTCGGCGAGGTTGGAGATCTTGACCAGCTCGGTCATGCCGCCGCACCAGCCGACGTCGGGCTGGATGATGTCGCAGCACTCCATCTCCAGCAGCATGCGGAAGCCCCAGCGGGTGGCCTCGTGCTCGCCGGTGGTGACCAGCATGCCCT
Organism: Caulobacter sp. UNC279MFTsu5.1; assembly: GCF_900114015.1. Classification (GTDB taxonomy): domain Bacteria; phylum Pseudomonadota; class Alphaproteobacteria; order Caulobacterales; family Caulobacteraceae; genus Caulobacter. Next base: position 60,325 of record NZ_FORN01000026.1, on the reverse strand, counting down.
TGGGCGCGTTCTTCTTCAGGTCGCGATAGCCCCAGTAGTCGTCGGGGCTCAGCGCCTCCTCGATCCACTTCAGGCCGTACTCGTGCGCCTTGTGGGCCAGCCTCGTGGCGTAGTTCAGGTCCAGCGCCATCCAGCAGTCGAACATCAGACAGAAGTCCTCGCCCACGCGCTCGCGCATGGTCGCCAGTTCCTCCAGGTTCTTGCGCAGGCCTTCCTCGCCCTCGGCCGGGCCGTGGTGCAGGGGCATCTTGCCGCCGATGAAGCCCATCTGCTGGGCCAGATCCGGCCGTGCGCCGGTGGCGTAGAAGGTCAGCTCGTCGCGGACCTTGCCGCCCAGCAGGTGGTGGACCGGCTCGCCGCGCAGCTTGCCCAGCAGATCCCACAGCGCCAGGTCGACGCCCGACAGGGCGTTCACCACCAGGCCCTTGCGGCCGTAATACTGGGTGGAGAAGTACATCTGGTCCCAGATCTTTTCGATCTCCGTCGGGTCGCGGCCTTCCAGGAAGCGGGCCAGGTGCTTTTCGACGATGTAGGCGGCGGGTTCGCCGCCGGTGGTCACCGCGAAGCCGATCGTGCCGTCGGCGGCCTCGATCTCGACCACCAGCGTGCCCAGCACGTTGATGCCGAAGCTCTGGCGGCTCTGGCGGTACTCCGGATAGCGCGACATCGGCGTGGCGATGTGGTCGTCGATCCAGTGACCTTCGCCCTGGTCGTGATAATCGGCGCCGCCGCCGCGCACGACATAGGCCCGAACCTGCCGGATGAGGGGAAACGGCATGGGAAAAACCAGCTCCAGCCCAACACTTCCTGAAAGGAAGCGATCAACTTAAAGGAAGGGAAGGGCGTATCGCGAGGCAAAGGCCTCCGACATGCTTGGCGAGACCTTCAAAGGTCGCGCCTACCTCCCCGGGACGTCCTATGACACGGTGGCGCGCCCTGACTTTCGGAGACCGGATCGTCGCCTTCGCCGCTTGCGTTAGGTACCATATTATGAGAGAGAGTGCTACAAAATGAAACGTGACGCGTCAAGGGGAGCCTCAGTGGCGGGCAAGGAAGACAGCTCCGGCGGTAAGGCGCCCAGCGGCAGCCAGACCTTGTTTCGCGGCCTGGATCTGCTCGACGTGGTCGCCGATTCCGGCACGATCGGCCTGCCGGCCCTGGCCCAGCGCCTGGGCCTGACGCGCAGCACCACGCACCGCCTGGCCACCGCCCTGGTCGAGCGCCGGCTGCTGACCCAGACCCCGCGCGAAGGCTACAGCCTGGGCTCCAAGCTGCTGGAGCTGGGCTATCTGGCCGGCCAGCAGATGGACCTGCCGCGCCTGGCCCGCCCGCATATCGAGAAACTGTGGGACCAGTCCGAAGACACCGTTCACCTGGGCGTGCTGGAAGGCGATCGCGCCCACTATCTGGACAAGCTGACCGGCCGCCGCCGGATCAACATCAGCTCGCGGGTCGGCGACCGCCAGCCGATCCGCTCGACCGGCCTGGGCAAGGCGCTGGTGCTGGACGAGACCGAGGCGCGCTGGCGCGAGCTGTATCGCAAGGAAGGTCCGCGCTCGGCGCATGGCCCGGACGAAGAGCAGTGGATCGCCTGGATGCGCGACTACGCCAAGCGCGGCGTGGCCTATGACCTCGAAGAGAACGAGGACCGCATCCGCTGCGTCGCCGCGCCGATTCGCGGTCCCAGCGGCGCGATCGTCGCGGCCATCAGCGTTTCGGGCGCGGCCCAGTACATGGACGACGCGCGCATGACCGACCTGACCGAGACGGTGCGCCAGTGCGCCAACGCCATCGCCGTCGAGCTGGGCTGGAACGAGAAGAGGACGCCCGCCAAGCGGTAGGCCGTCGCCAGGGTGCAGTGGAGGAACGATGCTTCTGAAGGACAAGGTGGTGCTGGTGACCGGCGCCTCGCAGGGGATCGGCAAGGCGGCCGCCATCGGCTGCGCCCGGCACGGCGCGGACGTGGCGATCAACTACCATTCCGATGAGGCCGGCGCGGCCGACGCCGTGCGCGAGATCGAGGCCCTGGGTCGCCGCGCCATCGCCGTGAAGGGCGACGTGGCCGAGGGCGCCACCGCGACGTCCTTCATTGAGGCCGCCGTTGACGCGTTCGGCAAGGTCGACGTGTTCGTCAACAACGCCGGCATCTGTCCGTTCCACGCCTTCCTCGACATGCCGCCCGAGGTGATGGAGCGGACGATGAAGGTCAACCTGTTCGGCGCTTACTACATGGTGCAGGCGGCGGCCAACCAGATGGTCCGCCAAGGCCATGGCGGCGCGATCATCGCCGTCAGCTCGATCAGCGCCCTGGTCGGCGGCGGCATGCAGACCCACTACACCCCGACCAAGGCCGGCGTGCACAGCCTCATGCAATCGACGGCCATCGCGCTGGGAAAGTACGGCATTCGCTGCAACTCGGTGCTGCCGGGCACCATCGAGACCGCCATCAACAAGGAAGACCTGGCCGATGCCGCCAAGCGCGAGTATATGAGCGGCCGCATTCCGCTGGGGCGCCTGGGTGAGCCCGACGACCTGGCCGGGCCGATCGTCTTCCTGGCGTCGGATCTGGCCAAGTACGTCACCGGCGCGGCCCTGCTGGTCGACGGCGGCGCGTTCGTGAACCTGCAGTAGCCCGGTGACCGTCTCCCGATGATCGTTTCCTCCACCACCGACTTCCGCGAGGCGGCCCGGCGCAAGCTGCCGCGTTTCCTGTTCGACTATATCGACGGCGGCGCCTATGCCGAGCGGACCCTGGCGCGCAACGTCTCCGACCTGGCCGACCTCAGCCTGCGCCAGCGGGTGCTGAAGGACGTCTCCCAGGTCGACCTGTCGACCACCCTGTTCGGTCATTATCAGGCCCTGCCGGTCGCCCTGGCCCCGGTGGGGCTGACGGGCATGTACGCCCGGCGCGGCGAATGCCAGGCGGCCAAAGCCGCGGCCGCCAAGGGCGTGCCGTTCTGCCTGTCGACGGTCTCGGTCTGCGACCTGGCCGAGGTGTCCAAGGCCAGCCCCGCGCCGATCTGGTTCCAGCTCTACGTGCTGCGCGACCGGGCCTTCATGCGCGACCTGCTGGCCCGGGCGGCCGACGCCGGGGCCACCGCCCTGGTCTTCACTGTCGACATGCCGGTGCCCGGCGCCCGCTATCGCGACGCCCATTCGGGCATGAGCGGTCCCAACGCGGCGGCCCGGCGGCTGATGCAGGCGGTGTTCAAGCCCAGCTGGGCTTGGGACGTGGGCGTGATGGGCCGACCCCACACCCTGGGCAACGTCGCCCCGGTGCTGGGCGCCAATTCCGGCCTCGAGGACTTCATGGGCTGGCTGGGGGCCAATTTCGACCCCTCGATCCAGTGGAAGGACCTCGACTGGATCCGCGACCAGTGGAAGGGCCCGCTGATCATCAAGGGCGTGCTGGATCCCGAGGACGCCAGGGCCGCGGCGGATGTCGGCGCCGACGGCGTCGTGGTCTCCAACCACGGCGGCCGGCAGCTGGACGGGGTGCTGTCCTCGGCCCGCGCCTTGCCCGACATCGCCGAGGCGGTGGGCGACAGGCTGACCGTGCTGGCCGACAGCGGCGTGCGCTCCGGCCTGGACGTGGTGCGGATGCTGGCTCTAGGCGCCAAGGGCGTCCTGCTGGGCAGGGCCTTCATCTACGCCCTGGCCGCGCGCGGCGGGCCGGGGGTCAGCCAGCTGCTGGACCTGATCGAGAAGGAGATGCGGGTGGCCATGGCCCTGACCGGCGTCAACACGCTGGCGGAGATCGACCGCTCCATCCTGGCCAAGGTCGACCGGTGAGCCTGGCGTCGCTGGTCGCCGCCCTGGCGCTGGTCCAGGCCGCGCCGGGCGCGCCCAGACCTGACCTGACCGACGTGCCGCCGCCGCCAGCCATGGAAGCGCCGGTCGCGCGCATCCTGATCGCCAGCGACTCCACCGCCGCCAACTACGGCGCCTCGGCCTATCCGCAGATGGGCTGGGGCATGGTGCTGAAATGCTCGCTGGATCCCCGCGTCGAGGTGGTGAACCTGGCGCGCGGTGGCCGCTCGACCAAGACCTTCATCGAGGAGGGCCTTTGGACGGGGCTGCTGGAAAAGCTCCGGCCCGGCGACACCGTGCTGATCCAGTTCGGCCACAACGACGCCGACCGGGTGAAGATCGTTCGCTTCACCGACCCCAAGGGCGCCTACACCGACAACCTGACCCGCTTCGTCGCCGACGTCCGGGCCAAGGGCGGCCAGCCGGTGCTGATGACCCCGATCGCCAAGCACGTGTTCGTCGGCGACCGGGTGCAGGAAACCCACGGTCCCTACGCCCAGGCCGTCCGGGCCGTGGCCCGGGCCATGGGCGCGCCGCTGATCGACCTGGACGCCGACATGATGGGCGCCCAGCAGGCGCGGGGCGAGGCGGGGTCGCGCGGCTTCTACCTGATTTACACGCCGCAGGACGGCGTCGCCCGCTATCCGAACGGCAACAGCGACACGACCCATATCAACGAGGGCGGGGCGCGGCTGGCGGCGTCGCTAGTGGCCGGCCGCCTGGCGTTCCTGAAGCTGCCGGTCTCGGCTTATGTGCACCCGGCCTCGACCGGCGACCAGCCTACCCTCGGCGGTCCGCGCTGCCCGGGGCGGTAGGGGCAAAAAGAAAAGCGGAGCGTTTCGAGGCGCTCCGCTGGCCCGGTTGGGGGAACGGGCGAGTCGCGTGTGAGAAGGAATGGACAGGAGTTCAAGTCCTATGTCCGATTTTCCACAATGTGGAACATCATTCGATATAGTGAGAATGTCTTGACAGGCGCCCGGATGTCAAGCCACAGGTGGCGAAAGGCCTGAAGTGGTCTGGCCAATTTGGGGCGGCACGATGCTACGCATCCTTTGGGGTTCGGTCCTGGCCTGGCTGTGCGTACTGTCCCTGGGTCTGGCGAGCCCGGCGGCCGCCGCTTCCCGGATCGACCGGCCCTTCAACGACGGCTGGCGGATGGCGATCGGCGAGATCGCCGGGGCCGAGACGCCCGAGTTCGACGACGCTGGCTGGAAGCCCGTAACCCTGCCGCGCGCGTGGAACGAGGACGAGGCTTTCAAGGTCGACATCCACGACCTGAAGGGCGGGATCACCTGGTATCGCAAGCGCTTCGTCCTGCCGTCCGACATCGGGCCGGCGACGGGCGGCAAGGCCTTCATCGAGTTCGAGGGCGTACGCCAAGCCGGCGACGTCTATGTCAACGGCGTCCTGGTCGGCGGTCACGAGAACGGGGTCACGGCCTTCGGCGTCGACGCCACGAAAGCCCTCAGGCCCGCGCCGTTCGTCAATATCGTGGCCGTGCGGGTCGACAGCGACTGGAAGTACAAGGAGCGCGCCACCGGCAGCGCCTTCCAGTGGAACAACAACAACTTCAACGTCAATTACGGCGGGATCCACCGAGCGGTGCGGCTGCACCTGACCGGAGCCCTGCATCAGACCCTGCCGCTCTATTCCAGCCTGGGCACGACCGGCGTCTATGTCTGGGCCGACCAGTTCGACATCAGGGGCGGGGCCGCGAGCGTCCATGCCGAGTCGCAGGTGCGCAATGCATCCGACCGGCCGCGCACCTTCCGCTACCGCGTGAGCCTGCGCGACGTCGACGGCAAGCCGGCCGGAGCCTTCGACGGCCCCGCCGTCACCCTGGTGCCCGGGGAGACCCGCACGGTCTCGGCCCAGGCCCGGCTGAAGGGCCTGCATTTCTGGAGCTGGGGCTATGGTTATCTCTATGCGGTGACCACCGAGCTGATGGAAGACGGCGCCAGCGTCGACGCCGTCGTCACCCGCACGGGCTTTCGCAAGACCGCGTTCAACAACGGCATGATCTTCCTCAACGACCGGGTCATGCAGGTGCACGGCTACGCCCAGCGCACCAGCAACGAGTGGCCAGCCCTGGGGACCGACATTCCGCCGTGGATCAGCGACTTCTCCAACGCCCTGATGGTCGAGAGCGGCGGCAACCTGGTGCGCTGGATGCACATCGCCCCGGCCGCCCAGGACGTGGAATCGGCCGACCGCGTGGGCCTGCTCCAGGCCATGCCGGCCGGCGACGCCGAGAGCGACGTCACGAGCCGCCGCTGGGAGCAGCGGGTCGAGGTGATGCGCGACGCCATCGTCCGCTTCCGCAACAACCCCTCGATCCTGTTCTACGAGGGCGGCAACGAGAACATCAGCGACGCGCACATGGCCGAATTGAAAGCGGTCCGCGACCAGTTCGATCCGCACGGCGGCCGCGCCATCGGCTCGCGCGAGATGCTGTCCAGCAAGGTCGCCGAGTACGGCGGCGAGATGCTGTACATCAACAAGAGCGCGTCCAAGCCGGTCTGGGCCATGGAATATTCCCGCGACGAGGCGGCGCGGAAGTTCCAGGACGACTTCACCCCGCCGTTCCACATCGACAGCCCCGACTACAATCGCAACCAGGACAGCCACGCGGCCGAGGACGTGCGCCGCTGGTTCGACTACTGGCGCGAACGGCCTGGGGGCGGGGACCGCGTCAGCTCGGGCGGGGTCAACATCATCTTCTCCGACAGCAACACCCACTTCCGCGGCGACAACAACTACCGCCGCAGCGGCGAGGTCGACGCCATGCGCCTGCCCAAGGAGGGGTTCTACGCGCACCAGGTGATATGGGACGGCTGGGTCGACGTCGAGCATCCGCGCAGCCACATCATCGGCCACTGGAACTACTCGCCGGGCGTGATCAAGGACGTGCTGGTGGTCTCCAGCGCTGACAGCGTCGAGCTGGTGCTGAACGGCCGATCGCTGGGGCGGGGCGTGAGGTCCGAGGGCTTCCTGTTCACCTTCAAGGCCGTGGCCTGGGCGCCGGGGACCCTGCGCGCGGTCGGCCGCGACGCCGCCGGCAAGGTCGTCTCGTCGGACGAGCGGGTCACCACTGGCCCGGCCATGGCCCTGCGCCTGACGCCGCATGTCGGCCCGGCCGGCTGGCGGGCCGACGGGGCCGACCTCGCCCTGGTCGACGTCGAGGCGGTCGACGCCCAGGGCCGGCGCGCTCCCGCCGCCCTGGACCTGGTGATCTTCGACGTCGCCGGCCCGGCCGAATGGCGCGGCGGCATCGCCCAGGGCGACTCCGGGGGCGGGGCCAAGCCGACCGAGGCCCCGGCCTCGCCGACGGGCGATGTCGTCACCGGGGCGCATACGGTGGACGGGGTGACCTCGTACGCCGGCGCTTCGCGGGGCGACGATAACTACATCCTGTCCCGGACCCTGCCGGTCGAAGCGGGGATCAATCGCGTGGCCCTGCGCTCGACCCTGGCGACGGGCAAGGTCACCGTGACGGCGCGGGCCGAGGGGCTGAAGCCCGCGACCGTGACGCTGGACGTCGCGCCGCCGTCGGCCGTCGAGGCCCTGCCGCCCGTCAGCCTGGCGCGCGGTCCGACGCCGGCGACCCCGTCGTTCAAGGTCCGTCGCGTCGCCCTCAAGCCCGTCGCCACCCTGGCCGGCTCCAATCCCGCCACGGTCGGCCTGGCTCGCGACGACGACGAGACGACCCACTGGGCCAGCGACGGCCAGTTGGCCAACGCCTGGATCGAGTACCAACTGGACGAGCCCCAGGTGATCAACGAGGTGGTGCTGAAGCTGATCGGCTGGCGCCTGCGCTCGTACCCGCTGCGCATCACGATGGACGGCGTCACCGTTTACGAGGGCGTACCGGCCAAGAGCCTTGGCTACGTGACCCTGCCGCTGAAGTCGGTGAAGGGCCGCAAGCTGCGCATCGCCCTGACTGGCCCCACCGTCGACCGCGACGCCTTCGGCAAGATCGTCGAGATCACCGGCGCCCGGGCGGGGCTGGATACGGGCGCCGAGAAGGTGGCGGCCGGCGGGGGGCTGGGGATCATCGAGGCGGAGCTGTATCGGCGGCCATGATTGGCGCGATCCATACTTGCCCCCACCCGACCGCTTCGCGGTCTGTCCGCCCCCATGGGGGGGCGGAGCCTTCGCGCTTGAGGCTCTTCCCCCTCTGGGGGAGGAGGGCCGCAGGCCCGGAGGGAGCAAGTATTGACGGGACCTGCGCTACCGCTCGGCCTTGGCCACCTCCACCGCATACACGTGGTTGGCTCCGTGCATGTTGGAGCGGAACACGATCCACCTGGCGTCGGGCGTGAAGTTGACGTTCGGCTCGAGTCGGTAGTCGTGGTCTTTCATGTTCACCAGCCGCTCGGTGTCCAGCACGCCCGGCTGGATCAGCGCCTCGGACCCTGGAGCGTGGATGCCGGCGACGTCGGGGATGGCGCGGGGGCGCATCAGGTACAGCCACTTGCCGTCGGGCGCGTGGGCGACCATCTCGCTGTCGCCGCCGTCGCCGGCGAACAGCTTGCCGTCCGGCGAGGTGTTGAAGTGCACCGACCAGGCGTTGCGGTCCAGGTGCAGCCAGGTGCGCCTGCCGGTGGCGATCTCATAGCCGGCCACCCAGAAGTCCTCACCGCGCGGGGTCTGCAGATCGTACCAGACGGTCCTACCGTCGGCGCTGAACCATTCATGGCCGGCGATCTCCATGTTCATGGTCCGGGTATGGACCTTGACCGGCGGATCGGCCTTGTCGGTGCGGACCAGCCACAGGCGGTCGACCTTATGCCAGGGCCCCTCGTGGCAGAACATCAGCAGGTGCGGGTCGGTGGGCGAGAACTGCAGGTGGTTCAGCCAGTCGGTCGCCTGGTGCACGACCTTGCGCGCGCCGGTGGCCGTGTCGATCGTGAAGATCTCCATCGGGATGCGGCTGTCCAGGCGGGCGTTCAGCTGCACCTCGCGACCCTCGGCGTAGGACAGCGCGCGACCGTCCGGACCCTTCACGTCGTCGGGATTGCGGGGCAGGGCGTCGGCCAGGTTGGGCGGGATCGGGACGTCGGTGCGGTTGGCCACCCCGGCCAGCAGGGTCTCGTCGGCGTTGATCGTCTGGACGCCCACGCCCTTGGCCAGCCGGGCGACCTGGCGCACCGCCCGAGTCTTCGGATCGACCGCCTCGACCACGCCGGTCCCGTCCTGCGCCAGGCGCTGGTAGTAGACCTGGCCGGTCTTGCGGCCGACGAACAGCAGCCGAACCTTGCCCTCGACCAGCGGGCGCAGGGCGTGGGTCTTCAGGTCGACGCCGGAGATCCCGTCGGGCGTGCTGATAGCCAGGGTCGTCCCGTCGGGCGTGTAGCCGTTGAAATTGAAATAGAGGCTGCCGCTGCCGGCCTTGTCGGACAAGCGGATCACCCGGTGGCCGGTGTCCTTGTCGATCCATTCGCGCGGCGGCTCGGCCGCGCCGGGCCTGGGCTGGGTGACGACGTCCTGGGCGTGGGCGGACGGCGTCAGCACCGTCAGGGCAAACGCCAAGGCGAAGAGAAGGGGAGCTTTCATCGGCGGTCTCACCGGGTGCGGATGTGGGGACGGGGCGGGGCCTTCATGCCCTCGCCGAGATAGAAGCTGGTGTGCGGCGGCTGGTTGTAGGCGGTGTTCTGCCAGGCGATCGACAGCCGATACTGCGGATCGTGCATCAGCGTGACCAGCCGTCTTTGGGTAAAGTACGGCGTGGCGTAGATCCGCAGGGAGCGGTTGTCCTCGGCCCGCCAGATCACCTCTTCGCGCCAGTCGCCCAGGATGTCGGCCGACAGGACCGGGGTCGCCTTTGTGCCGTTGTTTGAGGCCGCGCCGGCGGCCGTCAGCAGCGGAACCGCCTGTCCGGTCTTCCAGTCCCACTTGCTGATCTGGGTCTTGTCCAGCAGCTCGCGCAGGTCGTCGCCGTCCCACCAGATGGCGAAGTTGGTCTGGCGCGGATGCTGGACGCCGTCGATCGGCCTGCCCTGGGCGGTGTAGAGCCGGTCGCTGTTGGTCCCCCAGGCCTCGACGCCGGGGAAGCGCGGGTCGATGTCGGCCGCCAGGCCCCGGCCGGTGTCGTGGTCGGTGGGCGTGCTCCACAGCACCTTGCCGGTGCGGGCGTCGAGCATGGCCGCGCCAATCCCGCCGTTCCGGCCGGGACTCTCGTGAACGCCGAACTTCTCGAGGCCGGGATGGGCGGGATCCAGGTCCGACACGTGCATGGCGTCGCCGTGGAACAGCTGGGCGCTCCACAGGCCCTTGCCGTCGTCGTCTACGGCCATCGAGCCGTAGACGATCTCGTCGCGTCCGTCGCCATCGACATCGGCGACGCTGAGCTGGTGATTGCCCTGGCCGCCGAATCTTTCATTGCCGGGCGCGGCGCTGTCGAACAGCCAGCGCCGAGTCAGCTTGCCGTCCCGGAAGTCCCAGGCCGCCAGGGTGGTGCGGCCGTAGTAGCCGCGGGCGAAGACCAGGCTGGGCCGCCGGCCGTCCAGATAGGCGGTGCCGGCCAGGAAGCGGTCGGAGCGGTTGCCGTAGCCGTCGCCCCAGACCTGCGTCATCTCCTCGATGCTCGGGGCGTTGGTGCGCGGGTCGCGTGGCGGCGAATAGGGCGCGCTGGCCAGGGCCTTGCCGGTCCGGCCATCGAACACGGTCAGGTACTCGGGACCCTTGAGGATGCGACCCTGCACCCGGGCCACCTTCGTGCCGTCGGTCAGGACGGTGGCGCCGGTCTTGTCGGCTTGGGGCCGCTCGCCGCCGCGCTCGCGCCAGTCGGCGTTGGGATCGCCCAGCACCCGGCCGGTCCCGTCGATCGTACCGTCGCTAGTGCGCAGGGCCACCTCGGCCCGGCCGTCGCCGTCATAGTCATAGACCTGGAACTGGGTGTAGTGGGCGCCGGCCCGGATGTTGCGGCCCAGGTCGATGCGCCACAGGCGCCGGCCCTCCAATGTGTAGGCGTCGAGGAAGACCGGCCCGGTATAGCCGCCGAAGGCGTTGTCCTTGGAATTGGTCGGGTCCCACTTGAGGACGATCTCGTAGCGGCCGTCGCCGTCCAGGTCGCCGACACTGGCGTCGTTGGCGGTGTACGAATAGGCCTCGCCCGCGGGTGTGACGCCGTCGGCGGGGGGCTGGATCGGGACGCTCAGATAGCCGTCGGCCCAGACCCCGGCGGGCTTGCCGGCCGGAGCCTCCCTGCCGCCGACCACGGCGCGCACGGTATAGGCGGCGGACGAAACGCCGGTCTTGTCGACGAAGTCGGTGGGCCCCGCCAGGGGCGCGGCGTTCAGCTTCGCGCCGTCGCGATAGAGGTTGAAGGCGGTCCTGGCCGGCTCGTCGCCCAGCAGCCGCCAGCTGACCAGCACGCCGCCGGCGGCGGCCGGCACGGCGACCAGGCCGCGGTCCAGGGCTTCCATCCGACGAGGCGCCGAGAAGGCCGATCCACCCACGGAGGACAGCACCGTCGCGCACAGCAGGGCCGCCGCCGCGACCCGCGCGCCTCGGTTTTCACCGCGCTGACTCATGCGTCGCAATCCCTTTGGTTTCCCCGTTCCGGCTCGTGACGACCCTTCTTCGCGGCCTTCGGATCGGCGCCTGGGCCGCCTCGCGAGCGTTGCAACACGCTTACATCATGGAACAATGCGGCTGTCTTCCCATAAATTGCATTGACATCTCAATATATGGAATTATCCATTGTATGAGAAATGCGCCGCCGAGCGCGCCGCGAGCTGTCCGAGCAAGGGCGGCCGCAGGGGTCGGTAAGGCGTCCGGGGACCTTCGTCAGGAGGCCCAGGCCTGGTTAGAGGGAGGGAACCCAATGCTTGCATCCACTCGCGGCCGTCGCGCGGCCGTCGCCACCACGTCCTTGCTGGCCTTGGCGGCCAGCCTGGCCTTCGCCGGCGGCGCGTACGCCCAGAGCGCGGCCCCTGGCTCGAACGTCGAGGACAAAGCCAACACCATCGACGAGGTGGTCGTGGTCGGCACCCGCGCCAGCCTGCAGTCGGCGATGAACCGCAAGAAGCGCAACGGCACGATCTCCGACTCGATCGTCGCCGAGGACATCAGCCAGTTCCCCGACAAGAACGTCGGCGAGGCGCTGGGCCGCATCACCGGCGTGCAGCTGGCCCGCGACTTCGGCGAAGGCAACGCGGTGTCGATCCGCGGCGTCGAGCCCGACCTCAACCGCGTCGAGATCAACGGCATGAGCACGCTGTCGACGGCCGGCAACCTGCAGGTCTACGGCGGTGGCGGCCGGTCCAACGACTTCCGCGAACTGGCCTCGGAGCTGGTCCAGTCGATCGACGTGTTCAAGGGCTTCACCGCCGATATGACCGAGGGCGGCGTCGGCGGCACGGTCTCGGTGAAGACCCGCAAGCCGCTGGACTTCAAGAAGCCGACCCTGTCGCTGACCGCCTCGGCCCAGAACCTCGACACCGCCGACACCTGGAAACCGCGCGGCAACCTGTTCGCCGCCACCACCCTGTTCGACGGCCGGTTGGGCCTGATGGCCAACGTCACCTACGACAATGTCGACACCCGCGGCGACTATGTCCGCAACTCGTCGTGGGGCCGGTTCGCCGACTTCGACGCCTCGGCCGACAAGACGGTTCCCTACTACAGCAGCGCCTACAATTCCCAGATCAACGACCTGGCGCGCAACGTTACGACCGCGGCCGGCTGCTCGGGCCTGACCACGCCGGACGCGACCCAGATCTCGACCACCAACCTGCGCAACGCCTGTCTGTCGCAATGGTACGACTACGCGCCTCGCACCGCCCGCTACGGTGTCTGGACCCGCAACGACGAGCGCATCTCGGCCGAATTCACGGCCCAGTACCGCTTCACCGACAAGATCGACGCCTGGGTCAGCTATAACCGCAACGAGCGCTCGCAGACGCTCAACGACATCAACTACGGCACCGACTTCACCACGACGACCCGGCTGCGCAACACGGCCACCGCCACCACCTGCTCGTCGACGAACACCACGGCCGGCGCAGTCAAGGTCGACGCCAACCACAACGTCATCGGCTATACGCTGGGCAATTGCGTGAACACCACCGGGGCCGGCGGCAACAACGGCTTCGGCATCAGCGCCCGCGACTTCAAGTACGACACGACAAGCAATTACTACAACTTCGGCGCCAACTATCGCGGCGACCGCCTGCAGATCGAGTTCCAGGGCTCGAAGGCCGACACCAGCACGGTGTCACAGACCAACAATGTCAGCGTCAGCTTCGACACGCCCGGCATGTCCGTGACGCTGGATCCGGCGACCGGCAATCCGTCGTTCGCCTTCGCCAGCGGCTTCAGCCCCAGCGACGCCGCGGCGATCCGCCAGTGGCAGATCCAGTATCGCCCCTCGAACTCCGGCTCGAAGGAACAGCAGTACAAGCTGGACTTCGACTATGAGACCAACCTGCCGTTCATCAAGAAGATCGAGTTCGGCGGTCGCGCCACCGACTTCTCGACCAAGGGCTACGGCTACGGCGGCTTCATCCTCAGCGGCGGCTCCAACCCCTCTTCGACCACCGACGACACCGTGATCTACTCCAACGCCGTCAATTCGACGGCGGTGGTCTCCAACACCCAGACGGCCGACCAGACCGATCCGGCCTATGGGGCGACCTACGGCACCGGCTACTGGACCACGACGGAAAGCTGGTCGCGCGGCTTCTCCAACGCCCTGTTCGCCTCGGCGATGAGCCCGCTGCCCAGCGACTTCTACTGGGGCGGCGGCTCGATCCCGTCGACCTGGAATTTTCCGGACTTCAACAAGGTCTCGCAGAACCTCGACACCTCGCACTTCAACCTGAACAACCTGGAGAAAACGGTCGGCAGCGACGGCAAGCCCTACCGGCAGTTCCCGTACATCATCTCGGAAAAGACCGACGCCCTGTACCTGAAGTTTGACTACAACTTCCCGCTCGGCAGCTACGATGTTGACGGCAACTTCGGCTGGCGCCGGGTCCACACCCAGACGACCGGCGAGGGCGTTTCGAGCCGCAGCGCGACCTACGGGACGACGACCTACGTGCTGAGCAACTCGCTGGGCAAGATGACCAAGGACTATACGGTCTGGCTGCCCAGCTTCAACGTCGGCCTGTGGTTCATTCCCAACAAGCTGTCCGCCCGCGCCGGCTTCGCCGACCTGATGGCCCGTCCGCGCATGGATTTCCTGATGCCGACCGTGGCCTGCACCACCGACGCCTCGCCGGACGCCAACGGCGAATTCGACGAACCAAGCTGCAACGCCGGCAACCCGGAGTTGAAGCCCTACCGCGCCAAGCAGTACGACCTGAGCTTCGAATACTACCCCAACCAGGACACCCAGGTGTCAGTCGGCCTGTTCAAGAAGGACATCGAGTCGTTCTACGTGTCGTCGCGCACCCTGATCGGCAAGCGCGACGTCTACGGGGACGGCCAGCTCTACAACTACAACACCTACATCAACGGCACGGGCGCCAAGATCGAGGGCGTGGAGATCACGGCCAAGACCGCCTTCACCTTCCTGCCGGGTTTCCTGTCGGGCTTCGGCGTCGACGTCAACTACACCTACCAGAAGGCCAAGAACGTCAAGTTGTTCTCGCAGTTGGACGGCTCGCCGCTGCCGTTCCCGGGTCTGTCCTCGGACAGCGCCAACCTGACCCTGTGGTACGACAAGGGCCCGCTCAACGCCCGCCTGGCCTACAACTACCGCTCCAGGTACCTGGTCTCGGCCGCCGACAACTCGCTCCAGCCCGTCTATCGCGACTCGACGGGCTATCTCGACGGCAAGGTCACCGTGAAACCCGGCTTCAGCTGGGCGCCGGGCCTGTCGTTCTTCGTCGAGGGCAAGAACCTGACCAAGGAAGACGAGCGTTCGACCGCGGGCGACATCCGCCTGACCGAACTGGGCTATTTCGGCCGCCGCTTCTTCGTCGGCGTGACGGCGAAGTTCTAGGGCAGGGCGATCTTCCTTCTCCCCTTGCGGGAGAAGGTGTCAGCGAAGCTGACGGATGAGGGGGGGGGCTCTACGACAAAAGCCGCGACCGGCCTTTCGGCTTGTCGCGGCTTTTTTGTTTCTCGGCCCCGACCGCCTTCGGCCATCGCCCTCTCCGGCAAAGGGAGGGCTATCGCATATGCCCAAATACGACTGTCATCCCGGACGAGCGCGCAGCGCGAAGATCCGGGACCGGGGCGTGAACGCATGCGCTTGCGGCGGTCCCGGATCTGCGCCCGGCTACGCCGGGCTTGTCCGGGATGACAGCTCTTATCTCAGCAAATCCATATGCGATTGCCCCGCCCCAAAGGGAGAGGGACTATGCCAGGGCGAACACCCCGAACCGCCGCACCCGCAGGTGGCTGAACGTCGTGCGCAGGCCGAACCAGCCGCGGGCGTAGGGCTGGGCGTCGTCCAGTTCGAACAGCTTGCGGCCGTCGTTCCAGTACTGGATCAGCCCGCCATCGGCGACCAGCCGCACCGTTCGCCAGCGGTTGGCGACCAGCATCTCGTCGGCCGCCGTATGGTCGTGCTGCGGCAGCAGCGGCCGGTCGCCTGGCCGGCCGACATAGCGCCGGAAGCGGGTCGAGGTGTTCCCGTTGCCGCCCTGGCCGACATAGTAGGTCTTCAGCGTGTCGTAGTCGGCGAAGGCGCCTGTTCGTGGTGTAGCGAGTGGGCTGCCTCCACCCGCGTCGCGAGCCATCCAGAAGGCGTTCAGGTCGCTGACCCGGTCGTTGGGGCCGCCCGCCGAAATCGCCTGGGCCTGGTACCGGATCATCACCGGACTGATCAGCTCGGGCCGGAACCACAGGGTCAGGCCGGCGGGGGCGTCGATGTCCAGCACGCCGTCCTGGACGGTCACCTTGGCCGGCTTCTCGGCCTCGAGCGCCCACTGGTCCAGGCCGTGGCGGAAGTCGTCGGCGTGCACGCGCGACCCGGACCGAGGAGGCCGCGCCGAGGCGGCGAAGGCCGGGCCGGCGGCCAGGGCGGCCAGGCCGCCGAGCATCGCGCGGCGCCTCATCGCTCGTCTCCATCGACGGTCGCCAGCCCCACCCGCAAGGGCGGGTCGATGACCAGGCCGGAAACGTCTTCGCCGACGATGGGCTTCACGCCCTCCGGCCAAGCCAGGCCCAGCCGGCCGAACCGCGCGCCGTGCACGGCCTGCAGCAGGATGGGCGGCCGGGGATCGGGCGTCAGGGTCTCGATCCGCACATTGTCCAGCGTCAGACCCGTGACGTGCCGGACCCAGAGGCCATGGGCGGGGGTGGGGCCGAACATGCTGGGCTCGGGATAGGCCTGGGCCATGTCGCCCGGGCGCCGCTCGGCCCAGGCCGTCTCGCCCCCGCCGCCATAGACCAGGCGGATGTCGGTCAGTTCGACGTCCTCGATCGGGTCGCCCTCCAGCCCGGCGATCGTCGCGGCGTAGTCGGGCAGGATGTCGAAGGCGGTCAGTCCGCGCACGCGGATCCGCCGCATGGCCCCGCGCCGCGTCCCGTCCGGGCCGCGCCCGCGGTCGCCCAGGCGCAGGAACAACGGCGCGGTGGTCACCTCGCGCAGGACGATGTTGTGGATCGAGACGTCCTCGATCGTGCCGCCGTCGACGGTCTCCAGCGCCAGGCCGCGCGAGCGGGTGAACCAGCAGTCGCTGATGGCGATGTGGCGGAAGTCGCCGTTGGATTCGGTGCCCAGCTTGATCCGGCCGGTGACGCGGTCCTGGTCGGGGGCCAGTTGCTGAGTGCGGCCCAGCGTGCCGTCCAGCATGGTGCCCAGGTCGAAGCCGCTGACGTGGCAGCGGGTGATCTCGACCCGCTCGGTGGACCGGGCTTCGCCCAGGGCCAGCGAACTCTTCAGCACGATGGCGTCGTCGTTGGGCGTGTTGATCCGGCAGTCGGCGATGACCACGTCGCGGCAGGCGTCGAGGTCCAGCCCGTCGCGGTTGGTGTCGATCCGCAGGCCTTGGATCGCCAGATGATCGCAGCCGGTGGCCAGCACGGCGAAGTGGCCGCCGCGCCAGATCGTGAAGCCTTCCAGCCGGACCCGGCGGGCGTTCTTCAGAGCGATGGCCTTGTTGCCCTGGCCGGCCATGGCCTCCCGGTCGGGAACCAGGATCGCCATCGCTTCGGGCGACAGGCCCCCCATGCTGACCGGAAACTCGCCGGCCTGGCGGCTCCAACGCGAACCGGGACCTTCGCGGGTCAGGCCCAGTCCGTCGATCAGGCCCGGACCGACGATGGCGACGTCCTCGACGCCGTCGCCCCAGATCAGGCTGTTGCGCCAGTGGCTGTGGCCGAAGTCCTGATAGAGGTCGAACGGATTGGACTCGGCCGGGTCGTAGGCGCTGGCATGGCGGGCGGGATCGGCGGCCTCCAGCACGCAGCCCTCGTCCAGCCGCAGGGCGACGCCGCTCAGCAGCCGTATCGAGAACGACAGCCAGCGGCCGGTTGGCAGCACGACCTCACCGCCGCCGGCTGCGTGCGTCGCCCGGATCGCCGCGTTGATGGCGTCGGTGTCCAGGCTGACGCCGTCGCCCCGCGCCCCGAACGCCCGGACGTCGAGCGGCGCGCGGCTCATGGGTAGAGGCCGTGCCGCTTCAGGAAGGCGTCTAGCAGGGCGGGCCAGGGCATGGCGACGCCGGCGGGGCCGGTGAGGCCGAAGCCGTGGCCGCCGGACTCGAAGACGTGCAGCTCGCTGGCGACCGACTTGGCCCGCAGGGCCTGGAACATCAGCAGGCTGTTCTCCATCGCCACCACCTTGTCGTCGGCCGCGGCGGCGATGAAGGTCGGCGGAGCGTCGGCGGGGATGTCGTGCTCGGCCGACACCGCCAGGCGCTGGGCCTCGGTGGGATCGGCGCCCAGCAGCGACCTCAGCGAGCTGCCGTGGGCGTGCGGCGCGGTCATGGTGATGACCGGATAGAACAGGCCCGCCGCCGCCGGCCGGGTCGACAGGCGGTCGGCCGCGTCCACGGGGGCGTAGGTCTCGACGCCAAAGCGGGTGGCCAGCCGCGCGGCGATGTGGCCGCCGGCCGAGAAGCCGGTCACGGCGATCCGCTCGGGATCCAGGCCCCACTTGCCGGCGTTGGCGCGGATCAGGCGGATGGCGCGCTGGGCGTCCTGCAGGGCGACGTCCGGCCCAGCCGCCCAGCCGTCGGCCGGCAGGCGGTAGTCCATGACGAAGGCGGTGACGCCCTGGTCGGCGATCCAGGCGTCGATCGGCCCGCCGACCTTGCTGACCGCCACGCGGATATAGCCGCCGCCCGGGATCATCAGGATGGCCGCGCCGTTCGGCTTGGCCGGCCGACGCATCGTCAGCCAGGGCCGGGTGACGTTCAGGAAGGCGGTGTCGTTGGGATCGCCGCCGGGCCGACGCAGGATCACCCGCTCGGTGACCGTGACCTTCTCGCCGCCAGGCGGCTTGCCGGGCCACAGATCCATGACCTCGACGGGCGAAGGCGGCGCGGCCTGGGCGCGGCCAAGACTGGGCGCGGCTACGGCCAGGGCGCCAAGGCCGAGCAGGGCGCGGCGGTCCAGCGCAGGATCAGTTGCCACGGGGAGCCTCCGAGCTGTGGGCGGCGCTGGGCGCCAGGACGAAGCCGTCGGGCGAGGGCGGATGCGCCGGGTCGAACGACGGCAGGTCGTCGACCAGGTGGGCGGCCAGGTCGGGGACCTGGGCGCGGATCCCGCTCACTACGCACTGCGCCAGCATATAGGCGCCGTAGTTGTTGTGATGGGTGACGTCCTTGCCGCCGTCGGCGAAGGCCTTCCAGGCATTGTTGGGGCCCAGGGCCTCGTACAGCGCCGCGCTCATGTCCAGCAGGTCGATGACCGGGACGCCGGTCTCGCGGCCGACGGCGCGCACGGCCTCGGGATAATCGCCGAGCGTGTTGACGATCCTGCCGGCCGCGTTGAACCTGCGGCGGTGCATCGAGGTCACCAGCACCGGCCTGGCCCCGCGCCGCCGGGCCTCGCCGACATAGGCCTTCAGATAGTCGCGATAGGTGGTGGCCGCCTCGACATAGGTCTGGGGCCACTGGATCTTCTGGTCGTTGTGGCCGAACTGGATCAGCAGCCAGTCGCCCGGCTTGATGCGGCTGAGCAGCTTGTCCAGCCGGCGTTCCACCAGGAAGGCCTTCAGGGTCTCGCCGGACTCCGCGTGGTTGGCCACCGAGACGTCGGGCTTGAAGAACCGGGGCAGCATCTGGCCCCAACTGGCCCCCGGCTCGAAGCGCTGGTCGGTGACGGTGGAGTCGCCGGCCAGGTAGACCACCGGCACGGTGACGGGCTCGACCCGCAGGCGGCGCACGGCCGGGGCCGGTCCGCAGAACTCCAGGGTCAGCTTGTCGTCCCAGTCGTACGAGCCCTCCTCGCGCGGATTGAGCAGCACCCGCACGCCGCCGGGGGCGTTGGGCGGCGGGGGCGTCAGGGTGGCGTTGCGGACATTGACGACGAACGTCACGGTCGCGGTCCCGCCCGCCTTGGCGACGATCCGCTCGGCCATCAGGCGGCGGGACTCGGCCTTGACCGTGGTGTCGGACGCGGCTTCGCCGCCCAGCGCCAGGGTCACCCGATAGTCGCCCTCGGGCGCGGCCAGCGAGAACAGGAACGGACCGCCGGAAGAGAGGGGAGCGGGGGAGGGTTCGAAGCCGTGGCCGACGGCGGGATCGTAGGCGGCGTCGCGCGCCACGCGGACATAGCCGGGGGCGGGCTTGTCGTCGCCGAAGTCGAAGGCCCAGCCCGGCATCAGTTTTTCGGCCTCCACCGCCCAGCTTGCGGTCGGCGCGGCGGCGAGGGCGGCCAGGACCGCGCGTCTATGCCACATCAGGCGCGGCCTCCCTCTGCGATCTGCGTCGCGCTGCGTTGACCCCACAAATATCGACCGCCTCGCGTCGAGGCAATGGATTTCATATTGCGAGATTAAGTCCCGTAAAATGGAATTCGAGGTTTGGCGATCGGCGAGATGCCGCGTGCCGACGAGGGCGCGGCCTTGCCTGCCCTTCGGCGCTCGCGTTCGTCGAACGCACATTTCAAAACGGTTGCAATTCGACTTGTCGGACTTATCGTATCGACAAAATGAGAGCTTATCCCAATAAATGGGATTTCTCCCATGATCGGGCCCGGACGAACCGGCCCTGCGAGGAAACGCGAGAGGCCGGCATGGGCCGGGCCTCCACGAGGAGGGATTGATGTCTGACCATCGCATTCGGCGCTGGGGCACGGGTTGCTCGGCGCTCGCCCTGGCCTTCACGGGCGTCCTGGCGGCCAGCGCCGCCGACGCCCAGACCGCCCCCTCGCCCGACAACACCGTCGAGGAGGTGGTGGTCACCGGCTTTCGCGAAAGCCTCAAGAGCGCCCTGAGCGTCAAGCGCCAGTCCTCGGGCGTGGTCGACGCCATCAAGGCCGAGGACATCGCCGACTTCCCCGACGCGAACTTGGCCGAATCGATCCAGCGCGTGCCCGGCGTGTCGATCACTCGGGTGGCCGGCGAGGGCCGCACGATCACCGTCCGCGGCCTGCCGCCCACCTTCACCCGCGTGCGCATCAACGGCATGGAGGCCCAGTCGACCAGCGGCGCCACCACCAGCGACCGCGGCGCCAACCTCGGCCGGGGCTTCGACTTCAACACCTTCGCCTCGGAGCTGTTCAGCGGCATCACGGTGCGCAAGACCGCCCAGGCCGAGGTCATCGAAGGCTCGCTGGGCGCGACCGTCGATCTGGAGACCGCCAAGCCGCTGGACCACAAGGGCCTGACCTTCGTGCTGGGCGCCTCGGCCGGCTACAACGACCTGTCCAGGAACGTCGATCCCAAGTTCACGGCCGTGGCCGGCAATAGCTGGAACACCACCTGGGGCGAGTTCGGAGCCCAGGCCTCGCTGGCCTACAGCAAGCGCAAGTTCCTCGAGGACCAGTGGGGTTCGGGCGGCTGGAACCCGGCCACGGTCGACGGCGGCTTCTGCACCCCGGTCGGCGTCGCGCCGCAGAACCCGGCGACCAACGCCGGTAACGGCACGGACGCCCTCAACTGCGCCGCCGGCGTAGCCCGGCCGGCGGCCAACGACACGGTCTACGCCCAGGCCAACCGCTCGACCGTGTTCTTCCCGCGCCTGCCGCGCTACGGCCGGTTCCATCACGACCAGACGCGCACCGGCGCCACCCTGGCCCTGCAGTGGAAGCCGACCTCGCGGACCTCGCTCAGCTTCGACGCCCTCTATTCGGACTACGACGTCAAGCGCGAGGAGAACTGGCTGGAGGGCTTCTCGTTCGCCCGCGCCATCAGCCAGAACGGCAAGCCGCAGACCGCCGTGCGCGAGCTGATCCTGCGCAACGCGGGGACCAGCCACACCGCCGGCGTCAATCTGGGTCAGACGGTCTACGACGTCGACTACGCCCGCTTCGACGGCGTCGACATCCGCTCCGACACCCAGCACGACGAGTTCGAGAACGTCTTCCAGCAATACACTCTGGCCGGGACGCACGAGCTGACCGACCGCCTGAAGGTGACCGGACTGATCGGCTACTCCAAGTCCGACTACGACCAGCCGATGACCACCACGATCATGTTCCAGCGGCCCAACGCCGGCATGACCATCGACTTTCGCAAGAACCGCGACCAGCCGATCATCACGCACGATTTCGACGTGACCGACGCCGGGCTCTACAGCTTCGGCGCGCCCAACGCCGAGGTGCGGCTGCAGCAGATCTACACCACCAACATCTACAAGACCGCCGAGGTGAACCTGGCCTGGGCCTATGACGACGACCTGACGCTCAAGGTCGGCGGGCATTATGACGAGTTCTCGTTCGACACCTCGGCCAAGCAGCGGGCGAACAACTTCCTGGTGCCGACCCTGAGCACGGCCGAGTTGAAGGCGGTGACCAAGGTGGTGTCCGGCTTCGGCGGCCACGGCCTCGACGACGGGGTCTTTCCCAGCCGCTGGGCGACCATCGACTACGACAAGTTCGTCGCCAGCCAGAACCTCTACAGCGAGACCGGGATGTACGCCCTGGTCCCGAACTATGGCGGCGTCCGGCGCGTCGACGAGAAAGTGGCCTCGGCCTATTTTCAGGCCGACCTGAAGACCCAGATCGGCGGCCTGCCGGTGCGCGGCGACATCGGCTTCCGCTTCGCCCAGACCGAGCTGCAGTCGCGCGGTTACCAGATTGGCCCGACGCCGGCGCAGGTGACAGCCGAGAACAAGTACCACGACGTCCTGCCGTCGTTTAACGTCGCGGTCGACGTCCGCGAGAACTTGGTCGTGCGCTTCTCGGGAGCCAAGGTCGTGTCGCGACCGGACCTGGGCTTCCTGACCCCCGGCGGCAGCCTGAACCTGACCGGCACGCCGTCGATCACCTCGGGCAATCCGGACCTGGATCCGATCCGCGCCACGACGGTCGACCTGGGCGCGGAATGGTACTTCGCCCCGGGCGCGCTGCTGGGCGTGGGCGTCTTCTACAAAGATATCGCCACCTATGTGCAGAACCAGTCCCAGCAGATGACCTTCCGCCAGACGGGCCTGCCGATGTCGCTGCTGGGCGCGTCGGGCGTGGATCCGGACAACACCCCGATCACCGTCACCCGCCCGGTGAACACGCCCGGCGGCCCGCTCAAAGGCTTCGAGATCAACTACCAGCAGAACTTCACGTTCCTGCCCGGCCTGCTGCGCCATACCGGCGCACTGATCAACTACACCTATGTCGACTCGCAGATCGACTACTTCCTGGCGGCCGGCGGGGTGACGACCAACGATCTGGTGGGTTTGTCCAAGAACGCCTACAACGCCACGCTGTTCTACGAGGACGACAGGTTCAGCGCCCGGATCTCGGCCGCCTACCGCGACAAGTCGATCGTCGCCCTGCCGGCCAACAACCCGCTGCAGGACCTGGAAGGCTATGACGAGAACCTGACCTTCGACCTGGCGGCCTCGTACCAGATCAACGAGAAGTTCAAGCTCTCGCTGGAGGGACTGAACATCCTCGACCGGTTCAATCGCCAGTTCATCGATTCCGACCGCGACAGCACGTTCGTCTACACCCACACCGGGCGGCAGTGGAATCTGGGGCTGCAGTACAAGTTCTAGACCGAATGCGACCGGCCGCCGCGGCCGGTCGTCTCCACGCCGCTACGGCCTGGCCCGCTCCAGCACCAGCAGGGACACGCCCTGGCGCGGCAGCTGGAAGGTCAGGGTCAGGCCGTTCTTGCCGCGAACCGGCGGCGGGCTGTCGATCACCGCCAGGCTGCTGGCCTGCTCCAGGGCGTCGTACTGGGCCTTGGTCGGCGCCATGGGCGAGCCCATCCGCCGCCAGGCCCCGTAGACGTTGCCGTGCGTCTCGTCGACCCGGTAGTGGACCAGCCTGCCGCCGGTGAAGGCGCGGGGCAGGTTCTTGAGGACCAGGCTGACGTCGGCGGCCGGGCCGGGCACATCGTCGTCGTGATAGTTCCACACCAGGATCGCCAGCCGGTCGGGGCCCAGGCTGGCCAGGGTCCCGACATCTGGACGGCCGCGCACCCCCTGGGCGACGATCTCGTCCAGCGGGATCTGACCCGAGCTGACCGCCTCGAGCCGCTCGGGGCCCATCAGGCTGAACATCCGGAACACGTTGAGCACCGCCAGGTCCAGGCCGTTGCTCGACAGCTGGCGGAAGCCGGCGAAATAGGGCTGGTCCTCGAACTCGAACGCCCAGGTCAGGGCGCCGTCCAGGGTGACGCCGCGCCGCGCCGCCAGGTCGTGCGCGCGGGCGAAGCTGGCGGCGGTGTAGCTGGAATAGACCGTGCCGTTGCGATAGCCGAAGCTGGGGCCCTGGCAGGCGGCGCAGCCTTCCGGGTCGGACTCGCCGATCACGATGGGCTTGTCCTTCAGGGCCGGCCGCGCGGCGATCATCGAGAAGCCCTTGTCGATGCCGGCCAGCTGGGCGGCGATCCCCATCTGGACGTGGCCGTCGACGAAGCGCGGCGCGCCCTTGGCGTGGAAGGCCAGGAAGTCGGTCGGCGTGCCCTTCTGGCCGGTGGCGTAGTTGGTCCCCTCGGTCACGTGGGTGAGGAAGTCCTCCATGAACTGGCCGCCGCTGCCGGCCACGTCGGGTCCGCCGACCCGGGCCGTGGGCAGGGCCCGTCGCACGCCGGCGATGGCGTAGTCGTGCAGCTTGTGGAATTCCTGTGGCGTGCCCTTCCAGTAGGCGGGACCGTTCGGTTCGTTCCAGACCTCGAAATACCAGGTCTCGACCTCGGCCCGGCCGTAGCGTTCGACGCAGTGGCGCGTCCACTGGTAGGCCAGCTCCGACCACTTGTCGTAGTCCTTAGGCGGATAGCCCCAGCCGCCGCTGATCAGGTTGTAGTCGAAGCCCGGCCGCCAGGCGTGCTGATAGGGCTCGGGCCGGGTCGACAGCGCCTGGGGCATGAAGCCGATCTGGACATAGGGCCGGACCCCATTGGCCAGGTAGGTGTCGAACAAGCGGTCCAGGATCGTCCAATCGTAGACCGGACGTCCGCTGGCGTCCTCGGCATAGACATTGGTGCTGCCCCACTTCAGGGCGGGGGTCCCGTCGCCGGTGTTCAGCAGGTTGTGAGTGCGGAAATAGACGGCCTTGGACCTGAGCGCGCCCAGGTGGCCCAGCAGCTTGCGGCCGTCCTTCATGGTCGCGTAGTTCGGCTCGTCCGCTCCGAAGAACCGCCAGATCGGCCGCAATTCCCCGACGGGCTTGGCGGCGTCGACGGTGATGGACACCGGGATGTCGGCGGGCGCCTGGGCGAAGGCCGAGGATCCCGCCAGCAGCAGGGCGACGAACAGGCCGGCGCCGACACGGTTCCGCATGACTTCATCCCCGTTGGACCGGCGACCTGCCGCGCGCCGTTGGGCCATGGGTAGCACGGATCGTGGAGCGGGCCAGCGTACTGGTCGGACAATAAGGGCGGTCGGCTCCGGGGACGAGGACCACGCACGGCCTCGGACGTCGATCCGCCTGAGGGGCAATACTCAATCGTTGTTATCCCGGAAGCCTCGCAGAGGCTGTCCGGGATCCAGGGGCCGGCGCATTGCGGTGGCCCCTGGATCCCGGCTCTACGCTTCGCTTCGGCCGGGATGACAACCGTGGGGCAATTGAGTCCAGACCCTAGGACTTCACCGCCTGGCGTCCGGCCCGCACCGCCGCCGCCAAGTCGTCGAGCAGGCGCACGGACGTGTCCCAGTCGATGCAGGCGTCGGTGACCGACTGGCCGTAGGTCAGGGGCCGGCCCGGGATGATGTCCTGGCGGCCGGCGACCAGGTTGCTCTCGATCATCACGCCCATGATCGGCGCGCGGCCGGTTGCCACCTGGGCGCAGAGGTCGGCGACGACGGCGGGCTGGTTCTCGTGGTTCTTGCCGCTGTTGGCGTGGCTGGCGTCGACCATGATGCGCGGCGGCAGGCCGGCCTTGGTCAGGGCTTCGGCCACGGCCGCGACGCTGGCGGCGTCGTAGTTGGGCGTCTTGCCGCCGCGCAGCACGACGTGGCTGTCGGGGTTGCCGGTGGTGGTGGCGATGGCGGCGCGGCCCTCCTTGGTCACGGCCAGGAAATGGTGCGGCTGGGCGGCGGCCAGCACCGCGTCGACCGCCACCTTGACGTCGCCGTTGGTGCCGTTCTTGAAGCCGACCGGGCACGAAAGGCCCGAAGCCATCTCGCGGTGGATCTGGCTTTCGGTGGTGCGAGCCCCGATCGCGCCCCAGGCCACCAGGTCGGCGATGTATTGCGGGGTGGTGACGTCCAGGAACTCGCAGGCGGCCGGCAGGCCCTGGGCGCTGACGTCCAGCAGCACCCGCCGCGCCAGCCGCAGGCCCTCGTTGATCCGGAAGCCGCCGTCCAGGTCGGGGTCGTTGATCAGCCCCTTCCAGCCGACCGTGGTGCGCGGTTTCTCGAAATAGACCCGCATCACCACTTCCAGCTCGCCGGCGTGACGCTCGCGCTCGACGGCCAGGCGGCGGGCGTAGTCGAGGGCGGCCCTGGGGTCGTGGATCGAGCAGGGCCCGATCACCACCACCAGCCGGTCATCGCGGCCATGCAGGATCTGGTGCACCGCCTGGCGGGCGTCGCCGACGACCTCGGCGATCGACGAGGTGGCCGGCGCCTCGCCGATCACCTGGGCCGGCGGGCTGAGGGTCTGCAGGCGCGAGATGCGCAGGTCGTCGGTGGAGACGGGGATCGAGGCGAGAGAGGCGGCGGTCGAGGAAGGCATGGCGTAACTCCGGGAAATCTTGAGGCGTCCGGCGGCCATGAAAAAAGCCGCCCGGGGAACCCCTGGCGGCTGGTGAAGACGTTCGCGGCGCTGAGTTCAGGCCGAACGATCCCCTCCCGGCGCCAGAGGCGTCGGATAGCTAAAGTACCAAAACAGCTGGTGGCTGGCGGCGAGGATCATGGACGCGATCCTAGAGCCAAGTTCGCCGCCTGTCACCCCGTATCGGCCCTGGTCGCCGAACGCGCCGCCGTCGCACGGTCTTACCGGCCCTTGTCGCCGGCCGCCTTGAGCCAGGGCGCTGTCACCACGAAGTGCAATCCGAGCGGGTCGGGCGCGCCGGGATAGTAGTCGGTGCTGATGATCTGCGCGCCCGAGCGCAGCGCGGCCTGCAGGCGGGTCAGGTCGTGCAGGCGGGCATCGCGGGTGTCGGCGTCGCTGCGGGTGCGGACCAGGAAACCCTGGGCGACCAGATCCTTGATCCGCGCCTCCTCGGCCTTGGGATCCTGGATGTTGAACACGGCCGCTTCGGGCTCGGCGGCGTCGTAGAGGCCGAACATCATCCGCCCCTTCAGCGAGGGATGGCCCTGGCGGTACAGCTGGGCGACGCGCGGGTTGGAGTCGAGCACCAGCAGCACCTTGCCGCGCGACGCGGCCAGGCTCGGCCAGCCACCGCCGGTCGCCGCCTGGCGCAGGGTGGCGGCGTCGCCGCGCACGTCGTCGGGCGCGACGATGCCGGCGCGGCCGAACGCCTTGATCGCGTCGGCGTCGATCCCGGCCAGGTCCGCCTCGGTGTAGAGCGGCGGGTTGGGGATGGCCGGGGTGTCGAACGGGTCTTCCTTGGTGTTGACGAAGATCACGATCGGGTCGTGGTCGGGATGGGCGCGCGACCAGGCCGCGACCTGGCCGAAGCAGTCGGCCAGGGTCAGGCACAGGGTGCGGGCGTCGACGACGGGGGCGTGCAGCACCTTGGCGCCGGGGCGGTTCATGATCGCCAGCTTGGCCGGATCGCCGGCGTAAGGCGCGGCGTAGAGGCCGCCGGCGCTGTCGGCATAGGGATCGAATTCCAGCTGGCGCAGGCCCAGGTCCAGTTGCGCCTTGATCGGCGGATGGCCGTATTCCACGCCCGCCGAGCGCTCGCCCATCACCTGCCGCTGATGCGCCAGGGCGGCGGGGTCCAGCTCGGGACGATAGCTATTGTGCGAGCCCAGCACGCGCAGGGCGTTCAGCCTCGGCGCGTCGGCGGCGTGGACGGCGAGCGGCGCCAGCAGGGCGATCGAGGACAGCAGGGCGACAGACAGGCGCATGGTGGATCTCGCGAATAAAAAGGCGGCTGGGCGCGGGCGCGCCCAGCCGGAGTTCGAGGCGGCCGAGGGGAGCGGCCGCCCATCAGGGGAGCGGGTTAGAACTTGCCGCGCAGGGTCAGCGAGACCGTGCGGCCCCAGTGATAGATCTCCATCGGCTGGTCCTTGGTTTTGCCGTAGACGTAGCGGATTTCGTCCGTGAGGTTCGAGCCTTCCAGCGTCAGGGCGTAGTTCGGCGTCAGGTCGTACGAGATCGAGCCGTCCAGCGAGCCGTAGGCGTCGATATAGGACTCGGCGGTGGTGGTGCTGCCCGTGCCCGACAGGTAGCGCGAGCGCCAGAACCAGCCCAGGCGGGCGGCCAGCGGGCCCTTCTCGTAGTAGCCGACCAGATTGTAGCTGGTCTTGGACAGGCCGATCAGGTCGTCCTTGATCGCGCGGTTGCCGGCGAAGTAGCTGGCCTTGCTGTCCACCACGGTCACCGAGGCCTGGACGCCCAGGCCGTCGAACGGGCCGGGCAGGAAGGCCAGGCTCTGGTTGTAGGCCAGTTCGACGCCGGTCAGCTTGGCGTCGCCGCCGTTGACGCTGGTCGATAGCAGGATGTCGCCGCGGCCGGGGACCTGGATCGTGGTGTTCTGCTGGGTGATGTAGTCGTCCATCTTCTTCCAGAACACCGCGCCGGTCAGGGCGGTGGTCGGGGCTGGATACCATTCCAGCGAGGCGTCCAGCTGGTCGGCCAGGAACGGCTTCAGGGCCGGGTTGCCGCCCGAGGCGTTGGGGGAGTCGCGCGAGACGCTGATGCGCGGCGCGCTGTCGGTGACATTGGGCCGGTTGATGACCCGCGAGGCGGCGAAGCGGGCGATCAGGGTGTCGCTAAGCTCGGCCTTGACGTTCAGGCTGGGCAACCAGTTGCCGTAGTCCTGCGGATAGGACACCGGCGTCAGCACGGGATTGTTGTCTTTGTCGGTGCTGGTCAGGGTGCCGCTTGCCACCTGTTCGGTGCGGGCGTAGCGGACGCCGATATTGCCGCTGATCGGCACGAGGGCGTCGAAGCTGAAGTCGCCGCGCACATAGCCGCTGGTGATGTTCTGTTCGACGACGAACGAGTTGCGGGCGTCGGCGGCCGAGATCGGCTGGGCGGCGACGGCCGGGGTGAACAGGCTGTTGTAGAAGGCGGTGGTGGTCGGCGTGACCCAGTTGCGCGGGGTATTGCCGTCGAAGTCGGACAGGAAGTTCTTGTAGGGCAGGGGCTCGTAGAAGGACGCGCCCAGCGTGCTGACCGGCACGTTGAGGTCGTTGTTCAGCACCCAGTCGCGACGGCGATAGTCGCGCTTCAGATTGTGCCGTTCGACGCCGGCCGCAATCTTGGTCAGCCAGCCGTCGAAGGTGCGGCCGCCGTCCAGGCGGATCGTCTCGTCGGTGTCGCGCGAGTCCTTCCAGGTGTAGTCGAAAGCCTGGCCGACGAAATTGGCCGGATTGGCGTAGTCGACCGTGGTGGTCAGCTGCGGGATCGACGTGTAGCCGCGCGAGAAGTCGTAGGTCAGCGGTCCGAAGAAGGCCAGGCGGTTGCGCTTGGTGGCTTGGCCGTCCGGATGGTAGCTGCGGGCCCGCGAGAAGGCGTATTCGGCGTTGAAGCTCCAGGCGCCCGGCGTCCAGGCCTGCTTGAGGCCGACGGCGGTCAGGTCGTGGCGGTTGAGGCTGGTTTCGCGCGAGGCCATCCAGCGCACGTTGTTGATCGTGCCGCCGACCACCGTGTCACCGATGAGCTTCTGGCTGCCGGCCACGAAGACCGGTGTCCGGAAGGTGGAGTCGTCCGGATAGATGTCGAGGCCGAACTCGTCGTAGTCGACGTCCAGGCGGGTCACTAGAACGTCCAGGTCGGTCTGGAAGTCGCCGTTCGGGCGCCACTGGCCGGTCACCGCGCCCGAATAGAGTTTGCGGTGCTCGGTCTCGATGGTCGGGCGGGTGCGCGAGGGGGTGTAGAGGCCCGTCCCCAGCACCGACTTGAACTTATCGAGGTTCCAGCCGACCTGGTACAGGCGGTCGTTGCGCACGTGGCGCTCGTCGTAGAGGCCCGAGGCCAGCAGGCCCAGCGTGTTGTCGGCGTTGGTCCAGGACAGCAGGGCCGAGGCCGAGGGATCGGCCTTCTTGCGCACGTCGCCATAGGTCTCGCGGATCGAGAAGGCGGCCTTGTGGCCCACGTCCAGCGGCTTGAAGGTCTTGATGTTGATGTTGCCGCCCAGGGCGCCTTCGTCCATGTCGGCGGTCGGGGTCTTGACTACCTCGATCTGCGAGATCAGCTCGGACGGCAGCACCTCGAAGCGGAACTGGCGGCCCTTGGCGCCGCCGTTCTCGATCAGCTCGTTGACCGCGATCGAGCGGCCGTTCAGCTCGACATACTGGAACTGCGGACCCAGGCCCCGGACGCTGACATAGAGGCCCGCGCCGCGCTGGCGGTCGATGGTCACGCCGGTTACCAGCTGCAGGGCCTCGGCGGCGTTGCGGGTCGGAAATTTGCCGATGTCCTCGGCGTTGACCGCGTCCAGGCCGTAGGCGGCCGAGCGCTTCAGGGCGGCGGCGGCCTGCAGGCTCTTGCCGTAGGACGTGACGACGATCTCGTCGACGGCGTCGGCCGGCGCGGGCGAGGCGGTGGGTTCGGCGGCCAGGGTGCGGCCGGCGGCCAGGGCGGCGAAGGCGAGAATGGCGACGGCGCCGGCGCAGCGCGCCGACGGGTTCTTGGAGCGGATCATCTTATCCCCCGATCGGTTGAGGCCCGCGGGGAGGCGCGGGTCGAGGGGGAAGAACGAAAACGCCGATGCTCATCCTCAGTCCGCGGTCGGTGAATTATTTGCGACGGGTTGTTGAAAACATTGGGCTTTCATCCGTGTAGGGACGAGCGTCCGGCCGGGGAGATCACCAGGCTTCCGTCCGGGGTTGTCCGGGTCGTCACCGGCAGCACGGCCTCCAGGGCGGCGCGGACGTCGTCCAGGCGCTCGATACGCACCGAGCCCGACAGCCGCAGCCTGGCCAGGGACGGATCGTCAAGGATCACCTTGCGGCCGGCCGCCCGCGACAGCCGCTCGGCGGCCTCGGCCAGGCCGACGTCGGCGAAGACCAGGCGTCCGCTGGTCCAGGACGCGTCGCCGGCCACGTCGCCGCTTTCGGCGCGGCCGCCGCGCCCGGCCGACAGATAGCGTTCGCCTGGCCGCAGCAGTACGTCGGGCGCGCCGGCCTGGGTCACGCGCAGCGAGCCCTGGACCAGCGACACGGTCAGGCGCCGCCCGCCGGCGACGTTGAAGCGGGTGCCCAGCACCGTCAGGGTGCGCTCCGAAACCGCCACGGTGAACGGGCGTCGCGGATCGTGGCTGACGTCGAAGAAGGCGTCGCCGTCGGTCAGGGCCAGGGTTCGCGCGCGTCGGGAAAGCCGGGCGGTCAGCCGGCCGCCCGGGCTGAGGGTGACGCGGCTGCCGTCGGCCAGGGTCAGGCGCGCCGCGGCGTGAGGCGGGGCGACATAGCTCTCGGTTCGGGGACGGTCGACCAGCACCGCGCCGGCGACGACGCTCGCGGCCGCCAGGGCCAGTCCCCCGACCAACCAGCGGCGATTGGGACGCCGGGGCCGGCGGACGGCGGGACGGTCCAGGCCGGTCTCCAGCCGGACCGAGCGACGCAGGGCGCGCACGGCCGGATCCTCCGCCGCCAGGCCGGCGGCCAGCCAGGCCTCGCGGGTCTCGGCGATCTCCTCGCGCGCTTGCGCCGAACCTTCGGCCCAGGCGTCGAGCGCGGCCTGTTCGGCGTCCGACAGGGGGCGCGAGAGGCCGGCGGCCAGGATCCGGCGCGGGTCGAGCCCGGCGGGTTCGGTCGGGGTCTTAGGCGTCATGTTCGGTTCCGATCGCCAGGCGCAGCCGCGCCAGGGCGGTCATCATGTGTTTCTCGACGGCGCTGACCGACAGGCCCAGCCGCGCGGCGGTCTCGGCCTGGGTCAGGTTCTCGAAGCGGCAGAGCACGAAGGCCGCTCGGACGCTGGGGCTCAGGGTGTCCAGGGCCGCGACCAGGCCGCGCAGCCGCTCCCGCCCGGCCAGGGCGGCTTCGGCCGAGGGGCCCTCGTCCGGCAGGCCGGGATCGACCTCGACGTGGCGGTCGCGCCGGCGGGAGCGTTCGTGGCGCTCGTGGTCGACCAGGGCGTTGGCCGCCACCGTGAACACCAAGCCGTCGGGATTGCCCCAGTGCAGGCGCGAGAACCGGCGGGACAGGCGCATGAACACCTCCTGGGTCAGGTCCTCGGCGTCCTCGGCGCCGACCGAACGCCGCTGGAAGAAGCTGAGCAGCGGCCGGCGATAGCGCGCGACCAGAGCGTCGAAGCGCGGCGCGTCCAGCGCGGGCTGCGGCTCGGCGGCGTCGCTCGTCCGAACGGGCGAATCCCCTTCGGCCGAGGCCCGGCTCGGGAAGGTCAGAACGCCCATCGCAGCCTCGTGGACAGGTAGCGGCCCCAATGATGAATCTCCATCGGCTGGTCGCGGCTCTCGCCCTGGACGAAGCGATGCGCGTCGGTCAGGTTCACGCCTTCGAAGGTGATCGTCGCCCGCCGGTCGATCCGCCAAGACGCCGCGCCGTCCAGCGACCCGAAGGCCGCCGTGGTGGCCGGGGCGGTGATCGAGCTGCCGATCGTGATCAGGTAAGCGCTGCGCCAGTTGTAGCCGAGCCGCACCGAGGTCCGACCGCGCTCGTAGAAGGCCAGCAGGCCGTAGTTGGTGCGTGACAGGCCCAGCAGGGCGTTGCGGATCACCCGGTCGCCGGCGAAGTAGTTGGCCTGGCTGCGCACCAGGGTCAGCGAGCCCTGCACGCCCAGGCCGTCCAGCGGCGCGGGCAAGGTCCTGAAGGTGCGGCTGTAGGCCAGCTCCACGCCCTGGATGCGGGCGTCGCCGCCGTTGACATTGGTCGACAGCAGGATTTCGCCCCGCCCGGGAACCTGGATGAAGGTGTTCTGGGCCGTGATATAGTTGTCGA
The DNA here is from genome assembly GCF_900114015.1 of Caulobacter sp. UNC279MFTsu5.1. Taxonomy (GTDB): domain Bacteria; phylum Pseudomonadota; class Alphaproteobacteria; order Caulobacterales; family Caulobacteraceae; genus Caulobacter. Next base: position 28,022 of record NZ_FORN01000026.1, on the reverse strand, counting down.
GCCGCCGGTCGAACACCGCGCCGGTCAGGGCGCCGCCCGACGGGAAGTACCATTCCAGCGAGGCGTCCAGCTGGGTGGCCAGGAACGGGTCGAGGTTGGGATTGCCGCCATTGGCCGTCGGCGTGTCGCGGGCCAGGGTGATGCGCGGGGCGTTGTCGACGACGTTGGGACGGCTGACCACCCGCGAGGCGGCCAGCCGCAGCAGCAGGTCCGGCGTCAGGGCGATGCGCAGGTTGGCGCTGGGCAGCCAGTTCCCATAGGCCTTGCGCCACTCGGCCGGGATCGGCTCGCTGCCGCTGGACAGCACGCCGGTCGACACCTGCCGCGTGCCGGCGTAGCGGACCCCGACGTCGCCATCCACCGGCAAGCCGAACCCGCGGCCGGCGAAGTCGGCTCGGACATAGGCCGAGAGGATCTTTTCCTCGACCACGAACGAGTTGCGCAGGTCTGAGATCGACGGCGGCTGGGCCGCGATCTGGTTGGTGAACAGGCGCTCGTAGAACGCCCGGGCGTTGGGCGCGACCCAGCGGCGGGGCAGGTCGCCGGGCGTGCCGGCCAGATAGTCCGAGACCGGCGTCTCGCCATAATAGCCGCCGCCGAGGCTGGCCAAGGGGAGGCCGACCACGGTGTTGAGGATCCAGTCGCGCCGGCGATAGTCGCGCACCCGCCGGTGGCCCTCGACGCCGAAGCTGAGCTTGCCCGCGCCCAGGGACCGGGCCGCGTCGGCCTTGAGCGCCTCGTCGGTGTCGCGCGAGTCCTTCCAGGTATAGTCGAAGGCCTGGCCGGCGAACTGGGCGGGGTCGGTGTAGTCGACCGTGGTCTTCAGCGTCGGGACGGCGTGAAGGCCGCCGCTGAAGTCATAGGCCAAGGGGGCGAAGAAGGCGGCGCGCGCCCGCACCGTGCCCCGGCCGTCGGGGTGATAGCTGCGCGCGCGCGAATAGGCGTAGTCGACGTCGAGCGTCCACGGGCCCGGCGTCCAGCCCTGCCGGAAACCGAAGGCGGCCAGGTCGTGGCGATTGAGGCTGGTCTCGCGCGACGCCATCCAGCGCACGTCGTCGATCACGCCGGCCTGGACGGTGTGGCCGACCACCTTCTGGCTGCCCGCCACGAAGGCGGGGCGGGCGAAGGTGGTGTCGTCCGGATAGATGTCGAGGCCGAACTCGTCGTAGTGGGCGTCCAGCCGTGTCACCAGCAGGTCGATATCGGTCCGCCAGTCGGGCGAGGGCCGCCATTGCAGGGCGAAGTCGCCCGACATCAGGCGGCGGTCCTCCAGCTCGATCGTCGGGCGGGTGCGGGTCGGCGTGTACAGCCCGGCGGGCAGGACGTCGGTGAAGCGGTCCAGGTTCCAGCCGGTCTGGTAGAGGCGGTCGTTGCGGATTCGCCGGCGCTCGGCCATGCCCGCCGCCAGCAGGCCCAGCCGTCCGCTGGGGTCCACCCAGCTCCAGACGCCCGACACCGCCGGGTCCGGCTTGCCGGCCTGGCCCTGCGAGGCCCGGACCGACAGCACCGCGCGCGGGCCGCGCTCCAGCGGCTTGAAGGTCCGTACGTCGATATTGCCGCCCAGCGCCCCCTCGTCCATGTCGGCGGTGGTGGTCTTGACCACCTCGATGCGGTCGACGACGTCGGCCGGCAGCACCTCAAAACGGAACTGCCGGCCGCGAAACCCGCCGTTCTCCACCAGGTCGTTGATGGCGATCGAGCGGCCGTTCAGCAGCACGTTCTGGAACTGCGGGCCCAGGCCCCGGACGCTGACATAGAGGCCCACGCCGCGATGCCGTTCCAGGCTGACGCCCGGCGCCAGCTGCAGGGCCTCGGCGGCGTTGGCGGCGGGCAGGCGGGCGATGTCCTCGGCGCTGACCGCGTCCAGGCCGTAGGCCGCCTGCCGCTTGAGCGTGACAGCGCGGTCGAGGCTGGCGGCGTAGACGGCGGCGACGACCACCGGATCGACGGCGCTGGGACCGTCCGGCTCGGGGGACGGAGGTGGAGGGGCGGCGGCCCGGACCTCCGGCTCCACGGCGTAGACGCCCGCGCGGACCTTGCGGATCTTGAGACCCTGGCGTCCGACGATCGCGGCCAGGGCCTGGTCCAGGCTGGCCCCGCGCCGGACCGGGCCGGCGGCCAGGCCTTCGACGAGATTCGGCTGGAACAGGATCTGAATGTCGCGCTCGACGGCCAGCCGCGTGAGGGCGGAACCCAGCTCAGACCGGTCTCGGGCCTGGCTGACGGTCGAGACCGAGGCCGCCGTGACGATCGCCAGCAGCATAGCGCGACACTCGAGGCTGCGGGGCATGCTGCGAGGATCTCAGGTCCCGACGACGCGACGAACCGCACCGTCACTAGTCGTCTTGGGTGACGGATTGACGACAGGCCAGGGGCTGGCGGGGGGCGGGCGGTTCTCGTCCAGGTCCGCCGTGTCGATCCACGCCCATAACCTCGGGAGGGGCGGCGGCCAGCTTGGCGTCGTCATATTACGGTGGTGTAGAGACGTCTGAGTGTGGCCACGGCGGCCGATGGCGAGAAGAGCGTTTGCCGGTTGTGAGTCAGATCACCGGCGTTCCTGCTCCCGGATCCCCGCGGTCTGGTCCAGCAACCAGTCCCTGAACGCCTTGATCCGTGGCGTGTTGCGGCGACTCTCCAGATAGACCAGCCAGTACCCGTCCCCGTCGGATGCGGTGATGTCGAACGGCTGCACGAGCTGACCCTTGGCCAGGAAGTCGCTGTAGAGATTGCGCGTGAGGATCGCCGCGCCCTGATCCGTCATCGCCGCCATCGCGTCGTAGATCTCGGTGTCCAGTCTCGCGCCGACGACGACCCGGCCGGGATCGAACCGAAGTCCAGCCGCCGCGAACCAGGACGGCCACCAATGGTAGTCGGCGCAAAGCAACGCGACCTTGTAGAGATCCTCGGGCTCGCGGATGCCCCCGACGCTCTCGGCGAGCCTTGGGCTGAGGATCGGCGTGTAGTCCGCCCGGAACAGATAATGCGCCTTGAGGCCCGGCCAGTCGCCGGCCCCGGTCCGGATTCCCACGTCCATGTTCTCGCGCGTGAAATCGACCAATCGGGCGGAAGCGTCGACCTTCACCGCCAGGTCCGGATGCATCAGCTGGAAGTTTCCGAGCCGCACGGACAGCCAGTTCGCCGCGAAGGTGTCGACGCTGGTGACCGCGAGCACGCCGCCGGTCCGCCCCTTGGCGGCGGCCCAGGCGTCCGCGAGGGCCGAGAACGTCCGCGTCGCCTGCGGCGCAAGGCTTTCCCCGGTTTCCGTCAGATCGATCCGCCTTGCGCCCCTGACAAAAAGCGGCGCGCCCGCGCGCGCCTCAAGCATCTTGATCTGGTAGCTCGCGGCCGACTGGGTCATGCTCAGTTCTTCGGCCGCCTTGGTGAAGCTGCCCAGGCGGGCGACGGCTTCGAAGACGCGAAGCGCCGTGAGCGGCGGCAGGTCCCAGCTCATGACGGATCAAATCTCCTTATGCATGGCGGCGCAGGTTCGATTGGTAGCCGAGCGGGCTTCGAGGCACCATCCTCCCGCTGGATCGAATGAAAGCGCGACCTTCCGGCGAGATCCGATCGAAATGGAAGGGAAAGGCCCGTGATCAATGCGGTTCATGACTCTCTCGCCGAGAACCGGCGAACCATCGAATCCTACGAAGGCTACGCGGATCGCTACGTGCAGATTCGGCGGAACCCGGACGACAAGGAACAGGCCGCGCTTCGACAGGTCGCCTCGATCGCGGGCCTGGGAGGACATGTCTTGGAGATCGGCTCGGGACCGGGATACGACGCGGACTTTCTCGAGACCCTGGGCGTCAAGGTCCGGCGCACCGACGCCACGCAACGCTTCCTCGACTTGCAGGCGGCGCGGGGAAAGCCGGGCGACCGCCTCGACGTCATCACCGATCCGCTCGGCGGTCCCTACGACGCCGTCGTCGCCCAATATGTGCTGTTCCATATCCCCCGGGATCACATCGACCGGGTGCTGGCGAAGATCGCGGGGGCCCTGAGGCCGCGCGGCGCCTTTCTGGTGTCCATGCGCGAAGGCGATCACGAGACGGGCGGCGACTATCACGAGGTCTACTGGCGCCGGAACGACTTCGCCGCCCGGCTGAAGGCGGCCGGCCTGATCACACTCTGGGACGACGTCAGCCTCGGATCCGACGACGTGACCTGGAACACCTTCCTGACGCGCAGGATGGCCTGACGTGAGCGATCGATCCGTGACGCTCACCGCGCCCGACCAAGCCCTGCTCGAGCGCCTCCTGCCGGTCGCCCGGCGGATCTTCACCGAGACCTTCGGGAGCCTCTACGAATCGGGGGATTTCGAGCGCTTCTGCGACGGCGTCTATCGGTCCGGAGGAACCATGTCGCGCGACTTCGCCGATCCGAGCGTGCATTGGCGGGTGGCGACCCTCCAGGGCGATCCGATCGGCTACGCCAAGCTCACGCCGCTGCGGGCCCCTGTCGCCGACGCACGGGCCGGGGCGATGGAGCTGCAGCAGATCTACGTCCTGCCGGACTGGCATGGAGCCGGCGTCGCGGCGCGCCTGATGCGCTGGGGCCTGGCGACCGCGCGGGCGCAAGGCGCGCCCGAGATCTATCTCACCGTGTTCGACCACAACGAACGCGCCAAGCGCTTCTACACGCGCCACGGCTTCGAGGAGGTCGGCCGCTGCACCTTCCAACTCGGTGACCGCATCGATGACGATCGCATCTGGCGGGCGCGTCTCGAGGGTTGAGCGCCCGGCCATCAAAACGGAGATCGATCCGATGAAACTGTTCTTCGCGCCGGGCTTCAGCAGCCTCGCCGACCACATCGCGCTGCTGGAGGCCGGGGTTTCGTTCGAGATCGCCAAGGTGGATCCCGAGTCGAAACGGCTTGCCGACGGTGGTGACTATCGCGACGTCAATCCGAAGGGCCAGGTGCCGGCGTTGATGCTCGACGATGGTCAGGTCCTGACCGAGAACGTCGCGATCCTGGCCTGGGTCGCCGACCGTGCGCCGGATCTCGCGCCGCCGGGAGAGCTGGGCCGCTATCGGTTGCTGGAGATGCTCGCCTTCATCGCCAGTGAGATCCACAAGCGGTTCCCGATCTATTTTTCGCTTTCGGAGGAGGCGGCAGAGACGGTCGCCCGCGATATCGTCGAGCGGTTCGACCTCGTCGCGCCGCGCGTCGAGCGCGGCTATCTTCTCGGCGATGCGTTCGGCGTGGCGGACGCCTATCTATTCGTTATGGCGCGCGGTGCGCTTCAACTGGACTTTCCGCTGGGCGCGCCGTTCGAGAACTATGTCGCCCGCATCGAAGCGCGTCCCGCCGTGCGGGCGGCCTTGAGCCGAGAGGCCGCCGAGCCGCCGCCGGGCCCGTGAAGCTGTGAGGCCGCCGACCCACGATCCCGGTGCGCGCACCCGCTTGCCGGAGCCTCTTCGCTGATGATGTCTATGAACTGGTCGGGACCCAAGGCCTTGAAAGGCCTTGGGTCCCGATGGTGCCGCCGGGCAGGATTGAACTGCCGACCTCAGCCTTACCAAGGATGCGCTCTACCACTGAGCTACGGCGGCGAAGAGGAGGGGGCGTATAGCGAACCAAACGCCGTTGGCAAAGACAAAATCGTCTTGACCGATCGTCGCAGCGATTTCACCTGTGGACATATGAGCCAGAACCCCAAGCCCCACAACGAGAAAGCCGCGCGCGAAGCGCGGCTGGCCCAGGCGCTGCGCACCAATCTTCGCCGCAGGAAGGCCGCGCCTGTCGCGGCGGACAAGCCGGAATCGCCCCGTTCGGACGACGAGACCCCGTCGGATTGAGGTCGACCGCGGAGGAACCTTGAGGAATCGGTGCAGGCCCTTGCGCGGGCTCTTGCAACCAGTAGAACCGCTCTTTCACATGTGACCGCGCGGCGACATCTCCCGACAGGCCGCGCGACGAGGGATTTTCATTGGATCGTATCGCCATCACCGGCGGCGCGCAGCTGAACGGGATCATCCCGGTGAGCGGCGCCAAGAATTCGGCCATCAAGCTGATGGCGGCCAGCCTGCTGACCGATCAGCCGCTGCGCCTGACCAACATGCCGCGCCTGGCCGACACCCGGTTCCTGGGCAAGCTGCTGGCGCGCCTGGGGGCGCAGGTCGACGAGCGCGAGGGGCCGGACGGTTCGGAGACGGTGCTGCACGCACCGGAGATCACCAGCGGCTTCGCGCCCTATGACCTGGTCCGCCAGATGCGGGCCTCGTTCAACGTGCTCGGCCCGCTGATCGCCCGCACCGGCCAGGCCAAGGTGTCCTTGCCCGGCGGCTGCACCATCGGCGCGCGGCCCGTGGACCTTCACCTGCAGGCCTTGGAAGCCCTGGGCGCCAAGATCGACCTGCACGAAGGCTATGTCTACGCCCAGGCCCCGCGCGGCCTGAAGGGGGCGGAGATCGCCTTTCCGTTCGTCTCGGTGGGCGCCACCGAGCACGCCATGCTGGCCGCCGTGCTGGCCGACGGCGTCACGGTGATCCACAACGCCGCCTGCGAGCCCGAGCTGCTGGACCTGCAGATCTGCCTGAACGCCATGGGCGCCAGCGTGCAGGGGGCGGGGACCCCGACCATCACCATCACCGGCGTCGCCAAGCTGCACGGCGCGACCCACTCGGTGATCCCCGACCGCATCGAGATGGGCACCTACGCCGTGGCCGCCGCCATGGCCGGCGGCGAGGTCCAGCTGACCCGCGCCCGGCCCGAGCTGATCGACAGCCTGCTGGTCAAGCTGGAGGAGGCCGGCTGCGGCGTCATCCGCACCGAAGACGGCGTGATCATCAAGCGCAACGGCCACCGCCTGGAGGCCGTGAACGTCGAGACCCAGCCCTATCCGGGGTTCGCCACCGACCTGCAGGCCCAGTTCATGGCCCTGATGACCACGGCCAAGGGCGAAAGCCACATCCGTGAGACGATCTTCGAGAACCGCTTCATGCACGCCCCCGAGCTGATGCGCCTGGGCGCCGACATCTCGGTGTCGGGCGGCGAGGCCCGCGTGCGCGGCGTCGAGCGGCTGGAAGGCGCCGAGGTCATGGCCACCGACCTGCGCGCCTCGGTCAGCCTGGTGATCGCCGGCCTGGTCGCGCGCGGCGAGACCACGGTCAGCCGCATCTACCACCTGGACCGCGGCTTCGAGCGGCTGGAAGAGAAGCTGGGCGCCTGCGGGGCCCAGGTGCGCCGGATCAAGGGCGACAGCGAGGGCGACCTAGATGGCTGACGCCGCTCCTCTGAAACTGCTGGCCCAGGACGCCGACGACCTGGCGGTGATCTCGGCCGCCCTGCAGGACGCCGTGGCCAAGATCGGCGACATCCGCTGGGACGCCTCGGCGCGGACTCTGACCTTGGCCTGCAATCGCTTTCGCTGGGAGTCGGGCGGCAGGAAGGGCGAGCGGGTGCGGTCGGCCCTGCAGCTGGGCGACGTCGCCGGCGTCCAGGCCCGCAAGCTGCGCCGCGACGCCAAGGGCGCGGTGGTCGAGCTGCTGTCGGTGGCCTTCGAGCCGGGCGAGGCCCCGGGCGGGACGGTGCTGCTGACCTTCGCCGGCGGCGGCGACCTGAAGGTCAGCGTCGACTGCCTGGACGTGATCCTGGCCGACGTCTCGGGCGCCTGGTCGACGCCGCGCCGGCCGGGGCACGCCGAGTAGGGCGAGACGACAACCAGGCTCTTTTGGGGCGGCTCCGCGCTATCCAAGCCCTCCTTCTTGATCCGTGGCGCGCCACAAGCCCGCATCTGCCCGCGACGGCGATCTGGCCGTCTGAGATTGGCGTTCGGTCGACTTCGCTTCACGACCCTGGCCGGACGTTGAGAAACGCGGTTAGCTCAATCATGGCCTTAAGATGGATCATCCTGATCGCGCTTAGCCTTGCGCTTTCCTCGTGCTCGGACATCGGCTTTGACGGTCGCGCTCGTCAGTATTCCGGCGTCTGGCTCTACGAGTTCGAAGGCTCAACCTTTGTCGAAGGCGCCGCTGCGATTCCAAAGGAGCGTCCCTCCTACAGGGAGACGGACTGGCTGGAGTACCGGTTCGACCAGCCTCGCTTGGGTCAGCTCGTCGAACAGGTCGGATACGATGACAATCGGGACTGCTACACCGTTCAGCCGTTCTTGGTGACCTTCATCGGCCACAGGACGCAGCGCCCCTTTGGAGCAGGCCACATGGGGCTGTGGCGTTCACAGGTGACGGTGCATAGAACGATCTCGTTCGAGCGACTTGGCCCTGCATTCTGCTACGACAGCTAAGTCTGTCCCCGACTCCAGGGCGAGAATGACGGACTCATTGGGTGGGCGCCGCCGAAGGCCGATCCGCCTCAGCGAGCGCGGCCGTCGCGTCCGTACTGGGCGGCCTGTCCGCCTCGCCAGCGGAAAGGGCAGGCCGCCCGACGGCGCTATTTGAGCGGCAGGTGCACCTCGACCACCACCTCGTGCACCGGCGCGTTCGGCGGGAACGAGAAGTGCCGCTGGCAGTAGATCGGGAAGTCCCGCGCTTCCTCGCCGCTGGCGGGAAGCCAGTCGCGATAGAGATAGAGCGCGGCGGGCTCCAGGTTATGGGTGTCGTGGGTGACGCGCAGCACCGCGCAACGTCCGCCGGGGATCTCGCCGGCCTTCATGAGCGGGTCATCGGGATCGATCGGCCGGTCGGTCCCGATGCAGAGGTCCATGCTATAGTCGGCGGGGTTCTCGGGAATCCGCTCGGACCGGAAGATGTTGAAGGTCGGGCTGGTCTCGGGCGACAGGCCGGCGGCTTTGCGCCAGGCGATGAACCGCTCGATGGTGGCGCCGAGCAGCGCCCGGTCGCCGCGATGCTCCAGGATCGCCACCGGTGTCGGGGGAACGTCGCGGACGATCACGTCGCCGGGTTCGTAGGTAATCTGCATGAGCTTGCTCCTGGCGTTGTCTAAAGGCCCGAAGGCCGCAAGCCACGGCGCCCAGTCGGGCGATTTCCGGAACGATGAAGGCGATTGTCCGAACCTGCGCCGAAAGGCGCGGGCGAAGGCGTCCGGCGCGTCGTAGCCGGCTTCCATGGCGATTTCCGTGACGCTCTGCGCGTCCTTGGAAGCCAGCCGATGCGAAGCCCGCTTCAGGCGGGCCAGCTGGACATAGCGATGCACGGACAACCCGAAGGTCGCCATGAATTGCCGGTGGAAGTGGAACTTGGAGAACGCCGCGACGCGGCTCACCGTTTCCAGGTCCAGGTCGCCGTCGAGATGCTGGTCGACGTGGTCCAGCACCCGCTGCATCCGAGCCTGGTAGTTTCGAAGCGCCGCCTTCATCGTCACTCTTCTCCGTGGTGGCGCCAGCTAGTCGCTCGCCGCCGGATCGTGCTCGACCGTTCTTGCGGTTTAGCGCGAATGGGGCGGATGTTTCGCGACCGTCCGCGGTCCGCGTATTTTTACTGGCCACGGCGCGACATCGCGGCTAACCGCGCGTCATGATCGAACCTCACCCCTCCGGCGGCTACATCCTGGAAGAACTCGTGGTCGGGATGGCCGCCGAAAAGCGCGTCACCGTGACCGAGCAGCGCATCGGGCAGTTCGCCGAGGCGTCGGACGACTTCAACCCCGTGCACATGGACGAGCCCTTCGCGTCGAAGACCGCCTATCGCGGCCGGATCGCCCACGGCCTGCTGTCGGCCTCGTTCGGATCGGCCGTGGTCGGCACCATCCTGCCCGGCGCCGGCGCGATCTATCTGAGCCAGACCCTGGCCTTCCATCGGCCGGTGCGCATCGGCGACGTCGTGGCGGCCCGCGTCGCCGTCGCGGCCATCGACGAGGCGAGCGCCCGCGTCACCCTGCGCTGCGAAGCCTTCGTCGGCGACGAGCTGGTCATGGACGGCGAGGCCACGGTCCGCGTTCCGCGCCGCCGCCGCCCGCAGAAGGCCTGAGCGGGGACGGACTTCAGCCAGCCGGGCGCCCGTCGCGGCAAGCCTGGCGGGATATCGCCCGCGGGCCTAACTGAGCTCGGGGCGCGCCGCGATCCGCGCCGCCGTCATTCCAGGGAAGCGACATGGTCATTTTCAGCGTGCTCTATCCGGCCACGCCCGGCGCCCGGTTCGACCAAGCCTACTACGACGATGTGCACATCCCGCTGGTCAAGGCCGCCTACGCGCCGACGGGGCTGAAGGACGTGCAGGTGCTCAGGGGCCTGCCGGGGCCGGACGGCGGCGCGCCTCCGTTCCTGCTCATGGCCCACCTGATCTTCGACGGCCCCGAGGCCTTGGCCGCCAGCCTGGGCGGCCCCCGCGGCCCCGAGGTGCGGGGCGACGTGGCCAAGTTCACCGACATCCAGCCGATCACCCAGGTCAGCGCGCCGGCGTAGGAGATGCGCGTGTCCCCGGCCTCTGATCATGGTTAATGCGGTCTTAACCCTGATCACGCCTTGTGCTCCCGTGTTTCAGGCCTGTCGCGATTCGTAGTCTCGCGGCGATCCAGTCGAGGGCGTCATGGTCGGCAGCGTTACGAACGGCTACGCGGCGAACCCCTATCTCGCCGCCACGACGACCACCAACAGCAACGCAACGGCCCAAGGCGCTCAGGCAGACACGACCGCGGCCAAGGCCGGCGGGTCCAGCGTCAACATCACCCTGTCGGCCCAGGCCCAGGCCGCGCTCGCCGCCCAGACCGACGGCCGCACCACCGACCAGGTCGTGGCGGCGGCCCGCACGGCGTTGGACAAGCTGCTGGCCGGCGCCAAGGCGACCAGCGCCCTGAAGGACGGCAAGGCGACGATCGATGTCTCGGGCCTGGACCGCCGCAGCCTCTACGCCATCGCCAGCAATAAGGGCGGCAAGTTCTCGATCGAGGAGCAGGTGGTCGCCAGCCTGCAGATGAAGGCCGATCGCGACGCGGCCCTGTCGGCTTCGGCCTCGGCCATGCGGGTGACCGGCGACTATGCCGGGCTCTACAAGGCCGCCCTGGCCCATCTCGAGGCGGCCGGCCCCGAGGAGAAGGCCATGGGCCAGTGGGCCAAGGACAAGGCCGCCCTGACCGAGGGCCTCAAGCAGGCGACCGCCAAGCCCGGCGTGGCGCCCAGCGGCGTCGATGGCGACCCGGTCGCGGCCTATCTCAAGGACGTCGGCGGCGTGGTCGCCAATCCCCGCACCCGCGACATCGGCAAGGTGGCCTCCGACGTCCGCAGCGTGCTCGACAAGCAGTACGCCGCCGCCACCCAGGACGGGATGGCCGCCTCGCCCGACGAGGGGACCATCGACTTCTCCAAGTTCGACGACCGCTCGCTGGCCGCCGTGGCCCTGAACAAGGGCGACCGGTTCTCCACGCACGAGGTCGCCCAGGCGGCGGCCGAGGTGAAGGCCCGCAACCGCGACAGCGTCTCCAGCGCCTACAAGAACACGCAGGGCTCCGACAGCTCGGCCTTCGGCAAGAGCCTGATCACCCAGTACGCGGCCATGAGCGACGAGGAGCGTCAGGCGGCCGGCTGGACCCCGGCCCTCTACGACAAGATGGTCGAGATGCAGAACCTCTCGGACAAGCTGGCCTCGCTGTTTAATCCCGACGGCGGGGTGAATACGAGCGGGACGAGCCTGCTGGACTACATCTGAGTTCCCAAACAGCCGCTCATCCCAGCGAATGCCGTGGCCCTGATGGAAGGGCTTTGAGGCTGACGCCATGAGCGCTGAGCCTTCCAATCAGCCACCCAGCTTTGGGATTTGGTTCCTGGCGTTCGCCGGGATGAGCGGTTGAGGGGAGGCGGAGCATAGGGCTAAGACGAACCCAACGCCTTTCCGAACACGGAACCCGCTCCCCATGCCCTCCCCCAAGTCCACCGCCCGCGCCGCCCTGCTGGCGTTCCTGCTCTGCGGCGTCGCCGCGCCCGCGCTGGCCCAGACCGCCCAGTCGCCGGTTCCAGCCATCCTGACGACGCCGGAAGCCCGCGACATCCACTCCTACGCCCAGCCGCTTGTCGCGCGGGTCACCCACATCGACCTGGACCTGACCGCCGACTTCGCCGGCCAGAAGATGACCGGTACCGCCGCCCTCGACATCGCCGCCGCGCCGGACGCGAAAGAGGTTGTGCTCGACAGCAAGGGTCTGGTGATCCACGCCGTCACCGATGACAAGGGCGCGGCTCTGCCCTGGACCCTGGGCAAGGCCGACCCGATCCTGGGCGCGCCGCTGACGGTTCAACTGAACGGCGCCCGCCGCATCGTCGTTCGCTACGACAGCGCCTCCGATGGCGCGGCCCTGCAATGGCTGACCCCGGCCCAGACGGCGGGCAAGACCAAGCCCTACCTGTTCAGCCAGGGCGAGGCGATCCTGAACCGCACCTGGATCCCTACCCAGGACAGCCCGGGGATTCGCCAGACCTGGACGGCCCGCATCGTCGCGCCTGAAGGCCTGAAGGCGGTGATGAGCGCCGAGATGCTGACCCCGAACGGCGAGCCCGTGGCGGGCGGCGGCCGCGCCTACCGCTTCAGGATGGACAAGCCGGTCGCGTCCTACCTGATCGCCATCGCCGTCGGCGACATCGCCTTCCAGCCGCTGGGCCAGCGGACCGGCGTCTACACCGAGCCGTCGGTGATGAAGAAGACCGCCAACGAGCTGGTCGACGTCGAGAAGATGGTCGAGGCCGCCGAGAGCCTCTACGGCCCCTACGCCTGGGGCCGCTACGACCTGCTGGTGCTGCCGCCGTCGTTCCCGTTCGGCGGCATGGAGAACCCGCGCCTGACCTTCGCCACTCCGACCATCATCGCCGGCGACCGCTCGCTGGTCAGCCTGGTGGCCCACGAGCTGGCCCACTCGTGGTCGGGCAACCTGGTCAACAACGCCACCTGGTCGGACTTCTGGCTGAACGAGGGCTTCACGGTCTATTTCGAAAACCGGATCATGGAAAAGCTCTACGGCAAGCCGCGCGCCGACATGCTGGCCGATCTGGGCTGGAGCGACCTGCAGGCGACGATCAAGGCCGCCGGCGGCCCGACCGGCGCCGACACTCGGCTGCACCTGGACCTGGCCGGCCGCGATCCCGACGACGGCATGACCGACATCGCCTACGAGAAGGGCGCAACCTTCCTGCGCACCATCGAGAAGGCCGTCGGCCGCCCGCGCTGGGACGCCTACCTCAAGGACTACTTCGCCCGTCACGCCTTCCAGAGCCAGACCACGGCCGGCTTCGTCGCCGACCTGCGCGAGAATCTGATCAAGGGCGACCCGAAACTCGAGGCCGAGATCGGGATCGACAAGTGGGTTTATGGCGCGGGCCTGCCCGACAACGCCGTGCACGTCCGGTCGGCGGCCTTCCCGGCGGTGGACGCCCTGGCCGCCGCCTACGGCAAGGGCGGTCCCGCGCCGCTGGCCAAGTGGAAGGCCTGGAGCACGCCCGAACGCACGCGCTTCGTCGCCAGCCTGCCACGCGCTCTATCGAAGGAACGGCTGGCGACCCTGGACAAGGCCTTCGGCCTGTCGGTCCAGGGCAACAGCGAGATCCGCTTCGTCTGGTTGGAGCTGGCCGTGGCCAACCGCTACGACCCGGCCCTGCCGTCGCTGGAGGCCTTCCTGACCGACCAGGGCCGCCGCAAGTTCGTTGCTCCGCTGTTCAAGGACCTGATGGCCCAGGGCGACTGGGGCCAGTCGATCGCCAAGCGGATCTACGCCAAGACCCGGCCGCTCTATCACGCGGTGACGCGGCAGACGGTGGACGGGATCGTCAAATAGACCCTCGACGTTCGTCATCCCCGCACGAAACGGGGATGACGGTGTTCGGGGCGGACTGGCGACCCCGGCTCATTCGGGGATGGGATAAGCGGGCTTCAGGGCGCGGGCGGGCCGAAACGGTTCTCGCCGGCCTGGCTCGCGCCGGCCAGCAGGAAGATCAGCAGGCCCAGCGACGCCAGATAGAGCAGGTTGTTGGTGAAGATCAGGCCGAACATCCTCATTGAATCCGGCGTCAGGTCGCCGGCCAGCGTGCTTTGGAAGAAGCGCGGGAACAGGGTCAGACCCACGATCAGGAAGGGCAGGGGCGCCAGGCCCCACCAGCCGCGCCGTCCGCGGTCGTGTAACCGTCGGGTTACCGCCGCCGCCAGAAGCGCCACCACCAGGGCGCATCCGACCTGCATCGCCGTAAAGAACGGTGTCACGTCGGGCATGAGCTCGGGGTGGCTGCCCTGAATCTGGATCGAATAGGAGCTGGGTCCGCGGGTGACGGTGGCCTGGTCGGGGTGCTCGGCCGCGAAGCGCTCCATGCGCGCGAACGACTGGCTCATGATGGGGCCCATCGTCGCCGCCGCGCCGGCGAACATCAGGGCGATCACCACGCCGGCATAGGGCCAGAAGCGCCGCGCGGGGTCTCGGCCCGAGAAGCGGAGCAGGCCGGTGAAGCCGTTGCGGACGGAATCGACGAAGGCGTTCACGGCGTCTCCCCCTGGAGCCTCGAAGGCGGAGCTTTCGAATAGGGCGATTCAACCGCCGGCGCCCAGAAGGTCACTTTCTCCGTGACGCTCATCGTTCGCTGACCCATGCTCCGTCCACGACACGATCGCGGGGGCGACATGGATCAGCAGGCGTCGGACCAAGCCGGCAACACCCTCTGGAACCCGGACCTGGCGCCGACCACGGCGGCCCAGCGCACCTGGCGAGCGCGACACTTCGCGGCCCTGTGGCTGGGCATGGTGATCGCCGTGCCGGCCTACATGCTGGCCGCGGGACTGATCGAGCAGGGGATGTCGGCCGGCCAGGCCGTGTGGGCCGTGCTGCTGGGCAACCTGATCGTGCTGGTCCCGATGCTGCTGATCGGCCACGCCGGCGCCAAGTGGGGCGTGCCCTACGCCGTGCTGGCCCGGGCCTCGTTCGGCTGGCGCGGCGCGCGGGCCCCGGCCCTGGCCCGGGCGATCGTCGCCTGCGGCTGGTACGGCATCCAGACCTGGATCGGCGGGGGGGCGCTGCTGACCCTGCTGGGCGTGATGGTCGGCAAGAGCCTGGTCGGGCCGGCGGTCCCGGTCCTGGGGATCGGCGTCGGCCAGCTGCTGTCGTTCGCCGCCTTCTGGGCGATCCAGCTGCTGTTCGTCACCAAGGGCCTTGAGACGGTGCGCAAGCTCGAGACCTGGACCGCGCCGGTCAAGGTGCTGGTCTGCGGCCTGCTGGTCTGGTGGGCGCTGAGCAAGGCCGGCGGCCTCGGCCCGATCCTGCACGAGCCCAGCGCCTACGACGCCGGCGGGGCCAAGGCCGGTCGGTTCTGGCGGGACTTCGGCCCGGCCGTCACCGCCATGACCGGCTATTGGGCGACCCTGGCCCTGAACATCCCCGACTTCACCCGCTTCGCCCGCACCCAGCGCGACCAGATCGTCGGCCAGGTCGTGGGGCTGCCCGGCCCCATGGCCCTGTTGGCCGCCATGAGCGTGATCGTCACCTCGGCCACCGTGCTGATCTACGGCAAGCCGGTCTGGGACCCGGTGGCCCTGTCGGGGAACATCGGCGGGATCGCCGTGCTGGTGGGCCTGCTGGTCATCAGTCTCGACACCGTCTCGTGCAACATCGCCGCCAATCTGGTCGGCCCGGCCTACGACTTCTCGGCCTTGTGGCCCAGGCGGATCAGCTACCGCACTGGCGGCTGGATCACCGCGACGATCGGGGTGCTGATCATGCCGTGGAAGCTGCTGGAGAGCACCCAGGGCTATATCTTCGTCTGGCTGACCGGTTACGGCGCCCTGCTGGGGCCGGTGGCCGGGATCCTGATCGCCGACTACTGGTTGCTGCGCCGCGCCCGGCTGGACGTCGAGGCGCTGTACGACCGCGCGGGACGCTACACCTACTTCAAGGGCTGGAACCTGGCGGCCGTCGCGGCCTTCGCGATCGGCGTCGCGCCCAACCTGCCCGGGTTTCTGAAAGCGGCCGGACTGCCGTCGGCGGTGGGCGTCGGGGCGCCGTGGACGGGGCTTTACGACTATGCCTGGTTCGTCGGGGCGGGGATCGCGGCGGGGGTTTATGTGGTCGCGATGCGGATTGGCGGCGGGGCGCGGGCGTCGGCTGCCGAATAGGAGCCGACTTCCGCCCTCGCCCCCGTTGAGGCCTTTTCGAACACCGGGCGGCCTTCGAGGCGCGCGGCCCGGCGAGCGCACGTCGAACGATTGTGCTCATAGGGCGGCGGCGTTAGCCATGGATGGACCGCCGGCTCACCGCGCGGCGTTGACTTGCTGGACGAAGGACCTCACGCATGCCGCCTTTCGATCGTCGTGTCCTGCTGGCTGGCGGCTTGGCGGTCGGCGTCGGCGTCAACACCTCGCAAGCGGCTCCGAGCGGAGCCGTCCCCCAATCCCCGAGCGCGCCTCCCATGATCCATCACGTCTTCTTCTGGCTCGAGAACCCGGGATCGAAAGCCGATCGCGATCGGCTGATCGCCGGCCTGAACACCCTACGAGCGATCGAGGTCGTCCAGCAGCTTCACATCGGCGTCCCGGCCTCGACCGAAAAGCGCGACGTCGTGGACAACAGCTATGACGTCTCGGAACTGATGTTCTTCGCCAGCGTCGAAGACCAGAAGCGCTATCAGGATCATCCGCTTCACCTGAAGTTCGTGAAGGATCACGCCCACCTCTGGCGAAAGGTCGTCGTCTACGACGCCATCTCGCCGTGAGGCGCGGTTGATCCTCTGTTCGCCGATGGACCGCCCTGAGCGCTGGAGGCGGAGCGGCGCATCAAAACTTGCATCCCGCACAAAAACCCGCATCTAGGCCGCATGCGCCGCTTCAATTCCGCCGATCCGTCCTTTCCCGCCGCCTTCAAGGCCTTCCTCGACGAGCGCCGGGGCGCGCCCGAGAACGTCGACGCGGCGGCGCGCAACGTACTGGACGCCGTGCGGGCCGATGGCCTGGCGGCGGTGCTCAGCTTCACCAGCCGCTTCGACGGCGTCGAGCTGACCGAGGACACGATCCGCGTCACCGCCGAAGAGATCGAGGCCGGCGCGGCCGAGTGCTCGGCGGAGGTGCGCGAGGCCATCGTCTTCGCCGCCGCCCGCATCCGCGCCTTCCACACCCGCCAGCGCCCGGCCGACCAGGCCTGGACCGACGAGGCCGGGGTGCAGCTGGGCTGGCGCTGGACGCCGCTGGAGGCCGTGGGCGTCTATGTGCCCGGCGGCCGCGCGGCCTATCCCTCGACCGTGCTGATGAACGCCGTGCCCGCCCAGGTGGCCGGCGTCGACCGCATCGCCATGGTCACCCCGCCCGGCAAGCTGGAGCCGGCGGTGCTGGCCGCCGCCAAGGAGGCCGGGGTCAGCGAGATCTGGCGGATCGGCGGGGCCCAGGCCGTCGCCGCCCTGGCCTATGGCGCGGGCCCGATCCAGCCGGTCGACAAGATCGTCGGCCCCGGCAACGCCTATGTCACCGCCGCCAAGCGCCGGCTCTACGGCGTGGTCGGCATCGACGCCCTGGCCGGCCCGTCCGAGATCGTGGTGGTCGCCGAAGCCCAGAACGACCCCGACTGGATCGCCGCCGACCTGCTGAGCCAGGCCGAGCACGACCCGGCCGCCCAGTCGATCCTGATCACCGACGACGAAGCCTTCGCCCAGGCGGTGTCCGACGCCGTCGACGCGCGTCTCGCGACCCTGGCCACCGGCGTCGACGCCGCCGCCTCGTGGCGCGACCACGGTGCGATCATCCTGTGCCCTCTGGACGACAGCCCGCGCCTGGTCGACCTGCTGGCGCCCGAGCACGTCGAGTTCGCGATCGACAATCCCGAGCGCCTGGCCGACCGTGTGCGCCACGCCGGGGCGATCTTCCTGGGCCGCCTGACGCCCGAAGCCATCGGCGACTACGTGGCCGGCTCCAACCACGTGCTGCCGACCAGCCGCGCGGCCCGCTTCCAGTCGGGCCTGTCGATCTACGATTTCCTCAAGCGCACCTCGATCGTGAAGTGCGACGCGGCCTCGTTCGGGATCCTGGGGCCGCACACCGTGGCCCTGGCGGAAGCCGAGGGCTTGCCGGCCCACGCCCTGTCGGCGTCCATCCGCCTTTCTTCGGGCCGGTTGCCATCCAAGCCGTAAGGGGCAAGTCTGCCGACGATGTCCGACGCCAAGGCCACCCAGTTCCTGAAGTCCGTCCTCATCGACGAGGACAGCCTGGCGGCAGCCTCGCGCGACCAGGAGCAAGAGCGGCAGGTGGCGATCTTCGACCTGCTGGACGGCAACTATTTCGAGCCGGTCGAGTCGGCGGGCGGACCCTATGACCTGAAGCTGTCGCTGGTCGAGAACCGCCTGGCCCTCGACATCACCGGCGCGGCCCCCGAAAGCGGTTTCGAGGAGCGCCGGCACCTTTTGTCCCTGTCGCCCTTCCGAGGGGTGATCAAGGACTACTTCATGATCTGCGACAGCTACTATTCGGCGATCCGCAATTCCTCGCCCCAGCAGATCGAGGCCTTGGACATGGGGCGGCGCGGCCTGCACAACGAGGGCTCGAACCTGCTGCGCGAACGGCTGGAGGGCAAGGTCAAGACCGACCTCGATACGGCCCGGCGGCTGTTCACCCTGATCTGCGCGCTGCACTGGCGGGGTTGAGGGCGTGGCGGCGGACCTTCCGGACGCGGTGCTGTTCGCCTGCAACTACAACCGCGTGCGCTCGCCGATGGCCGAGGCGCTGTTCAAGCACTTCTACGGCACGCGGGCGTTCGTCGATTCGTGCGGCCTGAAGCCCGATCCCGCCGACGAAGGCGTCGATCCGTTCGTCGCCGTGGTGATGGACGAGATGGGCCTGGACGTCAGCGGCCACCAGCCCAAGAGCTTCGCCCAGCTGGAGGACGACAGTTTCGACGTCGTCATCTCCCTGACCCCCGAGGCCCAGCACCGGGCCGTCGAGCTGTCCCGCTTCCGCGCCACCGACATCGAATACTGGCCGACCCACGATCCGACCCTTGCGTACGGCTCGCGCGACGCCATGTTGGCGGCCTATCGCGAGGTGCGTGACGCCTTGGCCACGGCGATTCGACAACGTTTCGGCGCGCCATCGACGTTCGGGGGGTGAATGCGCTATACACCCCGCCTCGCAGCCGCGATCCGCTCCCCGACTCAATCGTCGAGGGGGCTTTATCGGCATGGCGTCACCCGTTTTGAGAGGCCTGATGGCTAAGGAAGAACTGCTCGAGTTTCCCGGTACGGTCAGCGAACTGCTGCCCAACGCGACCTTCCGCGTGAAGCTGGAGAACGATCACGAGATCATCGCCCACACCGCCGGCAAGATGCGCAAGAACCGCATCCGCGTGCTGGCCGGCGACAAGGTGCTCGTGGAAATGACGCCCTACGACCTGACCAAGGGCCGCATCACCTACCGCTTCAAGTAGGGCTGGCGATGGTCGTCCAGCGGACGCCGCTGGTCCTGGCCAGCGCGAGCCCCCGGCGCCTGGACCTGCTGGCGCAGGTCGGCGTCGCCCCGGATCGGGTCGATCCCGCCGACATCGATGAAACGCCGCTGCGCGACGAGACCCCGCGCCGCCATGCCTTGCGCCTGGCGGTCGAGAAGGTGCGCGCCGTCGCGGCCCGTTCGCCCGGCGCCATCGTCCTGGCCGCCGACACCGTCGTCGCCGTCGGCCGCCGCATCCTGCCCAAGGCCGAGACGCCGGAGCAGGCGGCCCATTGCCTGAAGCTGCTGTCGGGACGCAACCACAAGGTCCTGACCGGCGTCGCCGCCATCGCCCCCGACGGGCGCGAGGCCTCGCGGCTGGTCGAGACCCGCGTGCAGTTCAAGCACCTGTCCGATCAGGAGCAGGCCGACTACCTGGCCGGCGGCGAATGGAACGGCAAGGCGGGCGGCTACGGCGTGCAAGGCGTGGCCGGCGGCTTCATCATCGATCTGCACGGCTCCTACACCAGCGTGGTCGGCTTGCCGCTGTACGAGACGCTGAACCTGCTGACCGGCCTGGGCTATCGAAAATGAGCGAACGGCGGGCCTATCTCTACAAGGGAATCGGCGAGACGGTCGGGGTCGTCACCCTGGACGGCCGTCCTGAGCGCCTAGTCGCCCAGTGGGAGGGCGACGACCCGCTGGACGCCGAGGGCGTGCGGGGCGTGGCCCGGGTCAGGAAGATCGAGCGCGCCTTCAACTCGGCCTTCGTCGCCCTGCCGGGCGGCGCCGACCTGCTGCTGGCGCTGAAGCCCGACATGCCCAAGCTGGCCGAGGGCCAGGTGGTCGAGATCGAAATCCGCAGTCCCTCGCGCCGCGACAAGTCGGCCGTGGCCCGCTACGTCGGGCCGGCCGAGGGCGAGCCGCGCGTGCTGACCCACGCCCCGACCCTCGACGAGCTGCTGCGCCTCTGGGTCAAGTCCGGTTCGCCGACTCAAGGGTTGGCCGCCCTGGAGGCCGTCGAGGCCGCCGAGGCCGAGGCCCTGGCCACGGTCTTCGCCCTGCCGGGCGGCGGCGACGTCAGCATTGAGGCGACCCGGGCCCTGGTGGCCGTGGACGTCGACCTCGGGGCTCGCGACGGCGATTCCAAGAAAGCGGCCCGCGCCGCCAACATGGCCGCCTTCACGACCGCCGCCCGCATCCTGCGTCTGAAGGGCCTGGCCGGGCTGGTGGTCTTCGATCTGGTGGGCCGCGGCCATGACGGTCCGGCCCTGACCACGGCGGCCCGCAACGCCTTCGCGATCGACAATCCCGGTGTCGGCATCGGTCCGATCAGCAAGTTCGGAGCGCTGGAGATGATCGTGCCGCGCCGGACCAAACCGATTCTCGACCGGCTGCTCGACGAATCGGGCGGGCTGTCGGCGCGCGCCGGCGCCTTGCGTCTGGTCCGGGCTTTCGAGCGGGAGGGCAGGGCGGACCCGGGCGGCAGGCTGGCCGGTCGCTGCGGCCCTGCCGTGGCCCAGGCCTTCGCGGCCCTCGAGCCCGCCCTGGCCGACCGGATCGGCCGCCGTTTCACCCTGGCCGTCGTCGCCGACTGGCCCAATGACCGCCTGGAGGTCGCATCCTCATGAGCGCCTGCCCGATCTGCAAGAAACCGACGACTCCCGAGTTCCGGCCCTTCTGCTCAAAACGCTGCGCCGACATCGACCTGAACCGCTGGCTGTCGGACCGCTACGTGGTGCCCGGCGCCGAGGAGGACGAGGAGAATCCCCCGTCCACAGACTTCGGCCGGGAATAGTTCGCGATCGCTTCAAGAGGGGCTGGACTTCGTTTTTAGCCTCCCCTATAGACGCGGCTCCCCGCCGTCGGGCGGGCGCCAGGGCGGTTTCGACCGCCTCTTAGGCCCAGGGCCTGGGTAGCTCAGTTGGTAGAGCAGCGGATTGAAAATCCGCGTGTCGGTGGTTCGAATCCGCCCCCAGGCACCACTTCCTTTCAGATGCCCCGTTGTTGCGACCTCCTGCGGGGTGGGTGGTCATCTCGGCGGCGCCGCGAACTTGATCACCCGCGTCCGCCTCAGGGCAGATGTGAAATTTTAGCAGCGCCTCTTCGGGCGAGGCGAAAGCGATCGTCTCCGTTCGATCTCGGAGGCCTCCGCCGACGCCTTTGGGGCCGTTCTCCCGGCGACCGAGGCGGGGGTGAAGGAAGCGCGGGGCGCATCGGGACGGTCCGGCCGCTGTCGCAGGCGTTCCATGCCGATCCAGCCGGAATGGGCTTCCGTCGTCGCCGGGCAAGGGGTCACGACGATGATTTCGAGCGCCGAAAGGGCGATTGGCGGCGAAAATCGTCTCTTGGCCGGACTCGCGAGGGCGAGCGGGGCCATGGCAAAGGTCAGATCTCTGGCGGACGTCTTCCCGGCTAGATTGAGCTGCGCCGCGATGCGCGTTCTGATCCGGTCCGCGAGATCGACGTTTTGTAGGCATGCTGCGGCGCAACATCGATATTCCCTTTGGTAGGGAAAAACCGCCCTCAAATCCTGATTTCCCATTTGTGCGGCGCGGCAAAGGCGGTGAGGGCGTCGGAGGGGCGGTGAATTTATGCCTCCTCGCACCCCTTGACGGTACGAAAAGGGGTTGCCAAAGGACCCCTGCCGCAATTCTAACATTGCGGTAAGATCGAAGCCTCCCCGGGGGCGGCGATCACACGCGCTTCGAAACGATCCTTCTGGCGGGGCATGAGTCCGGCTTGCGGGGCGTAACGGGTCGAGCGCTGCGAAGCGGGTCTGCGGGACGTCCGAGCGATCGGCCATCTTGCAGGCTATTCAAGTTAGGGTGGAGACGCTCTCGCGCGACGACCCTCGGTCCAAACGTGCTAGACCAATCAGGAACTGGCGACAGATGCTCGACATTAAACGGAAAACCCCCCTCATCGCTCTCGTCGGCGCCATGGCGCTGATGGTGAGCGCCCCGGCTTTCGCTCAGGACGCTGCGGCTCCTGCGCCGGCCACCACCGAAGCTGCTGCTCCGGCCGCCGCCGCCCCGGCCCCCGCCGCCGCGCCTGCCGAAGAGCCGCTGGACGCCGGCGTCGCCGCGACCGAAAAGATGAAGTCCCACTCCCTGACCCCGATCGGCATGTTCCTGTCGGCCCAGGCGGTGGTTAAGGTCGTGATGATCGGCCTGATCCTGGCCTCGGTCTTCTCGTGGGTCCTGCTGATCACCAAGCTGTTCGAGTTCGGCGCCCTGAACAAGCAATCGGACAAGTTCCTGGAAGCCTTCCGCGGCGCTCGCTCGATCGCCGACATCGCCCGCATCGGCTCGTCGGAAGAATTCGAAGGCAACCCGATGGCCGACATGGCCGCCGCGGCCGCCCAAGAAGTCGAACTGTCGCGCCAAGCTGGCCTGGCCGTCGGCGGCGAACACCGCGACTCGACCCTGTCGCGCGCCACCTACGCCATCAACGCGGTGCAAGCCTCGCTGGCCAAGCGCCTGTCGGGCGGCATGGTGTTCCTGGCCTCGGTCGGCTCGGCCGGTCCGTTCATCGGTCTGTTCGGCACCGTCTACGGGATCATGACCTCGTTCATCGGCATCGCGAACACCAACACGACCAACCTGGCCGTCGTCGCTCCCGGCATCGCCGAAGCGCTGCTCGCCACCGGTATCGGTCTGTTCGCCGCTATCCCGGCCGTTATCTTCTACAACTACTTCCAGACCCGCATTTCCGGCTACGGCACGCGCTCTGAAGGTTTCGTTGCTGAACTGATGAACGCCATTTCGCGTCAGCTCGACAAAGGGGCGTAAGACCGATGGCCGCCAAACTCTCAGGCGGTGGGGGCGACAGGTTTAACATCGACCAAAACAGCGAGATCAACGTCACGCCCTTCGTGGACGTCATGCTGGTTCTCCTGATCATCTTCATGGTGGCGGCCCCGCTCGCCTCCGTGTCGGTCGAAGTGAACTTGCCGCCGGCGGTCGCGAAACCGTCGCCGAGCCCGCCAAAGCCCGTCTACATCTCGATCAAGGCATCGGGAAAGGTCTTCATTGGCGACGACCCTACAACGGTTGACGAGATGGGTGCGGACCTCACGAAGAGCATTGGTCGTCGCGATCCCACCAAGGAGCGCATCTATATCCGCGCCGACGAAAAGACGCGCTACGGGGCCTTCATGGAGGTGATGAACACCCTCCAGGACAACGGCTTCTATAGCGTGGCGCTCATCGGCAAGGATCAGAACAGCTAGGGGTGATGCATGGCTGAACAACAAACGCCTGAGCATCGCCACTACGATCCGCTCACTTCGGACGGCCCACGCCGCAAGAAGGGCCTCGGCGCCTTCGGCGTCGCGACCATCGTCGTCGTCGGTTTGCACGCTGCTTTGTTCGCGTATCTGGCGAAGCAGAAGTTCGAAGCGGTGATGAAGGAGTATCACGACGACGCCGTGGACGTGGAGCTGCCTCCGCCGCCCCCGCCGCCGCCGCCGCCTCCTCCGCCCCCGCCGCCGCCGCCGACCAACGCTCCGCCTCCGCCTCCCGCGGTGGTGCAGCCGAGGCCGCCGATTGCGCCGCCGCCGGACGTGACGCCGCCGCCGCCGCTGCCGATTCCGCCCGTCAAGGAGCGGGTCGAGCAAACGGCTCCGCCGGTGATCTCGAACGTGCCGCCGGTGCCTTCGAACCCGCCGGCCCGGGCTTCGGTGATCACCAAGCCGGACTGGGCCCGCAAGCCCACCGGCGAGGACATGGCTCGCTACTACCCCGACCGCGCTCAGCGGATGGAAGTGGGCGGTCGCGCGACGCTGTCGTGCACCGTCACCGCCAAGGGGTCGCTGGAAGGCTGCTCGGTCGTGTCGGAAAATCCGGCGGACTACGGCTTCGGCGACGCGGCCATGAAGCTGTCGCGGCTGTTCCGCATGAAGCCGAAGACGCTTGACGGCGCTCCGGTGGACGGCGGTCAGATCACGATCCCGATCGTGTTCACGGTTCCCCGCTAGGGACCGAGGCGACAGGCCAGGAAACGAGCGCCCCGGAGCTTCATCGGCTCCGGGGCGTTTTCGTGTGGAAGGGCCGTTTCGGCGCTTGATCCGGTCCGCGCGTCCGACTAAAGACACTGCCTCGCGATACGCCGCCTTAGCTCAGTTGGTTAGAGCGCTAGATTGTGGATCTAGAGGTCCTCGGTTCGAGCCCGAGAGGTGGTACCATCGCAAGACGCTGAAAAGCCCTGGGTTCGTCCCGGGGCTTTTTCGTTGCGGACCAAGGGTCTAGGCGTGGCGCCCGTGCAGGGCGGCCCAGACGCGCCAGGCGATCAGGGCGATGGCGACCCAGCCCGCCAGCAGCCCCGCCATCGGATGGGCCTGCCACCAGTACCGAATGCGGAAGACGGCCGCTCCCGAAAACATTCTCACGCCTACGCTCCTGACTCACGCGACGTTGCGCGCCTGCTCCCTGAGTTCGAGGCTGCGCTTGAACGGGCGTTTCGGAAATGCGGCACAGCGCCGCTAGGGCGTCCCGTCGCGGTGTTCGTGAAAAGCGTGCGGGAGGTCGGCGATTCGCCGCCGGACCAGGCTCGGTCGCTAGGACGTGGCCGCCGCCGGTTCGTCGTCGACCATCGCCTTGACCAGATCGACGACACGGCGGCGCAGCCGGCGGTCGTTGAGCCGTGGAAACAGCCCGGCCAACTCCAGCCCCTCGGGCGTGGCCACGAACTGGGTCATGCGCTGGGCGAAGCCGTCGTCGACCTCGCCCCGCGAGGTCTCGTCCAGGCCCTCGAAGAAGTAGGACACTGGCGACTGCAGCAGGCGCGCGGCCTCGTACAGCTTGGAGGCGCTGATCCGGTTGGCCCCCCGCTCGTACTTCTGGATCTGCTGGAAGGTGATGCCCAGGGCTTCGGCCAACTGAGTCTGGCTGAGGCCCAGCACCTTGCGGCGGATCCGAAGGCGTGCGCCGACGTAGAGATCGACGGGGTGGGCCATGTCGGAAGGGGATTTGTCGGTCATCCGCGTCACGTTCCTTCCAGCGACCGCGCGCCCACCCTCTATCCGAGAGCGTGTGGTCCAGCTTGGTTAACGCAGAATAGACCCATGCAGCCGCCTTAGTCACGCGTCTGACACATCCGTAGGGACCGCAAAATGGCCCGGCGGGCTTGACGTTTGGCGCGGGCAGGGGTGTTTGCCGCCCATGGAGACCAAGCTTCGCGCGCGGGTGGCGGTGGCCGGCGCCGGCGCGATCGGATCGGCGGCGGCGCTGACCCTGGCGCGCGCCGGATTTGACGTCACGCTTTTCGATCCCGGTTCCCCGGGCGACAACGCGTCCGGCGTGGCGGCCGGCATGCTGGCGCCGGTGGCCGAGGCGGTGTTCGACCCGGTCTCGACCCCCCACCTGGCCCTGCTGAGGCGGGCCCGTGACCGCTGGCCGGCCTTCGTCGAGGGACTGGACCTGGCGATCCTGCGCGACGGCCTGAGGGTCGAGGGCGAGGCCGCCTGGCTGGCGGGCGTCGCCGCGCGCTTCGAAGCCCTGGGCGTCCCCTTCCAGCGCCGGGACGGGGCCCTGGTCGACGCCGAGGACTGGCGGATCGAGGCGCGGCCGGCCCTGGCCGCCCTGCGGAACGCGTTCGAGGCCCTGGGCGGACGTTTCGCCCCTCGCGCCTTCACCGCCGGCGACCTGCCGGCCTTTTCCGCCGTGGTCCTGGCCACCGGCGCGGGCGACGCGGGCGGGCTGGCGCCGGAGCTGGCGGCGCTGGCGCCCATCAAGGGCCAGATCCTGCGCGCCGACCGCGGCCCGGCGACCGGGCCGGTGATCCGCGGCGAGGGGGTCTATGTCTGCCCCGGCGACAGCCCGGCGATCGGCGCCACCATGGAACTGGGCCGCGCAGACCTGACCGTCGACCCGGCGGCGACGGCGGCCCTGCGCGCGGCGGCGATCCGCCTGCGTCCCGAACTGGCGGAGGCGGTCCTGACCACCGAGGTCGGGATACGCGCCGCCACTCCCGACGGCCTGCCGTTGGTGGGCTGGAGCGCGACGCCGGGCGTGATCCTGGCCGTCGGGGCCCGGCGCAACGGCTGGCTGCTGGCCCCGCTTGTGGCCGATCTGGTCGCGGCGTATCTGAAAGGTGATAACCCAGGCCCGGACGCCGCTTCGCTCGACGCGAGGCGCTTCTCGAGGACCTGAGCGACAACGACAAGAACCAAGGCAGGGCAGGGGCGAATGCGCGGATTTGGGTTGACCGAGGACCAGGAAGCCATCCGCGACGGCGTCGCCAAGCTGTGCGCTGACTTCGACGACGAGTACTGGCGCCGCACCGACGAGACGGGGATCTTCCCCGAGGAATTCGTCGCCGCCATCGCCGAAGGCGGCTGGCTGGGCGTGGCCATGCCCGAGAGCGTCGGCGGGGCGGGCCTGGGCCTGACCGAGGCGGCGATCATGATGCAGACCGTGGCCCAGTCGGGCGCGGGCTTCTCGGGCGCCAGCGCCATCCACCTGAACATCTTCGGCCCGATGCCGATCGTGAAGTTCGGCTCCGACGACCAGCGCGCCAGGCACCTGCCGCGGCTGATCTCGGGCCAGGACAAGATGTGCTTCGCGGTCACCGAGCCCAATTCGGGCCTGGACACCTCCAGCCTGGAGACGCGGGCCGAGCGCACCGACGGCGGCTACGTGCTGAACGGCCGCAAGATCTGGACGACCGGCGCCCAGCGCGCCAACAAGATCCTGATCATCGCCAGGACCACGCCCAAGGACCAGTGCGCCAAGCCGACCCAGGGCCTCTCCCTGTTCTACACCGACCGCGAGAAGATCGAGGCCAAGCCGATCCCCAAGATGGGACGCAAGGCGGTCGAGTGTAACATGCTGTTCATCGAGGACCTGTTCGTGCCCACCGACGACCTGGTCGGCGCGGAGGGCAAGGGCTTTTCCTACCTGCTGCACGGCCTCAATCCCGAGCGGGTGCTGTTCGCGGTCGAAGCCATCGGCCTGGGCCGGGCGGCCCTGGCCAAGGCCGCGACCTACGCCAAGGAGCGCGTGGTGTTCGGCCGGCCGATCGGCCAGAACCAGGGCGTGGCCCACCCCCTGGCCCGGTCGTGGGCCGAGCTGGAGGCCGCCAACCTGCTGGCCTTCAAGGCCGCCGCCCTCTACGACGCCGGCCAGGACTGCGGAGCCGAGGCCAACGCCGCCAAGTACCTGGGCGCCGAGGCCGGCTTCACCGCCTGCGAGGCCTCGGTCCTGGCCCATGGCGGCATGGGCTACGCCAAGGAATACGACGTCGAGCGCTATTTCCGCGAGGCGATGATCGCCCGGATCGCGCCGGTCAGCCGCGAGATGATCCTGAACTTCATCGCCGAGCGGGTGCTGGGGTTGCCGAAGAGCTATTGAGGGGGATCCTTTCCAGGCGTCGTGCACCGCCCGCTTGCCCCCTACGGACCGCTACGCGGTCGTCTTCCCCCAGAGGGGGAAGAGCGCCGGTGCGAAGGCTCCGCCCCCTCTGGGGGCGGACAGGCGGCGAAGCCGCCAGGTGGGGGCAAGTGTTCGCGGGCGCGATCTGTCGTTCTCACGCGGCTGGCCGCTGAGCTTATGGAAAGGGTCGCGGAGCGCCGGACGACGTCCGGAGTTCTTTGATAAATACCGTTTCGACGAAGCCGATCGCTCCGCGCGGTCGTTTTCCGCCAGCGTCCGGTGGGCAGCCCTGTTGAGGCTTAGCCGGACCCGGTCTCGATCCCTTTCGGGAGAAACCAGACGCCGGGGGCGCGGGCCTATGGGCAA
>NZ_FORN01000011.1 GCF_900114015.1 Caulobacter sp. UNC279MFTsu5.1 | reverse complement strand
CGCGTCGCGGCGGCGCGACGCGCCGTCCTTGACACGGCCAGACGCCAGAGCTCCGATCCACCAAGGCTTTAAGGCGCGGCCCCATCCGGGGCGGATGGGGGCTTGCGCCGCGAGCAGGCGTTCGGAACGTCCGTTAGGGGTGGGGCGCGGACGCCCGCCTCTAGGCTCCATCGGGCCGAAACCGTGGCGATGCTTAGTCGCTGGCAACTTTTGGCCCGGGGTTTAGCCAAAGACCTTGGCTCAATTCATGCCAGTCCCATGATATCGACACGACGCCGCCTTTAGTAGGCAGACCAAGCATCGTTTCTGGAACGCGCATCAGCGCGATGGAGCTGTCGATGGCTGCACTGACATGCTTGTCCATCACTCCTTTCGAGCGGCACCGAACGAGATCGCCCTTGGGTCCGACCCGGCAGGTGGTTTCGGTCACGCCCTCGACGCGGCCGGCTTGAGACAAGATCTTTGTCGCCTGAGCATGGTCCGGCAAAGATGTCCACGTGGCGAAGCGTGCCGTGCAGACCCCTCCGCCCAACGAACATGGAAATCCGTCGGAGCCAGACGGAAGCCTGATCTCAATCGCGGCGGAGTAGCCGATCGGCCGTCCCTCAGGTGAGACGCGGGCATCCGTTGTCCTGGTCACGACGGTCGTGCCTTGGGTAGTTTCCGGAACAATGCTCAAAGCAGGGGACGGCGGGATCGGTGCCTTTACCTTGGTGTTAGCGTCTAAGTCGCCGCACGGCAGCTTGTAGGCGGTTCGCACAATGCCATGGGATCGGCACAGGTCCTGAAGACGGCAAATCGCAGGCATGTATGCGCCGATCACTCTGCTCTGCTTGAGCTGAACACTCTCATTCGGACTGTCGAAGTCCCTGATTTCCGACGCCGGCGGCAGCGCGCTGACAAACAGGGCGCGCATGCGCTCGAGAGTTGACGCCCCTTTCAGCCTTTGGCGTTCGGCCAGAATATAAAATCTGAAGCGGCGGCCGCCGTCTTCTGCCGGATCGGCGAGCTGGCTATCAGACATAGACAGGAAGTAGTTATAGATCGACCCGCCCGGGAACTGTTCGCGATCGTAGCCGCGTATCGGGTCGCCCATATCTCGAGCGTACCTGACCCTGTCGCGGTTGTCCCATTGGGTCACCTGACGGAAGGCTGCGCAGATTTGCTTTTCCGTCGAGCCGACAGGAATCCATTCCGAAGTCTTGAACAGCTCCTCGGGCAAGGGCTTGGTGCCATTGCAGGAGGCGGCGACCAAGGAGCCGTCGATAGTTTTCGGAGCGGAGGCCAAATCTTCGGGCAGGCCAAAGGCCGTATAGGGCAAATTCCAGCCCCGGCTGGTTCCGGTCCACATGCGTTCGGTGCAGTTCTTTTTGCAGACTGCCCATTCCGGTGGTCGTAACGGAAACCGCCGGCCGGCGACCTCAAGGACAACTGGTCCGCCGCCGGGGCCGCTGTTGAAGGGCCAATCGCCCCGGACGCATACGGCTCCGTTCGAGGTGTTTTCATACTTGAGCGAAATGCCACCATCGTCAGGCCGATCGATGAATTGGTAGGATAGTGGTGTCGGCGTCGGCCCTGACGAGGCCAGAGCAAACGCCGCCAGCACGATCCCGATCATCTTCAGCCGCCGCATGATGCTCTCCCCACTCAAGCGAGCCCTCCCTAGCCTGCCGTCAAGGCTTCTGTCGCTACCTTTGGCTGCGTGTAAGCTTAGCTTTTGCTATCGGGCGGAGGAGACACAGTCCGCAGTGGGTCGAAGTAGGAAGCCGGGGACCGCCCCGGGATCGGACGTCGCTGAAGGCCAAGCCATTCCCCCAACAGCCCCGCTAACACCCCCACCACCCTTTCCCCATTCCCCCGCCGCCCCAAAGCGCCTAGGTAAGCCTCACTCTGAGCATATCCGGGATCGGATGAAGGCGATGGACGACGCGGGCATGGGCTTGCAGGCGACGATGACGGCGATGGGACAGGCGGCGCGGCGTGGGGCGCAGGCCCTGCGCGTGGCCACGCCAGACCAGCGCACCGCCGCGCTGAACGCCATGGCCGCCGCCATCCGCGCCGACGCGCCGGCCATCCTGGCCGCCAACGCCCGCGACCTCGACAAGGCCGGGGCCGGCGGCCTGACCGCGCCGATGGTCGAGCGGCTGATGCTGAACGCCGAGCGCCTGGAGGGCGTGGCCGCCGGGGTCGAGGCCGTGGCCGCCATCCCCGACCCGCTGGGCGTCGAGACCGCCCGCTGGACGCGCCCCAACGGCCTGGACATCGCCCGGGTGCGCACCCCGATCGGGGTGATCGCCATGATCTTCGAGAGCCGGCCCAACGTCACCGCCGACGCCGCGGCCCTGTGCGTGCGCTCGGGCAATGCGGTGATCCTGCGCGGCGGTTCGGAGTGCATCAACTCCAACCTCGCGATCCACGCGGCCATCGCCAAAGGGCTGAAGGCGGCGGGGATCTCGACCGACGCGGTGCAGATCGTCCGCACCCCCGACCGCGACGCGGTGGGGGCGATCCTGTCGGGCCTGGACCGCACCATCGACCTGATCATCCCCCGGGGCGGCAAGAGCCTGGTGGCGCGGGTGCAGAAGGAGGCGCGGGTGGCGGTGCTGGGCCACCTGGAGGGGCTGAACCACGTGTTCGTCCACGCCGCGGCCGATCCGAAGAAGGCCGTCGACATCGTGCTGAACGCCAAGATGCGCCGGGTGTCGGTGTGCGGCTCGGCCGAGACCCTGCTGGTCGACCGCGCGGCGGCCGGCAAGCTGCTGCCGCCGATCGCCGACGCCCTGATCAAGGCCGGCTGCGAGCTGCGCGGCGACGGCCCCTCGCGGGCCATCGAGCCGACCATGAAACCGGCCGTCGAGGCCGACTGGTCGACCGAATACCTGGCGCCGGTGATCTCGGTGGCCGTGGTCGACGGGGTGGAGGGCGCGGCCGCCCACATCGCCGCCTACGGCTCGGGCCACACCGACGCGATCCTGACCGAGGACGCCGCGGCGGCCGAGCGCTTCGTGGCCCTGGTCGACAGCGCCATCGTGCTGGTCAACGCCTCGACCCAGTTCGCCGACGGCGGCGAGTTCGGCTTCGGGGCCGAGATCGGCATCGCCACCGACAAGCTACACGCCCGCGGTCCGGTCGGGGCCGAGCAACTGACGACGTTCAAATATGTGGTTCGCGGGACCGGCCAGACTCGTCCCTGAAGCCGGCCGGCCTTCGGCGCAGAGGCTGGGGTTCCACCTGGAGCCCGGCATGCGCGTGGGGCTGTTCGGCGGCAGCTTCAACCCGGCGCACGAGGGCCACGCCCACGTCGCCGAGACGGCCTTGCGACGCCTGGAGCTGGACAAGGTGATCTGGCTGGTCTCGCCGCAGAACCCGCTGAAGTCGGCGCACGAGACCCGGCCGCTGGACGAGCGCCTGGCCGGGGCCCGGCAGTGGGCGCGGGGCAGCGGCATGATCGTCTCCGACGCCGAGACGCGGCTGGGCTCGCAATACACCATCGACACCCTGCGGGTGCTGCGGGCGCGGTTCCCGGGCGTCAAGTTCGTCTGGATCATGGGGGCCGACAGCCTGGCCAGCTTCCACCGCTGGCGCGGCTGGACCCAGATCATGCGCGAGGTGCCGGTGGCGGTGATCTCGCGGCCCTGGGCGGCGCTGAAGGCCCGCACCTCGCCCGCCGCCCGCCGTTTCGCCTGGGCTCGCAAGCCGGCCAGCGCCGCGGCGATCCTGGCCGACGCCACGGCCCCGGCCTGGGTCTACCTGACCGGCCCGCTGAACTTCGCCTCGTCGACGGCGCTGCGGAAGCGGCAGACCAAGGGGTAGGGCGACCTAGAAATGGCTGTCATCCCGGCCTCGGGGCGCGCAAGCGGCCCGCCTAACGGCGGATAACGCGCAGCGCGAAGCCACACCCAGACGCTCCAAATCCGCCCGCGACCACGTTCCCCCTCATCATTTGGAGTCATCCGTGCTATGGGAGGGCTTGCGCGAACCCATCAAGGAGCATTTCCGCTGCGTAGCGACCCCGCGCCCCAGGCGCACGAGGGCACGGTTTCCACCGAAACCTCGACCAAGACCGAGTCCGAGCTGGACCTGAGTATCAAGGCCCTCGAGACCCTGATCCTGAGCCGTCTCGACGACGACAAGGCCCAGGACATCGTCCACATCGACCTGACGGACAAGAGCTCGGTCGCCGACAGCCTGATCGTGGCGTCCGGCCGTTCGCACCGCCATGTCGGCGCCCTGGCCGACCACATCATCCGGGCGCTCAAGGAGAGCGGCTTCGGCAAGGCGCGGGTCGAAGGCCTGCCGCACTGCGACTGGGTGCTGATCGACGCCGGCGACGTGGTGGTCCACCTGTTCCGCCCGGAAGTCCGCTCGTTCTACAACATCGAGAAGATCTGGGCCGTCGACGCGCCGCACCGGATGGCGTCGAACTGAGACCTGCGCGGGCGGGCTGTTCGACCGCGACGGGAGCCAATCCATGAGCGACGAACGCCCGCCTTCCTCAATCTCATGCTCATTCTGTCGGCGAGACTCCACCGAGGCGGCGAAGATGGTCGCCTCGCACGACGTGGCCATCTGCGACGATTGCATTGGCGTCTGCCTGGGAACCTTGGCGACAGATCCCGATCTCTTCGAGGCGACGATCGAACGCGCTCGAACCCTCGCGGCGGCTTCGAGACCGCCCCTGTAGCCCTCTTCGCTATCGGCGGGCGGCGCCAAAGGCTTGCATGAAGATCACCCTCCTCACCGTCGGGAAGCTCGGCCGCATGGTCGAGGCGCAGCTGGCCGTGGACTATGCGTCCCGGGCCACCGCGTCCGGCCGCGCCCTGGCCCTGGGGCCGGTCGAGATCGTCGAGGTCGAGGCGCGCAAGCCCGGCAAGGCGGCCGAGGCCGAGGTGCTGCGCCCGCACCTGGAGGGCGCCTATGTGATCGCCTGCGACGAGCACGGCAAGGTGCGGCCTTCGCGCGCCTTCGCCGAGCACGTCGGCCGGCTGCGCGACGACGGCCATCGCAAGCTGGTGTTCCTGATCGGCGGGGCCGACGGGCTGGACCCGTCGATCCTGGGCGCGGCCGACGAGACCCTGGCCTTCGGCCCCCAGACCTGGCCGCACGCCCTGGCCCGCGCCATGCTGGCCGAGCAGGTCTACCGCGCCGTCACCATCCTGGCGGGTTCGCCGTACCATCGGGATTGATCGGCGGAACGCCCCCTTCCGTCCGCAGCGTGACGGAGGGGGCGTCCCGCCGCTTGTCGCCACGTCTGGATGAAGGCATTCATCCTTCCATGTCCCGCCGCGTCGCCTTGATCGCCGTCAGTCTGCTGAGCCTCGCGCTCGGCGGGGCGACCGTGGTCGCGGCGGCCCAGAAGGCGGCGACCAGCCAGCGGGCCAAGGACGAGCAGGCCGCCGCCGACACCCGGCGCGAGATCGCCGACCTGCGCGGCGAGCTGGACGCCCTGGGCCGCCAGCGGGTCGACGCCGGCGACGACGTCACCGCCAAGCGCGCCCGGCTGGAGGCCCTGCACCAGCGCGAGTCGGCCCTGGTGGCCGAGCTGGGCCGCGACCGCGGACAGCTGGCCCGGCTGCTCAGCGCCCTGCAGCTCTTCCGCCGCGATCCGCCGCCGGCCCTGCTGGTCAGCCCGAACGACGCCCGCGACGCGGTGCGGGCCGCGATCCTGATCCGCGCCATGACCCCGGAGCTGCAGGCCCGGGCCGACGGCTACGCCCGCCAGGCCCGCGCCGTCTCGGCCCTGCGCCGCGAGGCCGCCGCCGCCTCCGAGCAGCTGTTCACCGCCGAGAGCCTGGTCGCCGACCGCAAGGGCGACCTGGAGCGGATGATCGTCGAGAAGACCCAGCTGGAGCGGGCCTATGCGCAAGAAGCGCTGACGGGCGACGACCAGGGCACGCTGGGCGCCCTGACCGACGGCCTGGCGCCCAGGCCGGCGACCGGGCCGCTGGTCCTGGCCTCGCCCGCCCCCGGCCCGCTGGAGCGCCGCTTCGGCCAGGCCATGCCGGCCGGCGGCCGCGCCACCGGCCTGACGATCCGCACGCAAAAGGGTCATGTCGTGGCCAGTCCCGCCGCCGGCGTGGTCGAATACGCCGGACCGCTGAACGGCTGGGGCTCGGTCTTGATCCTGCGCGCCCAGGGCGCCTACCATCTGGTGCTGGCCGGCATGGACCAGGTTTCGGTCGGGCCCGGACAATCGGTCGCACCCGGTGCGACGGTTGGCCGGATGGCGGATCATGGTTCCTCGGAGCCAGAGCTCTATTTCGAGGTTCGCGAGGACGGCGCCCCGGTCGATCCGGAGCGTTGGTTGAAACAGGGATCGCGGTAAACGGCTTTTTCAGCGATGATGGCCGTCAGATGAACAAGAGTCCGTCGTAGTCGGACGGAACGACAAGTTTTAACGCGGCGCGACGGCGTCGTCAGGGAGCCCTTTCGGCCACATGCGCAAGTATCTGCTCATCGGTGTTTCGGCCTTCGTCCTCGGCGCGGGGACCATGGCCTATGTCAGCCCCATCGCCCAGGCGACCAGCGCGAGCAAGGGCCAGACCTACAAGATGCTGGAGCTGTTCGGCGACGTCCTGCAGACCGTCGACAACCAGTACGTCTCGGAGGTCGACAACAAGAAGCTGATCGAGGCGGCCCTGGACGGCATGCTGACCAGCCTGGACCCGCATTCCGGCTACCTGTCGCCCGACAGCTTCGAGGACATGCAGGACACCACCCGCGGCGAATACGGCGGGCTGGGCATCGAGGTCACCAGCGAGGACGGCGTGGTCAAGGTGATCTCGCCGATGGACGGCACGCCCGCCTCGCGCGCGGGCATCCAGGCCGGCGACTACATCACCGCCGTCAATGGCCAGTCGGTGCTGGGCCTGACCGTCAACGAGGCGGTCAAGCAGATGCGCGGCGCGGCCGGCGAGGCGGTCACCCTGACCATCGCCCGCGAGAAGACCGACCCGTTCGACGTCAAGCTGGTGCGCGAGGTGATCAAGCCCAAGGCCGCCATCGCCCGCATGGAAGGCGACTACGGCTATGTCCGCCTGCCCGGCTTCAACGAGAAGGCCACCGACGCCCTGACCGCGTCGATCAACGACCTGAAGGCCAAGAACCCCCAGATGAAGGGGCTGATCTTCGACCTGCGCAACAATCCCGGCGGCCTGCTGGACCAGGCCGTGGGCGTCTCGGACGTGTTCCTGGACGGCGGCGAGGTGGTCAGCCAGCGCGGCCGCGACCCGCGCGACATCCAGCGCTACAACGCCAAGCCGGGCGACCTGCTGAACGGCCTGCCGATGGTGGTGCTGATCAACCAGGGCTCGGCCTCGGCGGCCGAAATCGTCGCCGGCGCTCTGCAGGACCGCCACCGCGCCGAGTTGGTGGGCATCACCAGCTTCGGCAAGGGCTCGGTGCAGACGGTGATCCCGCTGCGCGGCGGGGCCGACGGCGCCCTGAAGCTGACCACGGCTCGCTACTTCACCCCGTCGGGCCGCTCGATCCAGAAGACCGGCATCGAACCCAACTTGGAAGTGGCCCAGACCAAGGACCAGGCCCAGGACATCGCCAACCGCGTATGGTTCAGCGAGGCCAGCTTCAAGAACGCGCTGAACGCCGACGAGGGCAAGAGCCGCCAGGGCGTCCACACGCCCGCCGAGGCCCCGCCGGCCGGCTTCGACGAGAAGAAGGGCGACTTCCAGCTGCAGCGCGCCATCGCCGTGCTGAAGGCCGGCTCGGTCGAGGCCGTGCCGAAACTGCCCAAGCCCCAGGCCAAGATCGCCGAGGTCACCGCCAAGGCCGCCGCCGCGGCCGGCAAGGCGCCGGTGGAGAAGAAGTAGGTCCATCTTCCTTCTCCCCTTGCGGGAGAAGGCGGCCTGCGGAGCAGGTCGGATGAGGGGTTTTCCAGACTGATCCGCCGTGTCCAGCCTGACCGCTGGGCGCGGCGGTCTCGTTCTTCGACCCCTCGCCCGTCGTCCTCTGGACGACACCCTTTCCCGCAAGGGGAGAGGGAATTCGAACCATTCCGCCGCACCCCCATTAACCATATATTCGGCGCTTGCCCCTAGGCTCGGACCCATGGCCGTGACCTTCTCCCGCAAGCCCGCCTACAGCGCCGACGCGCCCGCGCCAAGTCGCGGGGACGGGCGCCAGGACGGCGACCTGCGCGCCAAGATCCTGGCGGCGGCGGCCAATCCCTATATCGGCGCCAGCGCCGCGGCCTTCCTGTTCCTGCTGAGCCTGGCCCTGCTGGTGCTGATCACCGGCGACCCCAACAAGGGCTCGCCCCTGGTGCGGGTGGCGCTGGACCAGATCGGCACGACCCGCAACGTTCCGCCCGGCTGGCGCGAGGCCCTGGCCGGCGAGAGCGAGCAGGAGGCCCCGCTGCTGCCGGGCGCCCTGGACCTGTCGAACCTGCCGTTCGTAAGCCGCGCCGACCCGGCCGACGACGCCGAGGCCGGCGCGATCGCCGCCCCGCCGCCCGTCGCCTCGGCCACCGGCCCGCTGCCGGCCGCCCCGATCGCCGGCCTCTACGCCCCCGGCCCCGGCGGCGGCTCGCTGCCGGTGATCGCGCCCGACGGCCGCACGGCCGCCGACGCCTACGCCCGTCCGTTCACCGCCGACGGCCGCCCCAAGGTGGCCCTGGTGATCGGCGGCCTGGGCCTCAATCCCCAGACCACCCGCGCGGCCATCGAGACCCTGCCGCCCGAGATCACCCTGTCGTTCGCCCCCTATTCGGAAGGGCTGCAAGGCTGGATCGACCTGGCCCGCAGCCACGGCCACGAGGTGCTGCTGGAAGCGCCGATGGAGCCGGTCGACTATCCGGCCAACGATCCGGGCCCCTACACCCTGATCGCCGCCAACCGGCCCGAGGACACGGTGCGCAAGCTGGAATGGCTGATGTCGCGCGCCACCGGCTATTACGGCCTGACCAACTATCTGGGCTCGCGGTTCGTCACCAGCGACACGGCCATGACCACCTTCACCCTGGCCCTGAAGGCTCGGGGCCTGGCCTTCATCGACGACGGCCAGGCGTCCCTGCGCGGCGGCCCGATCCCCCGCGCCTCGGCCGACCGGATCATCGACGACGAACTGGCGGCCGGCTCGATCGACGGCCAGCTGAAGATGCTGGAGGCCGGCGCCGCCGGCCGCGGCCAGGCCCTGGGCTCGGGCTTCGCCTATCCGGTGACCATCAACCAGGTGCGGCTGTGGGCCGCCGGCCTGTCCGGGAGGGGCTTGCAACTGGCCCCCGCCTCGGCCATGGCCAAGCGATGAGCGCCAGCGACCTAGACCTCGACCTGCACCCCGAGCATCGCCCCAATGTCGGCGTCGTGCTGTTCCACCCCGACGGTCGCGTCTGGCTGGGCCGGCGCTGCAACCAGGCGCCGCCCCACAACTGGCAATTCCCCCAGGGCGGGGTCGACGACGGCGAAGATCTGCTGGCCGCGGCCCGCCGGGAGCTGGCCGAGGAGACCGGCGTCACCTCGGTCGACTATCTGGGCCGCACCGAGAGCTGGCTGATCTACGACTTCCCCGCCGAGTTCGCCGGGTCGAAGAAAGCCCGTGGATTCAAGGGCCAGAAGCAGGTCTGGTTCGCCTTCCGCTTCCTCGGCGACGAGTCCGAGATCGACCTGGAGGCCGACGCCCATGTCGAGTTCGACGCTTGGAAATGGGGCGCTCTCGACGAAACGCCCGAACTGATCGTACCTTTCAAGCGCGCGGTGTACGAACAAGTCGTCGCCGCGTTCGGTGGGTTCGCGCGCGGCGGCTGAAATCTCGCCGCGCTGGGGAGCATGGAATGGCGGACACGATCCTGCTGATCCACGGCTACGGTTGCGCTGGAGACGTCTGGGATCCCATGGCCGCGCGGCTGCGGGCCGAGGGCTACCGGGTCGTGTCGCCGACCATCCGCTCGGCCGTGCGTACGGTCGATGGCCCCCGGGCGGGCCTGGCCGGCCTGACCCTGGCCGACTATGTCGCCGAGATGGACGCCCTGGCCCAGGCCCTGGCCAAGGAGGACGGCAGGAAGCCGATCGTCTTCGGCCATTCCATGGGCGGACTGATCGCTCAGAAGATCGCCGAGGCCGGCCACGCCGATCGCCTGGTGCTGTTCGCCCCCGCCTCGCCGGCCGACGCCCGCGGCAAGCCCAAGCTCTCGCCGGTCTTCACCTTCCTGAACATGGCCCTCCAGCCCAAGCCCGAGACCAGGGCGGGCAAGATGTGGAAGATGGGCTTCAAGTTCGGCGTCATGAACGCCGTGCCGGCCGCGCGCCACGACGCGCTGTACGCGACCATGGTCCACGACAGCGGGCAGGTGCTGGCCGACCTCGCCTGGCCGCACAAGGATCCGAACCGGACCGCCCATGTCGACGCCGCGAAAGTGACCGTCCCCGTGCTGGTCCTGGCCGGCGCCCTGGATCGCACCACGCCGCTCGAGGACGTACGGCGAGTCGGCCGGAAATATCCGGCCGCCGACCTCAAGATCTACCCCAACAACGCCCATTACCTGATAGACGAGCCAAACACGATGAGCATTCTCGACGACGTGATCGCCTGGCTGACGGGCAAACCGAAAGCCGCTCCGGCTCCCACCCCGGCGCCCGAGCCAGAACCCGTGGAGGCCGCGGAGCCCTCGCCGCCACCCGCCCCGGCCCCGGCCCCGGTCGAACCCGCGCCGGCCCCGGCCGCCAAGGCCCCCGCCGCGCCGACGGCGATCACCCCCGAGCCCAAGGGTCCCAAGACCACGGCGAAGGCTGCTCCGGCGCCCAAGGCCGCCAAGCCGAAGGCCGCGGTCAAGCCCGCTCCGGCCAAGGCGGCCGCTCCCAAGGCGGCGCCGGCCCCCAAGGCCGCCCCGGCCCCGAAACCGGCGGCCGCGAAAGCCCCGGCCAAGACCCCGGCGCCCAAACCGGCCGTCGAGAAGCCCGCGGCCGAGGTCGCTCCGGCCGCCAAGGCGGCCGCAAAGGCCGCTCCGAAAGCCGCCGCGAAGCCCAAGGCGACAAAGGCCGCGCCGGCCGCGCCGGCTGCGGAGGCGCCCGCCGAGTCCAGCGCCCCGAAAGCCGCGCCTGCGCCGAAGGCCGCCCCGAAGGCCGCCAAGGCGCCGCCCGCCGCGAAACCGGCGGCCAAGCCGAAGGCCGAAGCCAAGCCCGCCGCCGCCAAGGCCCCGGCCAAGACCGTCGCGCCCAAGCCGGCGCCCGCTCCGAAGGCGGCCAAGGCGGCTCCGGCCCCAAAGCCGGCGGCCAAGCCGAAAGCCGAAGCCAAGCCCGCCGCCGCCAAGGCTCCGGCCAAGACCGTCGCGCCCAAGCCGGCCGCCAAGCCCAAAGCCGAGGCCAAGACTCCGGCCGCCGCGAAAACGGCCAAGGCGCCCGCAACGAAATCGGCCGCCAAATCTTCGCCATCGACCAAGAAGAGCGTGTAGGCTGAAGGCTCGGCGTCCTGGCCGACCGTAACGGCGAGGCGAGCGTGACGACTCCGGTGATCATGGTGCACGGCGCCTTCTGCGGCGGCTGGACGTTCGACGCGTTCCGCCGGCCGTTCGAGGCCGCCGGTCACCTTGTCCAGACCCCGAACCTGCTGGGGCATGGCGACGGCGCCCTGGTCGCCGGCCGCTCGATGGCCGACTACGCCCGGCAGATCGCGACCCTGTGCCGGGCCTGCGACGAGCCGCCGGTGCTGATCGGCCACTCGATGGGCGGGCTGGTGGCCCAGATGGCGGCGAGCCGGGCGCCGGTCTCGCAGCTGATCCTGCTGGCCCCCTCCCCGCCCTGGGGCGTCTCCGGCTCGACGATCGAGGAAGCGGCTTCGGCCGTCAGCCTCTACGCCCTGGGCCCCTACTGGCTGCAGGCGGTCGAGCCCGACTACGGCGTCGTGCGCCGCTACAGCCTGGACCGCCTGCCCCGCGACCGGCGCAAGGCGCTGTACGGGCGCATGGTCGCCGAAAGCGGCCGG
The DNA here is from genome assembly GCF_900114015.1 of Caulobacter sp. UNC279MFTsu5.1. Lineage (GTDB taxonomy): Bacteria > Pseudomonadota > Alphaproteobacteria > Caulobacterales > Caulobacteraceae > Caulobacter. Next base: position 128,839 of record NZ_FORN01000011.1, on the reverse strand, counting down.
GCGCTGTGGGAGACGCTGAACTGGTTCATGGACCCGTTCATGACCACCAATGTCGGGCCGGCGGGCGCGCCGACCCTGGCGATCGCCGGCGGCCAGGACGTGGTCCATCCGCCGGCCACCGTCCGCCAGACCGCCGCGCGCCTGGGCGGAGCCTGCGAGATCTTCCCGGCGATGAGCCACTGGCTGCCGGGCGAGCCGGGCTGGGAAGAGGTCGCCGAGACCTGCCTGGACTTCATCGCCGACGAAAGCCGCGCGGCCGCCTGAAGTCGGATTCAGGCCGGGATGCGCCCCCTGCTGATTGCGGCGCTTTCGCGGCCGATCTTCGACCTATGCGCGGCGAACAGGCTGAAATTTGACAGTATTCGAAGCTGGCTTGCTCAGAAATTCGGCGTCGATACACTAATGCGACAGATCGTCTAAACTTCAGGAACCTTGACGCACGGGACGAGTTTCCGCGCGGAAGAGGTTTTCATGCACGCCTATACCCACCCGCTACAACAACGCGAATCGGAACGCCGTTCCTTCGCGGGAACGGACCGGCGCGCGGACCCCGCCGCGCCGCCGCCGGCGCCCCTGGCCATGCCCGACCAGCCGCTGCACCGCGCCGCCGAGCCGCGCCGCTTCGCGCCGGTCCCCGGCCTGGGACGGCGGCGAGCGGCCCTGGCGGCGTTCTGCGTCATGGCCACCGGCCTGGCGGTGTTCGCGGTGACCGCGGCCATGGCCGGGGATGGGCTGGACCCGCTGGAGGTCGCGCATGTGAGCCTGATCCTGGTGCTGTTCGGCTGGATGGCCTTCTCGTTCGCCGCCAGCCTGGGCGGGCTGTGGCTGTCGCGCCAAGCCGACGCCTGGGAACGGGCCGTCGCCCAGGCGCCCCTGTCGCCCCTGACCACCCGCACGGCCCTGCTGGCCCCGATCTATCACGAGGATGTCGGGCCGTTCTTCGCGCGGCTGGCCGCCATGCGGGCCGAGCTGCACGCCTTGGGCCTGACGCCGATGTTCGACATCGTCGTGCTCAGCGACAGCCGACGGCCCGAGGTGGTCGCCGACGAGCAGCGGGGCTTCGCCGCCTTCCGGCGCGACGGCGTCGGCCCCCGGGCCTATTACCGCCATCGCCCGGAGAACATCGACCGCAAGGCCGGCAATGTCGCCGAATGGGTGCGCCGCCACGGCGGGGCCTACGACCACATGGTGGTGCTGGACGCCGACAGCCTGATGGACGCCCCCACCCTGTGGCGGCTGGCGGCGGCCATGGAGCGCGACCCGTCGCTGGGCCTGATCCAGACGGCCCCAGCCATCGTCGGGCGCAGCACGGTGTTCGGCCGGCTGGAGCAGTTCGCCAACACCCTGTACGGCCCGCTGGCGGCCTGGGGCGTGGCCTGGTGGAGCGGAGCCGACGGCAACTACTGGGGCCACAACGCCATCCTGCGGGTCGAGGCGTTCGCGCAAGCCGGAGGCTTGCCACACCTAAAAGGAAGAAAGCCGTTCGGCGGCCACATCCTGAGCCACGACTTCGTCGAGGCCGCCTTCCTGCGCCGGGCGGGCTGGGGCGTGCGGCTGGCCCCCGCCCCGCTGAACGGCGATTGGGGCGGCAGCTTCGAGGAAAGCCCGCCGACCCTGATCGACCACCTGATCCGCGACCGGCGCTGGTGCCAGGGCAACCTGCAGCACCTGGGCGTGCTGGGCGCCAAGGGCCTGCACCCGGTCAGCCGCCTGCATCTGGCGCGCGGGGTGCTGAGCTACGCCCTGGCCCCGCTGTGGATCGCCCTGGTGGTGACCGGCGCCCTGCTGTCGGCGCCCGACGCGGGGACGGGCGAGGCCGGCGGCTATCCGCTGGCGGGGGCGGCCGTGCTGGCCGTCAGCCTGGCCTTCGTGCTGCTGCCCAAGCTGCTGTCCTACGCGATGATGCTGGCCGAGGGCCGGGCCCGGCGGTTCGGCGGCGCCTGGCGCGCCCTGGCCAGCGTCGGCCTGGAGACCCTGGCCTCGACCCTGACCGCGCCGGTGATCATGGCCGCCCATACCCGCGCCCTGCTGTCGGTGGCCCTGGGCCGCGACGCCGGCTGGTCGGCCCAGCAGCGCGACGAGGGCAGGCTGAGCGGCCGGGCGGCCATGGCCTTCCACTGGCCCGAGATGCTGATCGGCCTAGCCCTGGCGGCCCTGGGTCCGCTGACGGGCGCGGGCCTGTCGCCATGGCTGGCGGTGGCGGCGGCCAGCCTGGTCGCCGCGCCGTTCATCGTCTGGTGGACGGCCAGCATCGCCCGCGGGGTGCGGCTGCGCGACGCCGGCCTGCTGCTGACCCCAGGCGAGCGCCCCGGTCAGTGCGCCGGGGTGAACAGCTTCAGTCCCAGGATGCCCGAGACGATCAACGCCAGGCAGACCAGCCGCCCGGCCGTGGCCGGCTCCTTGAACAGCAAGATGCCGACGATGGCCGTGCCGACCGCGCCGACCCCGGTCCAGACCGCATAGGCCGCGCCCAGCGGCAGGGACTTCACGGCCCAGCCCAGCAGGCCCATCGAGGCGACCAGGCTGACCCCGGTCAGCAGGGTGGGGACCGGGCGTGTGAAGCCGTCGGTGAACTTCAGGCCCACGGCCCAGCCGATCTCGAACAGACCGGCGACGAAGAGGATGATCCAGGCCACGACCGGCTCCCAGACTTCAGGGCGGGGTCGTCCCCGGAAACACGAAAAAGGCGCGGGGTCGTCCCCGCGCCTTTTCTAGATAGGACCACCGGACCGGGGGGCAAGCCCCGGATCCGCCGACCGCCTAACGGCTGGTGGTCGAGTACAGGATCTGGGCCTGCTCGTAGTTCTTGCCGATCGAGGTGTCGTCCAGCTTCTTCAGGCGCATATAGACCAGGCCGGCGTGGCCGTCGGCCCAGGCGTCGTCCCACGACACCGTCAGGCGCTTGACGTCGCTGACCGTCAGGTCGTTGCGGATCAGGCGCAGCTGCGGCTTGTTCTCCCAGGTCGCCCAGTCGTGCAGGGCGTTGGCCAGGGCCTGGGCCTGGGCGTCGCCCTGGGCGTACTGGATGGTGACGGTGCAGACGTTCTTGTTGCTGCCCGGATTGTCGATGGCGATCAGATACGGCTTGCCGATATCCATCACCCACTGCTCTTTCTTCTTCTTCATCCCGGCGGCTTTGGCCAGGGTCGGGAAGTCGCCGCCGACCACGGCCGGCTTGCAGACCTTGTCGAGCACGCCCAGCAGCTGCAGCGAGACGGGATCGGTGGTGGGCGGGCCGCGGGTCGGGGCGACATAGTCCGGCGCCTGACCGGCGGGCGGCGCGGCCACGGTGGGCGTGGCCGTCATGGGATCGGCCGGCGCGGCGGGGGTCTGGACCGCCGGATCGGCGGCGGGCGCGGTGGCGGGAGCCGGAGCGGTCGGAGCAGTCGGAGCGGTTTGCTCCTGGGCGACGGCGGTCGAAACCGCGCCGAGGGCGATCAGGCTGGCGAGCGCAAGGCGCATGGTCGAGTTATCCCCGTTAGGCAAGAGGTCGGCATTAAAACCGACAAGCGGTCCCTCGCAACCCTTATGGTGGCCGATTAAGGCGGAGAATGGGTCACAGGTGTAATTTTCTCGCCAGAGGGATGCGGCGTGACGCCCCAGGGGATGGGGCGAACAAATCAGCGTTCTGGTTTGCCGGGTCGCCCTTATCAGCTAGACATTGCATTCGCTGCTTATGTTCGGAGGCGTCGCATGGCCATTTTCGTCGGAGGTTATGGAGACGACGTCTATGATGGGACGGACGCAGACGACGACATTCAGGGCAATTCCGGCGACGACCAGCTCTCGGGCGGCGCCGGCGACGACACCATAGACGGCGGCGAAGGAAACGACGTGGTCAAGGGCGGCCCGGGCGCCGACCACCTGTCGGGCGGCTGGCTGGGCAATGACGAGCTCTACTTCGATCTCGAGGACTACGACCAGACCTCCGTGGAGACGGGCGCCAACCACTTCTTCATCGCCGGCTTGCCCGCCGGCAAGACCCAGCATCTCACGACGCTCAAGGGCGAGGGCGCCGGTACCGGCACGCAGCAGATTTTCAGTCTGCTCGAGGATCTCGGGACCCATCAGCTCCTGCTCGATGGCGGGCTCGATGTGATCGGCGTTCCCAACAATCTCGGCATTCCCTGGAACTACGGGCAGCTATCCAACTATCACGACACCCTGGACCTGACGCGCGCGACGGCGGCGGTGAACGTCGACCTGAATATCTCCGGCTACCAGAACACCGGGATGGGAAGCCTTTCCCTCGTCAACATCCAGGATGTCTGGGGCGGCGACTTCGGCGACCGGCTGACGGGCGACGGAATGGCGAACGGCCTGTTTGGCGGCGCGGGGAACGACGTCCTCCAGGGTTTCGGCGGCAACGATGAGCTTTCCGGGGGCGAAGGCGAGGACCGCCTGGATGGCGGCGATGGTCACGACGTGGTCAAGGGCAGCTCCGGCGCCGACTGGCTCAGCGGCGGCGGCGGCGACGACGACGTCTACTACACGGTCTCAGACCAGAATCCCCTCTCGGTTGAAAGCGGAAACGATCACTTCTTCATCTCCAGCGCGCCCGCCGGGGAAGTGGCTCGCGCGTTCACGCTGAGAGGCGACGACTTCCACGCCGTGGGCACGCGCGACATCTTCAGCCTGTTGGACAACCTGGGGTCCAGCGGCGTCCTGCTGGATGGCGGGTCGGACATGTACGGCGCCAACGACCACGACGTGCTGGATCTCACTCGGGCCGCCGGGGCGGTGCAAGTCGATCTGAGGATTGGGTGGACCGCCGAGCAGAACACCGGCATGGGCGCCTTCACGATCGTGGCCTTCGAGGATGTCTGGGGCGGCGACTTCGGCGCGATGTTGACGGGCACCAGCGTTCAGAACGTCCTGACGGGCGGCGCCGGTGCCGACACCTTGACCGGCCTGGGCGGCGACGACGTCCTCGAGGGCCGCGCCGGCGAGGACGTGCTTTCGAGCGGCGACGGCGCCGACCTGCTCAAGGGCGGACTGGGAGCCGACCTCCTGTCCGGCGGCGCGGGAGCCGACATTTTCCAAGGCGTGCTCGCCGACTTCGCGGGCGACACGATCCAGGATCTGTCGTCGATCGATCGCATCCGCATCACCGGTGCGACCGCATCGACCCTGGGAATGACGCAGGACGGCCGCGACGTGACCTTCAGCAGCGGCGAGGTCCTGCACCTGGGCCAACCGGGCCGTCTGGGCGTGATCTCCGAAACGGCGAATGGGGTCGACCTCGTGCTCAGGCCGACTCTCAGGTCGGCCAGCGATTTCGACGCGGACTTCGATGGCGACGGCCACAACGACCTGGCGTGGCGCTTCCTGTTGGACGGCGCGGCGAACAACGGCGACTTCAATGTCACCCTGGTGAAACTCGGCGTTCCCAACGCCCAGCCCCTGCGCACCTCCCATTTCGACATCCAGGGCGTCGGGCTGGATTGGAACATCGCGGCGATCATCGACCTGGACGGCGATGCGAAGTCCGATCTTCTGTGGCGAAACGATCAGGGCGTCTTCAGCGTCTGGACATCGACCGGCGACGTCTTCACGCCCAACGTTGTCGTGGACGGCACGGTCTCGATGGACTGGACGCTGGCCCGGACGGGCGACTTCGACGGCGACGGCAAGACGGACCTGATCTGGCGCAGCGCCGACGGCTTCTTCACCGAGTGGCGATCGACGGGCGCCGCCTTCCAGCAGAACGTCTTCATGCAGGGCGGCGTCTCCCCCGACTGGCGGCTCGTCGGCGCCGAGGACTTCAACGGGGATGGCAAGGACGACCTGCTCTGGCGCCACCTTGATGGCGGGACGACCATCTGGACGTCCACCGACTCGGGCTTTGACCAGAACACCTATGTCGACTTTTCGATGAACCCGACCTGGCAGTTGGAAGCGTCCGCCGATTTCAACGGCGACGGCAAGGCCGATCTGCTGTGGCGACATGACAGCGGCGTTGTCAGCACCTGGTTCTCGAACGGCGACGGTTTCACCAAGCAGTACGAATCCCAGCAGGTGGACGCCGACTGGAATGTGGTCGCCTCGGGGGATTTCAACGGCGACGGCAAGGCCGACATCGTCTGGGAAGACAGCGAGAGCACCTTTTCGATCTGGACCTCGACCGGGGATCACTTCACCCCGAACGCGCTGGTCGACGGCCTAATGACCGAAAACCACCACATGGTGAGATCGGACGATATCTTCAGCTAGCGCCCGCGCGAACACGCGTGGACGGCTCTAAGCCGCCTCGACCGCGTGCTCGGCCAGGATGGTGAAGCCGTCCGGGCCGACGTCGGCGAAACCGCCCTGGATGTCGAACAGGCGCACGGTCGAACCGTCGCGGACCGTGACCCGGCCTTCGCGCAGGGTGGTCATGAACGGCGCGTGGTTCGGCAGGACGCCGAAGTCGCCTTCCGCGCCCGGGGCGTCGACCTGGTCGACCTCCGCCGAGAACAGTTCGCGCTCGGGCGCGACGAGGGAGAAGTGCAGCTTAGCCATCAGTCGTGTGTCTCCACGGCGCCCAGGGCCGCTTCGATGTCTTCGTCGGTCTGGATCTCGGTCCCGCAGAACGGGCAGAAGCGGATGGTGGCCAGCACGACGCCGGTCTCGCCATCCTCTTCCCGATGACCCAGGTTGAGCAGGATCAGCCCGCTGTCGTGCTCGATCAGCGCGTCCTCGGGATCCGAAGACACCGCATCCTCGAGCTCTTCGCAGCAGAAGTTCACCAGCTCGTGTTCGTCGGTCATTAGGCTTCGCCAGCCAGCTTTTCAGCCTTGGCCACCGCTTCCTCGATCGGGCCGACCATGTAGAAGGCGGCTTCGGGCAGGTGGTCGTACTCGCCGTCCACGATGCCCTTGAACGAGCGGATGGTGTCCTTCAGCTGGACGAAGGCGCCGGGCGTGTTGGTGAACTGCTCGGCGACGTGGAACGGCTGGCTGAGGAAGCGCTGGATCTTGCGGGCGCGGGCGACCGTCAGCTTGTCCTCTTCCGACAGTTCGTCCATGCCCAGGATGGCGATGATGTCCTTCAGGGCCTTGTACTGCTGCAGCACTTCCTGGACCGAGCGGGCCACGTTGTAGTGCTCTTCGCCGATGACCAGCGGGTCCATGATCCGCGAGGTCGAGTCCAGCGGGTCGACGGCGGGGAAGATGGCCTGGGCGGCGATGTCGCGCGACAGAACGGTGGTGGCGTCCAGGTGGGCGAACGAGGCGGCGGGCGCCGGGTCGGTCAGGTCGTCGGCGGGCACGTAGATGGCCTGGACCGAGGTGATCGAACCCTTGTTGGTCGAGGTGATGCGCTCCTGCAGGTTGCCCATCTCGGTGGCCAGGGTGGGCTGATAGCCCACGGCCGAGGGGATGCGGCCCAGCAGCGCCGACACTTCGGCGCCGGCTTGCGTAAAGCGGAAGATGTTGTCGACGAACAGCAGCACGTCCTTGCCTTCTTCATCGCGGAAGTACTCGGCGATGGAGAGGCCGGTCAGGGCCACGCGGGCGCGGGCGCCCGGGGGTTCGTTCATCTGGCCGTAGACCAGGGCGCAGCGGCTGCCTTCGGTCGAGCCGTTGTTGGCCTTGGGGTCGACGTTGACGTTCGACTCGATCATCTCGTGATAGAGGTCGTTGCCTTCGCGGGTGCGCTCGCCCACGCCGGCCAGAACCGAGTAACCGCCGTAAGCCTTGGCGATGTTGTTGATCAGCTCCTGCATCGTCACGGTCTTGCCGACGCCGGCGCCGCCGAACAGGCCGATCTTGCCGCCCTTGGTGTAGGGGCACATCAGGTCGATGACCTTAATGCCGGTGACCAGCACCTCGGCGGTGTTGGTCTGGTCGGCGAACGACGGGGCGTCGCGGTGGATGGTGCGGTAGATGTCCGATTTGATCGGGCCCTGCTCGTCGATCGGCTCGCCGATGACGTTCATGATGCGGCCCAGGGTGCCCGGACCGACCGGAACTCGGATCGACTCGCCGGTGTCGCGCACGGCCTGGCCGCGGACCAGGCCCTCGGTGGCGTCCATGGCGATGGCGCGGACGGTGTTCTGGCCCAGGTGCTGGGCGACTTCGAACACCAGACGCTGGCCCGAAGCGGTGTTGACCGTCTCCAGGGCGTTCAGGATGGCCGGCAGCGGGCCTTCGAACTCGACGTCGACGACGGCGCCGATGACCTGCACCAGCTTGCCGGTGGCGGCGCCGATGGTGGCGGCGGCCTTCGGGGCCGGGGCCTTGGCGGCGGCCGGGGCCTTGGGCGCGGCGGCCTTCGGAGCAGCCTTCGGGGCGGCGGCCGCGGCGGCGGCGGCCTTCGGAGCGGCGGGCTTCTTCACGGCGGCCGGCTTAGCAGCGGCGGCGGGAGCCTTAGCGGGGGTCTTGGCCATGGCGTTCAGGGTCTTTCGTGCGTCTTCTGCGGGCGTTTTATGGGTGGGTTCAGGATCAGACGGCTTCGGCGCCGGAGATGATCTCGATCAGCTCCTTGGTGATCTGAGCCTGGCGAGAGCGGTTGTATTCGAGGGTGTAGCGCTTGATCATGTCGCCGGCGTTGCGCGTGGCGTTGTCCATCGCCGTCATCTGGCTGGCGTAGAAGCCGGCCATGTTGTCGAGCAGGGCCGACAGGATCTGGACCGTCAGGTTGCGCGGCAGCAGGGTCTCGAGGATGGCCTCTTCCGAGGGCTCGTACTCGTAGACGGCGGCGGGGCCCGAGGCCGCGTCCGCGCCCTCGACCACGGCCGGGACCAGCTGCAGGGCGGTCGGGATCTGCTGCACCACCGACTTGAAGCGGCTGTAGAACAGGGTGACCACGTCGACTTCGCCGGCTTCGTAGAGGCGGGTGACGACGTCGGCGATCGGCTGGGCGACCGACAGGGTGAACTGGCGATAGGCCGACAGGTCGAAGTTCTCGATGACCCTGTCGCCGTACGGACGGCGCAGTTGGGCGGTGGCCTTCTTGCCGACGCAGACGATCTTCACGTCCTTGCCCTCGGCGATCAGGCTCTCGATGCGCTCGCGGGCGGCGCGGACGATCGACGAGGTGAAGCCGCCGGCCAGGCCGCGGTCGGCGGCGGCGACGATGACCAGATGGCGGTCGTCGCGGCCGGTGCCGGCCAGCAGGGCCGGAGCGCCCTCGCCCGACACGCCGCTCGCCAGGTTGGCGATGACGTTCGACAGCCGGCGCGCATAGGGGCGCGCGGCCTCGGCCGCGTCCTGGCTGCGGCGCAGCTTGGCCGCCGCCACCATCTGCATCGCTTTCGTGATCTTCTGCGTCGCCTTGACGCTTGCGATCCGATTGCGCATTTCCTTTAGGCTTGCCATCCGCCTATCAGACCTTCCTAAACAACCACCAGGTGCTGTCGTCCATCACGGTCGTTCTTCTCCAGAAGAACCCGTAATCGACCAACTGCAGATCTGGGAACATATCCATGTAGAGCGAGCCAAAATCGTTCTTGAACAGAAGATCTTGTTCGCCACGGTAGGTAATCGTTTCGGCCTTCGGCGAAAAATACTCGGAGCAGAAGACGTACTTGGAAGCCACGCGGTGCACTTCGCGCATCGTCGCCTCCAGCTGGCTGGGATCGACGTGGATCAGGACGCCGGCCGTGAAGGCCATGTCCACCGCGCCGTCCGCCAGCGGGATGCTGTGACCGAAGCCCTCGAACAGATGGTCGGCCGGCAGGACGCCGTTCTGGACCAATTGCTCGCGGGCCGAAGCGTTGGGCTCGATGGCCCACTGCTCCATGTTCGACAGCGCCTGGAGGCCCAGGAGGTTGAGACCCACATTGGGGCCGACCTCCAGGACGCTCCTGGGCATGTCGCCGGTCATGCGCCGAAGCACCTCGCCCCAAACCCGCGCACGGCCGCGAACGGCCTCGACGGTGGCGCCGCTACGTTGCGTGTAGCGGTCGCCGAACTCGCCGGTCCATGCGTCCAGGGATTTGGGTTGATGGGCCATCGATCAGTTAGGCAAAGGTCGCCGAGAAGCTGTCGAGCACGCTCTTCAGCGTGTTCTCCAGGTCCTTGTCGAGGGCCTTCTTGGTGCGGATGCCGTCCAGCAGGTCCTTGTGCTGGCTGTGCAGGCGGGCCAGCAGCTCGCTTTCGAAGCGGCGGACCGACGCGGTCGGGATCTTGTCCAGATAGCCGCGGGTGCCGGCGTAGATCACGCAGACCTGCTCTTCGACGGCTTGCGGCGCGTATTGCGGCTGCTTCAGCAGCTCGGTCAGGCGCTCGCCGCGGGCCAGCAGTTTCTGGGTCGAGGCGTCCAGGTCCGAGCCGAACTTGGCGAAGGCGGCCATTTCGCGATACTGGGCCAGCTCGCCCTTAATCGCGCCGGCGACCTGCTTCATGGCCTTGATCTGGGCCGACGAACCGACGCGCGACACCGAGATGCCGACGTTCACGGCCGGGCGGATGCCTTGGTAGAACAGGTCGGTTTCCAGGAAGATCTGGCCGTCGGTGATCGAGATCACGTTGGTCGGGATGTAGGCCGAGACGTCGTTGGCCTGGGTTTCGATGATCGGCAGGGCCGTCAGCGAGCCCGAACCGTTGTCCTCGTTCAGCTTGGCGGCGCGTTCCAGCAGGCGGGAGTGCAGGTAGAACACGTCGCCCGGATAGGCTTCGCGGCCCGGCGGGCGGCGCAGCAGCAGGGACATCTGACGGTAGGCGACGGCTTGCTTGGACAGGTCGTCATAGATGATCAGGCCGTGCAGGCCGTTGTCGCGGAACCACTCGCCCATGGCGCAGCCCGAGAACGGGGCCAAGTACTGCAGCGGGGCCGGCTCCGAGGCCGAGGCCACCACGACGATCGTGTATTCCAGGGCGCCCTGCTCTTCGAGCGTCTTGACGATCTGGGCGACGGTCGAACGCTTCTGGCCGATGGCGACATAGACGCAGTAGAGCTTGGCGCTCTCGTCCTTGCCGGCGTTGGCGGCCTTCTGGTTCAGGATGGTGTCGATCGCGACGGCGGTCTTGCCGGTCTGGCGGTCGCCGATGATCAGCTCGCGCTGGCCGCGGCCGACCGGGATCAGGGTGTCGATCGACTTCAGGCCGGTCTGCACGGGCTCGTGCACCGACTTGCGCGGGATGATGCCCGGGGCCTTGACGTCGACGCGGCGACGCTCGGTGGAGACGATCGGACCCTTGCCGTCGATCGGCTCGCCCAGCGGGTTGACGACGCGGCCCAGCAGGCCGCGGCCGACCGGCACGTCGACGATCTCGCCGAGGCGGCGGACTTCGTCGCCTTCCTTGATGGCCTGGTCCTGGCCGAAGATCACGGCGCCGACGTTGTCGCGCTCGAGGTTCAGGGCCATGCCCTTCACGCCGGCCTTCGGGAACTCGACCATCTCGCCGGCCTGGACGTTGTCCAGACCGTAGATGCGGGCGATGCCGTCACCGACGGACAGCACCTGGCCGACGTCCGAGACGGCGGCTTCTTCGCCGAAATTGGCGATCTGCGACTTGAGGATGGCCGAAATCTCGGCGGCGCGGATGTCCATGGCTGTTTGGGCTCTCTGCGATCTATCTTTTGGGCGCGCTTATACGCTTAGGCGCGCTTCAGGGCGAATTTCAGGGAATCGAGCTTGCTGCGGAGCGAAGCGTCGAACAGGCGGGAGCCGACACGCACCTTGATGCCGCCCAGGATGGACGGATCGACGCGGGTCGAGATTTCGGGGGTCTTGCCGACGGCCGTGGCCACCGCGGCCGACACGCCCTTCAGCTGGGCGGCGGTCAGGGCCTTGGCGGTGACGACCTCGGCGGTGACGACGCCGCGGTGCTGGGCCGACAGCTCGACGAAGGCGCTGATGGCGCCCAGCAGGTCGCCGGCCCGGCCGTTGCTGGCCACCAGGCCCAGGAACTTGGCGGTCAGCAGCTGGAACTTGGCCTTGGCGGCCACGGCGGTCAGGCCCTTGGCCTTGTCCTCGGACGAGAAGGCCGGGCTGTCGATCAGGCGGCGCAGGTCGGCGCTCTCGGCCGCCATCGCCCGCAGCGCCTTCAGGTCGGCCTCGACCTGGGCCAGCTGGTTGCTCTCGATCGTCAGTTCGAACAGGGACTGCGCATAGCGCTGACCCGCATCCGTCGCCTTGGTTTCGTCCGCCACTTGTTCCGCCCGGTGCGTTGCAATCGCCGCGGACAAGAAGATTAACCCTCGTCCCGGCTTAAAGGCTTGAGCGCGCTCTAGAAAAGCGCATGGACGGCCGGCGCTGACGCGCTGCCCTGTCCGAAGCCGCGCGCCTGATAACACGCAGCCTTCGCAGTCGCAACCAAGGCCAATGCGTAAGGAGCGCCGCCGTTTCGTAAAACAGGTGTGTTAGGCCGACGGAACCCTGCGGAACACCGCCGAGGCGGTGGCGACCAGGTTTCCGTCTTCGGTGCGGGCCTCGGCCTGGGCGAAGACCAGGCTGCGGGTCGAACGCTCGATCCAGGCCTTGCTGGCGGCGACCTGGGCGGCGGCGGCGTAGTCGACGGTCATCGAGGCGGGTTCGGCGTCCGGCCCGGCGATCCGGCGCAGGGCGTCCTCCAGCAGGGCGGCGGTCGAGGCGGTCATGGAAGGTCCCTTGGTCCGAACCCTGCCTAATAACAAAGAGGGTCGAGAAAAAGGGCGGCGAGACCGGCCCGCCGCCCCTCAGGCGAATGTTCGAGGAAACAGCCGGACGGGGCGGGAGGGCCCCAAGGCGTCCGGGTACTAAAGAGAGCGCCTACTTCGCGGCCGTCTGCACGCCGGCCTTGGCCGAGGCGTTGCAGCGGGTCAGGTCGTCGGCGTCCAGCGACCGGGTCTCGCCGCCGAAGGCCGCCACGCGGCCGACTTCCTTGGCCAAGGCCTTGCACGAGACGGCGGTCAGGGCCCGCGACGGCGCGGCGGTCGAGACGCACTCGGCGCCTTCGCAGACGAAGACGGCGCCGCCAGCGACGACCTTGGTCTTGGCGGCCAGCGGGTTTTCCAGGGCGACGGCGATGCGGCCGTCGGCGAAGGCCGAACCGGCGAACAGGCAGGTGGCCATGGTCGCGGACAGGGCGGCGACAGCCGCCAGGGATTGGAGCTTCATCAGAGAGCCCTCCAGCGTGTACGGGGGAGTTGGATCGAATGATCGGCGATAAGCTGTACTGGACGTTCCAACCCGGGGATGGCGGCGCCGGTATCCCCACCGGGGCGCCGGATCAGAACTAAGCACTGCTTAGATATCAGCGTTCAGAAATTGCGCAAGCGGAATTTATTTCGCATGAGCATTTTTTAATGAAACGGGCGTTTTGGCGATGCGCGTTCCGCCGCTGCGACCGGAACGGGTCGGAGGAGTCCGACGCCGAGACCGGATGAAGGGCGATCGCCTGGAGATTGGCTGCAAAAGCTGTCATCCCGGACAAGCCCGGCGAAGCCGGGCGCAGATCCGGCATGACAACCGTTTTCGGGCCTATGCGATTGCCCGGAGACCGAGGAAGGGCTCGCTCTAAAGCCCGAGGATCGAGTCGAAACGGCTCTCGGCCGCGGTCTGGATGGGCCGTTCCTCGACCATGCCGTCCAGCCGGGCGTAGCGGCCGTTCTTGCCGGCCTTGCGACGGATGTCGTCGGCGTTGATCACCACGGTGCGGCTCTCGCGCTCCAGGGCCTTGCCCATGACCGCCGCGAAGACGGCGCCGATCACGGCCGCCGCCGTCGGCCCGGTCGCGTCACGCCAGCCCTCGCCAAAGATCGCCTGCAGCCGGCCGATCAGCAGCTCGCGATTGGGTTGGTCGTCGATCAGGGCGACGACGAAACGCTCGGCCCCGAACACCCCGGCGGCCAGACCCAGGGCGATGGCCGCGCCCAGCCAGCGCGGCTTGGCGTAGAGGCCAAGCATGGCTCCCAGGACGGCGCAGGCGAACATCGCGATCATGACCGCGATCGTGCCGGACGTCGGTGAGTCAGGGATTAAGACGCTTGGGTCGGGGTCGGCGACCGATCGTCGCGGAGCGCAGGACTCGGGGAGGCTTTGCTGAATCCCGCTCGGTTGCGCCCCCGACGTTTCCGGGATGACAAAAGCGCGCATTGCGAGAGAATGCACGCACAGGTCGTCATCGCGTTTGCATCGACGCGAAGCTGGCCCTTAGTGTGCATCGAACGACCCGGTCACGCCGGATCCAACCAGGCCCGAAGGGACTTCATGCGGATGCTCAGAACCCTCACCCGTCTCGCCCCCGTCCTCGCCGTGAGCCTGTTCCTGGCCGGCTGCGGGATCAACACCATCCCCACCCAGGACGAGGCGACCAAGACCGCCTGGGCCGAGGTGCAGAACCAGTATCAGCGCCGCTCCGACCTGATCCCCAACCTGGTGGCGACGGTGAAGGGCTACGCGGCCCAGGAGAAGGGCGTGCTGGTCGAGGTCACCCAGGCCCGCGCCAGCGCCACCCAGGTCAAGGTCGACGCTTCGACGATTACCGACCCGGCCCAGTTCCAGCAGTACGCCGCCGCCCAGGACAAGCTGTCGGGCGTGCTGGGCCGGCTGATGATGATCCAGGAAAGCTATCCGGAGCTGAAGTCGAACCAGAACTTCCTGGCCCTGCAGAGCCAGTTGGAAGGCACCGAGAACCGCATCTCGATCGCCCGGCGCGACTACAATCAGACGGCCCAAATCTACAACACGACGCTGCGCACCTTCCCCAGCATCATCTGGGCCAAGACCCTGTACGGCTCGCAAAAGCCCGCCCAGCTGTTCCAGGCCACGGCCAACGCCCAGTCGGCGCCGAACGTCAACTTCGACGCCCCGGCCGCGCCGGCCGTCAACACCCAGCCCGGCCCGGCGCAGTAGGTGGGCGCGGCGCGCGCATCTCTCCTCCCCCGTGAAACGGGGGAGGTGGCCGCGCAGCGGACGGAGGGGGCGTCCGGCCGCCGCAATGCGCCCGCTCGACGCCCCCTCCGTCACGATGCGTATCCGCATCGCGCCACCTCCCCCGCTGCGCGGGTGAGGCTCTATGTGCTCGCCTTCCTGGCGCTCTGGATCTTCGCCCTCCCAGCCCTGGCCGCCGCCCCGACCTTCCCGGCCCTGACCGGCCGCGTCGTCGACGGCGCCGACATCCTGTCGCCGCAGGTCGAGACCGAGCTGACGACCAAGCTGGAGAACCTGGAAAAGACCACCGGCCGCCAGCTGGTGGTGGCCACCGTGCCCAGCCTGCAGGGCTACGAGATCGAGGACTACGGCTATCAGCTGGGCCGCACCTGGGGCATCGGCCAGAAGGGAACCAACACCGGCGCCCTGCTGATCGTCGCCCCCAACGAGCGCAAGGTGCGCATCGAGGTCGGCTACGGCCTGGAGCCGATCCTGACCGACGCCCTGTCCAGCGTCATCATCCAGACCGCCATCCTGCCGAAGTTCAAGGCCGGCGATCTCGAAGGCGGGGTCACGGCCGGGACCGACGCGGTCATCGCCCAGCTGGCCCTGCCCGACGACGAGGCCAAGGCCAAGGCGGCCCAGGCCTTCAAGGTCTCCGAGGAGGCCCAGCGCGGCGCCGGCGCCTCGCCGATCCTGGCCCTGCTGATCCTGTTCGTCGTCATTGTGGTGCTGAGCCAGGTGTTCGGCCGCCGCGGGCGGCGCGGTGGCGGCCTGGGCCCCGCCCTGCCCTGGATCATCCTGAACGGCATGCTCAGCGGCGGCCGTGGCGGAGGCGGCGGCTGGAGCGGCGGCGATGGCGGCGGCGGCGGTTTCTCCGGCGGCGGCGGCTCGTTCGGCGGCGGCGGATCTTCGGGGAGCTGGTGATGCAGACGCTTTCGCAGGCCGACCAGGTCCGCATCGCCCGGGCGGTGGCCGAGGCCGAGAAGACCACCGCCGGCGAGATCTATTGCGTGCTGGCCCCCGAGGTTGGCGACGACCGCGCGGTCCCGCTGATCTGGGCGACCGGCGCGGCCCTGCTGCTGCCGGCCCTGGCCCTGCTGGCCGGCTTCCGGCCCGAGATGCTGAGCCGGCTGTTCGGCGGCTGGAGCATCGGCCACGCCGCGGCCCAGGACGTGGCCATCCTCTCGGCCCTGCTGACCTATATCGGCCTGCAGGCGGCGATCTTCGCCGTGGTCGCCGCCCTGGTCTGGATCCCCGCCGTGCGCCGGGCCCTGATCCCCGCCGCGGTCAAGAAGGCCCGGGTCCGCCAGGCGGCGCTGGACTATTTCCTGGCCAAGGACCTGCACCTGACCCGCGAGCGCACCGGGGTGCTGATTTTCGCCGCCCTGGCCGAGCACCGGGTCGAGGTGATCGCCGACGAGGGCGTCCACGCCGCCGCGCCCAGCGGGGTCTGGGACGAGGTGGTGGCCGACCTGGTCGCGGGTCTCAAGCGCGGGGCCGTCGCCGACGGCTTCGTGGCCGCCATCGCCCGGACCGGCGCCATCCTCGCCGCCCACGCGCCGCCTCGGCCGGACGACCCCAACGAACTGCCCGACGGGCTGACGGTGCTGCCGCGTTAGAGAACCTGGTCTCCGGAAGCCAATGGTATTCACATAAGGATCGCCGCGAAGAAAGCTGTCATCCCGGACAAGCTCGGCCAAGCCGGACGCAGATCCGGGACCGCCGGAAGCGCATGCGCCCGGGCGTCGGTCCCGGATCTTCGCGCTGCGCGCTCGTCCGGGACGACAAGCGCTTTTGGTCAGCGCCTCCTAGGGTCCGTTCGCCCCCGTCGCGCGTTGTGGGCGTGACGCAGGAGGATCCCATGAGCGACCAGGACGATTTCACCACCTTCCTCGACCAGCGCCGGCGTGTCGCCCAGGCCTATGTCAACGGCGACGCCGGGCCGCTGAGCGAGATCGCCGCTCAGGCCAATCCGGCCACCTTCTTCCCGCCCGGCGGCGGACGCGAAGAGGGCGCGGGCCACGTCACCGCCGTTAACGCCCGCGGCGCCCGGAGCATGGCGGCCGGCGGCGAGACGACACTGGAGATCCTGCACAGCCAGGCCGACGGCGACCTGGCCTATTGGACCGGCCTGCAGCACGCCACCGTGCGGTTCGTCGGCCGGGACGAGCCGGCCGAGATGCACCTGCGCGTCACCGAGATCTTCCGACGCGAAGACGGGGCCTGGAAGATGATCCACCGCCACGCCGATTTCCTGTCCGAAGCCAAGGCGGCGGGCCAATAGAAAGGGCGGCCGGTCTCCCGGCCGCCCCGGATCGATATCGAAGCCTAGAACGACTTGCGGATCGTCAGGCCCGCCGTGCGCGGCTGGCCGATCGAATAGCCCAGCCGGGCCCGGCCGCCGCGCTCGCGATCGAACGACAGCAGGGCGTTCTCGTCGGCCACGTTGTTGACATAGGCGATGATGTCCAGGCCGTTGTCCATCTGCAGGCCGGCGCTGAGGTTGATGATGTCGTAGCTGGGCAGCTGCAGGTTCAGCACCGTGGCGTCGTTGCCCGTGGCCCCGCCGAACGGCAGGCCCGAGACGAACGAGCGCGGGTTGTTCTCCTGGTCGCTGGCCTGGGTGAAGCGGTTGCCCACGTGCTGGTAAGAGGCGGTGACATAGCCGTCCATCGTCGCGGTCAGGGTCCGCGTATAGGTGGCGCTGACCGAGATCTGGAACTTGGGCACCGACGGCAGGCGGTTGCCTTCGCGGATGCCGCCGATCACCGCGCCCGTGCCGTCGCGCACCGTGGAGTCGAACTCGGCCTCCAG
Organism: Caulobacter sp. UNC279MFTsu5.1; assembly: GCF_900114015.1. Classification (GTDB taxonomy): domain Bacteria; phylum Pseudomonadota; class Alphaproteobacteria; order Caulobacterales; family Caulobacteraceae; genus Caulobacter. The sequence goes on along the minus strand of NZ_FORN01000011.1, from coordinate 111,243 downwards.
CAGACTGCCCGAGACGCGCAGGTCGAGGCCCGGCGCCACGCGGGCCGACAGCTCGCCCTCGATCCCCTTGGTGTGGGCCTTGGGCACGTTGAACACCACGCGCGACGAGCACGAGCCGGCGTCCAGCGTGGTCTGCAGGTTCTTGATGTCGGTGTAGAACACCGCGCCGTTGAAGGTGACGCCGCCGAACCGCGACTTCACCCCGCCCTCATAGTTCCACAGCGTCTCGTCGTCATACGACTGGAAGCCGCCGAAGATCGCCGCGTCCTGCGGGGTGCACAGCGGCAGGTTCAGCGGATCGTTGACCCCGCCCAGCCGGAAGCCCTTGGACGCCTGGGCGTTGAAGGTCAGGCCCGGCGTGGCCTTGTAGCTGACCAGGACGCGGGGGGTGAAGCCGTCGGACGAGGTCTTGTCGACCTGGTCGTCGCCGTTGGCGAACAGGCCGCCGGAGGTGAAGCGGCGCTTCTCGCTGAAGTCGTAGTAGCGGCCGCCGGCGGTGATCGTCAGCTTGTCGATCTCATAGCTGGCCTCGCCGAACACCGCCTTCTGCTTGATGTTGTAGGGCAGCGAGGCGTTGTAGGGCGAATTGGCCGGAAAGCCGTTGGCCACGGCGGCCGAGGTGCCCGCCCCCAGGGTGGCGTCTGTATAGGCGTCGTAGCCAGGCGTCGGCAGGCGCTGGTTATAGACCCGGTCGACCTTGGAATAGAACGCGCCGACCAGCCACTGGAACGGGCTGTCGTTGTTCGAGCTGAGGCGCGCCTCCTGGGTGAACTGCTCGAGATCGGTGGTGTCGACCAGCTTGGACGGCAGGGTCACCGCCGCCGCCGGGAAGCCCAGGTCGACCGACACGCTGCCGGTCAGGGCGCTGGCGTCGCGGTTCACGGCGATCTTGCGGTCGATATAGCTGGTCACCGAGGTCAGCTCGACGCCGTCGAAGGCGAACGAGGCGGTCAGGTCGCCCAGGAAGGTCTTGTCGTCGAAGCTCTCGTCCAGCAGCAGGTACTGCTCGCGCTCGCCCATCGTGATGGCCGGGCGGGTGGTGGTGAACGGGTTGGCGAACAGGTTGAAGGATTCCTGGCGGTTGAAGCCGCCAGCGTGGATCTTCTGATAGACGAGGCGCGGGGTGATCTTGATGTCGTCGGTCGGCTGGAACAGCAGCGACGCCCGGCCGCCGCGGCGATAGCCGTCGTTGACGTTGTTCTTGCGCGCGCCGCCCTCGCCCAGCGCGTCGACGAAGCCGCCGTACTCGGTGTCATAGCCCACCACCCGCAGGGCGGCCTTGTCCGACAGCGGCAGGTTGACCGCGCCCTTCAGATAGCCGCCGACGTCGCCGCTCCGCAGCACGTTGAAATTGCCCTCGACCACGCCCTCGTGAGCGCCCAGCTTGGGCTGGTTGGTGATGTAGCGGATGGTGCCGCCGACCGAGCCCGAGCCGAACAGCGTGCCCTGCGGCCCACGCAGGGTCTCGACGCGGTTCAGGTCGAACAGGTCGATGTCCGGCGTGAACAGCGACAGCGAGATCACCGACTCGTCGAGATAGACCCCGACCTGCTCCTTGACCCCAGGCTGGTCGCGGACCACCTGGCCGGCCGAGACGCCGCGCACCGACACCTGGCTCTGGCCGGGGCCGAGGTTCTGGATCGTCAGGCCGGCGACGCTGCGCGACAGGTCCTCCAGCGTCACCGCGCCGGACTTCTGGATGTCGGCCTGGCTCTGGGCGTTGATCGAGAACGGCACGTCCAGGATCGTGGCGTCGCGCTTGGTGGCGGTGACGATTAGTTCCTCGACGGTGTCGCTCGATTGCTGGGCGGAGGCGACCGCCGGCGGGACGACGAGCGCCGCCAGCGAGGCGGCGGCCAGCAGCGCGTGTCGCGCCCCTCGGCGATGGGTCACAAGACGCATGTGTTCCTCCGGTTCCACAATCCTGGCGGCCCTCCGGATTTTCAATCCTTGGCCACAACCTGAGCGTTCTTGGCCGAATCGTTGAAAGTCAACACCAAAGCAAACAGGATCTTAGAAACATGGGATCTTTCGCAGGAAGCGTGAGATAGACGCAACAATGCCGCGATGGTCTTTCCGGGAACGTCGATCCATGGTCAAGCTTTGAGGCTTTTCCTGGAAATGTTAACGCTACCGGCCATAGACCGGCTTTTCGGCTCGGCCTTGCTTTACGTTCGCGTGACCTTTCGCCGACGGAAATCCCGGTCTAGGGTGACCCCAATTCAAACTAACGTTTAAAGGGGAGTGCGCCCATGCGCGAAGCGGTCATCGTCTCTTACGCCCGGACCGGCCTGGCCAAGTCCAACCGCGGCGGGTTCAACAACACCCACGGCGCGGCCATGGCCGGCCACGCCATCCAGCACGCCGTGTCGCGCGCCAAGCTGGACGGTCCGGAAGTGGAGGATGTCGTGCTGGGCTGCGGCGGCCCCGAAGGCGCCACCGGCATGAACGTCGCCCGCAACGCCGCCATCTGGGCCGGCCTGCCGGTCACCACCTCGGGCCAGACCGTCAACCGCTTCTGCTCGTCGGGCCTGCAGGCCATCGCCACGGCCGCCAACTATGTCCGCAACGACGGCGCGCCGGTCGCCATCGGCGGCGGGGTGGAGTCGATCTCGCTGGTCCAGGGCGGCGGCCACATGAACCGCTTCCACATCACCGAAGACAAGCTGATGCGCGAGAAGCCGGCCCTGTGGATGGCGATGATCGACACCGCCGACATCGTCGCCAAGCGCTACGGCGTCAGCCGCGAATATCAGGACGAATATTCGCTGCGCAGCCAGCAGCGGATCGCCGCCGCGCAAGCCGCCGGCCTGTTCGACGACGAGATCGTGCCGATGGCCACCCAGATGAAGGTGGTCAACAAGGAGACCAAGGAAGAGAGCCTGGTCGACTACGTGGTCACCAAGGACGAGTGCAATCGGCCCGACACCACCCTGGAAGGCCTGGCCAAGCTGGAGCCGGTCAAGGGTCCGGGCAACTTCGTCACCGCCGGCAACGCGTCGCAACTGTCGGACGGCGCCGCCGCCGTGGTGGTGATGGAGGCCAAGGAGGCGGCCCGCCGCGGCCTGGAGCCCCTGGGCCTGTTCAAGGGCTTCGCCATCGCCGGCTGCGAACCCGACGAGATGGGCATCGGCCCGGTGTTCGCCGTGCCGCGCCTGCTGGAACGCCACGGCCTGAAGGTCGACGACATCGACCTGTGGGAGCTGAACGAGGCCTTCGCCAGCCAATGCCTCTACAGCCGCGACCGCCTGGGCATCGATCCGGAGAAGTACAACGTCAACGGCGGCTCGATCGCCATCGGCCACCCGTTCGGCATGACCGGCGCCCGCTGCGCCGGCCACTTGCTGCTGGAAGGCAAGCGCCGCAAGGCCAAGCTGGGCGTGGTGACCATGTGCATCGGCGGCGGCATGGGGGCGGCCGGACTGTTCGAGATCTTCTAGGCGACGAAGGGTTAGGGGCGCGGATGCGCGCGCCCCTAACCCTGCTCGGCCTCTTCGCCCGGCCGAGGCGCCACGAGGTCGGACAGTTTCCGCCAGACGATCGCGAAACCGGCCAGCAGGATCGCGCCCGGCAGGATCACCTCGAACAGATAGCCGATCTTCAGGCCGAGGTTCACGACCAGGAAGGCGTCGACGGCCGCCGGCGGGTGGAAGACCCTCAGGCGCAGCATGACGACCACCGCCAGTCCCACCGCGATCGCCGCCAGGGTCGGCGAAGGGCCGCCGGCCAGCAGCGCCAGATAGCCGACGCCCGCCGAGGCCAGATGTCCGCCGATCAAGGCCCTCGGCCGGGCTGGCTCCGATTCCGGCGCGCCCATCACCAGGGCGATCGAGGTGATGAAGGGAATCTGCCAATAGGGGATCGCCGTCAGCCGCGAGGCCAGGACCAGGCCCCCGACGCAGAGCCCCGCGCCCAAGCCCGCCAAGCCCATCCATCCGGCCACGGGCCCGCGAAGGAAACGGCGCGCGCCACGCGCCCCGGCTTCCAGTGTCTCTTCGGCGGTCACATGCCCCTCCCCCAAGGTTCCGTCGAGCTCTACCATGGTTCGCGCGCGCCGGCGTCCCACCCCTGCCCTCCAGCTCGACAATCGGCGAACTTCGCGTCGCGCGCCGGCGCCCCTCTTGAACACCGCCCAACCGCAACCATCTTTGTTGCCGATTGACCGCCCATCCCGGCGGAGATCGTCAACAGGACCCGCCGCCATGACCTCCCCCGTCAAGGCCCTCTTCGCCCTCGCCGCCGTCGCCGCCGTCTCGATCGGCCTGCTGCTGCCCGTGCCCGGCAGCGTGCGCCAGAACCTCGACGCGCGCGGCCACTATGAGCTGATGGACGTGGGGCACTAGGCTTCGACGCCCGCGAGACGCCAGGCGTCAGAGCCCCCAACGGTTGTCATCCCGGAAGCCTCGCAGAGGCTGTCCGGGACCCAGGGGACTGGGCTCAGGCGGTGCGGTTCACCCGGATCCCGGGCAAGCGCTGCGCGCTTTCCGGGATGGCAACTGTGAGGTCGCCCCGCCCCCTAAGGCCTCGGCTGGCGCGCCAGGTCCTCCGGCCTTGCCGCGCAGCCCCTCAGGACCTGGCCGTTGATCGTCACCTCGGCGCGATAGCCGTACCGCCGGTCCGACATGCCGTCCGAACAGGGCTCGGGCCGCAACTTGAGCACCAGACCGCCCACGCCCCAGACGCCGACATCGCCCTCGACACGCACGCCGGTGTTGGCGGACGCGACCTCCGCCTGGCCGGCCCGCGTCAGGCTCAGGCCGTCCCGGCGGATCTTGCCGCCCCAGAACGGCTCGGTCCCGACCAGGTCGAAGTCGCCGGAGAAGTCCGGTCCGGGCGGCGCCGAGGCCGGGGCGTCGGCCGGCGCGCTCGACGCGCCCTCGGACGCCCCCATCGGCGCCTGCCCGCAGGCGGCGAGGTTCAGGATCAGGCAAACGGCGGCGGCGGAACGGAGCATGGCGGCGCTATCCTCGGACGGGCGGCTCACGCTAGACTCCCGCGCGATGAATCGGAACGCCCCGCCCGGACCTGTCTTCTACGAATTCTTCGCCGGCGGCGGGATGGCGCGCCTGGGCCTGGGCGAGGCCTGGACCTGCGCCTTCGCCAACGACTTCGACCCGGTCAAGGCCGCCACCTATCGCGACAACCATCCGGACGCGGCGGGACACTTCCACGAAGGCGACGTGTGGAAGATCGCGCCGGCCGACCTGCCCGGACAGGCGGACCTGGCCTGGGCCTCCAGCCCCTGCCAGGACTTCAGCCTGGCCGGCGCGCGAGCAGGCCTGCAGGGCGGCCGCTCCTCGGCCTTCTTCGGCTTCTGGCGGCTGATGGAGGCGCTCTCCGCCGAGGGCCGCGGTCCCGACACGGTGGTGGTCGAGAACGTCGTCGGCCTGCTGACCTCGCACGGCGGCGCCGACTTCACCGCCCTGTGCCGCGCCCTGGCCGGCCAGGGCTATCGCTTCGGGGCGCTGGAGATCGACGCCGCCCGCTTCGTCCCGCAGTCGCGGCCGCGGGTGTTCGTGATCGCCACCCGCCTGCCGGTCGACGGTCTGGCCGGCCCTAGCCCGTTCCAGACCCGCGCCGTGCGCGAGGCCCAGGCCCGCCTGCCCGCCGACCTGCAAGCCCTGTGGACCTGGTGGGGCCTTGCCGCCCCGCCGGCCCGCAACACCAATCTTTCCGCTCTGCTCGAACCCGACGACCAGGCCGCCTGGCGGACCGACGAGACCACCCAGACCTTGCTCGACCTGATGGCTCCGGCCCACCGCGCCGCCGTCGAGGCCAGGGTCCAAAGCGGCGAGCGCGCGGTCGGCGCGGTCTTTCGGCGCATGCGCGGCGGCGAGCAGCGGGCCGAGGTGCGGTTCGACGGCCTGGCCGGCTGCCTGCGCACCCCGCGTGGCGGCTCGTCCCGCCAGACCCTGCTGGTCATCGACAAGGGTCGGGTGCGCTCGCGCCTGCTCAGCCCGCGCGAGGGCGCCCGCCTGATGGGCCTGCCCGACGGCTACCGCCTGCCCCGCAGCGCCACCGCCGGCCTGCATGTGATCGGAGACGGCGTGGCCGCCCCGGTCGTGCGCTGGCTGGCCGAGGGGCTTCTGACTCCTCTGGCCTTCAGGAAAACTGCGCCGCTCGCGGCCGAATGAGCCGCTGACACGCCAAATCCCACGGCCTAAGGTGGGTTAGGCCCACGCCGCCAACGCCACACCCAAGCGAGACTTCCCATGGATGACGCCTCCTCGATCTACGACGCCGCGCGGTTCAAGCGCGCCGGCCGCGGCAAGATCTTCGATTCGATCCTCGACACGGTCGGCGACACGCCGCTGGTCCGCCTGCCCAACCTGACCGCCGAGCTGAAGCCCAAGGGCACGGTCGTGGCCAAGCTGGAGTTCTTCAACCCGCTGGCCTCGGTCAAGGACCGCATCGGCGTGGCGATGGTCGAGTATCTGGAGGCCAAGGGGCTGCTGAAGCCGGGCGGCGTGATCGTCGAGCCGACCAGCGGCAACACCGGCATCGCCCTGGCCTTCGTGGCCGCCGCCAAGGGCTACAAGCTGACCCTGGTCATGCCCGAGAGCATGTCGATCGAGCGCCGCAAGATGCTGCTGCTGCTGGGCGCCAAGCTTGAGCTGACTCCGGCCGAGAAAGGCATGCGCGGCGCCGTGGCCCGGGCCCAGGAGATCATCGAGGCCACCCCCGGCGCGGTAATGCCCCAGCAGTTCGAGAACACCGCCAACCCGCTGATCCACCGCGTCTCGACCGCCGAGGAGATCTGGAACGACACGGCCGGCGCCGTCGACGCCGTGGTCTCGGGCGTCGGCACCGGCGGCACCATCTCGGGCGTCGGCCAGGTGCTGAAGGCCCGCAAGCCGTCGGTAAAGATGGTCGCCGTCGAGCCGGAGGCCTCGGCCGTGCTGTCGGGCGGCGCGCCCGGCCCGCACAAGATCCAGGGCATCGGCGCCGGCTTCGTGCCGGGCATCCTCGATCGCGGGGTGATCGACGAGATCATCCAGGTGAGCAACGACGACAGTTTCGCCATGGCCCGCAAGGCCGCCTCGACCGAGGGCCTGCCCGTCGGCATCAGTTCGGGCGCGGCCCTGACCGCCGCCTTCGACCTGGCCATGCGCGACGACTATGCCGGCAAGCTGATCGTGGCGATCATCCCCAGTTTCGCCGAGCGCTACCTGTCGACGGCGCTGTTCGAGGGCCTTTGATCCGCCGCGGCGGCGGGGGCGTTAGGGCGTCATGACCGACGTCTTCGACCCCGCCAAGCGCTCGGCCGTGATGGCCCGGGTCAAGAGCCGGGACACCCGGCCCGAGCTGCTGCTGCGCCGCCTGCTGACCGGGCTGGGCGCGCGTTACCGCCTGCACCGCAAGGATCTGCCCGGCTCGCCCGACGTGGCGATGCCGGGCCGACGGCTGGCGATCTTCGTCCACGGCTGCTTCTGGCACGGCCACGACTGCCCTCGGGGTTCGCGGGCGCCCAAGGCCAATCGCGACTACTGGCTGGCCAAGGTGGCGCGCAATGTGGCCCGCGACGCCCGCAACCGCGCCGACCTCGCCGCCGCCGGCTGGCGGGTGGAGACGGTGTGGGAGTGCCAGATGAAGGACCAGGGGGCGTTGCGGGAGCGGCTGGCGAGGCTGCTGGAAGAGACCGCGCCGCGGAAAACCCCCTAGGCCGCCGCCCTGTCCGCGCCCGCCCGCAGCACCTCGCTGAGCGCCGCATGCAGCTGGCCGGGATCGATCGGCTTGGCGACGTGGGCGTCCATGCCGGCGGCGCGGCAGGCGTCCCAATCCTTGGCGGTGGCCGAGGCGGTGACGGCGATCACCGGGATGTCGCGGTTGGGGCCATCGGCCGCCCGCAGCTGCCGCGTGGCGTCGCGGCCGTCCATGCCGGGCATGTAGACGTCCATCAGCATCACGTCGAACACCTCGGACCGCAGCAGTTCCAGGGCCCGCTCGCCGGACTCGGCCAGGGTGGGCTGGATGCCGAACGACTGCAGCACCAGCTCGATGGCCCGGCGGTTGACGACGTGGTCGTCGACCACCAGCACCCGCGCCCCCTCGACGATGATCCCGCCGGCCCGGACGTCCGGCGCCTGGGCGGCCCCGAGCCGGACCTCGAGCCGGAAGCGCGAGCCCTTGCCGGGCTTGCTGGTCACCGTCAGGTCGCCGCCCATCAGCCGGGCCAGCTCGCGGCTGATCGCCAGGCCCAGGCCCGAGCCGCCGTGCTCGCGCGCCACGTTGGCGGCCAGTTGGTCGAACGGCGTGAACAGCCGCGCCAGTTCGTCCTCGGTCAGGCCCCGGCCGGTGTCGGCGACGACGGCCTCGAACACCAGATGATCGCCGGCCTCGCGGGCGGCCAGCCGCACGGTGACCGCTCCCCGCCCTGTGAACTTGATGGCGTTGGACAGCAGGTTGTTGAGCACCTGGCGCAGCCGCAGGGGATCCCCCGCCACCCACCGCGGAAGATGGGCCGCGCCCTCGACCCGCAGACGCAGGCCCTTCTTGTGGGCGTCGGGACGCCACAGGCGCAGGGTGTCGGCCATGGCCTGGCGCAGGTCGAACGGGGCCTGTTCGACCGCCATCCGCCCGGCGTCCAGACGCGACAGGTCCAGCAGGTCGTTAAGCAGGGTGCGCATCATCGCCCCGGCGTCGCCGATCAGCTGGGCATGGGTCTTGGAGGCGGCGTCGGGCGCGTCGCTGTGCAGGCGGGCGGCCCCGGCCAGGATGGCGCTGATCGGGGTGCGCAACTCGTGGCTGATCATCGCCACGAAGGCCGACTTGGCGGCGACGGCCTCCTCGGCCTCGTGGCGGCGGCGCTCGGCCTCTTCCTTGGCCGCGGCCTCGGCCCGCAGGGCCCGCTCCAGGGTGCGGGCGGCCACGAACACCGAGACGATCAGCAGCAGCACGCCGAACCACAGGGCGTTGGCCAGGGGCGCCTGCGGATTGGCCGCCCGGGCCACGAACGGCGCGATCAGCAGGTAGACCACGTGCGGGGCGGCGGCCGAGATCGTCGCCGACCTCAGGCTGGAATTGACGACGATGACGTTCAACAGGGCTCCGGCCAGCAGCAGGCCGCCCAGGGTCGGGGCGAAGCGCACGGCCGAGGCGAACAGCGGCACGGACAGGAAGCCGAAGATAATCGAGGTGATCGCCGGCATGGCCGCCACGGCCAGCCGCAGGGCGCGGCCGGGATGGGGCCGGCGCAGCAGCTGGCGGATCAGGACCAGCTCGACCAGCTGGGCGGCCGCGTAGGTCCCGGCCCACAGCCAGACCCAGCCCGCGTTCATGAAGACGTGCAGGATGAAGGCGATCATCACCGTGGCGACGACGCGCAGATGGAGGTTGCCGCGCCGCGCGAGCGCCACCCTCACCTCTCCCGACCGATGTCGTTCGTCGCCCACGCCGCCCCCCGCGCCGCGCGACCCCCGCCCGCGACCAAGAGCCCATAGCATGAAACATCGTCGCTAAGAGGGGATGAAAAACCAGGGTTCGCTCACGCCTTTTTCGGCCGGAACCGTCGAAACCTGCCCCCATTCCGGGTCCAGGCGGGCATTTCCAGGCGCGGGCGGCGGTCAAGCTGAGATTTCCGCTCAGGCCTTGTCCGGGCGTTTCATCGCGTGGATTCGGGCGGACGGCCCAGCGCGCGTTCCAGCGACAACGGGTCGCAACCGGCGATGTCGATCAGCTTCAGCCGCGCCCCGGCCCCCGAGGCCAGCGTCACCGACGACCGGGGCACGCCCAGGGTCTTGGCCAGGAAGGCGATCAGCGCCGCATTGGCCGCGCCCTCGACCGGCGGGGCCGCGACCCGCACCTTCAGATAGGGCCGGCCGTCGCCGTCGGCCGCCCAGCCGTCGATCGCCTCGCGCCCGCCGCGCGGGGTGAGGCGGACCGCCAGGCGCATGAGCTAGTAGTAACCGCCGCTCAGGCCGATCAGCGTCCGCAGCAGGCCCGGCAGGAGGATGGCGCGCACGCCGGTGATGATCAGCAGCACGATGATCGGGCTGATGTCGACGCCGCCCAGCGGCGGGATGATCCGCCGGAACGGCCGCAGGACCGGGTCGGTGACCCGGTCGAGGAAGGTGCTGATCTGATAGACCGCGCGATTGCGCAGATTGATGATGTCGAACGCCACCAGCCAACTCAGCACGGCCGAGACGATGATCGCCCACCACAGCAGGCCCAGCAGCGCATCCAGGATGAAGAAGACGAACTTGAGGATGTCGACCATGAGCTTCCCGTCCAGTGACACCGCTTCTTGCCGCGCCTCGGCGGCCCTGGCAAGCAAAGGCCGCCGACGGAGCCAACCGAGCGCTTGACGAGGCCGCCGCCCCAACGTATCTCCGCGCTTCCTTGGGGCCGTAGCTCAGATGGTAGAGCGCCTCGTTCGCAATGAGGAGGTCAGGGGTTCGATTCCCCTCGGCTCCACCAAGGACCTTCCTTCAGACGCTTAAAGACTGCTTCGCCCCGTCAGGCCGGTTCGAGACGGGCGTCGACCGATCGGAGCTTGGCCAGCAGTCGGCTGAATTCGGAGCGCTCGGCGGCCGTCAGGCTGGCGAAGGCTTCCTGGTCGTGCGCCAGGGTCTCCTGCTCGATCCGTTCGCGCAGGGTTTCGCCGGCGGCGGTCAGATGCAGCGCGTTGGTGCGGCGGTCGCGACCAGGACGGCGTTCGATCGCGCCCAGGATCTCCAGCTCGTCGACGGCCTTCATCGTGCTGGCCCGGTTGACGCCCAGGGCGCGGCCCAGGGCCGTCTGGTCGCATCCGGCGTGCAGCGCGATATAGACGATCGCCGTGGCCCGCGCCGGCGTGACCTTCAGGGGCGCCAGGCGCCCCGCCAGTCCCGCCATGGCGCGCACGTCCGCATAGTGGAGCTGCAAGCCCAATCGCTGGCCCAAGGCGCCGAAAGCGGTGATTTCTTCCATGACCCCTCGCGTCGCCCCGAATTAGGACGCCAAGCAAACTGTATCCCTGGCGACATTACAACAAGCCGGACGCCCCCTCCAAGCCCCGGCGCCCGGCGGCGATCAGTCGGACCGGATGGTCCGCGCCGCCGCCAGCGGGCGGCCGGCGCCGGCGGCGGCCTCGAAGACCTTGGCGTTGCGGATCGCCGCGAAGGCGTGGTCCCGCATGATCCGCTCCGCCGCCTCGGCGTCGCCGCGCGCGATGGCGTCGAACACCGCCTGGTGCTGGCGGTGGGCGGCCAGCAGATGGTCGTACTCGGCCGCCAGGTCGGCGAGGTCCAGCGCCATCGCCCCGGCGCCGGCGAAGGGCTCGAAGCTGTTTCGCGCCAGGGCGGTCGCCACCGCCGCATTGCCCGAGGCGGCGACCAGGGCGTCGTGGAAGGCCAGGTTGTAGGCGCCGTAGCGGTCCAGGTCCTCGGCGCTCAGCCGGCCCGCCGCGAACAGCGCCTCCCCTTCCGCGATCAGGCCGGCCAGCCGCGTCCGCGTTTCGGGCGGCATCCCGCGTTCGGCCAGGCGGCCGGCCGCGAAGCCCTCGAGCACGCCGCGCACCTCGATGGCGTCGCGGATCCCCGCGCTGGACACGCCGCGAGCCGCGTAGCCCCGGGCGCCCAGCCGCACCACCAGCCCCTCCTGCTCCAGGGACCGCAGCGCCGTGCGCACCGGCATCCGCGAGACGCCCAGCGCGGCCGCCGTCGGGATCTCGGCGATCCGCTCGCCGCTCTTGAGCTCGCCCGAGGCGATCATCTTGCGAAGGGCCATCATCACGCGCTGGCCCGGCTTCATGCTCGGCGTCTCCATGGCGGCGACCCTAGCGGACGGGCTTCCGCATCCACAAGCTCACAATTGGATCCAATATCTTGACGTGACCGGTTTTGCGATCAAGATTGGATCCAATAGGCCAAGCAGCCGAGAACAACGACGCGAGGAAACGACGATGGCTCCCGAGACAGCGGCCAAGGCCGCGCCCTGGCCGCGAAACGCCTGGTATGTCGCCTGCACGCCCGACGAGATCGCCGACAAGCCCCTGGGCCGGCGGATCTGCGGCGAGCGGATGGTGTTCCACCGCGGCAAGGCCGGCCAGGTCGTGGCGCTGGAGGACTTCTGTCCGCACCGGGGCGCGCCGCTGTCGCTGGGCTTCGTGCGCGACGGCGAACTGGTCTGCGGCTACCACGGCCTGACCATGGGCTGCGAGGGTCGCGCGACCGCGATGCCGGGCCAGCGCGTGGCCGGCTTCCCGGCCATCCGCAGCTTTCCCGTCCTGGAGCGCTACGGCTTCGTCTGGGTCTGGCCCGGCGAGGCCGAACTGGCCGATCCCGCCAAGCTTCACCCCCTGCCCTGGGCCGAGAGTCCGGACTGGGCCTATGGCGGGGGCCTCTATCACATCGCCTGCGACTATCGGCTGATGGTCGACAACCTGATGGACCTGACGCACGAGACCTATGTCCACGCTGGCAGCATCGGCCAGAAGGAGATCGACGAGGCCCCGGTGACCACCCGCCTCGACGGCGACGAGGTCGTCACCAGCCGGTTCATGGAGAAGATCTCGGCCCCGCCCTTCTGGCGCATGGCCCTGCGCGGCGCCGGCCTGCCCGAGGACGCCGTCGTCGACCGCTGGCAGATCTGCCGCTTCTCCCTGCCCAGCCACGTCATGATCGAGGTCGGGGTGGCGCTGGAAGGCCATGGCGGCCACGCCGCCCCGCCCGACAAGAAGGCCGCTAGCGTCGTGGTCGATTTCATCACGCCCGAGACCGAGACCTCGCACTGGTACTTCTGGGGCATGGCCCGCAGCTTCGCGGTGGCCGACGCGGCCCTGACCGACACCATCCGCGAGGGCCAGGGCAAGATCTTCTCCGAGGACCTGGAGATGCTGGAGCAACAGCAGCAGAACCTGCTGCGGCATCCGGACCGTCGCCTGCTGAAGCTGAACATCGACGCCGGCGGCGTGCGCTCGCGGATGCTGATCGACAAGGCCATCGCGGCCGAGCAAGCGCTCGGCGCCGCGCCCGTCCCGGCGCAGGCATGATGATCCAGGTCCGGGTGGCGTCCCGCGCCACGGTCGCCCAGGACATCGTGCGCCTCGACCTGGTGGCGCTGGACGGCGCGCCGCTGCCGCCGTTCACGGCCGGCGCCCACATCGACCTGATGCTGCCGAACGGCCTGGTCCGCCAGTACTCGCTGTCGAACGATCCGGCCAGGCGCGAGCACTATCGGGTGGCGGTGCTGCGCGACCCGGCGTCGCGCGGCGGCTCGGCCGTCGTCCACGAGGCCCTGGGCGAGGGCGCGACCCTGACGATCGGCCCGCCGCGCAACCTGTTCGCCCTGGACGAGGACGGCGACGACTTCGTCCTGCTGGCCGGCGGCGTCGGAATCACCCCGATCCTTTCCATGGCCCATCGCCTGGCCGCGCTGGGCAAGCCGTTCGCCCTGCACTATTGCGCCCGCGACGCCGCCCGCGCGGCGTTCCTCGACGAGGCCGGCGCCCTGTTCCCCGCCCAGCTGCAGCGCCATTTCGACGCCGCCCCGGAGACGCGGCTGGACCTCGACCAGGCCTTGGCCAATCCGTCGTCGCGGCGACATCTCTACGTCTGCGGTCCGCGGGGCTTCATGGATTTCGTGGTCGCCGGCGCCCGGGCGCGCGGCTGGACCGAAGCCCAGATCCACCAGGAGTCGTTCGCCGCCGCGTCCCTGGAGGCCGGAGCCCAGCCGTTCTCGCTGCGGATCGCCAGCACCGGCCAGCTCATCGCGGTCGGGCCGGACCAGACCGCCGCCCAGGCGCTGGAGGCGGCCGGCGTCTTCGTGCCGCTGTCCTGCGAACAGGGCGTCTGCGGCACGTGCCTGACACCGGTCCTGGAGGGCCAGCCGGACCACCGCGACCTCTTCCAGACCGACGAAGAGAAAGCCGCCAACACCCAGTTCACGCCCTGCTGTTCGCGGGCGCGCTCGCCAGTCCTGGTGCTGGATCTGTAAAAAACCCCAGCCGGCTCGGGCCAAGCCAGCCGGGGGTCATCCCGTCGTTGAAGGCCGAGCGGCTTCCGTCAGCCCATGCGCACGACGGGCTTGATCACGCGACCGGCCTCGCCGTCGGCCACCGCCTCATTGATCTGCTCCAGCGGATAGAAGGCGATCAGCTTCTCGAACGGGAACCTGCCCGCCAGGTGCAGGTCGATCAGCTCGGGGATGAAGGTGTCGGGATCGGCGTCGCCCTCGACCACGCCGCGCACGACCCGGCCGCCGCTCATCACCGCCACCGCGTCCAGCGCCAGTTCGTCGCCCATCTTCGAGGCCCCGACCAGACCGCAGGTCCCGCGCGGCGCCAGCACGTCGACGGCCTGGCGCATGACCTTCAGATTGGCCGTGGTGTCGATCGAATAGTCGACGCCGAAGCCGGTGATCGCCTGGATCCGCTCGACCACCGGCTCGCCGCGGCCGTCCAGCGCGTGGTCGGCGCCCAGGCTCAGGGCCAGGGCCAGCCGGGCGGGGTTGATGTCGACGACGATGATCGGGCCGGCGCCCGAGGCCTTGGCCGCGAGCACGGCGCTGAGGCCCACGGCGCCGGCGCCGAACACCGCCAGCGACCGTCCGGCGGGGACCTTCAGCGCGTTCATCACCGCGCCCGCCCCGGTCATCACCCCGCAGCCCAGCGGGCCGAGGATCTCGAGCGGCGCGGCCTTGGAGACCTTCACCGCGTTGCGCTCGTGGCACAGGGCGAAGGTGGCGAACGAGGACTGGCCGAAGATGTTGGCGTGGATCGTCTCGCCGTCGCGCGACAGGCCCGAGCTGCCGTCGGCCCGCGCGCCCATGAAGTTGCGCGGGAAGAATTCGTGGCAGTAGGTCGGGGCGTGGTCGTGGCAGGACGGGCAGGTCCCGCAGGAATTGAAGGTCATCACCACGTGGTCGCCGGGCGCGACCTTGGTGACCCCTGGACCCACCCGCTCGACGACTCCAGCCCCCTCGTGCCCCAGGACCACCGGCTGGGGCGTCGGCAGGTCCTGGTCGCGCATGACCATGTCGGTGTGGCAGACCCCGGTGGCCACCACCCTAACCAGCACCTCGCCGGCGCGAGGCTCCTCCAGCTCGACGGCCTCCAGGCCGAAGGGACCCGAGCGGCTGCGAAGGACGGCGGCGGTGATCTGCATGGAAGGATCCTGCGAAGACGGGGAACTGTAGAACTGGATGTCCCGCCCAGCCAGGACCGGGCGGGACGCGGCTAGAAGGGATAGGGCGTGGCGGCGGTCTTCACCGTGGTCCAGCGCCAGGTGGTGAACTCGTCGAGATTGGCCGGGCCGCTGATCCGGCTGCCGTTGCCCGACGCCCCCATGCCGCCGAACGGCGCATGCGGACCGGCTTCGACGGTCTGGTCGTTGATGTGCAGGTGGCCGACGTCCAGTTGCTCGCCCAGCGCCATGCCGCGTCCGACCGAACCGGTGATGATCCCGGCCGACAGGCCGTAGTCGCCGCGGTTGGCCAGGGCGGCGGCCTCGGCGTCGTCGGCGAAGGCGGTGACCACCGCCACGGGCCCGAAGATCTCCTCGTCGAAGGCCCGCATCCCGGGCCGCACGCCCGTCAGGACCGTGGGCGGGAAGAACAGCCCCTCGCCAGGACCGCCGGCCGCCAGGGTCGCACCGGCCGCGACCGTGTCGGCGACGATGGCGCGGACGCGGTCCAGCTGCGGCTGCGAGATCAGCGGCCCCAGGGCGACCCGGCCCGTGGTCGGGTCGCCGACCGGCAGGTGGGCGGCCTTGGCGACCAGCCGCTCGACCACCGCGTCGTGCAGCCCCTGCTGGACCAGTACGCGGCCGGTGGTCATGCAGATCTGCCCCTGATGCAGCCAGGCGCCCCAGGCGGCGTTGGACGCGGCCACGTCCGGATCGGCGTCGTCGAGGATGATCAGCGCATTCTTGCCGCCCAGCTCCAGGGCCACCTTCTTGAGGTGGGCGCCCGCCACCTCGCCGACCTTGCGCCCGGCGGCGGTGGAGCCGGTGAAGGCGATCATGGCGATGTTGGGATCGCGGCACAGGGCGTCGCCGGCCTCGGCGTCGCCGGGCAGGACGTGCAGCAGCCCCGTCGGCAGGCCGGCGGCCTCGAACAGCCGCGCGATCAGGAAGCCGCCGCTGATCGGCGTGCGCGGGTCGGGCTTGAGGACCACGGCGTTGCCGGCCGCCAGGGCGGGCGCCACGGCGCGGATCGACAGCACCAGCGGGAAGTTGAACGGCGAGATCACGCCCACCACGCCCAGCGGGACGCGCCGGGCCATGCTGAGCCGGCCGTCGGACGAGGGCAGCAGCAGGCCCTGGGCTTCGGTCGCCATCATCGCCGCCTGCCGCACGAAGCCGGCGGCGTGTTCCAGCTCCACCGCGGCCTTGGCGCCGACCGAGCCGGTCTCGCGCATGATCCACGGCGCGGCCTCGTCGGCCTTCTCGACCAGCAGGGCGGCGGCCTTCAGGAGCACCGCCTGCCTCGCGTCCGGCGGCAGGGCCGCCCAGGCCGGCTGGGCCGCGCGTGCGGCGGCGGCGGCGACCGCCACGTCGTCGCGCCCGGCCCGTCCCACCCGGCTCAGCACGCCGCCGGTGGCGGGCTCGACGACCTCCAGCCGTCCGCCCCGGCTGGCGACCCAGCCGCCCGAGAACAGGCGGTCGCTCCAGATCGTGTCGGCGAGGAAGGGCGGCGGCGCCTCGGCGGTCGGGCGGTCCTTGAGCAGGGTCATGACGATATCGGCCTCGATGCGAAGATCTCGGGAACAGGGAGGCGGCGCGTCGTCGCGATCGGCGATCGCGCCGCCACAGGGGTTAGAACGTCACGCCGAGGCGGACATAGGCCTCGCGCGGCCGGCTGTAGGTGCCGAAGATCGTGCCGGCGGCGATGTTCTCGTTGCCGGTCGTCAGGTAGCGCTTGTCGGTCAGGTTCGTGCCGCCGACCGTGACGGTCCAGGCGCCGCCCGGGTCGGCGTAGGCCAGGCTGGCGTTGACCACCTGCACGGCCGGGCGCCTGAGCAGATAGGTGCGCTGGGCGTTGTTCCAGATGCCGGAGGTATAGGTCCAGTCGCCGATGGCGGTGATCGAGCCGCCGTTGGCCAGCTTGAACTCGTAGCGCGGACTGAAGTTGATCTTCCACTTGGGGGTCTTGGGCAGCGGCGCGTCGACGAAGGTGCCTGCCTGGAACGGATTGGGACCGCTGACCGCCAGCACGCCGGCCAGCACGTCGGTGTAGCGGGCGTGCAGATAGCCCACCGAGGCGTTGAGGGTCAGGCCCTCCATCGGCACGGCGACCGCCTCGAACTCGACGCCCTTGATCTCGGCGTTCCCGGCGTTGCGGATGGTCGGCGATGTGCCCTGCTGGAAGTTCAGCTGGATGCCGTCGTACTGGGTCTTGAACACCGAGCCGTTCAGCTGCAGGCGGCGGTCGAGGAGCTTGGACTTGAAGCCCGCTTCCCAGGTGGTGGCGGTCTCTTCGCCGAACGGCTGGGCCAGCAGCTGCGGGTTGGTCAGGCGGGTCGTCCAGCCGCCGGTCTTGTAGCCCTTGGACCAGCTGACATAGGCCATCAGGTCGTCGCCCGGGTGCAGCTGCACCCCGACCTTGGGCGAGAAGTTGCTGAAGGTCTGCTCGTTGACGCCGGGGGCGTAGACCCGCACCGGATTGGCCGGATCGGGATAGTTCAGGCCCGTCTGACATGAGATCGGGGCCAGGGGGAAAGGTCCGTTCGGGGTGATGTTCCCGTTGGCGTCCGAACAGCCGAAGAGCTTGTAGTTGAAGCCGTTCAGGTCCTGCTGGCCGCCCTCGAACAGCTTCTTTTCCTTGGTGTAGCGACCGCCGAGGGTGACGCTGATCAAGTCGATCGGCCGCCAGTCGATCTGGCCGAACGCGGCGTAGTTCTTGGTCTCCAGCTGGTTCGGGCCGTCGACCTGCAGCAGGCCTTCGTCGAAGGTGACGAAGTCGTGCAGCGAGCCCTTCTCCTTGAAGTAGTAGCCGCCCAGCACGTAGTTCAGCTTCTTGTCGAAGGCCGAGCCCAGCAGCTGGAGCTCCTGGCTGATCTGCCACTGCTTCATGTCGAAGCTGAGCTGGGCGATGTTGAGGGGCGAGCCGTCGGCGTCGGTGCCGCTTTTCCACAGCAGCTTGCGGTAGGCGGTGATCGACTTCAGCGTCACGTTGTCGGCCAGGCTGTGCTCGACGGTCGCGCCGAGGCCCCAGTTGACCAGGTTCGAGAAGCTGTTGCCGGTGGCGTAGCTCTTGTCGATGTCCTTGCTGATGAAGCGGCCGTCATAGGGCAGCAGGTCGTTGGCGGGATTGCCGTCGACATTGACCCCGGCGATCGAGGCCACGTGCAGGCTCGGGCTGTACTGCGTGCCGCGCACGCCGCACAGGGCCTGGGCGTTGCGGGCGGCGATCTGGGTCGAGTTGGCGCCGATGCAGAAGTTGTAGAGCCCCGCGAACAGGAAGCCGGTGGTCCCGGTCGGGTCGAAGGCCGTGCCCGGCAGGTTGGTCGTGCCCGCGAAATTGCCCGGGACGGTTTCGGTCGTGCCTATCAGGGTGTTGGCCAGGCCGCCGCTGTCCTCGCGGGTGTAGTCGGCCGACAGCACGACCTTGGTCGCCTCGCTCTTCCACTTCAGCTTGCCGCGCAGGTTCCAGCTGTTCTCGCCGCCCTCGCGCGAGGCGGTGTCGAAATCGGACGACGGAAAGGCGGTGTACGAGGTGGAATTGCGGGCCCGCGCATCCGGATAGGGGAGGCGCTCGACATAGCCTTCGCGGCTCTTGATCCCGAAGGTGATCGACGAGGAGAGCCCCTCCGCCAGCGGCAGGTCGGCGCTGCCGCGGGCCTGCATCAGGTTGAAGCTGCCGACGGTGACGTCGCCCTTGAACTTGAACGCGTCCCCCGGCTCGCGGGTGACGATCGAGATCGCGCCGCCGATGGTGTTGCGGCCGAACAGCGTGCCTTGCGGGCCCTTCAGGATCTCGATGCGCTCGACGTCCAGCAGGTCCTGGTTGGCGCCGACGGTGCGGGCCAGATAGACGCCGTCGACATAGATGCCGACGCCGGGATCGATGTTGAACGCGAAGTCGTCCGAGCCGATGCCGCGGACATAGGCCGACAGCACCGACGGCGATCCCGAGAACGGCGTGCCGCCGTCCAGGGTGACGTTGGGCGCCAGGTTGGACAGCTGGGCGACATTGCCGACCGCCCGCTCCTGCAGGGCGTTGGCCGAGAAGGCCGAGATGGCGATCGGCACGTCCTGGACGTTTTCGGCCCGCTTCTGGGCCGTGACGACGACTTCCTCGATCTGGGTCTGCGCGTGCGCCGCGCCGGCCGCCAACGCCAGCACCGACGCCGCCGCCAACATCTGATGTAACCCGAGCTTGCGCCCCATGGCCCGTCCTCCCTTTTATGTCGTTGACGACAGAGGAGCACGGGCGGCGGCGTCAGACTTGGCCAGGCGCGAAGGCGACTTTCACGGATGCGAAGCCCGGCGTCGTTTTCGGGCTCGACCGGGACTCAGCTGGCCCGGAACTCACGCGGGCCCACGCCGTAGAAGGCCTTGAAAGCACGGCTGAAATGCGAAAGGTCGTTGAAACCCAGGCCGAACGACAGGTCGGTGATGTTGCAGGCCGCGCCGTCCTCGCGCAGGGCCCGGGCCGCCCGCTCCAGCCGCTTGCGGCGGATATAGGCCAGCGGCGTGGTCGCCATGCCGGCGAACACCATCTGGACATAGCGCGGCGACACGCCCAGCGCGCCGGCCACGCGACCGACGCTGAGGTCTGGATCGCAGAGGTTCTCGTCGATAAAGCGCTTGATCCGGCCGCCCGCGCCGTGGCCGGGCTCGAGATCGCGGCCGCGCCCGGTCTGCCCTTCGCTCTCCTGGAGGGCGGCGGCCAGCAGGGAGAGGGCGGCGTCCTGCAGCGCCTGGCCCATGGGGACGCCGTCCCGGCCGGCGTTGATCCACAGCGTGCGGATGAAGGACGCCAGCAGGGCGCCGGCCATGCCGTTCCCCGCCAGCCGCCGGCCGCACAGCGCCTCCGGATCGGGCGTCCGCTCGGTCAGGCGCTCGGACGGGATCCGCAGGACCAGCATGCGGTTGGGATCGTCGAACCGGATCGTGTAGGGCCGCGCCGGATCGCAGAGCATCAGGTCGCCCTCGCCCAGCACCGCCTCGCGGCCGTCCTGCAGGTTCAGGCTGCGGCCGACGTCCTGGACATGCAGCTTGAAATACGGCCGGTGCGCCGAGGACGAACGGCCGCGGCGCACGACCGCGGCGCTGGACGCGACCCGGGACAGGTCCATGCCGCCCAGGTCGCGGACATCGATGGCGCCCTGGAACGCCTCGCGGTCGGCGTCCACCACGAGGTTGTCGAAGGTCGAGGCGACCATCGCGTTCCAGGCGTCGAGCCCCATCCCGGTCCGGCCGTCCTGTCTGTCGAGACTGGGCGCCATCTCATCCTCCCTATGGTTCGCCGGTCGCCCCCAAAGGTCCGCCGGCGTTCAGGTTCTTGGGTCCCCCGCGATCAGCCGTTCGCGCAGGACCGTCTTCTGGATCTTGCCCGAGCCCGTGCGCGGCAGCGCCGCGACCAGGACCAGGGCCTTGGGCAGTTTATAGCGCGCCAGCCGGTTTTCGAGGTGGCTCAGGATCGCGGCCAGGTCGAGGACGACCCCGTCGCAGGGCCTGGCCACCAGATGGCCGACTTCGCCCCATCGCGGATCGGGCATGCCGATCACCGCGCATTCCACGATGCCGGGATGGTCGGCCAGGGCCGCCTCGATCTCGGCCGGATAGACGTTCTCGCCGCCCGAAATGAACATGTCCTTCTTGCGGTCCACCAGCCAGTGGTAGCCCTCGGCGTCGGCGCGAACGATATCGCCGGTGCGGAACCAGCCGTCGGCGGTGAAGGCCCGCGCGGTCTCCTCGGGACGGCGCCAGTAGCCCTGGAAGAGGTTGTCGCCCCTTAGCAGCAGCTCGCCTGCGACGCCGGGCGGGCAGTCGCGGTCCTGGTCGTCGACGATCCGGGTCGCCACCGCCGGCATGGCCAGGCCCGCCGAGCCGGCCCGCGCGTCGATCAGCGCCGGATCGGGCGGCATGCCGAACACCGTGCCGGCCTCGCTCATGCCATAGCCGTCGACCACGGGCACGCCGTCGGCCAGCCAGGCGCGGATGTCGGCGGCCGGATGCGGCGCGCCCCCGGTGAACAGGGCCGTCAGCCCCCGGAGCGCCGAGGCGTCGAAGCCCGGCTGGCTGCGCAGCATCGCGGCCATCTGCGGCACGCAGAAATAGTGGGTGACGCCCAGCGCCGGATCGCCGAGGCGGGCCAGGGTGCGCGCCGGCTCGAAGCCGTCGGACGCCAGCACCGTCCCGCCGTGCATCAATGCGGGGCGGACCGAGGTGACCAGGCCGATGATGTGGAACATCGGCGAGTCCACCAGGAAGACGCTCTGATGGGTGACCTTGCCCAGCCGGCCGAAATTGATCGCCGTCTGGTCGAGGTTGCGCTCGGACAGCAGCACGCCCTTGGGACGGCCCGAGGTGCCCGAGGTGTAGAGGATCAGCGACGGGCGTTCGCGGTCGGCGCTGGTCGGCGCCTCAGGTTCGGCCGCGTCGATCTCGGCCTGCAGCGCGTCGAGATCGACGCCGTCCACGCCCGCGGCGACCAGCTGGGCGTCGCCGACGATCAGGCCGGGCTCGGCGTCCTCGACCAGGGCGGCGATCTCGGTGGGCGAGAGCCGCCAGTTCAGCGGCACGAACATCGCCCCGAGGCGGGCGCAGGCCAGGTGCAGGACCACCAGCAGGACCCGGTTGCGGGCCAGCGCCGCCAGGCGGTCGCCCTCGCCCACCCCGCGCCGCCGCAGCACGCCCGCGGCCCGGGCGATCGCCGCGTCGAGCTCGGCATAGGTCCAGCGGCGGCCGCCGGCCAGGTCGACCGCCGCCGGCCGGTTCGGCTGCAGGCGCGCCTGGAGGGCGACATGGTCCATCGGGGTCATGCGGACATCTTTCCCGTCGTCGTTTCCTCCACCCGGCCCCGTCTCAGCTCTGTTTGGCGAGATCGTAGGCGCCCAGCCCCGGTTTGTAGGTCTTGTCGTCGATGAACTGCTTGATGCCTTCCTTGCGCCCCTCGTTGTCGAAGGCGTTGGCCGCCTCCTGGGCGCGGACCAGGTAGTCCTCGGCGTTGTCGTAGGTCATCTCCTTGACCCGCCGGACGGCGTCCTTGGTCGCCTTCAGAGCCACGGGATTCTTCTTCAGCAGCACTTCGGCCAGCTCGCGCACCCGGGCCTCCAGGCGCTCCAGCGGCACGCTCTCGTTGACCAGGCGCCAGGCGGCGGCCTTCCGGCCGTCGATCAGCTCGCCGGTCATGGCGTGGTACATCGCGTCGCGCAGCGGCATCAGGTCGACCACCACCTTGGTGGCGCCGCCGCCCGGCAGGATGCCCCAGTTGATCTCCGACAGGGCGAACTGAGCCTCGTCGGCGGCGATCGCCAGGTCGCAGGAATAGAGCGGGCCATAGCCGCCGCCGAAGCACCAGCCGTTGACCATGGCGATGGTCGGCTTCTGGTACCAGCGCAGGCGTCGCCACCAGCCGTAGGACTCGCGCTGGGCCTGGCGGGTCGCGCCCAGGCCCTTGGCCTCGGTCTCGCGGAAATACTCCTTCAGGTCCATGCCCGCCGACCAGGCCGAGCCCTCGCCGGTCAGCACCAGCACGCCGACGTCGTCGCGGAACTCCAGCTCGTCCAGCACCTCCATCATCCGGCGGTTCAGGGTGGGGCTCATGCAGTTGCGCTTGTCGGGACGGTTGAACTTCACCCAGGCGATGCGGTTCTCGACCGTGAAGGTCGCGGTGTCGTTGGCGTCGGTCATGCTCGGTCCTTGGAACTGGAAGAGGGCGGCGCGGGGCGCCCGGAGGGGGTGTCAGATCGGGAAATGGCCGGCCTGGGTCTCGACGGTGATCCAGCGCAGCTCGGTGAAGGCGTCGATCCCGGCCTTGCCGCCGAAGCGGCCGTAGCCCGAGGCCTTGACGCCGCCGAACGGCATCTGGGCCTCGTCGTGCACGGTCGGCCCGTTGACGTGGCAGATGCCCGACTGGATCCGCCGCGCCACCTTCAGGCCGCGGGCGATGTCGCGGGTGAACACCGAGGCCGACAGGCCGTATTCGGTGTCGTTGGCCAGGGCGACGGCGTGCTCCTCGTCGCGGGCGTGGATCACGCCGACCACCGGGCCGAAGCTCTCCTCGCGGAACAGGCGCATGGCCGGCGTGACCTTGTCGACGACCGTGGCCGGCATCAGCACGCCCTGGGCCGGGCCGCCGCTGACCTGGACGGCGCCCGCCTCCACCGCGTCGGCCACCAGGCCCTCGACGTGGGCGACGGTCTTCAGGTCGACCACCGCGCCCAGCGGGGTCTTGCCCTCGCGCGGGTCGCCGACCGCCAGGCTGGCGGCCTTGGCGGCGAACTTCTCGACGAAGGCGTCGGCGACGGCGTCGACCACGATGATCCGCTCGGTCGACATGCAGATCTGGCCCTGGTTCATGAACGCGCCGAAGGCGGCGGCCTTGACGGCCTCGTCCAGGTCGGCGTCCTCCAGCACGATCAGCGGGGCCTTGCCGCCCAGCTCCAGCAGCACCGGCTTGAGATGCTCGGCCGCGCGCTTGGCGATGATCTTGCCGACCGCGGTCGAGCCCGTGAAGTTGATCCGCCGCACGGCCGGATGGTCGATCAGGGCTCCGACCACCTCGGCCGCGTCCTTCGGCGCGTTGGTGACGATCGTCAGCGCGCCCGGCGGCAGGCCGGCGGCCGCGAAGGCTTCGGCGATCAGGCCGTGGGTGCGCGGGCAGTTCTCGGAGGCCTTGAGCACGACAGTGTTGCCGCAGGCCAGCGGCGTGGCCACCGCGCGCACGCCCAGGATGATCGGCGCGTTCCAGGGCGCGATGCCCAGGATCACGCCGACCGGCTCGCGCACCGCCATGGCCAGGCAGCCGGGCTTGTCGGAGGGGATCACCTCGCCGCTGATCTGGGTGGTCAGGGCCGCGGCCTCGCGCACCATCGACGCGGCCAGCATCAGGTTGAAGCGCGCCCAGCCCTCGGTGGCGCCGATCTCGCCCATCATCGCCTCGACGAAGGCGTCCGCCCGGGCCTCGAGCGC
The DNA here is from genome assembly GCF_900114015.1 of Caulobacter sp. UNC279MFTsu5.1. Taxonomy (GTDB): domain Bacteria; phylum Pseudomonadota; class Alphaproteobacteria; order Caulobacterales; family Caulobacteraceae; genus Caulobacter. Next base: position 87,181 of record NZ_FORN01000011.1, on the reverse strand, counting down.
CGCGGCGGCCTTGGACAACAGGGCCCGACGGGCGTTCGGCCCCAGCGCGCTCCAGGCCGGAAAGGCCGCCTGGGCGGCGTCGGCGGCCCCGCGGGCCTGGTCCGGACTCATGGCGATCGTGGTGGTCGCGACAGCGCCCGTGACCGGGTCCAGACGCTCGAAGACGGCCTGGGTCGAGCTCATGATGGTTCCTTCCCTTGGCGCGAGGCGCACCGTGGCGCTCGTCATTGTATGCTCGGCAATTTGTATACCAGACATACAATGTACGCAAGCGAGGGTTCTCGACCACGCCCAAGCCTAGTCGACGGTGGTCGACGGGAAGTCCGCCCGTCCGTCGCGGTAGCGTTTCGGGGACAGGCCTTCGGCCTTGGCGAAGAAACGCGAGAAATAGGCCGGGTCGTCGAAGCCCAGATGATAAGCCACCTCGGCCACCGTCATGTTCGAATAGAGCAGCGCGCGCTTGGCCTCCAGCATCAGCCGGTCCTGCACCAGGCGCAGAGGTGTCGCGCCGGCCACCCGCAAGCACGCGCCCCTCAGCCGTGCGACGGTCACGCCCAGCCGCCCTGCATAGGCCTCCATCGGCAGGCCTTCGCGATAGTGCGCTTCGACCAGTTCGCGGAACCGGGCCACGAGGGTGACGTGACCGCCCTGGACCGCGGGCGTCGCGGCCTCGACCCGGACCAGCCGCCGCAAGGCCTCGACCAGGATGGTCAGCAGGTGGCCCTCGACCGCCGCCCCGCCGGCCGGCGCGGTCCAGACCAACTCGCGCGACAGCTCCCGCAATGACGCGGCGATCGTCGATTCCGGCCCGAGCGGCAGTTGGCGCGGGGCGCGGAACAGGCCGGCGAAGGCCGGCTCGCGCGCGGTCAGGTCGCGAAGATAGCTGTCGGCGATGGTCAGCACCGAACCGGCCGTCTCGACCTCGTAGGCGAAGCCGTGGACCCGGCCGGACGGCACCAGCAACAGGCACGGCGCGGCGAAGGCGATCACCTCGCCGTCCACGTGCATCACCCCGCCTCCGGCGGTTATGTGGAACACGTGGTTGAGGTCCGCGTGCGCGTGGGCGCGGATGCTCCAGTCGTTGGGCCGCGTCCGATCGTCCAATTCCTCGAGATGGATGAACTTGCCCTCGACGGTTCTCAAGGGCTCTCCGAACAGGAAGAAGCTCGGAACGGCGGGGTTTTTGGACACGCTCGGAACTCCACGCCCGGGATCGGGCGCTGGCGCCCCTGTTCGAAAAGTCCAACTTTTGTGATGCTCTGTCCATCCCCATCGCGGAGCGCCGGGGTCAGGCTGACCGCAAGTCGCGAGAGGCGGCGTCAGGGCGGAGAGCTCCATCGTGCGAACCCAGGTCGCCATCATCGGCGCGGGCCCGGCCGGGCTGTTCCTCGGCCACCTACTGCGGCGGGCCGATGTCGACGCCGTCATCCTCGAGCGCAAGGATCGGTCCTATGTCGAAGGCCGCGTGCGCGCCGGCGTGCTGGAGCAGATCACCGTCGACCTGATGCAGCGCCTGGGTCTCGGCGAGCGGATGCGGCGCGAGGGCCTCGTCCACGGCGGGACCAACCTGGCCAGCGACGGCGAGGTCTTTCGCATCGACATGGCCGACCTGACCGGCGGCTCGACCGTCATGGTCTACGGCCAGCAGGAGGTGATGAAGGATCTGTTCGACGCGGCCGAGCGGCGCGACGTCCCGATCGTCTTCGACGCCGAGGACGTCCAGCCCCACGATGTCGACGGCGATCATCCCTATGTCACCTGGCGCAAGGACGGGGTCGAGCACCGGCTCGACTGCGACTTCATCGCCGGTTGCGACGGCTATCACGGGGTCAGCCGGGCGGCGATCCCCGAGGGCGTGCTCAAGACCTTCGAGCGCGTCTATCCGTTCGGTTGGCTGGGCATCCTGGCCGAGGCGCCGCCATGCGACCACGAGCTGATCTATTCCAACCACGAGCGCGGCTTCGCCCTGGCCTCGATGCGCTCGCCCACCCGCAGCCGCTACTACGTGCAGTGCTCGCTGGACGACCGTATCGAAGATTGGCCCGACGAGCGCTTCTGGGACGAGGTGTCGATCCGGCTGGGTCCCGAGGCGGCCTCGCGCATCGTCCGCGCCCCCTCGTTCGAGAAATCGATCGCGCCGCTGCGCAGCTTCGTCGCCGAGCCCATGCGCCACGGCCGCCTGTTCCTGGCCGGCGACGCCGCCCACATCGTGCCGCCCACCGGCGCCAAGGGCATGAACCTGGCCGTCTCGGACGTGGTCATGCTGTCCGAGGCCCTGGTCGACTACTTCCATGGCGGCTCGTCCGCCGGGATCGACGGCTATTCGGCCCGCGCCCTGGCCCGCGTCTGGAAGGCCGAGCGGTTCTCGTGGTGGTTCACCAGCCTGACCCACCGCTTCCCCGACCGCGACGGCTTCGACCGCAAGATGCAGGTCGCCGAACTCGCCTACATCAAAGGCTCGCGCGCCGCTCAGGTGACGCTGGCCGAGAACTATGTCGGCCTGCCGCTTGTCTAGGATCCGCCCATGAAGTCCAAGATCTACCCGTCCGCCGCGGCCGCCCTGGAAGGCGTGGCCTTCGACGGCATGACCCTGATGTCGGGCGGCTTCGGCCTGTCGGGCAATCCCGAGACCCTGATCCCGGCCCTGAAGGACACCGGGGTGAAGAACCTGACCGTGATCAGCAACAACTGCGGGGCCGACGGCTTCGGCCTGTGGATGCTGCTCAACAACGGCCAGATCCGGAAGATGATCAGCTCGTACGTGGGCGAGAACAAGCTGTTCGAGCAGCTCTACCTGTCGGGCGAACTGGAGCTGGAGCTGAACCCGCAGGGCACCCTGGCCGAGCGCATCCGGGCCGGCGGCGCCGGCATCCCGGCCTTCTACACCAAGACCGGCGTCGGCACGGTGGTGGCGCAGGGCAAGCCGGTCGAGGCGTTCGAGGGCGAGGACTATGTCCGCGAGACCTGGCTGCGCGCCGACCTGGCGATCATCAAGGCCTGGAAGGCCGATCCGGAGGGCAACCTGATGTTCCGGATGACGGCCCGCAACTTCAACCCGGTGATGGCCACGGCCGGCAAGGTGACCATCGTCGAGGTCGAGGAGATCGTCGAGGCGGGCGAGCTGGACGCCAACACGATCCACACGCCGGGCATCTATGTCGACCGCATCATCCGCTCGACGATCAACGAGAAGCGCATCGAGAAGCTGACCACCCGCCCGCGTGAAGCGGCTCAGGAGCAAGCATAATGGCCTGGACCCGCGACGAGATGGCGGCCCGCGCCGCCCGCGAGCTGCAGGACGGCTTCTACGTGAACCTGGGCATCGGCATCCCGACCCTGGTGGCCAATCACATTCCCGACGGCGTGCATGTCACCCTGCAGAGCGAGAACGGCATGCTGGGCATGGGCCCCTTCCCCTACGAGGGCGAGGCCGATCCCGACCTGATCAACGCCGGCAAGCAGACGATCACCAAGCTGCCGACCTCCAGCTTCTTCGACAGCGCCCAGAGCTTCGCGATGATCCGAGGCGGCCATATCGACCTGACGGTGCTGGGCGCCATGGAGGTGGCCCAGAACGGCGACATCGCCAACTGGACCATTCCCGGCAAGATGGTGAAGGGCATGGGCGGGGCCATGGACCTGGTGGCCGGCGTCAAGCGGGTGATCGTGGTCATGGACCACGCCAACAAGGCCGGCGAGAGCAAGATCCTGGAGCGCTGCGCCCTGCCCCTGACCGGCCAAGGCTGCGTCGACCTGGTGATCACCGATCTCTGCGTCTTCGACCTGGAGCGGCGCGGCCCCAAGGGTGAGAAGAGCCTGAAACTCATTGAACTGGCTCCAAACGTTCGTTTGGATGAGGTCCGCGCCAAGACCCGCGCCGCCTTCGATCCGGGAGCCTTCCAATGACCACCGCCTATATCTGTGACGGAATCCGCACCCCCTTCGGCCGCTACGGCGGCGCGCTGGCCAAGGTCCGGGCCGACGATCTGGCGGCGATCCCGCTGAAGGCCCTGGCGGCCCGCAACCCGGGGCTCGATCTCGCGGCGATCGACGAGGTGGTGCTGGGCGGCGCCAACCAGGCCGGCGAGGACAATCGTAACGTCGCCCGCATGGCCCTGCTGCTGGCCGGCTGGCCGGTCGAGGTTCCGGGCGTCACCGTCAACCGCCTCTGCGCCTCCGGCCTGGAGGCCGTCGGCTACGCGGCCCGCGCCATCCTGTCGGGCCACAACGACCTGGTCGTCGCCGGCGGCGCCGAGAGCATGAGCCGCGCCCCGTTCGTGATGGGCAAGGCCGACAGCGCCTTCTCGCGCAACGCCGAGATCTTCGACACCACGATCGGCTGGCGCCTCATCAATCCGGCCATGCGCAAGGCCTATGGCGTCGACTCGATGCCGGAGACCGCCGAGAACGTCGCCGCCGACTATGGCGTGAACCGCGAAGACCAGGACGCCTTCGCCCTGCGCAGCCAGCGGCGGGCGGCGGCGGCCCAGGCCTCGGGCTTCCTGGCCGGCGAGATCACCCCTGTCGAGATCCCCGGCAAGGCCGGCCCCACGATCGTCGATCGCGACGAGCACCCGCGCGAGACCACGCTGGAGGCCCTGGCCAAGCTGAAGCCCATCGTCCGCGAGGGCGGCACGGTGACGGCCGGCAACGCCTCGGGCGTCAACGACGGCGCCGTGGCCCTGGTCATCGCTTCCGAGGACGCCGTGAAGCGCCACGGCCTGACGCCCCGCGCCCGCATCACCGGCTACGCCGCGGCCGGGGTGGCGCCGCGCGTGATGGGAATCGGTCCGGTCCCCGCCGTCCGCAAGCTGCTGGCCAGGACCGGCCTCTCGATCGGCGACTTCGACACCGTCGAGCTGAACGAGGCCTTCGCCGCCCAGGGCCTGGCCGTGCTGCGCCAGCTGGGCCTGCCCGACGACGGCGCGCACGTGAACCCGAACGGCGGCGCCATCGCCCTGGGCCATCCGCTCGGCGCCTCGGGCGCGCGGCTGGTGCTGACCGCCCTGCGCCAGCTGGAAGCGACCGGCGGCCGGCGCGGCCTGGCCACCCTCTGCATCGGCGTCGGTCAGGGCGCGGCCCTGGCCTTCGAGCGCGTCTAGGAGCGTCTGATGTCCCTGATCCTGCCCTATGCCCGCGAGGACGCCGGCCAACCGCCGTCGCTGCACCCGGGCTACGCCTCGACCGTGGCCCGCTCGCCGCGCCAGCCGCTGGTCGAGATCCCGCACACCCTGACCGAGACCACCGGTCCGGCCGGCTGCTGGGACAGCCTGATGGGCGGCGCCCTTGCCGACCTGACGACCCAGCACAAGGGAACGCCCCAGGGCCAGAGGATCATCGTCTCGGGCCGCGTGCTGGACGAGAACGGCCGTCCGGTCCCCAACACGGTGATGGAGATCTGGCAGGCCAACGCCGCCGGCCGCTACATCCACAAGAAGGACCAGTGGGACGCCCCGCTGGATCCGAACTTCACCGGCGCGGGCCGGGTCGTCACCGACGCCGAGGGTCGCTATCGCTACGTGACCGTCCGCCCCGGCGCCTATCCGTGGGGCAACCACCACAACGCCTGGCGGCCCTCGCACATCCACCTGTCGCTGCTGGGCCCGGCCTTCGCCACCCGCCTCGTCACCCAGATGTATTTTCCCGACGACCCGCTGATCGAGATCGACCCGATCGCCAACGCCGTGCCGACGCCGTTCCGCCAGCGCATGGTCTCGCGGTTCGACCTCGCCACGACCCAGCCCAACTGGGCGCTGGGCTATCTGTTCGACGTCGTGCTTCGCGGCCGCGAGGCGACGCCCCCAGACACCGAACATGGCGAGGACGACCATGACGACTGATCCGGTCAACCCCGCCCCCCGCCTGGACAACCAGGACCCGGCCCTGTTCGGCCAGACCCCGTCCCAGACCGTCGGCCCGTTCTTCCATTACGGCCTTCCCTGGAAGGGCGGCGCCGACCTCGTGGGGCAGTCCGACATGGGCGCGCGGCCGGAGCTCTTCCCGGAAGAGCACTACGTGCTGAACCGGTCGCCGCCGCGTGGCGCGGTCGGCGGCGAGACGATCGTCCTGGAGGGCGTGGTCTACGACGCCGAAGGCAAGCCCGTGCCCGACGCCATGATCGAGATCTGGCAGGCCAACGCGGCCGGCCGCTACGCCAGCCCCGACGACGATCGCCCGGACGTCCCGCTCGACGAGGGCTTCATCGGCTTCGGCCGCGCGGCCACCGACGAGAACGGCCTCTACCGCTTCAGGACCGTGCGGCCCGGTCCCGTCCCAGGTCCCGGCAACCGCCTGCAGGCGCCGCACATCGCCGTCGGCGTGTTCGGCCGCGGCCTGATCAAGCGCCTGGCCACGCGCATCTATTTCGAGGACGCGGCCGAGAACGACGCCGACCCGATCCTGGCCCTCGTGCCGGCCGAGCGCCGCGACACCCTGGTCGCCCGCAAGGGGCGGAATGACGCCTGGCGTTTCGACATCATCTTGCAAGGCGAGCGGGAAACCGTCTTCTTCGACGTCTGATCGAAAGGTTTCCGTTTGTCCCTGCTGCGCGATCTTCCCGCCTCGCCCCCCGCCATGCTGGCGGCCTTCGGCGACGAGGCCCTGCTGCGCGCGGCCCTGGACTTCGAGACCGCCCTGGCCCGCGCCCAGGCCGAGGTCGGCCTGATCCCGGCGACGGCGGCCGACGCCATCGCCGAGGCCTGCGCGCGGCCGCTGGACGTCGAGACGCTGGCCCAAGAGGCGGCCCACGCCGGAACCCTGGCCATCCCGCTGGTGAACGCCCTGCGCGGCCGGCTGCCCTCCGATGTCGCGCCATGGCTGCACAAGGGCGCGACCAGCCAGGACCTGGCCGACACCGCCCTGATGCTGCAGGCCAAGGCCGGCTCGGGGCTGGTCCGGGCCGAGGGCGCGCGGCTGTCCGACGCCCTGGCGATCCTGGCCGAACGCCACGCGGCGACGCCGATGCTGGGCCGCACCCTGCTGCAGCCCGCCCTGCCGATCACCTTCGGCCTGAAGGTCGCCGGCTGGCTGCGGGGCCTGGACGCCGCCCTCGCGCGCTTCGAGGCCGAGCAGGCCGCCGCGATCCGCCTGCAGCTGGGCGGCGCGGCCGGGACGCTGGCCGGCCTGGACGGCCAGGGACAGGCGGTCGCCGAGCGCATGGCGGCGCTTCTGGACCTGCCCGCCAGCGGGACGCCCTGGCACGCCCAGCGCGACGGCGTCGCCGGCCTGGCCTCCAGCCTGGCCATCCTGGTCGGGGCGGTCGGCAAGATCGCCGGCGACATCGCCCTGCTGGCCCAGGCCGAGGTCGCCGAGGCGTTCGAGCCGCGCGTGACGGGCCGCGGCGGTTCGTCGGCGATGGCCCACAAGCGCAATCCCACCGCCTGTCAGGTCGCCCTGTCCGCCGCGGTGCGTGCGCCGCACCTGGCCGCGACCGCCGTCTCCGCCCTAGCCTTCCAGCAGCACGAGCGCGGCCTGGGCGGCTGGCAGGCCGAGGGGCCGGTGCTGGCCGACCTGTTCCAGCTGGCCCACGGCGCCCTTTGCGCCATGGCGCCGGTCGTCGAGGGGCTGGAGGTCGATGCGGACCGCATGGCCGCCAACCTGACCGCCGCCGAGGTCGGAACCGACCTCGGCGAGGCCGAAACGCTGGTCGCCCGCGCGCTCGCCGAACACCGAAAGAAGGATCGCTGATGCCCTTCGCCATCTCGCACGGCGCCCGCATCTACTGGCGGCTGGACGGCGCCGCCGACAAGCCGGTCCTGGTGCTGCTGAACTCGATCGGCCTGGACCTTTCCCTCTACGACCTGGCCGTCCCGCACCTGACGCCCGATTTCCGCGTGCTTCGGCTGGACACGCGCGGCCACGGCGCCTCGGACGCGCCGGCGGGCGACTACAGCCTGGACCTGCTGGCCGACGACGTGCTGGCGGTCATGGACGCGGCGGGGATCGCCAAGGCCAGCCTCTGCGGCACATCGCTGGGCGGCATGATCGCCATGGAACTGGCCACGAAGGCGCCCGGGCGGATCGAGGCGCTGGTGCTGGCCTGCACCTCCCCAGCCATGGATCCGGCGGTCTGGGACCAGCGCCTGGCCCTGATCCGGGCCGAGGGCCTGGCCGCCATCGTCGAGATGGTGCTGGGTCGCTTCTTCTCCGACGGCTTCCGCGCGCGGCGCCCCGAGATCGTCGAGACCGTCCGGGCCGGCATCCTGGCCCAGAACCCCGACGGCTACTGCGGCTGCGGCGCGGCCATCCGCGACATGGCGTTGCTGGAGCGCCTGCCCGCCATCCGCGTCCCGACCCTGGTGATCACCGGAACCCTGGACGCCGCGACCCCCTTCGAGGGGCACGGCGAGCGGATCGTCGCCGCCGTCCCCGGCGCCCGCCACGCCGTGGTCGAAGGCGCCCACCTGCCCAGCCTGGAAGCCCCGATCGCCTTCGCCGGGGCGGTGCGCGCCTTCCTGGCCGAGGTCCAGCATGGAACCGCCGTCCGCGAGGCCCAGGACACGCTGTTCGAGGCCGGTCTGATCACCCGCCGCAAGGTCCTGGGCGACGCCTGGGTCGACAAGTCGCTGGCCGGCCGCACGCCGTTCACTGCCGACTACCAGGCGATGATTACCCGCTACGCCTGGAACGAGATCTGGGGACGCCCCGGCCTCGACCACCGCACCCGCCGCCTGCTGGTGCTGGCGATCTGCGCCAGCCTGGCCCGCTGGGAGGAGTTCCGCCTGCATGTCCGCGCCGGCCTCGAACAGGGCGGTTTCACCGAGGACGAGCTGAAGGAGGTGCTGATGCAGATCGCCATCTATGCCGGCGTGCCGGCCGCCAACACCGCCTTCACCGAAGCCGCCGAGGTCATGTCCAAGTTGGGCTGACGCCAATCAACAGATCGAACGAAAACGTTCGACGTCGAGGAAACCCCAGGAGAACCCATGCGCCACGGCGACCCCACCGCAAGCCCGCAGCGCGGCGGCCTGATCGCCGTCGCCCTCTGCTGCCTCCTAGCCCTGTTCGAGGGTTTCGACCTGCAGGCCGCCGGGGTCGCCGCGCCGCGCCTGGCGCCGGATCTGGGCCTCAAGCCCGAGGACCTGGGCTGGTTCTTCAGCGTCAGCACCTTTGGCCTGATGGCGGGCGCCGCCATGGGCGGCCGGCTTTCCGATCGCTTCGGCCGCAAGGTCACCCTGCTGGTCTCGGTGGCCGCGTTCGGCTTGCTGTCGATCGCCACGGGCCTGGCCACGGATCTCAAGAGCTTGCTGCTGGCCCGCTTTCTCACCGGCGTCGGCCTGGGCGGGGCCCTGCCCAACCTGATCGCCATCGTGGCCGAAAGCGTCACGCCCAAGCTGCGCAGCCGGGCCGTCGGCTTTCTCTATGCCGGCATGCCCTGCGGTGGGGCCGTGGCCGCCCTGGTCAGCCTGGCCGGGGCCGAGCCGTCGGACTGGCGGATGATCTTCCACGTCGGCGGCGTGGGACCGCTGCTGGCCCTGCTGCTGGCCATCCCGCTGCTGCCCAACCCGCCGAAGGCCCCGAGCGCGGCCGACGGTCGGAAATCGGGTTTCGTCGAGGCGATCGCCGGCGAAGGGCGGGCCTTAACCACCCTGCTGCTGTGGACCGCCTTCTTCCTGGCCCTGCTGATCATGTACCTGCTGCTCAGCTGGCTGCCGTCGCTGCTGATCGGCCGGGGCCTGAGCCGGCCCGACGCCGGCCTGGTGCAGATGGCCTTCAACCTGGCGGGCGCGGCCGGCAGCATCGCCACCGGCTGGCTGATGGACAACCGCCGGCGGCGGACCCTGACCATCCTGGGCGTGTTCGGCGCCTCGGCGGCCTCGGTGGCGGCGGCGGCCGGCGCGCCGGCCTCGCTGCTGGTCTATCTGGCGGTCGGCGCGGCCTTGGGGGCCACCGTCTCCGGCGTGCAGTCCACGGTCTACGGCCTGGCGCCGGGCTTCTATCCCGCCCGCCTGCGCGGCACGGGCGTCGGCGCCGCCGTGGTCATGGGACGACTCGGCTCGGCCGCAGGCCCGCTGCTGGCCGCCGCCCTGATCGGCGCCGGGCGCTCGTCCAACCAGGTGCTGCTGGCCCTGCTGCCGGTCATCGCAGCCGGGGGCCTGATCTGCCTCTGGCTGGCGGCTCGCCCTGTCGCGGAAGACTGACGCCCCGTCCGGGCCTGGACAACGGCAGGGCGGCGCCCGACGGTCCGGTCCCGTGAATCGGGAGGGCGCGTCTTGCATATCGGAAATCTGTTGCTGCTGTCGGCGGCCTGCGCGGCGCTGTCGGCGCCCGCCCTGGCGGCCTCGCCCGCCGCCGACCTGGCTCGCCAGCGCGCCGTCGCGGCCAGGGTCCAGATCGTCCGTGACGACTGGGGGATCGCCCATGTGCACGGCAAGAGCGACGCCGACGCGGTGTTCGGCATGGTCTACGCCCAGGCCGAGGACGACTTCAACCGGGTCGAGGCCAACTACCTGACGGCCCTGGGCCGCACGGCGGAAGCCGAAGGCGAGAAGGCCGTCTGGCAGGACCTGCGGATGAAGCTGTTCGTCGATCCCGCCGACCTGAAGGCCCGCTACGCCCAGAGCCCCGCCTGGCTGAAGGCGCTGATGGACGCCTGGGCCGACGGGCTGAACTTCTACCTGGCGACCCATCCGGCCGTGAAGCCGAAGGTCATCACCCGGTTCGAGCCGTGGATGGCGCTGAGCTTCACCGAGGGCAGCATCGGCGGCGACGTCGAGCGGATCTCGCTGGGCGAGCTGGAGGCGTTCTACGGCCAGCCGCAACGGCAGGCCTCGGCCGAGGTCCGGGCCCGGGAGTTCGCGCAAGGCGTCGCGTTCCGCGAGCCCACCGGATCGAACGGCTTCGCCATCGCCCCGTCCAACACCAGGGACGGCCACGCCCTGCTGCTGATCAACCCGCACACCTCGTTCTTCTTCCGCTCCGAGCTGCAGATGACCAGCGACGCGGGGCTGAACGCCTATGGCGCGGCGACCTGGGGACAGTTCTTCGTCTATCAGGGCTTCAACGCCCGCGCCGGCTGGATGCACACCTCCAGCACGGTCGACGTGGTCGACGAGTTCGCCGAGACCATCGTCCGCAAGGACGGCAAGCTGTTCTACCGGTACGGGGCCGAGGCGCGGCCGGTGACGACCTCGACCGTCGAGGTCGCCTACAAGGCCGCCGACGGGTCGCTGGCCCACAGAACCTTCACCGTCTATCGCACCCATCACGGTCCGATCGTTCGGGCGGCGGGCGACAAATGGATCGCCTTCGCGATGATGTACCGGCCGGTCGAGGCCCTGGAGCAGTCGTTCCTGCGCACCAAGGCCATCGACTACGAAAGCTTCCTGAAGGTGGCCGAGCTGAAGGCCAATTCCTCGAACAACACCCTGTTCGCCGACGACAAGGGCGAGGTGGCCTATCTGCATCCACAGTTCATCCCGCGCCGCGACGACCGCTTCGACTACACCAAACCGGTCGACGGCTCGGACCCGGCCACCGACTGGAACGGCCTGCACGCCCTGTCCGAGGCGCCCCACCTGAAGAACCCGCCCAACGGCTGGCTGATGAACACCAACAACTGGCCCTATTCGGCGGCCGGCCCCTACAGCCCCAAACAGGCCGACTATCCGCGCTACATGGACAGCGTCGGCGAGACGCCGCGCGGGGTCCACGCCACGCGGGTGCTGAGCGCCCGCAAGGACTTCAGCCCGCCGACCCTGGTCGAAGCGGCCTACGACCCCTACCTGACCGCCTTCGCCGACCTGATCCCGACGCTTTCCAAGGCCTATGACGCGACGCCCGACCACGATCCGGTCAAGGCCCGGCTCGCGGCCCAGATGGCGGCGCTGAAGGCCTGGGACCTGAAGTGGTCGGAAGGCTCGACCGAGACCTCGCTAGCGGTGTTCTGGGGCGAGGCTCTGTGGGCGAAGTCGGCGGCCGAAGCCAGGACCCAGGGCGTGTCGGTCTACAAGTACATGGCCGAGCGCACGACGCCGGCCCAGAAGCTGGCGGCCCTGGCCGAGGCCTCGGACCGCCTGGCGGCCGACTTCGGCGACTGGCGCACGCCCTGGGGTCAGATCAACCGCTTCCAGCGCAACGACGGCGCCATCGTCCAGACCTTCGACGACCGCAAGCCCTCGATCCCCGTGCCGTTCACCTCGGGCCAGTGGGGCTCGCTGGCCTCGTTCGGGGCCAAGCGCTATCCGGGCACGAAGAAGTACTACGGGACCGGCGGCAACAGCTTCGTGGCCGTGGTCGAGTTCGGGCCGAGGGTGAAGGCCCTGGCGGTGTCGGCCGGCGGCGAGAGCGGCGACCCGGCCTCCCGGCATTTCGCCGACCAGGCCCAGCGCTACGCCAAGGGCGACCTGCGGGCGGTCTATTTCTATCCGGACCAGCTGAACGGCCATGTCGAGCGGACCTATCGGCCGGGCGAGGCCCGATGAGCGACTGCTTGAGTCCGGCGCGATCACCACCCGTGATTGGCCTTGGGGGAGGCGCCGCATGACCATCGTTTCCGTGATCCGCGCCTCCGGCGTCGCCGGCCTGGCCCTGATCCTGAGCGCCTGCGCGCTGTTCGCGCCGCCCTATGACGCGACCCTCGACCAGAAGACCACCGCCGCCTACGAGAGCGTGGCCAAGTTGGCGGCCCAGGCCGAGATGGGGCTCTACCAGGACAAGGCGACCTATCCGGGCGCGGTCGACACCTACGCCACCATCCAGGGCGCCCTGGCCGTGGTCGCCGTACGCGCCGCCTCGGCGCCCGTGGCCGGCAGGCGGGCCGAGGACGCGCGCGGCGCCACCGTCGGCTTCATCAAGGGCTGCAGCGCCCAGGTCTCGGGCCTGGCGACGCTGCACAGGACCTACGGCCTGGTTCCGGGAACCGGCGCCACCACGGCCATGATGATCAGCTGCGACCAGGCGGCCAAGGCCGTCGGCGCCATGAAGAACTAGAGGGCGGGAACCGATGGTCGACTTCGCGAGCCTGGACATCGACAACGTGGACGACCTGGTCTCGGCGCTGGAGGACGAACTGGGCGGGGTGTCCACCCAGTGGTGGAACGCCAACAAGTCGGTGGTGGCCGGCTACCTGCGCAGCCTGGCCGAGGCGACCATGCAGACGCGGGTGGCCCTGGCCAACCACCAGATCCCGGCCGAGGCGGCCGACATGATCATGCGCAACCAGCAGCTGGCCTTCAACCAGACCCTGCAGTTCACCAAGTTCATGACCCTGGTCCTGGCCCAGCAGCTGCTGGACGCGGCGTTCCGGCTGATCGGCTGGGTGATCTACAACAAGACCGGCGTGAACCTGGCGCCCAGCCTGGTGCAGCCGACGGCCGGGCCGGCGACGGCCTGACAAACGGAACACCGCCCTGATCCGGGCCGCGAAAACGGATCGACGCCTGGTGTCAGGGCGCGAGGGTCGCCGGCCTCGGAAACCGGCCGGCCAATTCAGCTGATGCGGCCGTCAGTGAAATCGAAGACGGATATCTCGGTCGGCATGTTATGGGCCGTCTGTTTGCGATGGAATCTCGCGAACAAAAACAAGCCGGTCGATGACGGGGCCGGAAGACGCCGCAGGGGGAAATCGTGAAGCGTTTGGGGATGAGGACCGCTGTCGCCGGCCTCTTGAGCCTGTTCTTTTCTCACGCCAGCTACGCCTTGCCGGCGACCCAGCCCGTGAAGGTGACCGGAGGCGCGATCGTGGGATCGCAGAACGGCGGCCTCAATGAATATTTCGGGATCCCGTTCGCGGCGCCGCCCCTGGGCGACCTCCGCTGGCGGCCGCCGCAACCCGTCGTCGCGTGGGAGGGCCAAAGGCCGACGCGGGATTTCGCCCCGGCCTGCGCCCAGACGGCGACCTGGGTTCCAAACCCCAAGAGCGAAGACTGCCTGTATTTGAACGTGTGGGCGCCGGCCAAGGCCGAGAAACTGCCGGTCATCGTGTGGATCCACGGCGGCGCCATGGACAGCGGCGCCGCCGCCGTGCCCGTGCAGAACGGCGCCAATCTGGCCAGGCGCGGGGCCATCGTGGTCACCCTCAGCTACCGTCTCGGCATATTCGGGTTCTATGCGTCTCCCGAATTGAGCGCCGAGTCGCCGGAGCACGTGTCCGGAAACCAGGGCATTCTCGACCAGATCGCGGCCCTGCGCTGGGTGAGGACGAACATCGCGGCCTTCGGCGGCGATCCCGACCGCGTGACGATCATGGGCGAATCCTCGGGAGGTGAATCGGTCGCTGTGCTGGTCGCGTCTCCTTTGGCGAAGGGCCTGTTTCAGCGGGCCATCGCCGCGAGCGGAAACGATGCGATGCCGATCAACCCCGAGGACGATCACCGCTTCGATCGGAACTCCACCGCCGAAGCAAAGGGCCTAGCCTTCGCCAAGGCCGTCGGGGCGGAACGTCTGGCGGACCTGCGCAAGCTGAGCGTCGAGGACCTGCAGAAGCAAGCCTGGCTGCCGCGCGTCTATGTCGACGGGCGCCTGCTGCGCTCGGACCTGACCACCACCTATCGCGATGGCGGCCAGAACGACGTGCCCCTGCTGGTGGGATGGACCGCCGAGGAGGGCAAGGACCTGATCGGGTTCTACCTCGACCCCAGCGCATCCACCGCCGCCGGGCGCCGCGACCAGATGGCCAAGCTCCTGGGCTATGCGCCGTCCGATCGATTGCTGGCCGCCTATCCCGGCCCGACCGATACGGAGGCCGCCGCCGCCATCAACCAACTGACCAACGACTGGTGGGGCTGGCGCATGGAGTATTGGGCCGCCCTGCAGGCGAAATACGGGCGCTCCAGATCGTACGTCTACTACTTTGCGCATCGCCCGGCGGAACCGCCGACGCCCTGTTCCTGGGGCTGCGGCGCCGGCCACGGCGTCGACGTCCAGTACATGTTCGACAATCTCGCCGTGGACCCGCGGTCCTGGGCCGCGGAGGATCGGCGGCTGGCGGACCGGCTGGCCGACACCGTGGTCCAGTTCGCGCGAACGGGCGGCCCGACGGGCGACGGGCTGCCGGCCTGGCCGGCGTTCGATGGGTCGAAGGCCTCCATCCTGCCGATCGGGAACGACGCCGAACTTCAGGCGCATCCGCTGCCGGATTTCTCGGTTTTCCCGCGACTGCCTGAGACGACGCCCCAAACCCGAGCGGCGCCCGCGGCCACTCGAAAGCGGAAGTAGGGCCGGGAACGGCGCCTGCTGACGCCTGACCTGGATCAAAAGCCGGTCCAAACAAAAAAGCCCCGCTGTCGCCGGCGGGGCTTTCTCGTGTCGAAGGACCGTAAAGCCTAGGCGTCGCGCTTGTCGCGCTTGGCCAGCACGCGCAGGCGCAGGGCGTTGAGCTTGATGAAGCCGCCGGCGTCGCGGTGGTCGTAGGCGACCTTGCCCTCCTCGAAGGTGACCAGGTCCTGGTCGTAGAGGCTGTAGGGGCTGGTGCGGCCGATGACGGCGACGTTGCCCTTGTAGAGCTTGACCCGCACCTGACCCGAGACCTTGGCCTGGCTGTAGTCGATGGCGGCCTGCAGCATCTCGCGCTCGGGCGAGAACCAGAAGCCGTTGTAAACGAGCGACGCATATTTCGGCATCAGCTCGTCCTTCAGGTGCATGGCGCCGCGGTCCAGCGTGATCGACTCGATGCCGCGGTGGGCGGCCAGCAGGATGGTGCCGCCCGGGGTCTCGTAGACGCCGCGCGACTTCATGCCGACGAAGCGGTTCTCGACCAGGTCCAGGCGGCCGATCCCGTTGTCGCGGCCCAGTTCGTTCAGCTTGGTCAGGAGGGTGGCCGGGCTCATGGCCACGCCGTCGATGGCGACCGGGTCGCCCTTCTCGAAGTCGATGGTGATGACCGTCGCCTTGTCGGGGGCGTCTTCCGGCGCGATCGTGCGCATGTGCACGAACTCGGGGGCCTCGACGGCCGGGTCTTCCAGGACCTTACCTTCCGAGCTGGAGTGCAGCAGGTTGGCGTCGACGCTGAACGGGGCTTCGCCGCGCTTGTCCTTGGCGATCTGGATCTGGTGCTTCTCGGCGAAGTCCAGCAGGGCCTCGCGGGACTTGAAGTCCCATTCGCGCCACGGGGCGATCACGTGGATGTCCGGCTCCAGGCCGTAATAGCCCAGCTCGAAGCGGACCTGGTCGTTGCCCTTGCCGGTGGCGCCGTGGCTGACGGCGTCGGCGCCGGTCTTGCGGGCGATCTCGATCTGCTTCTTGGCGATCAGCGGACGAGCGATCGAGGTGCCCAGCAGGTACTGGCCCTCATAGACGGTGTTGGCCCGGAACATCGGGAACACGAAGTCGCGCACGAACTCCTCGCGCACGTCCTCGATGAAGATGTTCTCCGGCTTGACGCCGGCGGCCAGGGCCTTGGCCCGCGCCGGCTCGATCTCTTCGCCCTGGCCCAGGTCGGCGGTGAAGGTGACGACCTCCGCCCCGTACTCGGTCTGCAGCCACTTGAGGATGATCGAGGTGTCGAGGCCGCCCGAATAGGCGAGCACGACCTTCTTCACGGGCTTGCCAGCCATGAGGGGGTCCTTCCGAGAAACACAAAGTCGCAGCGTGTTTCTCCGGTGGAGAAACACAAGGTCGCGGGGCGTTTAGCGCGGTTTCGTGTCGATTGAAACGCAGGTGTTGGCCCGACCGGGGTCGATCGCCGCAAATCGCCTCCCGACCCTAGGAGTCGCCGTCGTCGCGCAGGGTCTCCATCACCTTGCGCAGATGGACCAGCTGGCTCAGCGCCAGGGCGGCGGCCAGGATCGAGCGCACGCACAGCACGATCACCGCGCCGACGCCTTCGGCCGTGAAGGTCAGCTGGGTCAGGGTGAACGACAGCAGGATGACGATCGCCAGGATCGGGATGGCCAGCAGGCCGACGGCCTTGGACACCCGCCAGGTCGGCTTGCCGTCCGCTCCCCACTGCATCGGGATCCGCGTCCCGTCCGGGATCCGCTTCCAGGCGGTCTGGGCCGTGGAGGCGATGATCGCCAGGGCGGCGATCGACAGGCCGTCGCCGAGGATGCGAAGGGCCGCTTCCATCGGCTAGACCGTCACCTGGGCGCCCAGCTCGACGACGCGGCCGGGCGGAATCTTGAAGAAGTCGGTCGGGTTGGTGGCGTTCTTCATCAGGAAGATGAAGATCCGGTCCTGCCACAGCGGCATGCCGCTGTTGGCCGAGGGCACGATCGAGCGGCGGCCGAGGAAGAAGCTGGTGGCCATGATGTCGAACTTCAGGCCCTGCTGCTTGCGCAGGATGGCCAGGGCCTTGGGCACGTTCGGGCTTTCCATGAAGCCGTAATAGATCTCGACCTTCTTGAAGTCGGCGTTGATCGCCTGGGTGCGGACGCGGTCCTCGTCGGCGACGCGCGGGGTCTCGGCGGTGCGGACGGTCAAGATCACGTTGCGCTCGTGCAGCACCTTGTTGTGCTTGAGATTGTGCATCAGCGCGACCGGGGTCATGTCCGGGTCGGAGGTCAGGAAGATCGCCGTGCCGGGAGCGCGGTGCGGCGCGCGGGCCCGCAGGATCTCCATCAGATCGACCAGGGGCACGCTGTCGCGGCGGGTCTTGTCGGTCAGGATCTGGGCGCCGCGCGTCCAGGTCCACATGATCAGCACCAGCACGGCCCCGAAGGCCAGGGGCAGCCAGGCGCCGTCCGGGATCTTCAGCATGTTGGAGGCGATGAACACCAGGTCGATCATCGCCAGCGGGATCAGCAGGGCGGCGGTCTGCCAGAGGTTCCACTTCCACACCAGGCGCAGCACCACATAGGCCAGCAGGGTGTCGACGAACATCGCACCGGTCACGGCGATGCCGTAGGCGCTGGCCAGCTTGTGCGAGCTCTGGAACATCACCAGCAGGATCAGCACCCCGACCAGCAGGAAGGTGTTGACCGAAGGCACGTAGATCTGCCCGGCCTGGGTCTCGGAGGTGCGCTTGATGTCCAGCCGCGGCAGCAGGCCCAGCTGCACCGCCTGCTGGGTCATCGAGAAGGCGCCGGTGATCACCGCCTGGCTGGCGATGACCGTGGCCACCGTGGCCATCAGCAGCACCGGCCAGTAGGCGAAGGTCGGGACCATGTCCCAGAACGGATTGTGCCGCGAGGCCGGATGGTCCAGCACCAGCGAGCCCTGGCCCAGATAGTTCAGGGCCAGGCAGGGGAAGGCCAGGTACAGCCAGGCGGCGCGGATCGGGCCTTTGCCGAAATGGCCCATGTCGGCGTACAGCGCCTCGGCGCCGGTCACCGCCAGGAACACGCTGCCCAGGATCACGAAGCCCAGGAAGCCGTTCTCCAGCAAGAAGCGCACGCCGTACCAGGGATTGAAGGCGCGCAGGATCGACAGGTCGTCGACCAGGTGGAACAGGCCCAGGGCGCCCAGGATCAGGAACCAGGCGGCCATGACCGGGCCGAACAGGGCGGCCATCCGATGGGTGCCCTTGGCCTGGACCAGGAACAGGGCCACCAGGATCCCGGCCGAGATCGGCAGCACATAGGCCGACAGGGCGTGGCCGACGTGCGGCGCATCCTTCATGCCCTCCACCGCCGACAGCACCGAGATGGCCGGGGTGATGATGCCGTCGCCGTAGAACAGGGCCGCGCCGATCACGCCCAGGAAGAACACCGCGGTCGAGCGCTTGTTGCCGACCTTGCCCAGCGCCTTCTGCGCGAGCGCCATCAGGGCCAGGGTGCCGCCCTCGCCCTTGTTGTCGGCCCGCATGAAGAAGATCACGTACTTGATCGTGACGAACAGGGTCAGGGTCCACAGCACCAACGACACCACCCCCAGCACGGCGTGCTCGGTGGCGGTGGTGCTGCGCGAATGGGCCAGGGCCTCGCGCATGGCGTAGAGCGGGCTGGTCCCGATGTCGCCGAACACCACGCCCACGGCGCCGAGCGCGAGCGCCAGGAAGCTATGCCCTTTCAGGTCATGGCCGGCTTGCGGAGGGACGTCACACACAGCGGTGTTGGGGGCGGCGCTGTCGGAAGCGGGAGCGCCAGAGGCTTCGGAAGCCATTCAATCCCTCCGGGGTCGCCCTCGCAAAACGCGATGCGGAGCCCCATATCGATCAAGCGGGGCGCGATACACCCAATCCTGCTCCGGTTCAATCGCGACCTGAAGCCGGATGACAACGATAGTTTTTGGTTGAACGCACGAGCGACGCCCTTAGGGTCCTGTCATAGAAAAATGTCCGACAGTCAGAAATTCCCCGTCGCCGCGCACGCCCTGGCCTATCTGGCGCACAAGAGCGCCTTCTCGGCCGACCGCGCCGTGGCCAGCGCCGAGCTCGCCGCCTCGGTCCCGACCAACCCGGTCGTGGTGCGTCGCGTGACGGCCATGCTGGGCAAGGCGGGGCTGATCGGCGCGCGCGCCGGCGCCAACGGCGGGGCCTGGCTGCTCAAGCCGCCCGAGACCATCACCCTGGACGTCGTCCTTCGGGCCGTGAACGGCTGCGCCCACCTGGGCGTGGCCCCCAAGGGCGTCAAGGGCTGCCCGGTCGGCGAGAAGATCCCCGACGCCGTGCGCGGGGCGATGATCGCCGCTGACACGGCCGTCGCCGATCGGCTGTCGCAGATCTCGGTGGCCGACCTGCTGAACAGCGCGGCGGTCGAGGCCGCGGCCTAGAACGCGCTAGAAAACGTCCGTGTCGGCGGCGGGAGCCGGCTTCATGCCCGGCAGCGCCCGCCGCACCAGCACCCAGATGCCGGCGCCGATCGCCGACATGCCGGCGTTCATGATCAGCAGCATGGCCAGCAGAAGTACAAGCACGCCCAGGGCCTGGGCCGGATTGGTCGCCGGCGCGCCATTCATCTTGAACATCGTGGGCGAGGTCGCGACCATCAGCAGTCCCAACAGCGAGAAGGCCACCTGGCTGGTCGCCGCGACGGTGAATGTCACGGCGAACAGGCCGCCGAACGATGCGGATCTCAAGAACGGCATTGGATTTCCCCCAAACTCGCGCCGAGCTTGGAGAGGTCCGTCCGCCTTGTCGAGCTTCGCGCCATCGACGAGAGCGATATCGTCGCTGAATGCGCTTTCAGAATAACTGCACCACCTTCTGTTGCTGATCCCCTGGAAAGCCGCGACCCGTGACATAAGTAATCGACACGGTTTCAGTTGCGAGACCGCAACCATCTTTTCAGGGCTCGATCCAATGACCAAGGTCGCCATCGTTTATCACTCGGGCTACGGCCACACCGCCGTCCTGGCCGACAAGATCGCCGAGGGCGTCCGCGACGCCGGCCAGACCCCGGTGGTGCTGAAGATCGACAGCGCCGCCCAGGACTTCGCGCCGATCATCGAGCAGATCACCGAGGCCGACGCCGTCGTGTTCGGCGCTCCCACCTACATGGGCGACGTCTCGGGCGTGTTCAAAGTGTTCGCCGACGCCACCGCCGGGGTGTTCTTCACCGGCGCCTGGAAGGACAAGCTGGCCGCGGGCTTCACCAATTCGCACAGCTTCGCCGGCGACAAGGGCCACGCCCTGGAAAGCCTGACCATCCTGGCCGCCCAGCACGGCATGAACTGGGTGAACCTGGGCCTGGCCCCTCCCGGAGTCACCGCCGCCGAACGCGGCCCGGACACGATCAACCGCGTCGGCTCGTTCATCGGCCTGGCCGCCCAGTCGGACAACGCCTCGCCCGAGATCACCCCGCCGGCCGGCGACCGCGAAACCGCCCGCCTGTTCGGCGTCCGCATCGCCGAGGCCGCCGTCCGCTGGACGCGCGGCGCCCAGCCGGCTCTGAGCGAAGCTGCCTGATGAGGTCCGCCCGCCCTTCCTGATCCCCCAGCCTGAAGGACGGGCCCGCGGCGCTCCGGCGCCGCCGAGGGGGCGTTTGAGCCCGAGCGCCCCCTCCCCTCTTCCCCCGCCTTGAACCAAATCCCCGCCCGTGCTCGACTCCAGCCGAGTTTCACCGCTTCGCCTGGACTTGAGCCCCGCATGGCCCGCCGTCTCGCCCTGATCACCGGCGCCTCCGCCGGCATCGGGGCCGCCTTCGCCCGCATCTACGCCAGCCACGGCTATGACGTGGCCCTGACCGCGCGCCGGCTGGATCGGCTGGAGGCCCTGGCCGCCGAGATCCGCCTGCGGTTCGGCGTCGAGGCCTATCCGATCGCCGCCGACCTGGCCCAGCCCGACGCCGTCGACAAGGTGCTGGCCGCCGTCGAGGCCGAAGGCCGGGTGGTCGACGCCCTGGTCAACAACGCCGGCTACGGCCTGCCGGGCGCCTACGCCCAGACCCGCTGGGAGGACCAGGGCGCCTTCCTGCAGGTGCTGCTGGTCTCGGTCTGCGGCCTGACCCACAAGGTGCTGCCGGGCATGGTCGAGCGCGGCTTCGGCCGGATCGTCAACGTCGCCTCCCTGGCGGGCCTGGCGCCCGGCGCGGCGGGCCACACCCTCTATGCGGCGACCAAGAGCTTCCTGGTGAAGTTCTCCCAGAGCCTGCACCTGGAGACCCAAGGGGCCGGCGTCCACGTGTCCGCCCTCTGTCCTGGGTTCACCTATTCGGAGTTCCACGACGTCAACGGCACCCGCGCCCAGGTCAGCCAGAGCCTGCCCGCCTGGCTGTGGCTGGGGGCCGACGAGGTGGCCGCCGCCGGCTACGAGGCCGCTGAGGCCAACCGCGCCATCTGCGTGCCGGGTTCGCCCAACAAGGCCATCGCGGTGCTGGCCAAGCTGATCCCCGACGACTGGGCCCTGGCGCTGATGGCCAGCCAGGGCTCGCGGTTCAGGAAGATCTAACCGGCCTACCGATGCTCCGCGTACGGCGCCTTGGCGTCCTGGCGCACCAGGCCGCGCGTGGCGTCGCCCACGCCGATCAGCACGAACTGCACCGCCAGGGCGCAGAGGATCAGGCCCAGGACCCGCACCACGATGCTCATGCCGATCCGGCCCAGCACCTTGCTGATGATCGGCGAGGCCCAGAAGGTGGCCACCAGCACCACCGCCACGGCCGCGATCACCCCGCAGCCGATGGCCATGCCGGCCAGGCCGAAGGCCTTGGCCTCGCTGGCGTAGATGATCACCGTCGAGATCGCGCCCGGCCCGATCAACAGGGGCATGGCGAACGGCACGATCAGCCGCTCGAACCGCTGCTTGGCGTAGACCCGGGCCGATTGGCCCTCGATGCCCTCGGCCGCGTCGGCGAACATGGTGGTGAAGTCGTCGCGCACCATGTCCAGGCCCAGTATGAACAGGATGATGCCGCCGGCGATGCGGAAGGCCGGCATCGAGATGCCGAAGAATTCCAGCAAGCTGACGCCGGTGAAGTAGAAGAAGATCAGGAAGGCGGCGACGAACAGGCCGATATAGACCGCCACCATCCGCCGGCCGGCGGCGGCCGCCCCCAGGGTCGCGGCGGCGAACAGCGGCACGTTGCCGATCGGATCGATCAGGGCGAACAGGGCGACGAAGAAGTTGACGGCGAGCTCAGCCTGGCTCATTCGGGGTGCTTAGCCTTCAATTCGCGCGGATCCGCATCCTTCTTAGGGTGATGCGACCCCGCGCGCCACACCCGGGGAACGCCCATGACCGCTGATCCGCGCCTGATCCTGCCGCTCGACCTGCCCAGCGTCGCCGAGGCCCGAGCCATGGTCGAGACCCTGGGCGACGCGGTGTCGTTCTACAAGATCGGGCTGGAGCTGCTGGCCACCGACGGCATGGGCCTGGCGCGCGCGCTGAAGGGCGAGGGCAAGCAGATCTTCCTGGACTGGAAGCTGCACGACATCGGCGCGACCGTGGAGCGCTCGGCGCGGGTGCTGGCCGGGGCCGGCTGCGACCTGCTGACGGTGCACGCCGAACCGCAGGTGATGGCCGCCGCCGTCAAGGCCAAGGGCGGATCGAGCCTGAAGATCCTGGCCGTCACCGTGCTGACCAGCCTGAACGACGCCGACCTGATCGAGATGGGCTACGCCTTCAGCGCCCGCGACCTGGTCGCCCGGCGGATCCGCCAGGCGGTGGACTGCGGCGTCGACGGCATCGTCTCGTCCCCGCAGGAGGCCGCCCTGGCCCGCGAGATCGCCGGGCCCGACTTCCTGGTGGTGACGCCGGGCGTGCGTCCCTTCTGGTCGGCCAAGAACGACCAGGCCCGCGCCGCCACCCCGGCCGACGCCCTGAAGGCCGGCGCCAGCCACCTGGTCTGCGGCCGACCGATCACGGCCGCCAACGATCCGCGCGAGGCGGCGCTGAAGGTGGTGGCGGAGATGGCGGGGGTCTAGCCCTAGAAATCCACCGCCACGCCCTTGCGCTCCCAGTCGCCGAAGCGAGTCGGCTCGGGGCCGTCGCGGCCGCCTTCCTCGGTGGGCAAGGCCGCCGCATGCTCTGCCGCGCGGCGGGCGGCGGCCTCTTCCAGGGCTCGACGGGCGGCGGGCGTGATCGGCTTGTCGGGAGCCGCGCCGGGCGGCAGGTCTGTCTCGGACATGACCCCATTCCTAGCACCTTCGACGCCAAAAAGCTTGCGCTCGCCGTCGCCTCGGGGCACGGCGGGCGGGTGACTCAGGAACTCAACGACGGCCTCCCGGCACGGGAAGGCGCCCTCGCCCTCATCGACGCGGCCCTGTCGCGGCGCGGCGGCCTCGACGAAGCCGCCTCGGCCAACGCCTTCCGCTTTCTGGAACCGCGGGAGCGGGCCTTCGCGCGCGCCCTGGCCATGGCCGCCCTGCGCCACCTGGGCCCCATCGACCGCGCCCTGGCCGGCAAGCTGGCCAAGGAGCCGCCGCCGCGCGTGCGCAACCTGCTGCGCCTGGGCGCCACCCAGGCCTTCTTCCTGGAGGTCCCGGCCTTCGCCGCCGTGGCCACCAGCGTCGAGCTGGCCGGCGCCCACAAGGCCAGCCGACCGTTCAAGGGCCTGGTCAACGCCGTGCTGCGCGGCCTGCTGCGCGACGGCGCGCCCTCGGCCGAGCCCGAGCACCTGGCCCCGCCGTGGCTGTACGCCCGCTGGGCCGGGGCCTGGGGCAAGGCGACCGCCGACGCCGTCGCCGCCCAGATCGGCTTCGAGCCGGCCACCGACCTGTCGCTGAAGCCCGGCGCCGACGCGGCCGCCCTGGCCGGCGAGCTGGAGGGCGAGATCCTGCCCGGCGGCACGCTGCGCACCTCGCGCCGCGGCGACGTCTCGGCCTGGCCGGCCTTCGACGACGGGATCTGGTGGGTGCAGGACGCCGCCGCCGCCATCCCCGCCCGCCTGCTGGATGTCCGGCCCGGCCAGACCGCCCTGGACCTGTGCGCCGCGCCCGGCGGCAAGACCCTGCAGCTGGCCGCCGCCGGCGCGGCCGTCGTCGCCGTCGACCGCTCGGCCGCCCGCCTGCAGCGCGTCACCGAGAACCTGGCCCGCCTGAACCTGACCGCCGAAGTGATCGCCGCCGACGCCGGGGCCTGGGACGACGCGCGGACCTTCGACGCCGTGCTGCTGGACGCGCCGTGCTCGGCCACCGGCACCTTCCGCCGTCATCCCGACGTGCTGTGGGCCGCCCGCCCCGGCGACGTGGCCAGCCTGGCCGCCGTCCAGAGCCGCCTGCTCGACAGCGCCGCCGGCCGGCTCAAGCCCGGCGGCCGCCTGGTCTACTGCGTCTGCTCGCTGGAGCCCGAGGAGGGCGAGGCCCAGGTCGAGGCCTTCCTGGCCCGCCGCCCCGACATGGCCCTGGACCCGATCGCCGCGGA
Organism: Caulobacter sp. UNC279MFTsu5.1; assembly: GCF_900114015.1. GTDB lineage: Bacteria > Pseudomonadota > Alphaproteobacteria > Caulobacterales > Caulobacteraceae > Caulobacter. The sequence goes on along the minus strand of NZ_FORN01000011.1, from coordinate 62,565 downwards.
GGAAGGCGGCGCTCCCGCCGCCAGCCTGACCCCGCGCGGAACCCTGCGAATCCTGCCCCACCATCGCGAAGGCGGGTTGGACGGCTTCTTCGCGGCGCGGTTCGTGAAGACGTAACCACTCCCGCTCGTTGTCATCCCGGCCGAAGCGAAGCGCAGAGCCGGGATCCACCGGGCTGACGCGATGCGGCCGCCCCTGGATCCCGGATAGCCTCTGCGAGGCTTCCGGGATGACAACCTTTTGGCGTCAAGATCACGAACTTCTGGGACCGAAGACCGCCGCAAACCCCGACGCGGCCACGGGCTCGCTTGTAGCGCGAGCCTTAGCCCGCTAAGCCATGGGCATGACCGCGCCGCTGATCGCCCCGTCCATCCTCGCCTCCGACTTCGCCAAGCTGGGCGAGGAAGTCGTCGCCATCGAGGCGGCCGGCGCCGACTGGGTGCATGTCGACGTGATGGACGGCCATTTCGTACCCAACATCACCCTGGGCCCCGACATCGTCAAAGCCATCCGGCCGCACGCCAAGATCCCGTTCGACGTCCACCTGATGATCAGCCCGGCCGATCCGTACCTTGAGGCGTTCCGCGCCGCCGGGGCCGACCTGATCAGCATCCATCCGGAAGCCGGCCCGCACCTGCACCGCTCGCTCAAGCGCATCCGCGAACTGGGGGCCAAGGCCGGGGTGGTGTTCAACCCTTCGACCTCGATCGACCACGTCGAATGGATCCTCGAGGACGTCGACCTGCTGCTGGTGATGTCGGTCAATCCCGGCTTCGGCGGCCAGAGCTTCATTCCCGGCCAGCTGCGCAAGGTCGAGGCCCTGCGCCGGATGGTCGACAAGGCCGGCGCCGACATCATCATCGAGGTCGACGGCGGCGTCACCCCGGTCACGGCCCCGCAATGCGTGGCGGCGGGGGCCACGGCCCTGGTCGCCGGCTCTGCGGTGTTCAAGGGCGGGCCGGCCGCCTACGCCGACAATATCCGCGCTCTGAAAGGGGGCTGATCCAGCGGCATGGAGGGGGCTCCCGAGACAGGTTCCGCCCGTAAGTCCTCCGCCCTGGCCGGCGGCCCCCTCAGTCGCGCCCAGGGGGCCCGTGGCCGCGGAAAGCGCACCAAGGGCGTCTTTCTCAAGGCGCTGGGCGCCTCGATCAACGGCGCCCTGGAGCGCGAATGGTTCGGCTCGCCGCCCCACCGGGCGACGATCAGCCGGCCCCGCCCGGTCGGCCTGGCCGCGCACCCGCACGACCCGCGCCCCGTCGATCCCGAGCGCGGGCGACAGCTGCTGGAAGGCCTGATGGTGCTGGACGGCGGCGCCCTGCGGCTGGGCGAGACCGGCGACCCGTTCGACCAGCCCAGCCCCTCGCGCCAATTCGCCACCGCCCTGCACGGCTTTGACTGGTTGCCGCACCTGCTGGCCGCCGGCCCCGGCTCGGCCCGCCTGGCCCTGCGCCTACTGCAGGACTGGCGGCGAGTGTTCGGGACCTGGAACGTCTTCTCGTGGAGCGGCGAACGCCTGGAGCGGCGCACCTTCCACCTGGCCTGCGCGGCCCGCGCCCTGTCGCCCGAAGCCTCCGACGCCGAGATCTCGGCCATGGCGCTGGACATCGCCCGGGGCGCGCGCCAGTTGCTCAAGGCCTCCGACGCTCCCGACCGCAGGCTGGAACGGGCCGTGGTGGCGGCCATCGCCGGCTGCGCCCTGACCGGCAAGGTCAGCGACCGGCTGATGGCCCGAGGCCTCAAGCGGGTCGACGCCCTGCTGGACGCGGCCGTCCTGCCCGACGGCGGCCACGCCAGCCGCTCGCCGCAGACGGGGCTGGAGCTGCTGTTCGACCTGCTGACCCTCGACGACGCCCTGGGCCAGCGCGGCCGCCCCGCGCCCGAGAGCCTAGGCCGGGCCATCGACCGCCTGAGCTCGGCGGTGCGGTTCTTCACCCTGGCCGACGGCCGCCTGGCCGCCTTCCAGGGCGGCGAGGCGGTCGAGCCGCGACGCATCGCGGCGGCCCTGGCCCATGACGACCACGGCCCACGCCCGCCCCACTCCGCCCCGCACGTCGGCTACCAGAAGATGCAGGGCGGCAGCATTCAGGTGATGGCCGACGCCGGGCCGCCGGCCGTCGGCGCCCTCAGCGTCGCCGCCTGCGCCCAACCGGCCGCCGTCGAGATCGTGTTCGGCAAGGACCGGCTGATCACCAGCTGCGGCTGGAGCCCCGAGGCGACCGGCGCCAACGCCTTCCGGCTGTCCGCCGCCGCCTCGACCGTGTCGGTGGGCGACGGCTCGGCCGGACGGCCGCTGTCGGGCTGGCGCGCCGAGGCCCTGGGTCCCTGGCTGATCGACGGCGCCACCGACGTCGAGATCAAGCGCCACGACGCCGACGTCGGCGTGTGGCTGGACATCATCCATGACGGCTGGCGCCGCCTGGGCCTGACCCACGCTCGGCGCCTGTATCTCGACACCAAGGCCGACGAGCTGCGCGGTGAGGACAGCCTGATCCCGGTCGGCTCGGCCAATCCCGACGGCCCGCGCCGCTACTTGCCGTTCTCGGTCACCTTCCACCTGCACCCGGACGCCCGGGCTTCGCTGGCCCGCGACGGCAAGAGCGTGCTGATCAAGGGACTGTCCAATGTCGGCTGGTGGCTGCGCAACGACGCCGCCGACGTCAGCATCGCCCCCTCGGCCCATTTCGACCACGGCCACGCGCGGCGGGCCGGGGCCATCGTGCTGAAGAGCCAGGTCCGCCCCGAGAAGGGCGCCAAGATCCGCTGGAAACTGGCCCGGGCCGCCGACCACTAGGAAGGGCGTCCGCCTGCGACATTAGGTCCCACGCCCGCGCCGGGGGGCGGAATTCACAGTCCCGACCCCGTCCTGTAGCTGTTTTCGATCGCGTCGGCCGGAGGGAGGGGCGGATGTCCAACCTCGCCGCGCTGCAACCGATCCTGCGAACCGCGATCGATCCCGTGGTGGTCATGAGCCCCAAGGGCGTGATCCTCGACTGGAGCGCCCGCGCCGAAACGGCCTTCGGCTGGTCGCGCGAGGAGATCCTGGGCCGGGGCCTGATCGAGGTACTGGCGCCGCTGCGCCATCAGGCGACCTATCGCGAGATCCTGGCCCGGCGTCTGGCCTCGGCCGAGCCGCCGGTCGAACGCCAGAAATCCCAGCTGATGGCCGTGCGCAAGGACGGGGTCGAGATTCCCATCGAGGTGTCGCTGGCCGCGTTCGGGGAAGCGGACGCGACGGTGTTCCTCGGCTTCATCCGCGATGTCGGCGACCGCGTGGAGGTCCATGAGCGGCTGGCGGCCAGCGAGGCGCGGTTCCGGGCCGCCATCGGCGCGGTGGACGGCATCCTGTGGACCAACGACGCCTCGGGCCGGATGGTCGGCGACCAGCCCGGCTGGTCCGCCCTGACCGGCCAGACCCCGGAGGACTATCAGGGTTTCGGCTGGGTCGACGCGGTCCACCCCGACGACGCCGGTCCGACCGTCCGGGCCTGGAACGCCGCCGTCGCGCGGGGCGGCCCCTTCACCTTCGAGCACCGGGTGCGTCGGAGCGACGGCGTCTGGCGCGACTTCGCGGTCCGCGCCGTCGCCGTGCTGGAGGCCGACGGCTCGATCCGCGAATGGATCGGGGTGCACACCGACATCACCGAGCGCAAGCGCGCCGAGGAACGCCTGCGCGAAGGCGAGGCCCGGTTCCGGGCCATGGCCGATTCGGCGCCAGCGCCGGTCTGGATGACCTCGGCCGAAGGCGGGATCACCTTCGCCAACGAGGCCTTCGCCGAGTTCGCCGGCATGGACGCCGAAGCCCTGCTGGGCGACGCCTGGATCGGCATGATCCATCCTGACGACATCGCCGAGATCGGGGCCAAGCGCGCGGCGGCCCGCGGCGCGCCCGGGGGCCCCCGGCCCTGGGGCTTCGAGGGCCGGTTCCGCTGCGGCGACGGCGACTATCGCTGGATGGTGGCCAACGCCCGGCCGCAGATCGACTCCCGGGGCCAGTTCCAGGGCTATATCGGCATGGCCATGGACATGACCGAGACCAAGACGGCCGAGGCCCGCCAGCGCCTGCTGATCAACGAGCTCAACCACCGGGTCAAGAACACCCTGGCCTCGATCCAGTCGATCGTCCGCCAGACCCTGCGGGCGGACGAGACGCCGGTGCGGGTGCGCGAACGGCTGATCGAGCGGCTGCTGGCCATGTCGGCGGCCCACGACGTCCTGACGCGCGAAAGCTGGGAGGGCGCGGCGCTGGACGACATCGTGCGCCAGGGGGTGGCCCCGTTCGTCGACGATCGGGAGCCGGGTCGCGTGAGCATCGGCGGTCCCAGCCTGCGGGTCGGCGCCAGCACCGCCCTCTCCCTGGCCCTGGCCGTGCACGAACTGGCCACCAACGCCGCGAAGTACGGCGCGCTGTCGACACCGGCCGGCAAGGTGGCCATCGCCTGGGACCAGGCCGGCGAGGGCGGGGCGATCCTGACCTGGGTCGAGCGCGACGGCCCGCCGGTGACCCCGCCCGACCGCAAGGGCTTCGGGACCCGACTGCTGGACCGCGGCCTGTCGGCCGACCTGGGCGGCCAACCCAAGCTGACTTTTGCCGTCGAGGGCGTGCGCGCCGTGCTGCCCGTGCGGCTGGCCTAGGGTCCAATGCACTTTTTTCTTTCGTCGCGACCCGCGCGTCGTTTCGCCACGCCGGGCCGCGGCGCGAGAGCGGCGCGCCTGCAATGGTCAAGCTTAGCAAGTGTCGCAGGCGCCAAGCCTGCGCCGACGCGACGCATCGACACAAGCTTGCTCTAGATTTCCGCCATCGTTAACGCGCTCGACGCCCTCGAAACTTTCATGTTTCTGGAACCAAAACAGCTGCAAATTCCACAAAACGGAACATATAGGCGTATTATATAAATACTCGACTTTATATATAGAAGTTATTTACCCGTTTTTTATTCAAAATTAACTTAATAAGTCGCCCATAGGATGCAATTTGTATCAAAGTGCATCTGCACTTTATCTTGTTATGATTCTTTTATCCGAATTTTTTAAGCGCGAATATAGGACGCCTGGCCATTTTCCCCTCGGGTCGGGGAGCAAGGTCCATGAATTCGGAAAACCAAGTCTATTACGTGCAGAACGTCGGAAACGCCTGGAACTACCAGGTCGCCAACGGCGTCTCGCGGTTCGAGGTGCGGGGCGGCGACAATCTGGCCGGCGACGGCCAGACCAAGGAGCGGTCAGAGATCGCGAGCGCCGCGAAGATGCAGATCGGACAGACCTACGAGATCCGCTTCAGCGTCATGGTCGAACCGGGCGCGAAGAACACCGCCGACTGGATGACGCTGGTTCAGCTGCAATCCACCTTCGACAAGGGCGAGGCCGGTCACAGCCCGGCGTTCGCGCTCGAGATGGTCGGGGACAAGATGCGCATCGTGACTCGCGATTCCAGCGTGGCCATCTCGACCGAAGCCGACATCCGCTATGTGCGGCACTACACCGACGTCGCGGACATCGCCCGCGGCCACTGGTACGACTTCAAGATCGAGATCAAGTTCGATCCCTTCGGGCAGGGCCACCTGGTGGTCTCGCGCGATGGCGTCCAACTGGTCGACTTCCAAAGCGCCCTGGGCTTCAACGACTTGGTGGGGGCCTATTTCAAGGAGGGAGTCTACCGGGAGTCTTCCCCCGAGACCTTCGCCGCGAACTTCAAGGGCCTGTCGATCCAGACCGTCAGCGACACGGTGATCGCCAAGCCCGCAGCTTCGCCCGCGGCCTCGTCCTCGTCCTCGTCCTCGTCCAGCATCGCACACGTCGACAGCGTCGTCGTGTCCGCCCCGCCGGAACCGGCTCACGCCGTCGTGTCGGGCACCGCGAACGCCGACACCCTGACGAGCGCCTCCAAGACCGACATCCTGCACGGCGAAGCCGGCAACGACCTCCTGATGGCGGCGAACGGCGCTTATCAGCTGGATGGCGGCGCGGGCGTCGACACGGTCTCGTTCAAGGGCCTGACCAGCGCCATCGCCGTCGACCTGGGCGTGACCACCGCCCAAACCACCGCCCTGGGTTCGATGACCTTCATCAACATCGAGAACCTGACGGGCGGCTCGGGCGCCGACAAGCTCACGGGCAACGATTTCGCCAACTTCCTGGACGGCGGCCTCGGCAACGACTTCCTGTACGGCAAGGCCGGCGACGACATCCTGCACGGCGGCGCGGGCAACGACGTGCTCGACGGCGGCCTGGGGCGCGACACCGGCGACTGGTCGGACGTCACGACCGCCATCATCGGCAACGAGGCGACCGGCGTGGTCAACACCGGGGACGGCTTCATCGACACGGTCAGCTCGATCGAGGTCTGGAAGCTGGGCAGCGGCTCCGACACCCTGGTGACCCAGGGCGCCAGCACCGTCTATGCCGGGGCCGGGAACGACACCCTGTCGGACAGCGGGGCCCAGGCCAACACCTTCTATGGCGAGGCGGGCGACGACCGCATCGACGGCATGGGCGGCAACGACTTCATCAGCGGCGGCGACGGCAATGATCGCCTGCTGGGCGGCAGCGGCAACGATATCCTGATCGGCGGCGCCGGCGCCGACACGATGGATGGCGGCGCCGGTAAGGACATCTTCCAGTTCCTAGCCATGACCGACCTGCCGATCGGCAAGTACGAGACCATCAACGGGTTCGAGTCCGGGATCGACAAGCTGGACTTCAGCGCCATCGATGCGGACGGCAAGGCCGCCAACGGCGACACGGCCTTCAAGCTGGTGAGCCAGTTCCATGGCGTGGCGGGCGAACTGCTGGTCTCGCACCCGGCGGGCGCGAACTACTACACCGTCCAGCTCGACACCAACCTCGACCACATCGCCGATGCGACCTTGATCGTCTATGGGCCGACCCTGGTGGCCAGCGACTTCATCCTCTGAGACAGGCGGTCGCCGGCATTCGCAAGGAATAACCGACCGCCCCCGGGACAAGCACGGCGTCCCCGGGGCGGCCCACGACCTGCATTGACTCCCCCGCCGACCCCCGTATTTTCCGCGCCGTCCGCGTAACTGGCGCTAGTGATGGGCAACCATCGGGGAGCGCGGACCTCAGCCGCGCCTTCAGGCGGAACGGACTTGGGTCCGCCGTCTGGAAGGCGCGATTGTAAGACGCCGCGCGCCTGGGCTCCGTTTCTCGTCCAACCAGACCAGCCAGGAGTCCGCCGTGCCCGCCGCCCCCGACTATCCGTCCGCCCCCGACCTCGTCGCCCCCAGGCGCGCCCTGCTGTCGGTGTCCGACAAGACCGGCCTGGTCGAGGCCGCCCAGGTCCTGCACGCCGCCGGCGTCGAGCTGGTCTCGACGGGCGGCACCAAGGCGGCGATCGCCGCGGCCGGCGTTCCGGTCAAGGACGTCTCGGACCTGACCCAGTTCCCCGAGATGATGGACGGCCGGGTTAAGACCCTGCACCCGATCGTGCACGGCGGCCTGCTGGGCGTCCGGGATGCGCCCGAGCACGCCAAGGCCATGGCCGATCATGGCATCGGCGGCATCGATATCCTGTACGTGAACCTCTATCCGTTCGAGGCCACGGTCGCGAAGGGCGGCAGCTACGCCGAGTGCGTCGAGAATATCGACATCGGCGGCCCGGCCATGATCCGCTCGGCGGCCAAGAACCATGGCTATGTCGCCGTCTGCACCGATCCTTCGGACCTGGCCGAGGTGCTGGAGGCTCTGAAGGCCGGCGGGACCACCCTGGCCCTGCGCCAGACCCTGGCGGCCCGCGCCTACGCTCGCACGGCCGCCTATGACGCGGCGATCTCCACCTGGTTCGCCGCCCAGCTGGGCCAGGACTTCCCGGCCCGCAAGTCGATCGCCGGCGCGCTGCGCCAGACCATGCGCTATGGCGAGAACCCGCACCAGAAGGCGGCCTTCTACACCTTCCCCAACCCGCGCCCGGGCGTGGCCACGGCCACCCAACTGCAGGGCAAGGAACTCAGCTACAACAACATCAACGACACCGACGCGGCGTTCGAGCTGATCGCCGAGTTCGACCCGGCCGCCGGACCGGCCGTGGCGATCATCAAGCACGCCAACCCCTGCGGCGTGGCCGTCGGCGCCACCCAGCGCGAGGCCTATGAGCGGGCCCTGGCCTGCGACCCGACCAGCGCCTTCGGCGGCATCGTCGCCGTCAACAGCCGCCTGACCCGCGACGCCGCCCTGGCCATGGTCGAGATCTTCACCGAGGTGGTGATCGCCCCCGAAGCCGACGACGACGCGATCGAGGTGTTCGCGGCCAAGAAGAACCTGCGCCTGCTGGTGACCGGCGGCCTGCCCGACGCGTTGTCGACGGGCGACACCTTCAAGAGCGTGGCCGGCGGCTTCCTGGTCCAGTCCCGCGACGACGCGCGGATCAAGGCCTCGGACCTGAAGATCGTCACCCAGCGTCAGCCCACGGACGAGGAAGTGCGCGACATGCTGTTCGCCTTCACCGTCGGCAAGCACGTCAAGTCCAACGCCATCGTCTACGCCCGCGCCGGCCAAACCCTGGGCGTCGGGGCCGGTCAGATGAACCGCAAGGACTCAGCCCGCATCGCGGCCCTTCGCGCCGCCGACTTCGGCCTGGACCTGAAGGGCTGCGCCTGCGCCTCGGAAGCCTTCTTCCCGTTCGCCGACGGCCTGATCCAGGCGGCCGAGGCCGGGGCCACGGCGATCATCCAGCCGGGCGGCTCGATGCGCGACCCCGAGGTGATCGAGGCCGCCGACAAGCTGGGCCTGACCATGGCCTTCACCGGCGTGCGGGTGTTCCGCCACTAGGGCGGGCCCCGACCCTGATCGGCAAACAAAAACCGCCCCGAAGCCAGGCTCCGGGGCGGTTTCTTTTGGAACGGGGCGGCGGCCTCAGTAGGCCGTGCGCTGCAGCGGCACGACAACGGCGGTGGAAACCAGGATCCAGATGTCCTGCAGGATCGACCAGCTCTCGATGTAGAGGTTGTCGAACCGGATGCGCTGCTCCATGTCGGCGACCGTCTCGGTCTCGCCGCGGAAGCCCTTGACCTGCGACAGGCCGGTGATCCCCGGACGGGCGCGGAAGCGCTTGTGATAGTCGGCGATGTTGGAGCCGTAATATTCGTCGTGGGCCAGGGCGTGGGGACGCGGCCCCACCAGCGACATATCCCCTTTCAGCACGTTCAGGAGTTGCGGCAGTTCGTCGAGGCTGGAGCGGCGAAGGAAGCGTCCCACGCGCGTCACCCGGCTGTCGTTGCGGGTGGCTTGCTTCACGACGTCGCCGTCGTCGGCGACCCTCATCGAGCGGAACTTGTAGACGCGGAACGGCACGCCGTTCAGCCCCGTCCGTCTTTGCACGAACAGGACCGGCCCCCGGCTGTCCAGCTTGATGACCAGCGCGATCAGCAAGAGCGTCGGAGCCAGGAAGATCAGCAAGCCGAACGAGCCGGCGATGTCGAGAAAACGCTTCTGAAGACTGTGGGCAGGGCCTCTGCGAGGCATGCTCGGCCGCTCCAAGCTAGTAATGGCGTACCCCTGTTCCATATCAGACCTCATCCGTCCTTCGTGCCGGGCCGATGGAATAGCGCCCTCGGAGTCGTCCCTAGCAAGGGTCACGCCAGTCGAGTTTCCAAGCTCAGCCATTTCGAGCGGCGGCTTGTTGGCGAGCTTTGCTGAGATTGTTTCTTGGTCCACACTGAGATCCCCATTAACAATCCAGAAGCCATAAGGGAACACGCGAAAGCTGTTTTTTGCGATCTGGTTGTTCAAGCGACAGCGGCGGCATGTTTTTTCGCCACAATGCCAGATCGTTTCGACACTCTTTCATCGCTTCCCGACATGAGCCAGATTCTTGAGACAGCAAACTAGTGTCTCGAATTGGGCCACGCAGCCCCGTATTGAAAATTTCATGACGTTCGCCATCGACGGGAGAAGCTGATGCTCGGCGCTGACTGGGGAGCCAAGGTCGCCGAAGCCTCGAAGGTCTTCAGGCCTTCCGGGCCGGGTCCCTTCCCCGTGGCGCTGATCCTGCACGGCTGCGGCGGCAAGACGCCGTTCCTGGAGGCCTACGCCCGGGTCGCCGTCGAGGCCGGCTGGGCCGCCGTGGTGGTCGACAGCTTCGCGCCGCGCGGGATCTCGCCCTTGCGCGCCAAGCTGACGGTCTGCACCGGAACCGCGCTGCAGGGCCTCAAGCGTTCCGCCGACATCTTCGCCATGCTGGCCTGGCTGGAGGACCAGCCCTGGGCCGATCCCGAGCGCGTGTTCCTGGCCGGGTGGAGCCATGGCGGCTGGGCGATCATGGACGGCTACGCGATCGGAGCGCAGGCCGCCCGCGCCACCGGGATCGTCGACGCCGATCCGCTGAAGCTCCGCGCCCGGGTCAGGGGCGCCTTGCTGGTCTACCCGTACGCGGCCTATCCGTCCCTGACTTCGAGCCGGGGATGGGGCGCCGCGCCCGAAAGCACGACGACTCCCAAGGTGTTCTCCGTGGTCGGCGGCAGGGACCAGGTGGTCGGCTGGAAGTATCCGCAACGGGCGCTCGAACGCCTGAAGCGCGACGGCCTGGCGGTGGATACGGCCTTCTATCCGGACGCCACCCACGCCTTCGACGACGACCGCGCCAACGATCCGCGCGCCAAGTATCGCCCCGACCTGTTCGCCCAGACCCAGGGCTATTTCGCCCAGGCCCTGGCGGTGGTGCGAGCCGACTGAACTCGCCCTTGGCGCGTACAATTCCCGCTGAGATTGTGTCCTTTGAGATTGTATGCCAGGGTCGCGCCACCTAGCGGGAGGCCCTCCATGAAGCTGGCGCCGATAGCGCGAGCCGCGCTCGCCCTGACCCTTCTCCTGCCCGCCCTGGCGCCGGTCGCCTGCGCGCCGGTGGCGCCGGCGCCCAACCCCGCCGCCCAGGTCAACGCCGCCAGCCTGAAAGCCCAGACCCTGTCGCTGCTGGACGTGGCCGGCGATCCCTACGCCAATCACGCCGCCGAAGTCGCCGCCCTGACGGCCCGGATCGACGCGGCGGCCAGCGCGGCGGCGGCCGATCCGCTCAACGCCTTCTCGGCGCGGCAATGGTCGGTGCTGCGCGACCCCAACCGCGCGCTCTATGGCGGGACGATCGCCCTGTGGCAAAGCCAGGGCGCGCTGAGCCCGGCCTTCCGCGACCAGAAGAAGATCCAGATCGGGCGGGCCTTCGACTACATCCTCTGCCTGGAGGCCAACAAGCGGCAAGCCACGTCCTGCGGCCAGCTCGAGGAAGGCGGCGCGTCATGAGCCAGTTCGACGATTTCCTGGCGGCCGCCAAGGCCAACCTGTCGGTGCTGGGCCAGGACAGCTTCGAGGGCTATTCCGACCAGGTGAAGGCCGTGGCCCAGGCCGCCCTCGACAGAGCCAAGGTCAATCTGGCGCTCTGGACCAGCCAGCTGGCGGCGGGCCAGTTGAGCCAGGCCGAGTTCCAGAACCTGGTCCAGGGCGAGACCGACCTGACCGAGGTCGCCGGCTACACCGCCGCTGGGATCAGCGCGGCCGAGGCCCAGCGCCTGCGCGACGCGGTGACCGTCACCGTGATCAACACCGCGCTGGACACCTTCCTCAGGTCCAGGCCGCCCCCCTGATCAGGCGGCGACCGGCGCCGTCCGGCGCTCGCGGCGCAGGGGCATGGGACCGCGATAGGCCAGCCGCCACAGCCACTCCAGCGGCCCCATGGTGAAGCGCGCCATCCACCAGCGCGACCACAGGATCTGCAGCAGCCAGATCACCGCCACGGCGCCGGCCAGGAACGGCCGGTCGACCTTGCCGAACAGCCCCGGGCCGCGACCGCCGTACAGCAGCGTCGTCATCAGGATCGACTGGGTCAGGTAGTTGGTGAAGGCCATCTGGCCGACCGGCGCCAGCACGGCCGGGATCGCCCCCCAGACCCTGGCCCGCGTCGCCAGCACCATCAGCCCAACATAGCCCAGGCTGACGACCGGGGCGGTGGCGCTCTGCAGCCAGCGGGCCAGGGCCCGCGGCGCCCAGGGATGGGTCGGCAGCATGGCGTAGAGCGTCTCGGCCATACCGACGATGACCAGGGCGCCGAGGCCCGCGCCGATCAGGCCGCGATAGACGCCGATCGACGCCTTGCCCGTCAGCACGCCCAGCTTGTACAGCCCCATGCCGATCAGCATCAGCGACAGCACCAGCAGCGGCCAGGTCTGGGGCCAGTGGGTGAAGGACGTGAAGACGTAGTCCCAGTAATCCTTGGCGTTCTGGACGAACGACTGGGTGAAGCTTCCGGCGTACTGGACGCTGTCGGCGTGGACCTGGGCCAGGAATTCGGCCATGGCCGCCGGCGGCGGATCGCCGCCGCCCTCGGCCGCGTGCTTCAGCAGGGTCCAGGCGCCCCAGGCCGAAAGGGCCAGGTGCAGGCCGATCCCCGCCTGCAGCAGGCGCTTGGCCGACCACGCGCGCGCCCACAACGCCAGGAGGCCGACGATCGCATAGGTGTTGAGCACGTCGCCCTGCCAGATGACCAGGCCATGGAACAGACCGATGGCCAGCAGGCTGACCAGGCGCAGGACCAGGACCTTGCGCCGCTCCCTGGCGTCGGCCGCGTCGCCGCCCTCGCCGCCGACCAGCAGGATCGAGGCGCCGAACAGCATGGCGAACATCGAGTAGAATTTCTGCTGGAAGAACACCTGGGTGACCCACCAGACGGCCACCGAGGCCGGGGCCCTGCCCAGCGGCCACAGGGTCAGGCTGGTGGCCACCGGGTGCGGCTCGGCCGCGATCGGGATGTTGCACAGCAGGATGCCCAGCACCGCCAGGCCCCGCAGGGAGTCCAGCAGAACGATACGATCCTTGACCATGCACGCCCCCGAAACGCCAAGCTCACGCCGACCCGCGGCGATCCTGTACCGCATCGGGGCCGGAGACAACCCTGGGATGTCGCAAGGCGGGTGAGCGAACAGAGCGGCGGCGATGCTGGCGGGGACACGCACATGGGCGTGTCCCCCGATCATGCCCTAGCTGGCGGTCGCCAGGCCCCGCAGAGCCGCGTTGGCGATGGTCAGCTTGGCGAAGGTCCAGCCGCCGCCGGCCTGCTCGATGTCGTCGACCGTGCGCTTGGCGGCTCGGACCCCGTCGGTGCGCAGGGCGGCCCACGAGCTGACCGCCGCCTTGGCCGAGGCCTCGTCGTCGCCGGCCTGGGCGCTGGCGGCGAACTTCAGCACCGCCTGGGTGATCGCGGTCTGCTCGCCCAGCATGTCCTCGATCAGCCGGCGGACGGCCAGGCGCTCGAAGGCGTCGCCGCCCACGAACGAACCGGCCGCCGAGCGCAGGCGGTCGAAGCCGAAGGCCGCGCCCACCTGATGATAGAGGCGAGCCACGTTCTCGACCGACCAGCTGGAGGCGTTGCCCAGGTCGACCAGGTCGGCCGCGGTGGTCACCGGCTGCAGGGCCGCCACGGCCTGGGCCAGGGCCTCGGGCGCGCCGTCGGCGACATAGGCCTTGGCCCGCTTGGCCACGGCCTTCTGCTCGAACGGTGAGAGGATCGTGGTTCCCAGGGCCGACAGCGCCTTGACCGACGGCCCGTAGGCCTCGACCAGCTGCCGGACGGTCGACTTGTCCTTGAAGGCCCGGCGGGCCAGCCAGAAGGTCAGGCTGCGCAGGGCGTAGGCCAGCGCCTTGTAGAGGGCCAGCTGGCCGTTGGCCGAGGCCTTGCCGTCCAGGGCCGAGACCTGGTCCCACAGGGCGTCGATTCCGAGGATCTCCCGCGCCGCGGCGAAGGCGATGACCAGGGCCGTGGTGTCGCAGGCGGCGGCGGCCCGCAGGCGGCTGGGAAAGGTCGGGCCGCACATGTTGATCATCTGGTTGTCGAGCACCGTGGCGATGATCTCGCGCTTCAGGCGGTGCTGCTGCATGGCCTCGCCGTACCGGCCCAGGGCCGGCGGAAAGTAGCCCTTCAGCGTCGCCTCGAACCACGGATCGTCCGGCGCCTGCGAGGCGACGATGTCGTCGAACAGGTCGATCTTGCCATAGGCCAGCAGCACGGCCATTTCGGGCCGGGTCAAACCCTTGCCGGCCTTGGCGCGATCGGTCAGCGCCGCCGCCTCCGGCAACCCCTCGACCTTGCGGTCCAACCGCCCCTTGGCCTCGAGCTCGGCCATGAACCGGGCGTGGGACTCGACCTCCGAGACCGCGTCGCTTTCCATCAGCGACAGGGCCAGGGTCTGGTCGTAGTTGTCGGCCAGGACATGGCTGGCCACGTCGTCGGTCATGGTCGGCAGCAGTTGGTTGCGGGCCTCCCGGGTCAGGCCGCCGCCGCGCTCCAGGATCCCGGTCAGGATCTTGATGTTGACCTCGTGGTCGGAGCTGTCGACGCCGGCCGAGTTGTCGATGGCGTCGGTGTTCAGGCGCCCGCCTGCCCCTCCCGCACCCATTTGGGCGAACTCGATGCGGCCCGCCTGGGTCAGGCCCAGGTTCGCGCCCTCGCCCACTACCTTGACCCGCAGATCGGCGCCGTTGACGCGGATGGCGTCGTTGGCCTTGTCGCCCGCCTCGGCCTGGCTCTCGCCCCTGGCCTTCACATAGGTGCCGATGCCGCCGAGATAGAGCAGCTCGGCCTTCGACTTGAGAATCGCGGTCAGCAGCTCGGCCGGGGTCACCGTCTCGGCCTTGATCTCGAACAGCGCCCGCACCTCCGGCGATAGCGGGATGGTCTTCAGCGAGCGGGCGAAGACCCCGCCGCCCTTGGAGATCAGGCTCTTGTCGTAGTCGTCCCACGACGAGCGCGGCAGCTTGAACATCCGGTCGCGCTCGGCCCACGAGGCGGCGGGGTCCGGATCGGGATCCAGGAAGATATGGCGATGGTCGAAGGCGGCCAGCAGCCGGGTCTGCCTGGACAGCAGCATGCCGTTGCCGAACACGTCGCCGCTCATGTCGCCGACGCCGACCGCGGTGAAGGGCTCGGTCTGGATGTCCTTGCCCAACTCGCGGAAATGGCGCTTGACCGCCTCCCAGGCGCCGCGGGCGGTGATGCCCATCACCTTGTGGTCGTAGCCGACCGAACCGCCGGACGCGAAGGCGTCGCCCAGCCAGAAGCCGTAGTCCTCGGCCACGCCGTTGGCGATGTCGGAGAAGGTGGCCGTGCCCTTGTCGGCGGCGACGACCAGATAGGGATCCTCGCCGTCATGGACGACCACCCCGGCCGGCGGCACGATCCGGTTGTCGGCGTCGATGTTGTCGGTGATGTCCAGCAGGCCCGACAGGAAGGTCTTGTAGGCGCGGATCGCCTCGGCCTGGATGGCGTCGCGGTCGCCGCCGCGCGGCAGCTGTTTGGGATAAAAGCCGCCTTTGGAGCCCACCGGCACGATGACCGCGTTCTTGACCTGCTGGGCCTTGACCAGGCCCAGCACCTCGGTGCGGAAGTCGTCGCGGCGGTCGCTCCAGCGCAGCCCGCCCCGGGCGACGGGCCCGAAGCGCAGATGCACCCCCTCGACATGCGGGGCCGAGACGTAGATCTCGCGATAGGGCTTGGGGGCCGGCAGGTCCTCGAGCTCACGCGAGGCGATCTTGTAGCTGATGTAGGGCTTGGGCTCGCCGTCGGGTCCGACCTGGAAGAAGTTGGTGCGCTGGATGGCGCCGATCAGGGCGGCGATGCGGCGCAGGACGCGGTCGGCGTCCAGGCTCTCGACCGCCTGCAGGGCCTCGACGATGCCGGCCTCGACGGCCTTGGCCTGCGCCTCGCGGGCGGCCAGGTCGGCGCGCACGGCCGGGTCGAACTTGATGCGGAACAGGTCGAGGATCAGGCGGGTGACGCCCGGATTGTCCGATAGCGCCTGCTCCTGCACGCCCTGGCTGGGGTCCAGGCCGGTCTGCTGGCGATAGCGGGCCAGGGCGCGGACCAGGGCGGCCTCGCGCCAGCCGACGCCCAGCTCCAGCACCAGGCGGTTGAAGCCGTCGCTCTCGGCGCGGCCGGTCCAGATGGCCACGAAGGCGGCCTCGAAGGCGGTCTTGATGTCGGCGAACGACAGGTGCTCGCCGCGCTCGTCGCGCAGGGTGAACTCGTGCACCCAGACCTTGCCGTGCACGCCATCCACGGGCGTCAGCTTGAAGCCGTCTTCGATCAGGGCCTTCAGGCCCATGTGCTCGAGGATCGGCAGCACGTCGGCCAGGGGCGCGGCGGCGCCGGGGCGATAGAGCTTGAAGCGGAAGGTCAGCTTGTCGTCGTCGGCGTGGCGGAAGGCGCGGACCCGCACCTGCTCGTCCGCCGTCAGGTCGTCGACCACGGCCAGGTCGGCCAGGGCCTCGGCGGCGTCGTACTGGTCGCGATAGCCGGGCGGGAAGGCGCCCTGCCAGCGGGCCAGGGTCTGCGCCACCCGGCCCGGCGCCCCGCCGTCGCGCACGGCGGCCTCGAAGCGGTCGTCCCAGGTGCGGGCGGTCTCGGCGACCTTGACTTCCAGCACCGCGAGATCCGGATCGCCATGCTTGCCGGGCGTCACGCCCAGCACGTAGTGCACGCGGGCCAGGGGCGCGTCGGAGAAGCTGGGATAGTAGGCGCTGACCCGGCCCTCGAACGCCTCGGCCAGGATTCTGCCGGCCCGCTCGCGCACGCCGCTGTCGTAGCGCTCGCGCGGCACGAACATCAGCACCGAGATGAAGCGGTCGAACGGGTCCTTGCGGGCGAACAGCCGCACGCGCGGCCGGTCGTAGAGGTGCAGCACCCCCATGGCCATCGCCAGCAGCTCGTCCTCGGAGATCTGAAACAGCTCGTCGCGCGGCCAGGTCTCGAGGATGTTGCGCAGACGCTTGCCGCTGTGACCCTCGGGGTCCTTGCCGGCCTCCTTGAGCACGTGCTCGACCTTGCGGCGGATCACCGGCACCTCATGGGCGGGCGTCTCGTAGGCCTCGGCGGTGAACAGGCCCACGAACCGGACCTCGCCCGACGGCTTGCCGTCGGCGCCGTACCGACGCACCCCGACGTAGTCCATGTAGCCGCGGCGATGAACCTTGGAGCGCAGGTTCGACTTGGCCACCACAAGGGGTGCGCCCAGCAGCAGGTGGTCGCGGACCTGGGGCGACAGGACCGCCGGCTCGCTGCCCCGGCGCAGGACGGTCAGGGTCTGGTCGCGCAGCACGCCCAGGCTGCCCTCGGGTTGGTACAGCGGCTCCTCGGCCGCATAGCCGCCGTCGGCCGTGCGGGGATAGGCGTAGACCCGAGCGCCCAGGAACACGAAGCGGTCGCCCTCCAGCCAGTCGAGGAAGGCCAGGCCCTCCTCGCGCTCGCCCTCGGGGATCGGGGCCTTGGAGGCGCGCAGCTCGTCGATCGTGCGTCGGATCAGGGCCTTCATGGCGGCGAAGTCGTCGACCGCCACCTGGACGTCGGCCAGGGCGTCGCGGACGCCCTCGACCAGGGCGGCCTCGCGGTCCTCGCCCACCGGCGCCAGATAGACCTGGATCATCGAGCGCCGGCCGGCCCCCTTGCCCATATCCGGGGTGTCGATCACCGGGTGGAACATGGCCCGCACCGAGAAGCCCTGCTCGGCGATGGCGCCCATGATGCTGTCGACCAGGAACGGGCGGTCGGGCTGGACGATCTCCAGCAGGTCGCTCTTCAGGTCGGTCCCGTCGGCGCGAACGGCCGGGCGGACGCGGATCGCAAGGGGTTCGGAAGCGCCCTCGCCAAACCGCCAGAAATCGACCAGGGCATGGCCGACGTCGGCCGGATCGAAGCCCGGCAGCTCCTCGGCCGACCAGTCTTCCTGGACCTGGGCGGCGAACTGGGTCTGCGTCGCGGTCAGCGTCCCCTGCCCCAGCGCCGCGCCGAAGGCCGAAATCAAGCCTTCCGGTTGAGTGGCGGCGGCCTTGGGGTCAAGTTTTTCACCGACCATGGGATTTCCTCGCGAATTTTTGGCGACAACCTAGCCTTTTCGGACCCGGTTTCAACCGTATCCAGGGAAAGGCGCAGAATATCTTACCGAGATGAATTCCCCGGTCGGCCGGACACGGAAGCGCCGCCGGTTGGGGGGAACCGGCGGCGCGGGCCCGCCGGGGGGAGGCGGGCGGTTCCGCATGGACGCTCCAGAAAATCGGTCTGCGTCGTGCGGGGCCGGCATGGGGGGCTGCCGACAGGATCTAGATAGGAAGGCCATCTGGGATGTTAAGCCCCCTTGATCGACTTCTGTCGCGAAGTCGACGCGGAACCCGCTTTTTTGTCCGACGGGGCCTTGCCCGGCGCGCCCGGCGTCTTGCGGTCCAGGCCCGAACCGCTGGGATCGCCGTCCTCCGACAGCAGGATGGCGATCCAGCGCGTGCCGTCGAACTGGGCCATGACCAGCATCAGGGCGACGGTCAGCGGCGTGGACAGGAACATGCCCGTCACGCCCCACAGCGCGCCCCACACCGCCAGTGACAGCAGCACGACCGTCGGGTCGATGTTCAGGCTGTCGCCCTGCATGCGTGGATAGATCACGTTGCCGACCACGAAGAAGATCAGCTCCAGGGCGCCGAACAGGATCAGGGCCGGCCAGAAGCTGTCGGGGAACTGCACCAGGGCGAACAGCGGCGGCAGGATGCAGCCCACCGCCCCGCCGATGATCGGGATGTAGGCGGCCACGAAGATCAGGAAGGCCCAGAACAGGGCGTTGTCCAGGCGCAGCAGCATCATCACCACCCAGGCGGCGGCGGCGATCATCAGGCCGGTGACCGTCTGGATCCACAGGTACTGCTCGACCCCGTTGCGGATGCGCTGGAACAGCTGCACAGCCCCATCGCGCTCGGCATGATGCGGATAGAGCGCGACGATCTTGCGATTGAACCCCCGCCGCGAGGCGATGATGAAGCCCAGATAGATCAGCACCAGTATGGCGTTGGAGGCGAAGTTCTGCAGGCTCTGGGCGGCCGCTCCGGCGTACTTGCTGGGATCGAGCTGGTTGATCAGGTCGCCGATCGTCGGCGCCACCTTGATCCCGACCAGCGCGGCGACCTTGGCGATCACCTCGTTCAGGCGGGGCGCGTAATCGCGGATCTGGCCCGCGAAGCTGGCGCCGTTGGCGGTGACCACCCAGACCGAGGCCGCGAACATGGCGATCGACAGGAAGATCGCGGCCGGCAGGGCCAGGTTACGGGGGAACCGCGGCAGGCGCTCGACCAGCACGCGGGCGAAGCTGTCGATCATCACCGCCAGGAACACCGCCATGGCCAGGGGCGTGAGAATGCCGCGCATCCAGTACAGCGTCGCGCCGCCGGCGATGACCGCCAGGAACACCAGGGCGTTGCGGCCGGTGATCGACGGGGAGATGGACATCGGCGGGATCTCTTTCTCGAACGGTCTGTAAAAGACTGGCGCCACATTGCGCGAGGCGATTGGCGCGGCGCAAGGCCGGGGCTAGGCTTAAGCGCTCAATGTGAAGGACGCGGCGTATGACCCTGGCGATCGGCGAAGGCGAAATCCTCATCGGACTGGCCCAGGAGGGCGCGCAGGGCGGGCCGGTGACCCAGCGGCTCGATCGCTCCAACCGCCACGGCGTGGTGGCCGGCGCGACCGGCACGGGCAAGACCGTCACCCTGCAGGTCATGGCCCAGGCCTTCTCGGACGCCGGCGTGCCGGTGTTCGCGGCCGACGTGAAGGGCGACCTGTCAGGGGTCGGCGCGATCGGCGCGCCCAACGACAGGATGTTGGAGCGCGCCGCGTCCATGGGCCTGACCCTGACGCCGTCCGCCCCGCCGGTGGTGTTCTGGGATCTGTTCGGCCAGAAGGGCCACCCGATCCGCACCACCATCTCCGAGATGGGTCCGCTGCTGCTGTCGCGGCTGCTCGAGCTGAACGACGTGCAGGAAGGCGTGCTGACCGTGGTCTTCCACGTCGCCGACCAGGACGGCCTCTTGCTGCTGGACCTGAAGGACCTGCAGGCGGCCCTGAAATATGTCGCCGACCACGCCGCCGAGATCGGCACGCAATACGGCAACGTCTCGCCGGCCACGGTGGGCGCGATCCAGCGCAAGCTGCTGACCCTGCAGAGCCAGGGGGCCGAGAACTTCTTCGGCGAGCCGGCCCTGAAGCTGGCCGACCTGATGCGCACCGACGTCGCTGGCCGCGGCTACGTCAACCTGCTGGCGGCCGACAAGCTGATCCAGTCGCCCAAGCTCTATTCGACCTTCCTGCTGTGGCTGCTGTCGGAGCTGTTCGAGGAACTGCCCGAGGTGGGCGATCCCGAAAAACCCAAGCTGGTGTTCTTCTTCGACGAGGCCCACCTGCTGTTCAACGACGCCGAAAAGCCGCTGCTGGAGAAGATCGAGCAGGTCGTGCGGCTGATCCGCTCGAAGGGCGTGGGCATCTACTTCGTTACCCAGAACCCGGCCGACATTCCCGACGCGGTGCTGGGTCAGCTCGGCGCGCGGGTGCAGCACGCCCTGCGGGCCTATACGCCGGCCGACCAGAAGGGGCTGAAGGCGGCCGCCCAGTCGTTCCGGGTCAATCCGGCCTTCGACACCGCCGAGACCATCCAGGCCCTGGGCGTTGGCGAGGCCCTGATCTCCACCCTGGACGCCAAGGGCGCGCCCTGCGTCGTCCAGAAGACGCTGATCCGCCCGCCGGCCTCGCGCCTCGGACCGCTGACGCCGGAGGAACGCACAGCCCTGATCGCCAAGAGCCCGGTCGCCGGCCTCTACGACACCACGCTGGACCGCGCCTCGGCCTACGAGACCCTGCAGGGCCGCGCCGCCCAGGCCCAGCAGCAGGCCGACACGGCCGCCGCCCAGGCCGAGGCCGAACGCCAGCGGATCGCGGCGGAGAAGGTGCGCGAGCGGGAGGAGGCGCGGGAGGCCCGCGCCGCGCCGCGTCCCCGCGCCTCCAGCCGCCAGTCGATGGGCGAGGCCTTCGCCACCTCGCTGCTGCGGACCATCGCCAACCAGGCGGGGCGCGAGATCATGCGCGGCCTGATGGGCGGCATGAGTCGGAGACGCTAGGTCAAAGGCACAGCTTGGGGCCGGCGCCGCGATGCGCCGGCGGCGGGTTGGAAATTGCCGGTTCCGCCGGAGGCTGAAGCGCGACCGCGACCCATCTTATGGGTGTATTGTGCGAATTTGACGCATTTTTCCACGCCCTTTGCGTGTGTATGCCTTGCGCCTAAGCTAATCTAGGAATCTTATCCGTAGGCGTACACGGCAGGACGAGGCTGAGACCTTCGATCAAGGCCGGGCGCGGGAGGCAACGCAAATGAAGTTCGGTCCCTCGAACGTTCAAACGCACAATACTCCATTTCTGGGCGCGACCCGGCGTGCGCCGCCCAGGTACAAGATTCGATGGCCCCTGCTTCTCTGCATCGGCTTCAGTTTGGCCGTATGGGCGGCGTTGATCTTCGGCGCCATCGCCATCAGCCGGTGACGCGACCGATATCCAGGCTCGCAAGCCGGGCCTGAGACTGAGCTCCGATCAGGCGAGCTTACGCCTCTGCGCCTTTTTGTCCGCGAGGGGTTCCGACGGGATCGCCGCGGCCTTGCTCGCCAGGGTCCAGGCGGACAGCGTGTCGACCGCGGCGGGCCGGCCGATCGCATAGCCTTGCAGCTCGGCGCAATCCTCCCCGCGCAGGAAGTCGATCTGCTCCTGGGTCTCCACGCCCTCGGCCACGCACGGGATTTCCAGGCTGCGGCCCAGGCCCAGCACGGCGCGCACGATCACCGTGGCGCGGTCGTGGCGGTGGATGTTCTCGACGAAGCTCTTGTCGATCTTGATCTTGTCGAACGGGAACGACTGCAGGGTCGACAACGACGAGAAGCCGGTGCCGAAGTCGTCCATGGCGATCCGCACGCCCAGGGCCTTCAATCGGCGCAAGTTGTCGAGCGCCCGCTGATAGTCCTTGAACAGGGCGCTCTCGGTGACCTCGAGCTCCAACCGCTTGGGCGACAAGCCGGTCTGGATCAGGATTTCGTGCACCAGGGTCGGCAGGTTCGGCTGGTTCAGCTGCAGCGGAGACAGGTTCACCGCGATACGCAGCGGCCGCTCCCAGCTGGCGGCGTCGGCGCAGGCCCGGCGCAGGACCCATTCGCCTAACTGAGCGATCAGGCCGTTCTCCTCGGCGACCGGGATGAATTCCAGCGGCGGGACCATGCCCCGCACCGGATGCTTCCAGCGCACCAGGGCCTCGAAGCCGCAGACCTCGCCGTCGGCCGCCTTGGCCAGCGGCTGGTAGTGGACGACCAGCTCCTCGTCGGCGATCGCCTGGCGCAGCTCGCGGGCCATGGTCCGGCGCTCGCGGATCGTCTCGTCCATCTCGCGCTTGAAGAAACGATAGACGCCGCGACCGCCTTCCTTGGCGCGGTACAGCGCCATGTCGGCGTTGGCCAGCAGCGCCTCGGCCGTGCGGCCGTCGTCGGGAAACAGCGAGACGCCCAGGCTGGCGCCCATGGCCAGTTCCTGGCCTTCGTGGACGACGGGCGCCGACAGGGTCTCCAGCAGCCGGCCGGCCAACTCGGCGGCGGCGGCGGGCTGGTCGCCGGCCGCCACCTGGACGACGATGAACTCGTCACCGCCCAGGCGGGCGGCGAAGGACGGGGCGGTCAGGCTGTCCTGCAATCGGCGGGCGGTCTCGACCAGCAGGGCGTCGCCCGCCAGGTGGCCGTGCAGGTCGTTGGCTTCCTTGAAATGATCCAGGTCGATGCAGATCAGCGACAGGCTCTCGCCCGAAGCCTCGACGCGATCCAGGGCGGCGGCCAGGCGGGTCTGCAGCGAATTGCGGTTGGGCAGGCCGGTCAGGCCGTCGTGTTCGGCCAGGTAGCGGATCTTCTCCTCGGCCGAGCGACGCTCGCGCAGGTCGCGGACGGCCAGCACCGTCAGGCCCGAGGTCTCCGAGCGGGCGCCGTCGTCCATCAGGCGCGAGAATACCTCGACCGGGATCGCGCGGCCGCCGTCGGCGGGCTGCAGCAGACCTTCGCGGCGCACGCCCTCGCGGGTGGGGGCGGCGCCGTCGAGCGTCAGCAGGTCGGACAGGGACGCGCGCAGCAGCACGTCCAGCTCGATGCCGGCCAGTTCGCAGAACGCGGCGTTGGCGTCGTTGATGCGGCCGTCCTGGACCACGACGATGCCCTCATAGGCGGCGTTGGCCAGCCGGCGGATGCGGTCCAGGGCCGAGCGGCTGGTCGAGGACTCGATCGCCACCGCGCCCAGGCCGCCCAGGATGATCATGCTGGTGATCGAGGTCACGGCCAATGTCAGGATCGCGCCCGACAGCATCTGCTCGGGCACGTTGATCGACGGATCGGGCACGATGGTGATCGCGCCCATGCCGATGAAGTGCAGGGCGCAGATCCCCAGCGTGAGGACTAGGCCGCCGCCCAGTTGCTTGAGCAGGGTGCGCGCGCGCCCCGCCAGCTGCAGGGCGGCCACCGCGCCGATGACCCCGGCCAGCACGGAGGCGGCGATCGTCGCCTGCTCCCACTGCACGAAGCCCTGGGTCACGAAGGCGGACATGCCGGTATAGTGCATGGCGGCCACGCCCATGCCGAGGATCAGGCCGCCGGCGAAGTCATTGGTGCGCGTGCGCTGGGCCGAGGCCACGGCGAAGCCGCCGGCCATGAACAGCACCGAGATCATCAGCGACAGCAGAGTGCCCGAAGGGCTGTAGCCGGTCTTCAGGCCCGGGGTGTAGGCGACCATGGCGATGAAGTGGGTGGCCCACACGCCCGATCCGGACACCAGCCCGGTCAGCAGCAGCCAGGCGGCCCGCACCACGCCCTTGGCTCCCCGCATGCGGGAATAGAGCCGGAACGCCGTGAAGCACGCGGCGAAGCAGATCAGGCCGGCGACCACGACCAGGCGCAGGTCGTGCTCCGTGGTCAGGCAGGTCAAAACCTTCAGCAAGCGCAGGTCCCCCAGGGATTACCTGCGACTTGTAGCGGCCAAGATGCAAAAAAAGCGTTTCGGCGCGTTCGTCTGGGCGGACGGACCGGAAGGCGCCGGCGGGTCGCTATCGCGCCGAGCGTTTCGCGCTCCTGATCGTCTCGACCTCGCTGCGCCAGAGCTCGACGCCGGAGCCCGTCATGGCGGTCTGCAACGCCTCGCGCTCGGCGGCTTCCAGGCGGACCGCGGTCAGCACCCCCGTGGCGTAAGCGCCTGTGTCCAGGCCCAGCCGGCGGTGGTCGGACTGGATGTCGTCGGCCGGCGTATGACCGTGCACGACGATCTTCTCGAAGGTTCGGCCGTCGTCCAGGAAGCTCTGCCGGATCCACATCATGTCGTGCCTGGACTGCTGGTCCAGCGGCACGCCGGGCCGCGCGCCGGCGTGCACGAAGAAATAGTCGCCGACGCTGACGCTGTATTGCAGGTCACGAAGGAAGACCCGGTGACGGTCGCTGAGGGCGGCGTTGAGGCTGGCCGACGCGGCGGCCCACGCCTCCTTGTCGGCACGATCGGCCGGCGCGGTCACGCCGTACGACCGGAGCGCCTCGCGCCCTCCGTAGTCGCACCATGTCGGCCCGATGCCGGGATCCTCGAGGAAGGCCGCCATCCGATCTTCGTGGTTGCCGCGCAGGAAGATGGTTTCGACCCCGCCGCCGTCGGCCAGGCGGCACAACAGGTCGATCACGCCCTTGGATTCCGGGCCGCGGTCCACGTAGTCGCCCAGAAAGATCAGCACCTTCCGGGCCCCGGCGCTGCGGCCGAAATCTTCCAGGATGGCGCTGAGCAGGGGGCGCAGAAGATCGAGGCGGCCATGAATGTCCCCGACCGTCCACACCACCGTACCCGGCGGCACACTGGCGGTCGGTCCGGCATTCGATGACTTCCGGCGCGCTAACCAGTTACCGATCATCCCCCATCCAATCCGTCATGACCCCATCGAGACGCGCCCGCCCCGACAGACGCCTGGGCGCGTGACGGAGCAGGCGGTTGGTGCGGAGCAAGGGTAACGATCCAAATTCAAAACGTCGAAAAGCCTAGAAATAACGCTCGCCAATACGAATGGTGTCGCCGGGCGCGACCTTGGTCAGAGGCGTCAGCGGATAGGGCTGCTCGGCCGGATCCTCGGCGCGCTTGATGTAGACCATGCGCTTGTTGGCGCGATAGGTGAAGCCTTCGGCCGTGGCCACCGCGTTCAGGACGGTGAGATTGTTGGTGTAGGGATACTCGCCGGGCTTGTTCACCTCGCCCAGGATATAGAAGGGGCGATAGTTCAGCACCTCGGCGCTGACGCGCGGCTCCTTGATATAGCCCTTGCGCAGCTCGTTGCTGATCTCCTCCTGGAATTGCGAGATCGTCAGGCCGGCCGCCTGCACCTCGCCGATCAACGGCAGCGAGACCTTGCCGCCGCCGCCGACCAGGAACTCACCGGTGAGAGCTTCCTCGCCGAAGACGTTGACGCGCACCTTGTCCGCGACGCCCAGCCGATACTCCGGCACGGCGCGAGCGGCGGCCTCGGCGCTCACGGCGGCGGGAGCGGCGGCCGCTGGCCCAGCGGGCGTCTGTGCGCAAGCGGCGCCTCCGAAGGCCAGAACCAGGCTCATGGCGCAGAGACGCAAGAAGTGCCGCATATCGAAATCCTCTTTCCGACCGTCGAAACCATAGCGGTGTGGCGATAGCTTGTTCAAAAGCAGACAGGCCCGACTTTAGCAAGGGGCTGGGCTTCATCGTCGCAACCGCGACATGATTTGCTCGCCGCCACGAGCGCGCGATCATAATAGAGTGGCAATATTGCGCGATGCAGATGCCGGCGCATCGATCGACTAGGGGGCTAGGAATGGCGCGCACGACGCCCAGGACATTGAAAACGACCGCGATCGTCGCCCTGGCGATTGCGGCCGCGGGCGGCGCGGCGATCACCACCGCGGGACTGATCTGGCCGACCGAGATCTCGCCCGACCTCGCGCCCGTCCACGAGATGCGCGCCGATCGGGCGCTCTCGGCCCAGTATCCCCAGACCATCAAAGCCGACCAGGAAAGCCAGGCCGCCCTGGCGCAAGCTCCCGCCACGGCGAACGCCTGGCTGCGGCGCGCCTATGTGCGGCAGCTCGGGACCCAGACGCTCGACGGCCAAGCCCTCGACTATCTCGACAAATCCTACCAGGCCGCTCCGCTCGGTCCGGACGTCACGCGCTGGCGCCTGCGTTTCATATTCGAACACTGGCCCGAAACGACACCCGCCTTGAGGGCCCTGGCGGTGAATGAAATGAGGAACTTCGCCCGCTATCACAGCGGCGGCCCCGATATTGTCCGCGCCATTCACAATCCAACGGGGCGCTGGGCGGCCGCGTTGATCGAGCGCTCAGGTCACAACGATGCGCTGAGAGATCACGGTTTGCTCGCAAAAGCGGCAGAATAGTCGTTTATTCTTCAGATTCTCTGCTCACGCATGGATGTTGCGCCGATTTTCAAGTTATAGTAAACGCCCAAGCCGTAGCTTTACACGTTTTGCGGCAGTCGGGCTTACCGCTATCGAGAGAGGATTGGCGCCGCCTTTGCTGGGGCGTCGATAGGCCGTGAATTGATTTCACGGCGAGGGGGTTATTAGATGAACAGAAACACACTCGTGGCCATCGCCATGCGCGCGATGGCGGCTACTGCGGTGATGAGCCTGGCGGCTTCACCGCTCGTCGCGGTCGCTCAGGCGCCGACGCCCGATCCCGGCCCTCTGGCCTCGGCTCTGGCGATCGCGGCGCAGGCTGCGGAAGCGGGGGCGATTTCGAAGTCCCTGACGGCCGATGCGACCCACGCGGCCATCGTGTCGGCTCTGGAGCAGACCATCGCGACCAGCGGCGTCGAACCGCTCACGGCCGTGAGCGCCCTGCAGCTCGCCCAGACGAACATGCAGGCCGCGGGAACCCTGACCCCCGCCATCGCTTCCGCCCTGGCTGAAGTGCTGGCCAAGGTCCAGGCGGCCATCAAGGTTCAGGAAGGCCCCGGCGCGATCGGTCCCGCTGGCGGCCCGCCCATCTCCGCTCCCGGCGCTACGGGCGGCGGCGGCGGTTCGGACTACCGCTCGGCCTAAAGGCCGACATGAAATTGCTTCAAGGGTTGCAAAGTGACTGAACGGAACGAGAGGCTTGACCGCATGCGGGCGACCGACATCAAGATGAACGCCGCCAAGGCCTGCTTTATTCTCGCCGTCGCGGCGAGCGTCTGTCCGACGACTTCGTTCGGCCAGGCTCTCGATTCGGCCCAGGCTCGCACGACCGATCTGTTCGCACGCGATCGGAGCGTCGCGGTCCTGGAACGGCCGCATCCCGAATACGAGGCGATCGGCGCCACGGTCGGGACGTTTTCGCTGTTTCCCCGCCTTCAGCTCGACAACGAAAACAGCGACAACGTCTTCGCCGTCGAGACCGGTCCGGTCAGCGACTGGGCCTTCCACGCCCGGCCGTCGGCGACCCTCAATTCGAACTGGTCGCGGCATCAGCTGAACGCCTACGTCCGCGGCGACTTCATTCGCAACGAGAAGTACCACACCGAAAACGCCAACAACTGGAGCATCGGCGGCACCGGCCGCGTCGATGTCTTGCGCGAGTTCAACCTCGCTCTGGGCGCGGACTACATCAAGGCGATCGAGCCGCGCACCGCGTCGAACACGGCGGTTTCGGCGCGCGACCCGATCAAATACGATCAGGCCCAGGCCTATCTGTCGACCAGCCGGATCGTCGGCCGCACCAAGCTGACGGTCCGCGCCGACGTCCAGTCCTACAACTACAAGGACGGCTTCGACCTGAACGGCAACGTCATCGATCAGGACGCTCGCGACCGCATCAACAGCAGCCTGCAGGGCCGCGCGGACTACGCCGTCAGCCCGGCGACCGCGGTCTTCGTCGCGGTCACCGGCAACAAGCGCAACTACGACACCGGCACCGTCGCCACGCCGACGCGCGATTCAAACGGCTATGAGCTGCTCACCGGCGTCAACTTCGAGCTGGGCGCCGTCGTCCGCGGCGAAGTGGCTGTCGGCTACCTCAGCCAATCGTTCGACAACGCCGCCTATGGCGACATTCACGGCTTCGGCTCGCGCACCCGGTTGGAGTGGTTCCCGACCGAGCTCACCACCATCACCGCCACGGCGTCGCGCGGCATCGAAGACGCCGGCGTCGTGGGCGCGGGCGGCTATCTGTCGACGAACCTCGGCCTGAGCATCGACCACGAATTGCTGCGCAACGTGATCCTTAGCGCCAGCGCCAAGCGCGTGGACGACGACTACAACGGCATCGACCGAAATGACGACCGGACCGAGTTCGCGCTCGGCGGCAACTATCTGGTCAATCGCAACCTCGGCGTCACCCTGCGCTACTATCGCACAAAGCAGTCGTCCGACGGGACCAGCAGCGGCCCCAACTATACGGCTAATCGGGTCACCCTTTCGCTGACGACCCAGTTCTAGCCGACGCCGTCATGGCCACCCGGCAAGCGCGGCGCCGTCAGCGGCGCCTTCTGGTTTCGCGCGCCCCCGCCTCCGCGGAAACGCGTTGGCGGAGGCTGGCGCTGGCCCTGACGCCCGGCGCTCTCTATCTGACCCATCTGGCGGCGGGCGCGAACCAGACGCTTATGGCCCAGGGATTCTCCCTGGCCCTGGCGCTGGCCCTGTGCGCGGTGCTGACCCGGCCGCGCGTCCGAGACGAGCTGGCGGAGCTGGGTTTCGTCTGGCCCCTGCTGGCGTTGTTCGCGACCGTACTGGCCGTCGCCCTCCTGACGCTCTATCTGCCGGCGTCGCCGGCCTCGGCCTCCATGTGGACGCTGACGGGCGCGCCCGGCGTGCTGTCCGTCAACCGGTCGGCGACCTGGCTGGAAATGGTCAAGCTCGGCGGCCTGGCCTGCATCTTCGTCCTGGGCTGTGTTCACGGCGCGCGCGGCGAACGGGCCCGCACGACGATCGAATGGATCATTCTGCTGGGCGGCGTCTACGCCGCCCTGTCGATCGTTTTCTTCCTGGCCGGCCTCCAAGTCCGAGGCCGGCTTTCCGGGGGCTTCCTGAGCGCCAACAGCGGGGCCACCGTGTTCGGCATGCTGGCGGTCATCGGCGTCGCCTTCTTTCTCCGGCAGTTGCGACGGACGGCCCGGCTGGACCAGAAAGACCGGTTGCGCAAGCTCGCGACGCCCGCCGGAAGCCTCTTCTTCATCGCCATCTGCCTGGTCCTGACCGCGTCTCGCATGGGTTTGGCGGCCACGGGCGCGTCGATTGTCCTGCTCCTGGTTTGGGACTTGGCGTCGCAGCGCAAGATCCGCCTGACCGTCCGCCCGCGCGACCTCGTTCTCGCCGCGACGGCGCTGGCTATCATCGCCGTCGCCTCGCTGCCCCTATGGACTCGCGTGGACGAACTGGATTCCGACGCCACCATTCGCGGCCAAATCTTCTCGACTCACTGGGGGGCGTTCCTGGCTTCGCCGGTCTTCGGACACGGACTGGGATCGTTCAACGACGTCAACGGCAAAGCCTTGACGACGGACAACTATGCCGTCCTGTGGTCGATCCGGGCCGCCCACAACGTCTATATCCAATGGCTGGAGGAAGCCGGCGTCGCCGGAGCTCTGCCCATGTTCGCCCTCGTGGCCGCGATCATGCTGATCTCCGCCCTCCACATCGCCAAGATGCGCTCCGGTCAGACGCTGGCGCGGGGGCTGGTGGCCTCCAGCGTCGTGGTTCTCCTCCACGGAGCCACCGACTACGCGCTGCAGGTGCCTTCCATCGCCGCGTCCTGGGCCTTCCTGCTTGGCCTGCAGTTCGCGTTCACGCAATGGCGAAGCTAGATTGCGGCCTGATGGAGCTTAACCATTGACCAATACAGCGGATGACGAGCCAAAAACCAACTAAACCTTTGATTGATATAGGCATTCCAAATCGAGGCCAAAATTAAGCCTTTTGTCTCCAAATCTCGGCCAAAGTCTTGAGCTTAGGGATGCACCCAAGGTCCGCCCAACGCGCTCCGAACGCGTCGGGCGTTCTCAAGTGGCAAAAAATTGATCGAGATCACACGGACATTTCAAAAACGACACGATACGCTTGTGTATGAGGTGGCCTTTCGGACATGTAGATCCGGCGACGTCATCTCAGGAGTGCTGATCTCGCGAGCCCTTTGATTTCACCCGCTCTGCCCTCGTGACGTCGCGCCAGAGCCACAATCCGAACAGCAAATGCGGCCCTGAGCGGGCACGAAGGATATCGACCGAAATCATGGCGTTGAGTCTGTTCAGGATTGGCGAACTGCATGCCAGATAGGCCGGGGGCGTTGCGCACTCTCCTGGTGGGCGGAGTGCCCACCACGCGCCTGACCCGCGCGGAGCTCGCGGCCGTGATGCTGGAAGACGTCCAGGCGGCGCGGGCGGGAAAGAAGGGCTATCCGCGCATAGTCGTCTCCTCCAACGGCGCGGTCATCGCCGACTTCCACCGCAGCGCCGCGTTTCGCGATCTGATCCTCGAGGCCGATATCGTCGACGCCGACGGCATGCCGCTGGTGATGGCCACCCAACTGCTGTGCGCCGAACCCTTGAGGGAGCGCGTGGCCACCACGGACTTCATCAACGACGCCGCGGCCGTCGCCGCGCGCGAGGGCCTGAAGTTCTATTTTCTCGGCGCCAAGCCCGGCGTGGCGGAGAAGGCCGCGCAACACTTCCGCGCCCTGTATCCGGGTCTGGAGATCGTGGGCGTCCGCAACGGCTACTTCACCGAGGAGGACGAGGCGGGGATCTGCGCGGAGGTCGTGGCCCTGAAGACGGACGTGATGTGGGTCGGGCTGGGCAGTCCGCTGCAGGAAGCCTTCGCCCACAGGAATCGCGAGCGCCTTTCGGGCATCGGCTGGATCCGGACCTGCGGCGGGATGTTCGACCACTATTCGGGCAAGTTCAAACGCGCGCCCCGGTGGATGCAGATCATCGGCCTGGAGTGGCTGCACCGGACGATCAACGAACCCTTTCGGTTGAGCGGTCGGTATTTCAGAACCAATCTGCCGGCGCTCTTCTATCTGGCGACCCAGACCACCGACAGCGCCCCGGCCCTGAGGGACGCCAAGACGCCGTGACCGCGAGGCTGACCGAAAACGCTTCCTCCGCGGCTCTTCCATCCGAGAGCCGGCCGGTGACCCTTCAGGCCGTCTCCGGGCCCCCTCACGCGTCGCTTTCCACCGCGCGCAGGGTCATCTTCCTGGTCTCGCATTCGACGCCCGGCGGCGCCCAGGAGATCTGGGCCAACCTGGCGGAAGGATTGCGGGCGCGCGGCCATCAGGTGATGCTCGCGGCGCTCTATCCTGGCGACGCCCCCGCCCAGGAAACCGCCCCCCCGGCCGCCTGGACCTATGTCGTGCCCGAAAGACCGGCGTCGCTGGGCGCCAAACTGGCCATGGTCCGCGACCTGGCGCGCCTGTTCGACGCGTTCCAGGCCGACGTCGTGTTCACGGCCCTGCCCGCCGCCAATGTCCTGGCGGCGATCGCCGCCACCCTGGCTCATCGACCGGTCCGGGTGGTCATTTCGCACCACACGCCGTCCGACACCTACAACCGCGCCCTGAACCTGATCGACGGCCTGACCGGTTCCCTGGCCAGCGTCGCCCACGTCGTGGGCGTGTCCGAGGCGGTGCAGCGCACGCACCGCGGCAAGCCGGCGGCCTATCGCGCCAAGCTGATAACCAT
This sequence comes from Caulobacter sp. UNC279MFTsu5.1, assembly GCF_900114015.1. GTDB lineage: Bacteria > Pseudomonadota > Alphaproteobacteria > Caulobacterales > Caulobacteraceae > Caulobacter. The sequence goes on along the minus strand of NZ_FORN01000011.1, from coordinate 31,024 downwards.
CAAGAACGCCCTGCCGCCCGATATCGAAGCGAGGATCGCCCGCCTGGCGGAGGCGCGCCAAGGTCGCCGGACCGGGCGTCAGGTCGTCGCCATCGGCCGGCTGGCCGAGCAGAAGAACTATCCGGTCCTGATCCGCGCCGCCGCGCACATGCCCGACGTCGTCGTGCGCATCGTCGGCGATGGATCCGAGGCGCCGGCGCTGCGGGCGCTGGCGGTCGAGCTCGGCGTGGCCGATCGTGTCCAGTTCCTCGGCTTTCATCCCCGCGCCGAGGCGCTGGAGGTCCTGGCTAGGGGCGACGTGTTCGTTCAACCCAGCCTGTTCGAGGGCCATAGCCTGGCTCTGATCGAAGCGGCCAAGCTGGGCCTGCCGCTGGTGGTCTCCGATGCGCGGGTCCAGGTCGAGGGCGTCTCAGGGCCCGACGGCGCGCTCTGCGGCGTCGTGGTGGGCGTGCATGACGACCGGTCGCTGGCGCGCGAAATCCTGCGGCTGCTGGACGACCCCGCTCACTATGCCGCCGCCGCCGCGCGCGCGACCGCCCTGGGCGCGGCGGCGACCTACGGCGCCATGATTACGTCCTACGAACGGCTCATGGCCTGAGCATGGCGGGCGCACATCGAAACCTCAGCCGCAACAGGAGGGCGTGACATGGCGGAAACCGGTGAGCGTCGACGCAGGACAGGCCCCCGGCCGTTCCTGATCCCGGCGGCCTACATCCTGTTCGTGCTGCTGAGCTTGATGGTGGTCGCGCCGATCATCACCACCGGCGGCCCGATGACCGGCAGCGGGAACATCTTCCGGCAGGTCACCTACGCCATCCTCTTCGCCGCCACCCTGTGGGCGGTCGGCGTCTTCCAGCAATGGCGAAAGCTGCTGATCGTGCCGATGACGCTGATGTTGGCGGTCGGCTGGTGCTGGCTGAGCCTGACCTGGGCGATCGACCCGCTGATCAGCTCTCGCCGCCTGCTTCTGACCACGATGATCATCTGGACGATCTTCCTCGTGGTCGACGATTGCGGCTACGACCGGACGATCAAGACGCTGATGATCTTCCTGACCGCCCTTCTCGTGGCCAACTACGTCGCGATCGCGGTTTCGCCGTCGGCCGTGCACAGCCTGGCCGACTCAATGGACAAGGGCCTGGTCGGCGATTGGCGCGGCCTGCTCCCGCAAAAGAACTTCACCGGCGCCATCTGCGCCATGACCATCCTGATCTTCACCTTCGGCGGCCAACGCATGTGGCTGGCGCTGCGGCTGGCCATCATCGTGGCCACGGCCTACTACTTGTTCCGCACCCAGTCGAAAACGTCGATGGGCATGCTGGTCACCGCCCTGGTGTCAGGCGCGATCGCCCTGCGGTTCAAGCCGAAATACCGGATCGCGCTGATCCCGGTCCTGCTGATCGGCAGCATCATCGCCATGATGAGCTCGCTTAAATGGTGGGATGAAATGCTCGGCCCGTTCCAGCGCAAGGACGCCCTGACCGGCCGGGGGGAGATCTGGCCGTACCTGTTCAACTACGCCAAGGACCATCCGTTCACCGGTTCCGGCTACGGTTCGTTCTGGAACATCGGCGAAAACAGCCCCGTCTATCAGTACACCAAGAACTGGGTCAGCGAGCTGGGCAACGGCCATAACGGCTATATCGACCTGCTGGTCCAGGTCGGCGTGCCGGGTCTGATCCTGGCGGTCGTCGCCACGATCATCGCACCCGCCGCTCGACTGCTGAGCACCAGTGTCGCCGGACGATCGCAGGTGGCCCTGCTGGTCGCCATGCTGGTGTTCTGCGCCGGCCACAACATGACCGAGTCCAGCCTGCTGGAGCGCGACACGATCATCGAGGTCTTCCTGATGTTCACCATCGCCCTGACCGGCGTGATCACGCGCCGCCCCTCGAAGCCGGTTCGCGCGTCGTCGCCGGAACGACGCGAGGGGTCATCTTCGCGCCGCAGATCGACGGTCCGCGCCTGATCCGGGCCGACAGCCATGCCCGCCCCTGATCCCGCATCGCCGCGACCTCCCCTGGCGCGCATGGTCGCCAGGACCGTGCGCTACGGATTGGCGTCCGTCGGGCCGGTCGGCAGCGCCGGCGCCCAGTTCGTGCTGTCCGTGCAACTGCTGCACGTGCTGGACCCGGGCGCGTTCGGGGCCTTCTCGTTCCTGCTGGTGGCCTCCCAGTTCAGCCTGGGACTGTGGAGCGCGCTGTTCTGCGCGCCCATGCCGATCCTGCTGTCGGGCGACGAAGCACGCGACGGCCCGATGCGCCGATGCCTGATGTCGACAAACCTGTGGCTGGCGATCTTCGCCTTCGCGGTCTTCGCCGTGCTGGGGGTGCTGCTGCACGCCGATCCCGCCGCCAGCCTGCTGTTCGCCGCCTACGCCATGGCGATGCTGCTGCGCTGGTTCGCGCGGGCCTACGCCTACGCGACGGGCCGGCCATGGCGGACGATGACGTCGGACATCATCTACACCATCGTGCTGCTGGCCGGCGTCGGCCTGGTGGCCGTCACCCACGCCAGCTCGGCCGCGCCGGCCTATGCCAGCCTGCTAACGGGAGCGGCGCTGAGCCTGGCGCCGTTCGGACCCCGCTATCTCAAGCAACAGTTCGGCGAGGTCTCGCTCAAGGCCTCGGCCGCCTATGCGCGGGTCTGGCGCGAGCATTCGGGCTGGTCGCTGACCGGCGTGCTGACGACCGAGGCCACCGCCAACGCCCACGCCTATATCGTCACCCTGATCAGCGGCGCGACCGCCTTCGCCCCGCTGGCCGCCAGCGCCCTGCTGATGCGGCCGATCAGCGTGGTCACCAACGCCCTGACCGAGTTCGAACGCCCCCAGATGGCCCGGCAGCTGGCGCAGGACCACGGACGCGAGGCGCTGGCCACCATGCGGTTCTTCCGGATCATGCTGATCGTCGCCTGGACGGCCACGGTGGTCGCGGCGCTGGCGCTGATGCGCTATGGGCCAGGGCTTCTGTTCCCCACACGCTACGACAGAAGCTATCTGATGATCGGAACCCTGCTGTGGCTGGCCATCGCCGGCGTGCGCACGGTGCGGACAGCCGAGAGCGTCCTGCTGCAGGCGGCCGGTCAGTTCAGGCCCCTGGCCCACGCCAGCATGATCTCGTGCGGCGTTTCCCTGATCGGGGTCCTGGCGCTGCTGCTCCTGGGCGGCCCGCTCTATTCCCTGGTCGGCGTGCTGCTGGGCGAGGCGGTCTTCGCATTGTGGATCTGGCGGGAGACGGCGCGCTGGCGAAGCGGGACCGAACAAACCGTCGCCCCGGCGGAGCTCCCCTCATGAAGCTGACCATCGGCGTCAAGGCCTTGAACGAGGAGCGGCGCATCGCCGAGGCGCTGACCAGCGCCCTGCGCGCGGCCGAACCGTTCGGCGGCGAGGTGGTCCTGGCCGATTCCGGCTCCACCGACAGGACCCTGGAAATCGCCTCGGCCCTGCCGGTCCGCATCGTCCAGCTGGCCGATCCGTCCGAGCGTTCGTGCGGGGCCGGCGCGCAGTTGGCCTTCCAGCAGGCGGACGGCGACTACTTCTATCTGCTGGACGGCGACATGGTGCTGGACCCCGGCTTCCTGCCCGCCGCCATCGCCCACCTGGAGGCGCATCCGGAGCTGGCGGCGGTCGGCGGCCTGGTCCGCGAGATGAACGTCGAGGGGCACGAGTTCCAGATCCGGGCCGCCGCCGTGAACAACGACCGCAACTGGCGGCCCGGCCTCGTCGACCGCCTCGACTGCGGCGGCCTCTACCGCGTCTCGGCCGTCCGCCAGGTCGGCCACTTCGCCGATCGCAACCTGCACGCCTTCGAAGAGTTCGAGCTGGCCGCGCGGCTGGGCGCCCAGGGGTGGAAGCTGGCGCGAATCGACCACCCCGCCGTCGACCACTACGGCCACCAGACCGAGGGCTACCGCATGCTCTGGCGGCGGTTGAAATCCGGCTACGCCGGCGCGGCCGGCGAGGTCCTGCGCGGCGCGCTGGGCCGGCCGCACCTGCCGCTCGTGCTCCGCCGCCTGGGCCACATCCGCAACGGCCTGGCGGTGATGGCCTGGTGGGCGCTGCTGATCGCCTGCCTGGTCGCCCCCCTGCCGCTGGCGGCGCGCGCCGCGGCCTTCGCCCTGCTGCTGCTGGCGCCCTTGGCGCTGTTGAGCTGGCGACGCGGCTCGCCCGGCCTGGGGGTCTATTCCCTCGTCGCCTGGAACGTGGGCGCCTGGAGCCTGATCACCGGCTTCTTCCGGCGACGGACCCCGCCGGCCCGGGCGCTCGACGCGGTCACCCTCGCCGTTCCCGCCCGCCAGGATGACTGATCCGACCGGGCCGCCGCGGACCACGGGCGTCCGCGCCGACATCCAGGCCCTGCGCGCCCTGGCCGTCCTGCTGGTCGTCGTCGACCATGCCCGTCTGGTCTACCTGCCCGGCGGCTTCCTGGGCGTCGACATCTTCTTCGTGATCTCCGGCTACCTGATGATGCGGATCATTGAGGGCGAGATCGACGCGGGGCGGTTCAGCTTCCGAAGCTTCTACGCCCGGCGCGTGCGACGCCTGCTGCCGGCGGCCTATTCGACCCTGGCGGTCACCGCCGCGGCCGCGCCCTTCCTGCTGGACGTCTTCGAGAACGCCAAGTTCGTCCAGCAACTGGTCGGCGCCTTCACGTTCACGACCAACATGATCCTGTGGCGGCAGATCGACTACTTCGACAGCGGCGCGGCGCTCAAGCCCCTGCTGCACATGTGGTCTCTGGCCATCGAGGAGCAGTACTATCTCGCCCTTCCCCTGCTGGCGGTGCTGTGTCCCCGGCGGTTCCGCCTGCCCGCCGTCCTGCTGCTGACGATCGCCAGCGCGGCGCTCTGCCTCTACGCCGTGCAGCGCAGCCCCTCGGCGGCGTTCTATTTCCTGCCGACCCGGGCCTGGGAGCTGGGCGCCGGCTCGGCCGCCGCCCTGATCGCCCGGCGCGGCGTCACGCTGGAGCGGATCAGCCGCTGGGCGCGACCGGCCTGCGCCCTGGTCCTGCTGGTCACGCCGTTCATCGCCACCGAGCGCGGCCACCCCGGGCTCGCCGCCATCGTCGTCTGCCTGGCCACGGCCGTCCTGCTGGTCAGCGGCCAGACGGTGCGCCCGGCCGGACCGCTGGCCCCGCTGATCCCGATCGGCGACCGCTCCTACTCGCTCTATCTGGTGCACTGGCCGCTGTTCGCCTTCGCCAACAACGTCTTCGTCGGCCCCGTCCCGTGGAGCGTCAACGCGCTGCTGCTGGCCGCCAGCTTCGGCCTCGCCGCGCTCCAGTACAGCCTGGTCGAGCAACCGCTGCGGCGCTTCAAGGTGGACGCGAGAGCGATCGCCGTGCTGGTCGCCATCCCCACGGTGGCGGTCGCCGCCTCGGTGCTGTGGGCCCGCCACACGCCGCATCCGAATCTGCCGGACCGGGAATGGAACGTCGGCCTGGACGAGCGCTGCGTGTTCAAGGACGACTTCCAGCGCGACCCCGCTTGCCAGAGCGCGCCCCACGCCCGGACCCTGGTCTGGGGCGACTCGTTCGGCATGCACCTGGCCGGCGGCCTGGCCGAGACGTCGCCCGGCGGCGTGGCCCAGGCGACCCGCACCGTCTGCGGGCCGTTCCTCGACATCGCCCCGATCAACGGCGCGCTCTATCGCCGACCCTGGGCGGAAAGCTGCCTGCGCTTCAACCGCCAGGTGCTCGACGACCTGGCTCGGCGGCCCGAGATCGACACGGTGGTCCTGTCCAGCGCCCTGACCCAATACGTGCGCGGGGCCGAGGACGGCGACTGGCGCGTGCTGGCCCGGACGCCGGACGGGCTGGTAGATCTCCCGCAGGACGACGCCCGGCTGCTGACCGGCCTGGCCCGCACCGTCGACGCCCTGCGCCGCCAGGGCAAGCGCGTGGTGCTGGTCGCGCCGCCGCCCTCGGCGTCCTACAATATCGGCCGTTGCGTCGACCGCCTGCACGCCGGGCTCTGGTCGGTGCTTCCGACCGCCGACTGCGCCATCGACCGCGGCGAGTACTGGCGGCGGCGCGCCCCGGTGCTGAAGTTCCTGGCGGAGGTCGAACGGCGGAAGATCGTTCCGGTCATCGGCTTCGACCAGGTTCTTTGCGACGCCGACCGATGCCAGGTCGAGACCGCCGGCCGCGCGCTCTATCTCGACAACGATCATTTCAGCCAGTCGGGGTCACGCGTCGTGGCGCGGCGCATGAATCTGGGCGATCAGGTCCGGAAGCAGGCCCGATGACCTCGACGGCGCGCCCCGATCGCCGTATCCCCGGCGGGGCGTCGACCGCCGACGATCGCGCGCAACCGGAGCCCCCGCCCGATGTCCATTAGGCGCAATCTGATTTGGAGCGCCGGGGCGCAGATCCTGTTCTTCGGTCTGCAGTTCGGCACCCAGATCGTCGTCACGCGCCTGCTCTCGCCGTACGAGGTGGGGGTGTACGCCGTGGCCCTGTCCACGAACGGCCTGTTGGCGACGCTGCAGACCTTCAGCCTGCTGAGCCTGCTGGTGCGCGAGCGGGAGCTGGATGCGGCGTTGGTCGACACCGTCTTCACGGTCAACGCCGCGCTGAACATCCTGCTGGCCCTGCTGGTCTACGCCGCCAGCTTCGTCGCCGCGCGGGTCTATGCCGAACCCGGGGTGGAATCGGTCATGGCCCTGATCGCCGTCGCGCCGCTGGTCGGCATCTTCGAGCTGCGCCCATCCGGCCTGCTGCAGCGCGAACTGCAGTTTTCCAAGATCGCCATGGCCTCGGCCGGCAAGGCGGCCGTGGCGTCGGGCGTCACGATCCTGAGCGTGCTGGCCGGCCACAGCTATATGAGCATGGCCTGGGGGAACCTGGCGGGCGCGATCACCGCCGTGGTGATCGTCAACGCCTTCGGCTTTCGTCACTTCGCCCTGCGCCTGAGCCTGGCGCGCTGGCGAACGGTGATGACCTTCGGCCTGCGGATGGTGGCGATCGGCGGGGTCAACACGCTGTCGACCCGTCTGGGCGAGCTGATCCTGGGGCGCATCCTGGGCTTGAGCGCCCTGGGCCTCTTCTCGCGCGCCGCCTCACTGCACAGCGTGATCTGGGACAACATCCACACGGTCTTCACCAAGGTGGTGTTCGCCGACCTGGCCGAGCAGCAGCGCAAGACCGGCTCGCTGCGCGAGGCCTATCTGGGCGTGCTGGCCAACATGACCGCCCTGCTCTGGCCCGCCTTCGCCGGCATCGCCGTGCTGTCGGGACCGCTGGTCCACCTGCTCTACGGTCCCAAATGGGCCGGGGCCGCGCCGTTGCTGTCGATGCTGGCCCTGGCCGGCGTGCTCCTGACCTGCGTGACCATGACCTGGGAGGTGTTCGTCATCCGCGACGAGACCAAGCTGCAGGTCAAGATCGAGTACCGCCGCGCGGGGCTGAGCCTGGCCTGTTTCACCGGCGGCGCATTCGTCGGCGGCCTTCTGGGCGCCGCGGCGGCGCGCCTGGTCGACGCGGCGACGGCGATCCTGATGTACCGCCCGCCCCTGGCGCGGCTGACCGAAACCACCACCGCCGACGTCGTGCCGATCTACGGCCGGTCGTTCCTGCTGGCCCTGGCGGCGGTCGCGCCGGCCGGCGCGCTGATGCTGGCCGTCCATGGCGATCCGGCCACGCCGCTCTGGCAGGTGGCCGCCGCCGTCGTCCTGGGCGTGGCGCTCTGGGCCGTCACCCTGGTGCTCTGCCGCCACCCCCTGGTGGAGGAAGGCCGCCGCCTGACGGCCCGGCTCGTCCGTTCGCGCCCCGCCTAGCTCACCCCGGCGAATAGCGCCCGCCCGCCGCGGCGACGAGCAGGTTGCGGGCCCGGTCGCCCCGGCCGGCGCGCAGCTCGCGAACCACCGCCCGGCCCAGGTTCGGCAAGGCCAGCGGCAGCAGCCCCGGATGGTGCCGCCGCAGGAAGCGGAACTTGCTCCGGGTCAGGTAGAAGTCCGACAGCATCGAGGATTGGCCCTCGTCGCTGGTTCCGATCGACATGCCGACTCGGTGATAGACCTTGGCCGCGTCGCAATAGCCCAGGCGGAAGCGGCCCGCGGCCCGCGCCGCCCAGTCGATCTCCTCCCAGTACAGGAAATAGCCCTCGTCCATATAGCCGACGGTCTCGATCAGGGTCCGCCGCACCAGGGCCGCCGCGCCGTTGACGTAGCTGAGCTGGGCTTCGATCGCCGCCGCGTCGACCGGGGCGTCAGCCGGGGTTCCCTTGCCCAGCAGCTCGCAGCGGGCCCGGCCGCGCAGGAAGCGCCCGCCGCCCAGCGACTGCACGCGGTCCGGCCTTTCCAGATAGACCACCTTCGCGCCGCAGATGCCGATGGCCGGATCCTCCGCCATGCGTTCCAGCAGGCGGGTCAGGGCGTCGCGCTCCACCAGGGTGTCGTTGTTGAGGATCCAGACGTATTCCACGTCGGGTTCGGCCAGGGCCAGGCGGGCGCCGACATTGTTGCCCGCCGCATAGCCGCCGTTGCGACCGGTCTGGACCACCCAGAGCCGGCGGGTCGCGTCGTCGCCGCGCGGCGGCGTGGACAGGTTCGGAGTTTCAAGTGCGGCCAGAACGAAGGGCCGCATCCCGCGGGCGGCGCGCTCCTGGTTGATCGTCGGGAGATGCTCGGCCAGGCCGGACTGGATCGCCTCGAAGGATCCGTCGCCGGAGGCGTTGTCGCAGACGACGATGTCCAGGTTCTCATGGTCCAGCCGCGCCGCGCTCAGCGCGCACTGGACGGTGTCGGCGGCCGCCCGCCAGTTGAGAATGATCGCGGCGGCGCGGGGATTGGCTTGGCCTTGCGTCACGCGAATCCCACCGTCATCTGGATCGTCCACCTCGTCGCCGCCGATGCGGCCTCGCCGAACCTACAAGCCCAGTCCCTAGAGAGGCTTGATGCTCAAATTCCTGAAATTGGCGGCGAAGGGCTCCCTGGAGGACTCCCGGTAGACGCCTTCCTTCCAGTACGGCCCGACGATGTCGTCGAAGCCCAGCGGGCCGTGATAGTCGACCAGCTGGCGGCCGTCGCGAAAGACCTGCAGGAAGCCGTCGCCGGCCGGGCCGAACTTCACCCGGACGCGCATCCGGTACCAGTGGCCGCGCTTGATCGGCTGGCTGTCGGTGTAGTGGGCGCGATAGGTGGTGGTCTCGCGGCTGGCCACGCGGTTGGGATCGTCGCGCGTGATGACCCGCATGCGCTCGCCGACCATCTCGATCGCGAAGGGAGGGCTGTGCCCGGGCTCGCCAGGGTCGGGCGTCGACTGGATCTGGGTGAGGGTCATCCAACCGGCCGTGTTGGGCGGCCCCGGCTCGATCATCAGGTTGAAGGCGACCTCGTAGGGCCGGTCCAGCTTCATCCGCAGGGACGTCGCGATCTCGGACCGCTCCTTGACCTTGCCGTCGCCGGGCAAGCTGTCGCCGGGGCGAACCTCGAAGCGGACCCGCGAGCCCTTGACGGCGTAGTTCCACGGCTGGCCGGCGTTCTGCACCTGGAACCGCGGGTTTTCGGCCTGGATCAGTTCCGGATTGCTTTCGGTGCGCAGGTGGCGCGGCACCGACTTGAGCGCGTCGGCCGCCTCGCCGACGACGTCCCGCCCCTCCTGCATCGACATCGCCGCCGCCGCCACGATCGAGCCGAGGGCCAAGGTCCCGCCCAAAATCAATGCGATCCATCGGCGCGACCGCTTCCGTTCGGCGGCATGAGTCTTGAAGTCAGACATGGAGCCTCGCCTGAAAACGGGCGTGAAATGTCCCTATCGGAACTTCGTCTAAACCGCCGCCAGTCACTACAACGCACGACTTTCGCATATACGATCTTAAAAATGACCATCGCCAGCAGAACGGGCAATCACCGCCAAGCTTGGATGGAGGGACAGAGACCTATAATGGCCCGCTCCGAAGGCAACAAATTGATTTCCCTGGAAGCTGGACGCTTTTTCGCCGCTCTCGGGGTCATGCTGTTCCACTATACCGGCGTGATCGCGGACTTCCGCGGCGTGACGGTCTTCGGCGACATCTTTCGGCCCGGCCACGTGGGCGTTCCCTACTTCTTCGTACTGAGCGGCTTCATCATCTATCACGTCCATCGCGCCGATTTGGGACAGGCCGGCGCGCTGGGACGGTTCGTCGTGAAGCGGGCCGTCCGCCTGTTTCCGATGTTCCTGGCCGTTTCGCTGGCCATGCTGCTGGCCTTCCTGGTCAGCCCGTCGATGGCCGGCCAACGCGAACTGACGCCGCTGGGCGTGGCGGCCGACCTGCTGCTGCTGCCGCACGCCGACGCCATCCTGTCGATCTCCTGGACCCTGCGCCACGAAATGGTGTTCTACGCCCTGTTCGCTCTGGCCCTATGGTTCGGCCCCAAGGCGTTCTGGGCCATCGGGGCCTGGATCGCGATCAGCATCGCCGCCGGCCTCTACGCCCTGGCCGCCGGGGTGGACACGGTTCGCTGGATGGGGTCCTGGTCGGTGGTGGCCAGCACGCTGAACCTGGGCTTTGGCCTGGGCATGATCGTGGCGGCCAACACCAACGCGCCCGCCGCCTCGCGGCCTTGGCCGCTGATCGGCCTGGGCGGCGGCCTGACGCTGCTGCTGTGCGCGATCGAGTGGACGTTCGGCCGGGGCGTTGCGCACGGCGTCGACGTCCTGGGTCCGTTCGGCACGATCGGCCTGCTGCTGGGCGCGGCGGCGCTGATCAGCGGCTTGGCCCGGCTGGAGGCGACCTGGACCGTGCCGGCGCCCGGCTTCTGGAAGGCGGCCGGCGGCTCGTCCTACGTGCTCTATCTGATCCATCAGCCGCTGGCCTCCCTGGCCCTGCGCCTTCTGAAGCGCCTGCCCCTGTCGCCGGAGGTCATGTTCGCGGTCCTGGCGGTCTCGGCCGTGGCGACGGCCCTGGTCATCCACCTGACCGTCGAGAAGTGGCTGCTCAAGCGCCTGTCCGCCCTCGGCCGCCACCCCAAGGCCGTGATGAAGGACGCGCCGCCGGCCGTGGCGCCGCCCCCGAACGCCGGCTTCGCCTTGACGACCCCGCAGCCGCCCGGGCAAAGCCAGGGATAGGCCCGCTGTTTCCGTCCCTTCCCCGCCGAAGACACGCCCCGCCTAGAGCACGGACGCCCCAGTGAAAACAACACGAGTCGCGATCGTCATCCCCGAAGGTCTTTCGGGCCGCGGCGGGATCGTGCGCGTGACGGCGTACCTGACGCGTCACATCCAGGCGCACATTCCCGATATCGAGACGCACGTCTATCGCTCGCGATACAGCGACAACGCCTTGCTCAAGCACCTGACCGCCCCGTTCGCCCTTGCGGCCTTCGCGGTGAAATGCGCGACCGGACGCATCGACGTCGCGCATCTCAACGTCGCGCCGCGCGGATCGACCCTGCGCAAGCGGTTGTACCAGGCCGTGGCCAAGGCCCTGGGCCTGCGGACGGTCCTGCACCTGCACGGCAGCGGCTACGACCAGTACTACGCGGACCTGCCGGCCGGGCGCCAGGCCGGCGTGCGGGCCTTCTTCGCGCGGGCCGACGCGGTCGTCGCCCTGGGCGACCACTGGAAGCGGTTCATGCTGACCGACCTGCGGCTGGCGCCGGCCAGGGTGGTCGAGATTCCCAACGGCGTGCCGGCCGCCCTTCCCATCGCGCGCGCCCCGAACGCCACCCCGGCGATCGCCTTCCTGGGAGAGGTGGGCCATCGCAAGGGCGTGGACGTCCTGATCGACGCCCTCGCCCGGCTCAAGGCCGAAGGCCTGGCGTTCACCGCCACGATCGGCGGCAACGGCGACCTGGAGACGGCGCGCGCCCAGGCCGCGCGAGCCGGTGTGATGGATCGGATCGTCTTCCTGGGCTGGGTGGACGAGGCGGGCGCCGACAAGGTGCTGCGGGCGGCCGACCTGCTGGTCCTGCCCTCTCGCGCCGAGAACCAGCCGGTGGCGATCCTGGAAGCGATGGCGCGCGGGCTTCCTGTCGTCGCCACCCGGATCGGCGGCATTCCCCAGCAGGTTCTCGACGGCGAGACCGGCCTGCTGGTCGAGCCCGACGACGCGGCGCAGCTAGCCCAGGCCCTGGCGGCCCTGATCCTGTCGCCCGAGCGGCGCGCCGCCTACGGCCAGGCGGGACTGCGGCGGTTCGAGGCCCATTTCTCGGTGACCGCCTGCGCCGAGCGGTTCGCCGAACTCTATAGGTCGCTGTGACCGCATCCGCCGCCCGCGCCCGACTTCGTGCCAGGGGAGGCGTCGCGCCCAAGGCGCGGGCGGCCGCGCGCGATTTCCGCCCCGACCGCATCCCGCCCACGACGCATCGACGTTGCGAAGCTGTCCACGCCTTGTCTCGCGCCCGCCGAACGAAGACAACGGGCTCCGCATGATCCAGGAAGCCACGCTAGACACGTCCCGCTCGGCCGAGCCCGATAGCGCGCCGATCGCCTGGGCCGGCGCCTACAGGCCCGATATCGACGGCATGCGCGCGATCGCGGTGCTGGCGGTGGTGGTGTTCCATGCCGGCTTCTCCGGCGTGTTCGGCGGCTTCATCGGCGTGGACGTGTTCTTCGTCATCTCCGGATACCTGATCGGCGGCCAGGTCTTCCGCGAAGCCGTCGCCGGGGAGTTCCGGTTCTCACGGTTCTACGCCCGGCGGGTGCGGCGCATCCTGCCGGCCCTCTACGTGCTCCTGGCCGTGATGTTCGGCCTGGGCGCGCTGCTGCTGACGCCGCTCGAGCTGCGGGAACTGGGCAAGGAGGCCTTCGCCGCCATCTTCGGCGCCTCCAACCTGCTGTTCTACACCGCCGGCGGCTATTTCGACCCGGCCTCCGACCATCTGCCGCTGCTGATGAGCTGGTCGCTGGGCGTCGAGGAGCAGTTCTATATCGTCTTCCCGATCCTGGTGCTGCTGTGCCTCAAGATCAGGCCGCGGCTGTTCATGCCGGTCCTGGTCCTGGGAACCCTGGTCTCGTTCGCCGGCTCGATCGTGCTGACCCACCTGAATCCCAAGGCGGCGTTCTATCTCTTGCCGACCCGCGCCTGGGAGCTGGGCCTGGGCGCGATCCTGGCGCTGTCGGAACGCCGGTCGAGCGCCTGGACTCCGCCGCGCCCGGTCGCCGACGTCGCGGCCTTCACCGCGGTGGCGGCGCTGGCGGCCGCCATGGCGCTCTATCGGCCCGCCTACGCCTTCCCGGGCTGGTACGCCCTGATCCCGACGATCGCCGCGGCGATCCTGATCGCCACTCCCGACAGCCTGCTCAATCGCAAGGTCCTGTCCTGGAGCCCCTTCGTCTTCATCGGCAAGATCTCCTATTCCTGGTACCTGTGGCACTGGCCGCTGTTCTTCCTGAACCGCATCCTGGCGCCGGACGGCAAGGGTCTGCCGCCCGCCGCCCTGCTGATCCTGTCCGTGATCCCGGCCGCGGCCTCTTGGCGATGGGTGGAACAACCCTTCCGCCGCCGCGTCCTCGGAGAGACCGCGGTCCTGGCGCGCTACGGCGTCGTCGCCGCGCTGATCGCCCTTCCCGCCCTGTTCTTCTTCCTGGCCGACGGCTGGCCCGGCCGGTTCTCGCCGGCCGTGCGACAGATGTCCCGGACCGTCAGCGAGGCCCGGACCGACCCGTGTCTGGCGCCCTACGGGGCGGTGTCGCCGCAGAATCCGGCGGCCTGCCTGCCGACTTCAGCGGCCCCTCGCGTCCTGGTGCTGGGCGACAGCCACGGCAGCGCGATCGCGCCGGGCTTCAAGGCGCTGGCGGCGCGCGAGGGCTTCGGCTTCGGCCAGATCACCAAGTCCTCGTGCCCGCCCCTATGGGGTTTCGCCCGCGAAATCCCCGGCCGTGTGGGTCATCTGGCGCAATGTCAGGCCTTCCAGCGCGAGGCCTTCGCCTATGTCGAGCGCCACCCCGAGATCGAGGTCGTCGTGCTGGCCAGCTATTGGCCCTCGGACATGATCCTGACCGACGGCAAGGGCGCGGACGTTCCGCTGGCCGACGCCCTGGACGACACCGTGGCCCGCCTGACAGCGGCCAGACGCCGCGTGATTCTGGTCGACGACGTGCCGACCTTCCGGTTCGATCCCTACGGCCGCATCGTCGGCGACCTGATCCCCGCAAGAGCGATGGCGCAGCGCTGGTTCTCGCGCACGCCCGGCGTCTTCGCCGCTCGCGGCGACGAGATCTTCGACGACCCCGCCACGGCCGTTCTGCGCTCGACGGCGAAGGCCCATCCGGCCGCGACCTTCTTCGACACCAAGGCCCGGCTGTGCGGCGCGGAAGGCTGCCGCTACGGCGCGCCCGGCGCGCTCTATTATTTCGATTTCCAGCACCTGACCGCGACCGGCGCCGGTGTGGCGACGGGCGATTTCACCTTGCGGCCCCCGGCCGCCTCGGCCGGAAATCCCACGTCTGGAACGGATTGACGCGTTGATCGCTCGGCGGCGCACACAAATCGAACTGCGCGGCGGCCCCGGCGACGTGAAAGCTCCCTGATGTTGCCTGATTTGGCGGGCACTGATACCAGTCCCGCGCGACCGAAAGTGACCGCCGCCCTGTCCTTCACCAACGCCAGCAAAGCCGATTTCGTGCAACCGACCGCCATTCCCAAGCCATGGCTGGCCAGGCTGACGACCACGGTCGCGCTGATGCTGTTCCTGGTCGCGTTCGTGGCGCACCAAGGCCGGATCAGCTTCTATGCGGGTCCCAACGGCCGCACGATCGCCCTGGGCCTTGAGTTGTTGGCCCTGGCCCTGGCCTCCGGCATCTGCATCGTCTACCGCCAGTACGGCATCGTCCTGTGGAGCGTGATCGCGACCATCTACGCGGTGTCGCAGGTCTACTGGTTCTCGGCCGCCTGGGGGGGCGACGCCAATCTCAACGCCATATCGGTCTATATCGGGCTCTTCTCCTCGGTCGTCTTCGTCGCGGCCCTGGTCAACCTCGAGCGCAAGACCCTGATCAACGCCCTGTTCGCGGTGGCCCTGGTCTACGCGCTCTTCTATTTGGCGCTGAGCCTCGGCGTCGGGGGCCTGAAGGCGCCGACGGATCCGGGCGCGGAGAAGCTGTTCATCGCCGCCGACCTGCGGCTGGGCCGCCCGTCGCGCTTCGCGATGATGTCGTCCCTGATGGTGTTCGGCCTGTGCCTGTCGTTCACCCGGGCCTTCGTCGGCAAGAAGTGGATCTATCTGCTGACCTTCGGCCTGTTCGCGGCCGGCATCTGGCTGTCCTACTTCCGCGCCGTCACGGCGGTCACGATCTTCGCGCTGGTCACCTATGTCGTGCTGCGGAACACCAAGCGGGTCGGCGTTCTCTGCTTCCTGGCCTTCTTCGTCGTTTCCCTGGTGCTGATCATCGGCCTGAACGACCAGGCGTTCCGGCCCTACGACCTGTTTGGCAACAACGATTCGTCGGCCACCATCCGCTCGCTGTCCTACGAGGCCACCAAATACTTCGTGCGGGACTACTGGCTGTTCGGCGTCGGCCTGGCCAGCAGCCGCGACGACACCATCTACCTGATGGCGACGACCACCTTCTTCTTTTCGGATATCGGCGCCGTCGGCGTTTTCTACACCGGCGGCGTCGTCGGGCTGATCATCTTCATGATCATCAGCGCCATCAGCGCCTTTTCCGGCTTCTTCCTGCAGGCCATCGGCTTCGAGCGCGCGGATGCGGACGGCCTGGCCCTGACTGGTTGCGCCTGCACCTTCCTGGGCGTCATCGCCCCGGATCTGTGGTCGGGGTCGTCGACCGTGCTGTCGGCGATCTTCATCGCCGCCTACTACGTCTATCTGAGGAACCGCTCCACGCCCGGCGCGCCATTCCGCCCCTGGCTAGGGGATGGAGTCCGGTACCCGTCCTTCGCCCCGCGCGGGGGCGCCCCAGAGTTCCAGGAAGCGCCCCCTCAGGCGCAGGAAGGGCTGCTCGACCAGAACGTAGGACAGGTGCGCGGCCACGAGTGAGGCCACGACGGTCAAGACGTCGGTCAGCCGCGAGCGCACGCCCGCGAACGAAAAGATCATCAGGATCGGATAGTGCCACAGGTAGAGGCTGTAGGACCTCTTGCCGATCCAGAGCGCGAGCGGCGACTTCAGCCACGTGACGAACGGCGCGCGGTCGTCCACCGCCAGGGCGACCAGCCAGGCGGCGCAGAGCGCCACCAGGGTGAAGCCCCCATATCCGAGCGGCGGCGCCGACCAAGGCGTCGAGACCGCGACCACCATCAGACCCAGCACCGGAACAGGCCAGAGCTTGAGCAAGATGGCCGGAAGCCGTCGCATGCCCGACAGGGCCAAGGCCGCGCCCAGCAGCAAGCCGTCGGCGCGCGTGTCCGTCCCGTTGTAGAGGCGCTCGGCGCTGGCGCCGTTCCAGGCCAGGAAGCCGCGCCAGGCCGCCAAAGCCAACATCGCCCCGACCAGCACCATCGCGTATCGCCTGCGGTCCAGGCGTCCGGCCGTGGCGTTCAGCAGCAGCGGCCAGATCAGGTAGAACTGTTCCTCCACGCTCAGCGACCAGGCGTGGCCCATGAAGCCTCCCCCGGTCCAGCCGGCCGCCCGGGCCCAGTTCATGATGCTGGCCAATGCGTAGAGCACGTTGCGCAGCTCGCCCCAGAGGTCCAGCCTCCGGGCCACCAGGGACCCCGCCAGGAGCGCCGCCACGACGAAGAGCGACACGCCCAGCAGGGCCGGCATGATCCGCAGGAAGCGTCGGGCGTAGAAGTCGCGCAGCGACGCGCGCCCGTCGCGATCGATCTCCTCGACCAGCAGGCCGGTGATCAGGAAACCGCTGATGACGAAGAAGATGTCGACGCCGATATGGCCGCCGACCAGAATCCGCGGCCCGAAGCAATGGTCGATCAGGACAGCCGACACCGCCACGGCGCGGAGCCCGTCGATCTGCGGCAGATAGCGTCCCATTCGGACTCCGAGGTCACGGAAGAGGCTCCTGACTATCGCGCCCGGGACCTGTTGAAAAGCGACGCCGCCCTGCTGGAGGCCGTGACGGCGATCCCGCCGTCCGAATGCACGCTCCAGAGGCCGGTCGCCCACGCTCACGCCGGTCGAGACCGGCCGACATTGGCGGAACGCCCGACGCGCGATAAGGCTCTGGCGGCGGTCAAGCCCGGCTCGGCCGGCGCGCCATCCTATTCGAGCATCGGGAGCTGTCACCCTTGAAGCGGATCGTCGTCTATACGCGCGCCTGGCGCTCGGGGACCGGCCTCTACGCCCAGGGCCTGGTGGAAGGCCTGGCCGCCGCGGGAAGCGATGTCCTGTTCATCGCGCCAGCCGGCTACCCGGAAGACCGCACCGCGCGGCTTGGCAACGTCCGCCGCGTCCGCCCGGTCCGGGAACTCGTTGGCGGCGGCTCGCGCCTGCACCGGGCGTTCCTTTCGCTCGCGCGGGTGGCGGGCGGTCTGGGCGCGTTGCTGGCGGCGCGCTTCACCAGCGATCGGTTCATCGTCAGCATTCCCGACCCGTTCGTCTTCGCGATCTGGCCGCTGATGCTGTTGCGGCTGACCGGCGCCAAGGTCGTCTTCGTCTGCCACGATCCCGAGCCCCACTCCTGGAGCCTGCCCCCGCGCTGGCGGTGGCTGGAGCGCGCGGGCTATCGGCTGATCTACGGTTGCGCCTCCGTGATCGCCGTGCTGTCCGAAGCCGGCCGCGCCCCGCTGATCCAGCTGTTCGGCGTGCCCGCCGGCAAGATCGTGGTGGCGCCGCACGGGGCCTTCAATGTCCCCGCCGCCGGACCGGTCCCAGGCTCCAACACCCTGCTGGCCTTCGGCACGATCCGCCGGAACAAGCAGGTGGCCCTGGCGATGGAGGCCGTCATCGCCGCCCGCGACGCCGGCTGCCCCGTCCGCATGATCGTCGCCGGCGCCAAGGATCCCAACGACCCCGCCTATCTCGACGAATGCCAGGCGATCGCCGCGCGCTGCCCCGACGGCCTGACCCTGGAGACGGGCTTCATCACGGACGAGCGCGTCAACGAACTGCTCACGGCCTGCGACGCGCTGCTGATGCCCTACACCGACTTCAACTCCCAGAGCGGCGTGGCCGTGCTGGCGGGCATGGCGGGGCGGCCGGTCATCGCCGCCCCGGCGGGCGGCATCGCCGATCTGATCGCCGCCGGCCTGGCGGCGGTCGAGATCCCTCAGCCCGTCGAACTCGACGGCGTCACCGAGTCCATCCTGGCCTTCTACGCCAAGCCTGCGGCGGAGTGGTCGGATCGCGCGGCCCGCGGCCGCGTCCTGCTGAACCAGACCCTGGCCTGGCCCCGGATCGGGCGGCAACTGGCCGGGTTGTTCGACTAAGGCCTCCGCGGAAAAGTGGAGACCGGGAGCAGGTCGCTCAGGGCCTGCTGATGAAATCGCGCAACCGGTCCGTAAAGCTGGCCGGCGCATGAGGCGGCAACCTCGCCGAGCCCGTCAATTCGGCCAAACGCGTCAGATGCTCGACCAGGCCGAGCTCGTCGGAGGCGACGTAGATGCCGGGAACGGCCTTGAAGCGCTCGGCCGTCGCCAGCTGATGGCCGTTGCGATGCTCGCCGCGCGAATGATCGCGGGGCATGATGATGATCGGTTTTCCGTATTCCAGCGCCGTCAGGATCGAGCCCATGCCCGCATGGCTGATCATGATCGTGGCGTTCAGCTGGAGCTCCCGGAACGCCTCGGGGGCGAGGAACGGGAAGGCCTTCAGCGAGCGCGGCGCGTAGGTCGAGGGGCCGATCTGGGCGACCACGTCCGACCGTCCGGTCGCGATCGCCCAGTCGTCGACCGTGCGCACCAGCCTGTCGAACGGAAGTTGGGTGCCTACGGACAGCAGTATCAAATGACCGATCCGAAACATTGCACGTCCGGATAGGCGTCCGTGAGGTGAGGCCACTGGGTCAGGCACAGATCCACGTGCTTGCGCACAAGGCGGCCGGACAGGGAGAGCTTCTCGGAATTGGCGATACTGTCGATCCAGACGGTGCGAGCGCCCAGCAGCTTGCCAAGCCGCACGGCGAAGACCCCCGGGGCGGCTCCCGTGGTCACGATGGTGGACGGGCGGAACTTCAGCACGATGAACAGCAGTTGCGCGAACATGATCAGCAACGCCAGAGGATCCGTCTGGGACCCGTCCCGCACCACGGCGACCGGCCGCCAGCCGCAAGGCGCGCGCGCGCCTTTCAGCGTGGTGACATACTGTGCGTCGAAACCCTCGAAGGCCGCGGCCAGCCGCGAGAGCTGGACCCAATGCCCTCCGGCCGACGCCACAAGGAGAAGTCTGGGCGCCGTCATGGTCGCGGGGGCCTTGTCGGGCATGACTGGCCCAACCCCAATGCTGCCTCCGCACCCAGCGGACGGTCGATCATGGCCTCATCATTCCCCAAAAGTGTTCTGCGGATCGGACGCCAAGCCTTCCTGCCGGTGAATATAAGCAAGCCTCGATCTTAAGAAATGTCATTGAAACATTTTGGCTCAAAATTGAGGCCGAGCACGCTTCACAACCCCAAAAAATAGCACTCCCCACCATCCCCGAACGTGTAAGGCCCCGGTTTACACACTGAAGGTTGCCCAAATCGCCATCCCGACCCCTTGAAGCCGAGATAAACACGACCGAACACGTCCTTGTCTGCATCCATGGCGACGACTTCATCCAGGGCGCCGACGGGAAACTCGCCGATCCGCACCCAGTTCACCGCATTGTCTATCGATCGCCACACCCCGTAGCGACCGTCAATCCGCCCCGTGAGATAAATGGCCGGATAGTCCTGTTCGGGCGCGGCCTTGCCGAAGGCGATGTCATGCACCGCCTGCACCCGACGCAATACGGTCCAAGTGCGGCCGCCGTCGACGGACCGCCGAAGGGCCCGATCGCCCGGGTCTGAGACGCCCGATGTGAAGAACAGATGGCCCGCCTGGCCGGGAACGACCCGGAGCTTGGCGCTGTAGCGGCTGCCAGGCGCGATCTCGCCCTTGTAGACCCTCGACCAGTCCGCGCCGCCGTCACGCGTGACCCACAGGCCGGCGAGCCCCGGATTCAGGCCGTCGCCGCTGTGGACCAGGTAGAAGGTCCTGGCCAGCACCTTGTCGGCGGCCAGGGTCTTGCGGTGGAAATAGTAGTCGGCGTGTGAGCCGGTGCTGGGCAGCCGCTCGCCGGGCAGAACCACGCGCCGCCAGGTCCGCCCCATGTCGGTCGTGTAGAAGGGCGACCGGTTGTGGGTGGGCGCCCAGACGATGTTGCGCGCATCGTCGGCCGCGACCGCGATCGCCCCGAACGCCATGCGCCAAGGGTCGGACAGCGCCGTTCCGGGCGGTTGCGGCAAGGTCGCGAACTTCGACCAGGTCCGGCCGCCGTCCTCGCTGTAGCCCGCGAGCACCGCGTCGCCGTCCCCGGAGCAACAATCGGTGCGGGTGTCCGAGGCGTTGGTGACAAAGAAGCCGGGCTGGGCCGGCGTCCAATCCAATTGCTGCGCGGCGATCAGCACCCGCTCCTTGGGACCATAGCCGGTCGAGAAGCGCTCGAGATCGTCGCGTCGATGAATGCCGAAATCCCAAGCCGCGAACAGCGGCAGCTGGCCCGGCGCAGCGCTGACGTCGTTGGCGACCAGCTCCTCGATGCCTCGGACCTGACTTTCCCAGGTGATGTTTCCGAGGGGCCAGGCGATGTCGCCGAAATAGACGCCCGTGCCGGCGGCGTTCCAGAGCCGGCCGGGGACGACGGGGTCGAACACCACCTGGCCGGTGGCGAAGAAACCCTGGTCGGCGACATGAAGCCAGGGCGGCTCGCCCTTTCCGACCCGCGCATTGGTGAGCACGCGAGACCACCGCCGGCCGCCGTCGTCGCTGCGGATCGCGTGACCGCCCTCGTCGAAGACATAGATCGATCCGTCCACCGGATTGACGGCGACGCTGCCGAACGACGCCGGGGTCACGCCGGCCGCCCGCGTCAGGTCCTCCCAGGCTCCTCCCGAGAACTTCCAGATCTTCTTCTGATCGTGATCGACGCCGTAGAACGCCCCGTCGAGACCGAAGGCGCCGTGGCGAAGGGAGGTCGGTTGGGGATCCCAAGGCGAGACCAGGGGCGCGAAGCTTCGGCCGCCGTCGAGCGACCGCGCGACCCCGTCGCCGGCCGACATGGCCCAGATCTGCGCGCCGTCCGGCGCGAACCACAAAACCAGCCCAGGCCTGGGCTGCAGCGCGGCGCGTCCCGGGCCGAGCCCGCCCGGCGCCGTCGCGATCCTGGTCCAGTCCCGGCCGCCGTTTCCCGATCGCCACAATCCGTCGGTCGGCGTGCCCAGCAGCACGAGGTCGGGGTCGCGGGGCGAGACGGCCATGAACGGGCCGTAGTGGCGAAAGGGACTGTTGGCGTCGAAGGTCACCGGCGGAAGGTTGGTCCGGACGAAGCTGCGCCCACGATCGCTCGACCGATAGACCCCGCCGCGGATGGCCATGTAGATCCGATCCGGATCGGAGGGCGCGACCGCGATTTCGTAGACGCCCTCGTTCAGCGTCATCGGCCTGTGATCCTCCGATGGCATGCTCGCCGTCGTGACCAGTTGAAGCCAACGGTTCGCCTCGGGCAGCCAGAGATAGGCGCCGTAGACGTCGGTTCTGACAGTCCGGGTCAAACCCCTTGCGTCGGCGCTATACCCCGTGATGAAGCCTCCCCCTCCGATCGCCACGGGACGCCACGCATAGGCCTGGGCCGTCGCCTCGGCCATGGGCGGCGCGATAAGCCTCGCCGGAACGTCGCCGGAACCCGCCGACTGGTCCGCGGCCAACGCCAGAAGAGCGAGAACGAGCGCCGAGAGCATTATGAAACTCCTGAACACACACCCCCCTGAACGTCCAAGCGGACCCTGGTCGGGACTGTACATCAGCCCACCTCCTACAGGCTTTCCGCAGTCGTTGGTCAACGGAGCTCCGCGGCAAGCTTCGCCGTTACAGAACGTACACGGCGCCCAGCACATAGGCGCTTTTTCATTTCGGGGGTGCGGGCGCCAGAATCCTGACGCGCTTGTTGTCCAAACTTGGTTGACTTCAATTTACCCCTTCGCTTGCGTTCCGGGGGTGTGCTAGTGGAGCCCGGTTTGGCGCTCGCCATACGATGAGACGGAAAAACAGAGAAACGCTTTTGAAAGGTGGGTTGTGAACTATGCATCCACTATCAGGAAGCGGCTCACGCCTTCACTGCGTATTTGTTCATATTGACTAAGCGCAGCCCTTTAGAAACGGATCTGGCGAAGATTAATGGAAAACAGTGTTGATACGCAGCCGCTGACGAACCGCGCCCGCGGGTCTTCTGGCGAGACCATCGATGTTGAACGCCTGATCGCCGCATTTCGGCGTCGCATGTGGCTGTTCCTGGGCGTCGCCGGCCTGATCGCCGCCGCCCTGATGTTCGTGATGCTTCGGCAGACACCGATGTACACGGCGACCGCCAATGTCATGATCAACACGCGTACTGAGAAAGTCGTCGACTCCCAGGCCGTCCTGTCCGGCCTGACGGCGGACACCGGCACGGTCGACACTGAAGTCGAGATTCTCAAGTCGCCGCAGTTGGCCGCGAGCGTCGTCGAGGCCCTCAAGCTCGACCGGGATCCGGAATACAACGCCGCGCTCCAGTCGCCGGGCCTGATCGGCAGCATCCTGGGCGGCAAGAAGGCCGCGCCCGTCGCGCCCGGCTCGGCCGAGGCCGAGAAGCAGGCCGTCATCGCCGCGGTCGGCAAGCAGCTGACGGTTCGTCGCGTGGGCTTGACCTACTCGATCACCATCAGCTTCCAGTCCACCTCGGCCATGAAGTCCGCCACGATCGCCAACGCGTTCGCCGACGCCTACATCCGGTCGCAACTGACCGCGAAGTTCGACGCCACTCGCCAGGCCAACAGCTTCCTGAACACCCGCCTGGACACCCTGCGCACCCAGCTGCAGGAAGCCGATGCGGCCGTCTCCAACTACCGTGTCGCC
The DNA here is from genome assembly GCF_900114015.1 of Caulobacter sp. UNC279MFTsu5.1. Taxonomy (GTDB): domain Bacteria; phylum Pseudomonadota; class Alphaproteobacteria; order Caulobacterales; family Caulobacteraceae; genus Caulobacter. Next base: position 8,113 of record NZ_FORN01000011.1, on the reverse strand, counting down.
AACAACCTGCTCAGCTCGGAAGGCACCACGCTCACCGAGCAGGAGATCTCGGCCTATAACCAGCAGCTGGCCCAGGCCCGCGCCCAGCAAGCCGAGGACGAGGCCCGCCTGCGCACCGCCCGCGCCCAGTTGGCCGCCGGCTCCAACGGCGACGACGTCGGCGAGGCCCTGAGCTCCCAGGTCGTGCAGAACCTGCGCGCCCAACGCGCGGTGGTCAGCGGCCGCGTGGCCGAGATGTCCGGCCGTTACGGCGAGCGCCACCCCGACATGGTCCGGGCCCAGCGCGAACTGGCCGATATCGACCAGCAGATCCAGGCCGAAATCCGCCGTATCGTCTCCAACCTCGAAGCCCGCGTTCGCGTCTCGCAGCAGCGCACCGCCTCCGTGGAATCGAGCCTTGGCGGCGCGCGCGGCACCCTGGCCGCCAACAGCGCGGCCTCGGTCCACCTGAAAGAACTCGAAGGCAACGCCGAAGCCGCCCGCAACGTCTATCAGAGCTTCCTGGACCGCTATAAGCAGACCGGCGCTCAGGAAGGCGTCGAGCAGGCCGACGCCCGCGTCGTGTCCCACGCCGTTCCGCCGACCCACCAGAGCTCGCCCAACGTGATGCTGGCCCTGGCGCTGAGCGTCATCGTCGGCGCCGGCGCCGGCCTGGCGGCGATCGTCATCGCCGAGATCATGGACGCCGGTCTGGCGACCTCGGACGATGTCGAGCGCAAGATCGGCCTCGCCAGCGTCGCCTCGATCCCCCTGATGTCGTCGGTCGCCGAAGCGAACGAGCGCGGCATCCAGCCGATCGACTACGTGCTTCGCAAACCGCTCTCCGGTTTCGCCGAGGCCTTCCGCTCGCTGCGCACCTCGATCCTCTACGCGGTGCCCGGCCAGCAAGGTAAGATCGTGGTCCTGACCTCGGCCCTGCCGGGCGAAGGCAAGACCACCACCTCGATCTGCCTGGCGCGCGTCGCCGCCCAGGCCGGCAGCAAGGTGCTCCTGCTCGACTGCGACCTGCGCCGCCGGGCCGTCACCCGCACCCTGGGCCTGACGCCAGAGAAGGGCCTGGCCGAGGTGCTGCACGGCGCGGCGTCGCTGGAGAGCGCGGTGCTGCTGGACCAGGCCTCGGGCGCCTACGTCCTGCCGCTGGCCCACACCGCCTCGTCCACCGAGGACATCTTCGGCCTGGCGGCGATGGACCAGCTCCTGGCCCGCGCCCGCGCCTCGTTCGATCTGGTCATCCTCGACACCGCGCCAGTGCTGGCCCTGGCCGACACCCGGATCCTGGCGGGCAAGACCGATCTGGTCGTGCTGCTGGCCCGCTGGCGCAAGACCCCGGCCCGCGCCATCGGCGCCTCGGTCCGCCTGCTTCAGCAGGCGAACGCCCAGATCGCCGGCGTGGCCCTGACCCAGGTCGACATGAACGCCCAGTCCAAGCACGGCTACGGCGACGCCGGCTACTACTACGACGAATACAAGAAGTACTACGCGAGCTAGAAAGACCCGCCGGTCTTTTTTGGAAAAGCCCGTCGCCGTCCGGCGGCGGGCTTTTCTTTTGCCCCATCGATAAATTTCCAAGTATTATCAGGCATTAATCATAGGAATTTACCAGTAATTGAAGTCGATGAGGGAATGTGCGCGAGTTAAGGAGCACCCCCTCGATGTTGACGCCGCGCACTCTGCAACGATGCTTTAAAGCCTTCTTCGCGATCGCGTTCGCCAGCCTGATGGTGGTGATGCTGGGTCCGTTCCAGGACCTCGAACTGCGGTTCGGCTTCACCGACAAGGAAGCCCACGCCATCGCCTTCTTCGCGGTGACCAATGCGCTCTTCATCATCGCGCCCCGCCGGCGACGGACCGACCTGGCCGTGGTCGCAGCCGCGCTGGGCCTGGCCATCGAACTCCTGCAGGGCCTGACAGGCCGCGACATGTCGCTGGCTGACTTCATCGCGGACACGGCGGGGATCGCCGCGGCCGTTCTGCCGGGCATGGTCGAGCGCCTGCGCCATCAGCTTCGCGCCCACCCCGACCTCAGCGTCCGGCAGCTCCGGGCGATGGACAGGCGCAAGCGCCGCCGTCACCGTCCCGCTCCCGAGGGGCGGGGCGCGGCCTCCTCGGCCAACCCAGCCTGATCGGCCTGTGCGACCTCAGAAGCCGGCGACGTCCCCGACGTCGCCGGCTTTTTCGTTGCGCGCGCCAAGATCAAGCCATGCAGCAACGCTTACTCGTCTAGGTAAAATCCCTTATTGAATAATGGGGAATTTACTATGTCTATATACTTCTATTTACCCATCCATCTACGCCGGTTGTTATGTTTTGTTGGTGATATTTACTCCCGAACAGGGGATGAATATCCATGCGCAACTGGCCTGCCCTCAGCCTTCTGGTTCTTGCGTTCGCTCCGGCCCTGGCCGTCGCGGCGCCGATGAAGGTTGCGCCGCCCATGCCGCTGGGCGCCCCCACCGCCGCGCCGGTCGGCTTCGCCGACCTCTGCCAGCGCCAGCCCATCGAGTGCGTGGACGGCATCCGCGGCGGCGAGATCGACGCCAGCCAGGCGGCCAAGCTCGCCGAAGTCCGTCAGTGGGCCGGCCAGGCCCGCTGGGCCGCCTTGTTCGGGCGCACGACCGCCGAGCTCAGCGAGGCGCCCGCCTCGGCCTTCCCGGGCTACATCAACCGCCCGCTCGCGCCGCGGCCCGTCCCGAACCTGTTCGAACCCATCGCCCCCGCCTTCACGGAAGAGGCCGAGCAGGCGGCGGCCGAAACCCCCGCCCCGGCGGTGGAGGACGCCCCGGCGGTGGAGGACGCCCCGGCGCCCCCGATCGTCAGCGCCTTGAGCGACCGCGAGTTGCAGCGCATCAACACCCAGATCAACCGCTCGATCCGCCGCTCCGACGACTACGCCGCCTATGGGCGCGCCGACTACTGGGCCGCCGGCGTCGACCACGTCAAACGCGGCGACTGCGAGGACTACGCTCTGGCCAAGCGGCGGGCGCTGATCGAGGCCGGCGCTCCGGGCGAGGCCTTGTCGATCGCCATCGTCCGCACCTTCCACGGGGAGATGCACGCCGTGCTGCTGGTGGCCACCAGCGAGGGCGAGGTCGTGCTCGACAACCTGTCGCCCTGGATCGTGCCCTGGAACGAAGCGCCCTATCAGTGGCTGGACCGCCAGGCCCCCGGCGCGCCCACGAAGTGGGTTCATGTTGGCGTGGGCGTGCGCTCCTAAAGGATCCAACCGAAGCGGACGCCGGCTCGCACGCCCCCGACCGATCAGACTCGCCGCACCGACTTCACCGGCCCTGCCCGGCGATCATCGCCGCCCGCATCTGCTCGGCCTGTTCGGGCGTGATCCCCATGGCCGACAACAGGGGCGAGGGGGCGGCGTGGTCCCAGGCGTGGCGGCCGCCGATCGTGACGCCGCCGTCGACCACGATGTGCGTGCCGGTCACGAACTCGGAATCGTCGCTGGCCAGATAGAGCGCCGCCCGGGCGATGTCGTCGGGCAGGCCGGCCTTGGGGATCGGCTGGATCTTCGGCCCGACCTCGGCCACCCGGGCCGCCATCTGGTCGGCGACCTCACGCGACAGGCCCATCGACGCCCCGAAGATCGAGGTGGCGATCAGACCGGGGCAGATGGCGTTGACCCGGACCTTCAGCGGCGACAGCTCGGCCGCCGCGCAGCGGCTCAGGTGGATCACCGCCGCCTTGGCCGTGGAATAGGCCAGGGGTCCGAAACCCGCCTGCAGGCCGGCGATCGAGGCGGTGTTGACGATGCTGCCGCCGCCGCGCTCCAGCATCAGCGGCAGGGCGTGCTTCATGCCCAGCACCGGACCGCGCAGCAGCAGGGCGAAGGTGGCGTCCCAGCCCTCGGCGGTCATGTCGGCCACGCCGTTGGGCGCCCCGCCGTGACCGGCGTTGTTGAACAGGATGTCGAGGCCGCCGAACGCCTCCTGGGCCAGGGCCATGGCCGCGGCGATCTGGCTTTCGTGAGTGACGTCGCAAGGGGCGAAGCGGACCTGGCCGGGGAAACGCTTCTCCAGCATCTCGCCCTTCTCGGTCTGCACGTCGGCGGCGACGACCTTCGCGCCCTGAGCCGCGAACAGCTCCACCGTCCCCAGCCCGATGCCCGAGCACCCGCCGGTGATCACCGCGACCTTGCCGTCCAGACGTCCCGTCATGCGCCGCTCCCTTTGGCCGCGCGCGGCCTCTGGAAGGGCGGGCCGCTGCGTCAGGCGCGGCTATCCTGGCGCGGCGCGGCGCGCCTGGCCAGGACTAAGTGAACGACGTTCAGGCTTGTTGACCGGCCGGCGACGGCTGCGGCCGGTTGAACACCAGGTTAAACAGCAGCCAGACCGCGCAGGGCAGCAGAACGACGGCCCAGGCCAGGACAAGTCCGGCCAGGCCGAAGATCGCCGCGACGCGTTGCGCGATATTGGGTTCGGCCTTGCGGCCAGGCGACGGCATGTAGATTTTCAGGCTCATTGTCCCCCCAGAACATCAGAGCGCGCCAAATCCGACGCCCGCACATACTCCGCGCGAGCGTCCGCAGCTTTACCGGAAACGGCCTGCCGCGCCAAGGCGCGGCGCACGTCCCGCAGGGCCGGGCCCATCAGGTGCCACGGTTCCACGCAATAGCGGGTGAACAGGCGCCGCGGATCGACCACCAGCCGGAACAGCCACTCCATGCCCACCTGCCCCATCCAGCGGGGCGAAGGACGCTGGACGCCGGCCTCGTAGTCGAACGCCCCGCCGACCGTGAAGGTCACGCAGGGTCCCAGCTTGGCCTTGTTCTCCAGCACCCAGACCTCCTGGCGCGGCATGCCCATGCCGACCAGCACGATGTCGGGCCGATAGTCGTTGATCGCGTCGACCACCGCCTGGTTCTCGGCCGAGCCGGGCGTGACGTCGAAATAGCCGTGGTGGGTGCGGATCCGCGCGCCCGGCCAGTCGGCCTGGATCCGCGCCGTCGCCTTCTCGCCGACGCCCGGGGCGCCGCCGACGAAGAACACCTTCCAGTTCTCGTGGATGGCCCGCTCCCAGAACGCGTCGCGCCAGTCCAGATAGGTGCAGCGGTGGAACCGGCGGCTGGCCCGGCCGACGATGCGCGCCCAGAAGATCAGCGGCACGGAGTCGACCTCGATCAGGTCGGACGTGCGGAAGAACTCGGCGATCTTCTCGTCCCTGCGGATCAGGTACAGGCTGTGGAGGTTGTGGTTGGCGACCACGGCGCTTTCCCGCGCGGCGATCTTGCCCGCCACGAAGTGGAAGACCTCCTCGGGACGGACCAGGTCCATCGACCCGCCAAGCACCTGCACGCGCTCTTCAGGGCGGCGGTTCATACGGAAGTTCTGACGCACCTCTGGAGAGGAAGCGTCTCTCGCTGGAAGAAACATCTTGGCCCAACTCCGACAACTTGGAGCATAGGTCTACAGGAACAGGCTTAGCCTTTTCCCAAGAAGGATGATTAGCGAGACTTAACCTTGAGGTTGTGCATTCAGGAACGATTTACCATTTAAGCAACTGACGACGCAGACAGACCAGGCCCTTTGAAGACTTCGATTTCGGAGACCATGAATCCGCCTGTGTCGCGATGTCGCGGACTATTCGTTGACGACCACGACCTTGCCCATGGCCTTGCGGCTGGCCAGGTGGGCGATGGCGTCGCCGGCCCTGGCCAGCGGGAACCGCTCGGAGACATAGGGCCGGATCTTGCCCGCCGCATAGAGGTCCATCAGCTCGCGGACGTTTTGGGCGTGGCCCTCGGGATCGCGGGCCACCGCCGCGCCCCAGAACACCCCGACGATGTCGCAGGACTTCAGCAGGGTCAGGTTCAGCGGGATCTTCGGGATGCCGGACGGGAAGCCGATCACCAGGAAGCGGCCGTTCCAGCCGGCCGCGCGGATCGCCGCCTCGGAATAGTCGCCGCCGACCGCGTCATAGGCCACGTCCCAGCCGCCCGGACCGCAGGCGTCCTTGATCAATGTCGCCAGGGCCTTCTGGCCGTCCTTGTCGAACGGGCCGCGCGGATAGACCACGCCGGCGTCGGCGCCGCGGCTGACGGCCAGGTCGACCTTCTCCTGGCTGGAGCAGGCGGCGATCACCCGCGCCCCGGCCGCCTTGCCCAGCTCGACCGCCGCCAGGCCGACGCCGCCGGCCGCGCCCAGCACCAGCAGGGTCTCGCCGGCCTTCAAGCGGCCGCGGTCCTTCAAGGCGTAGTAGGAGGTGCCGTAGGTCAGGATGAAGGCGGCGGCCTCGTCGAACGGCATGCCGTCGGGGATCGGCGTGCAGCGCGCGGCGTCCAGCGCCACCTGTTGGGCCATGCCGCCCCAGCCGGTCGAGGCCAGCACCCGCTGGCCGACCCGCAGGGCCGTGACCCCCTCGCCCACCGCCGTGACCACGCCCGACACCTCGCCGCCGGGGGCGAACGGCCGCTCGGGCTTGAACTGGTACTTGTCCTCGATGATCAACACGTCGGGATAGTTGACGCCGCAGGCCCTGACCTCCAGCACCACCTGGCCCGGACCGGGACGCGGATCGGGCAGGTCTTCCAGCACCAGGGTCTCGGGTCCGCCGACCGCCTTGCTGAGCACCGCCTTCATCTCGCCTCTCCCTGCGTTTGTCTTTATGAGCGGCCGGACGCTAGCGCACGCCGGACGGCCAAGGAAGCAGAATGTCAAACAAACGTTTTACCCTCGCCCTGCACGGCGGCGCGGGGGCCAAGCGCGGCCACGACTACGGCGTCGAGATCGCCCACATGCGCGGCTTGGTCGAGGCGGCGCGCGAGCGGCTGGCGGCGGGGGCCAGCGCCCTGGACGTGGCCGTCGAGACCGTCGTCGCCCTGGAGGCCAGCGGCCTCTACATCGCCGGCAAGGGCGCCTCGCCCAACGCCGACGGCGCCTACGAGCTGGACGCCAGCCTGATGGACGGCGCCACCCTGCGCGCCGGGTCGGTGGCGGCCCTGCAGGGCTTCGAAAGCCCGATCCTGGCGGCCCGCGCGGTGATGGAGCGCACCCCGCACGTGATGCTGGCCGGCGAAGGGGCCATGGCCTTCGCCCGCGAGCAGGGCCTCAAGGCGATCGCCGATCCGACCACCTGGTTCACCCAGGCCGGGGCCTTCGAGGCCAATCACGCCCCAGAGGTCCTGCCGACCGGCACCGTCGGCTGCGTGGTCCGCGACGCCGAGGGGCGCCTGGCCGCCGCGACCTCGACCGCCGGGGTGTTCGGCAAGCTGCCAGGCCGGGTCGGCGACAGTCCGATCATCGGGGCCGGCGCCTGGGCCGACGGCCATGCGGCGGTGTCCTGCACCGGCCAGGGCGAATACTTCATCCGCACCGCCGTCGCCGCCCAGATCGCCCACCGGGTGCGGTTCGGCGGCGAAAGCCTGGACAGCGCCGCCCGGGCCGCCATCCAGGGCGTGGCCGACCTCGGCGGCCACGGCGGGCTGGTCGCCGTCGACCGCGACGGCAACGTGGCCATGCCGTTCGCCTCGAGCGGCCTCAAGCGCGCGGCGCTGCTGCCGGACGGGACGATCGTGGCCGAGGCGTTCTAGGGGTCCCGGCGCACCGCCCGCGATCCCCCTCCGGCCCTCCGGGCCACCTCCCCCAGAGGGGGAGGATCTGATCGGCCGCCGCGCCGCATAGATGCTCCCCCTCTGGGGGAGCTGTCGCGAAGCGACTGAGGGGGCCTCTCGCAGGCGCGATTTCGCGCTCACGCGCTTTCGCTGCGATGGGTGGGAAGGGTGCGAAGCGCCCGGGCCTCGCCCGGAGTAGCTTTGATGTTGTGTACCGTTTCGACGAAGGGCAGGCGCTTCGCGTGCAGCCGTTATCCGGAAGCCTTCGGATCGCGGATTTTTAACCCGCTCCGATGGAGGCCCCCGACGGGCGGAAGGTTGACGACCCTTCCGGACCGCCTGGGCGATTTCAGCCCAGGCCTGCCGCGTCCGCCGATCCTTCGCCGCCGGGCTTCGTCCTGTGTTGCAAGGAACCTGCCCAGGACGCCCGAAGCGTCACTCAAGACCACCGGCGAGCGCTTCCCGCTCGTCCACCCCCGAAGGCCGCTCGGTCGCCGGCCGGACGCCCTTCCCGTGCCTTCAGGTGGGACCAGTATGGGGGTGGTCTGGAAGGGT
>NZ_FORN01000033.1 GCF_900114015.1 Caulobacter sp. UNC279MFTsu5.1 | reverse complement strand
GGCCGCTTCCAATACACCGGCCAGATCTGGCTGCCGGAGGTGGGGCTGTACCACTACAAGGCCCGGGCCTATTCTCCGACCCTGGGGCGGTTTCTCCAAACCGACCCCATCGGGTACGGGGATGGGCTCAACTGGTACGCCTATGTCGATAATGACCCGCTGAATCGGAGCGATCCAACCGGACTTGAGCAGTGTCTCTTCTGTACGGTTTGGGAGGCTCCCGAAAGTGGATCTAAGGGGGCGAACCCAATCTGTGGTATGTGCCACACGCCAACCGCGACAAGTAACCCCGCCAACTCATCAATTGGTTGGAAAAGCAAGGCAAATCAAGCGCGTCGGGCCAAAGCTGACGCCGCTGCAGCAGCGCGTACGCGCAGAAAGGATCCATATTCTGTGACGGTGCAGATCCAAGGTCCAAAGATGAAAGATTATCCTGGTGGTATGTTGAGCAAAACTATTTCTCAGCAAAAACCAGTGACGGTTGGTCAAGTTGATAGCGCCATCATAGAATTGAATGAACGCTTAACCGCTCGAGATGCTATACACTTTGGCCCTGCGTCTACTGCTGCCATCGCGAAGGCTGGGAATATAGCTGCAGCCGGAGGGTATTCAGGGCCGTATAATTTCTCCACCTACACTGATGATTACCCCAATAGGGTAGATATACAGATAAATTCCGGTCACAATATTGTTTATTAACGAGTAATTGCCGGTGATGACATGAATATAGAATTTGAATTGAGATTGTCCGTTCGGGAGTATTTCCTGAAAATGGCCGAAAAACAACGAAGTGTAATTTGTCCTAGATATGATTGGGATGAATCAATATCGTTTGGCAGTGTCTATCATGAGCAGAAAGATTACCGGATAATCCACGTACATTTCGCCGATGATGCTGTTGCGCGTAAAGCTGAGTGGGATGTGGATTTTCATTTTTCCACGCTCGGTTTGTACGGCGAAATAGATCAACTATCTGTTCGGTTAAATGCATTGCCCAACGATTGGTCGCGCTTGTGGCAGCTTCGAGTAACTTGGCTCGATGGAGCGAAAGTCCGTGCGCGCTCTCGCGTGACGAAGCTTGCAAAAAGAATTGCCGGTGAGGGGAGGTAGGCGCTTAGCATTTCGCACGGTGATGGGTTTGGGGCTGTCGTCGGCGATGTCCGCGCGCTCTCATGCGCCGCCAAAACCGCCTCAAGGGCCAAATCGGCGCTCCGGGCAAACCTCGCCCGTGTGAGCCGCCGTGGGGCCAAGTGGCATAAGGAAAATCGCCCGATCTACGACGGGGCCGCGTCGGGGGGGATCTGTCTCTCCAAGCCGACCCCATCGGATATGGGGATGGAATTACGGTGACAGTGCACTAATTTGACTCTCCTCACCCCGTCATGCCAGCGTCGCGGCATGGCGCGTCTGGCTCGCACTGTCTTCGAAGGGGTTCCTCACCACGTCACCCAGCGTGGCAACGGCCGGGCGCAGACGTTCTTCAGCGACGCGGACTACCAATTGTACCGCGATCTGCTGGCCGAGAACGCCGTCAAGGCCGGCGTCGAGGTGTGGGGCTGGGTGCTGATGCCCAACCATGTCCACCTGATCCTGGTCCCCTCCGATCCCGACGGCCTGCGCCGCTGCCTGGCGCTGGTCCATCGCCGCTACGCCGGCGCCATCCATGCGCGAGACCAGCGCACCGGACATTTCTGGCAGGGTCGCTTCGGCTGCGTGGCCATGGACGAGGCGCACCTGGGCGCGGCGCTGCGCTACGTGGCGCTGAACCCGGTGCGGGCGCGCCTGGTCGAGCGGGCGGCTGATTGGCGTTGGTCCAGCCTGCACGCCTGCCTGGATCCCGAGCGCGGCGACGGCCTAACGCGGACCGCGCCGGTGCTGTCGCGCTATCCCGATTTCGCCGCGATGATCGCCGACGGCGAGGACGAAGCGCTGTCCCGGGGGCTGCGTCGGGCCGAGACCATCGGGCGGCCGGTGGGCGGCGAGGCCTTCATCGCCCGCCTCGAAGCCCTGACCGGCCGCCCGCTCGCCCCCGGCAAGCGAGGGCGGAAGCCGAGGGGAGAATTTGGTGCACTGTCACCGTAATCCCGGCGACCGTCTCGCCGCCGCCATCGAGGCGTAGACGGCGGCGATCGACCGCGTATCTCGGAGTCGCTGTGACGGCCGAGAACTGAACGCGAGGGCGATAGGCTCGATCGCGGCATAAGTGCTCGAGGTGTGATCTTGGGTTGAGCTTGGCGCATGACCCCGCGGGCCGCGTGCACGAAGGCCTGAGTGTCACAATTGGCCGCTAGGCACGGCGCTGGACCGCTCCGCGGTGACCCAGTCTCCAGCCAGCGGATAACGGATGAGCGCCGCCGACAGGGAAAGAACGCGATGGTTCCTGCGGAACATCCTGCCGCACGAGCCGGCCCTTAGGGGTTGGCTGTCGCGCGCCGCGCCGGCGGGCGTCGACCCCGACGACGTCATCCAGGAATCCTACACCATCCTGGCCGAGCTGGAGACCGTGGACGCCATCCGTCATCCGCGCGCCTATCTGTTCCAGGTCGCGCGCTCGGTGATCATGCGTCATGTCCGCCGCGCGCGCATCGTTCCGATCCACACCGTCGACGACCTGGAACGGCTGGAGCAGCCCGAGACCGCGGCCTCGCCCGAGCAGTATGCGATCGACCGGGACGAACTGCGCCAGCTGGCCCGCGCGATCGCGGCCATGCCGCTGAAAACCCGCGAGGCCTTCGTCCTGCGCCGGGTGCGGGACATGCCGCAGCGGGAGATCGCCGCCCGCATGCGGATATCGGAGAATACGGTCGAAACGCATATTTCCCGCGGCATCCTCTTCTTGATTGATTGGTTCGGCCGTGGCGGAAACAGGCGGCCCCAAACCTCTAGGACCCTGGAAGCGGAGATCGCCTCGATAGATGGCCGAGCGAGAAACCAGTCGAGACATTGATCAGGCGGCGTCCGACTGGACGGCGCGGCTGGATCGCGGGCCGCTGACTCCCGAGGGGGAAGACGCCTTCCAGGCCTGGCTGCGGGGCGATCCGCGGCGCAGGGGCGCGCTGCTGCGCGCGCGGGCGCTGTCGCTGATGAGCGAGTCCGCCCAGGCGCTGGGGCCTGGTTTCGACCCGGTCGCGTTCGAGGCGCCTCTCGAGTCCAGGCGGTCGCGGTTCGCGGGTCTGTCCCGCCGCCAGGCGTTGACCTGGACGGGCGGCGCGGCCGCCGCCGTCGCCGTGACCGCCCTGGGCGTCGGCCTGCCGGCCGCCGGAGCCGTCATCAGCACCGAGCGGGGCGAGATCCGCCTGGCGCCGCTCAAGGACGGCTCGACCGTGCTGCTGAACACCGAGACCCGGATCCGGGTCCGGTACAGCCAGGGCGAGCGCTTGGTCACCCTGCTCGAGGGCGAGGCCTATTTTTCCGTGGCGCGCGACGAGAAGCGGCCGTTCGTCGTCGAGGTGGACGGCCGCCGCCTGAGCACCGCGCAGGCGGGCTTCCGGGTCCGCAAGCTCGATGCGGATCCCGTCGACGTCCTGGTGAACCAGGGCCAGGTCGATGTAGCGGCCTCGCCCACCGCGAACGGCGTGGCGCTGAAGGCCAACACCCAGCTGGCGCTGTCCGGTCCGGCCGAGCGCCCGCGGCCGGTCGGGCCGGAGGCGGTCACCCGCGAGCTGGCCTGGCGCGACGGCAAGCTGGCGTTCGAAGGGGAATCCCTGGACCAGGCGGCGGCGGCCTTCGCCCGCTACAGCGACACCCGGATCCAGATCCGCGATCCGGCCCTGGCGCGCGAGCCGGTGACCGGCCTGTTCGCCGCCAACGATCCGGCCGGCTTCAGCCGCGCCATCGCCCGTGTGTTCGACGCGAAGGTCGAACAGGAGGGCGGCGACGTCGTCCTGACCCGCGGCGCGCCCCGTGGCGCGGGGGCTCACTGACCGGGGCGCTCCAAGAAGTTTTTGTAACACGATAGCGGAAGCCACCGGCTGACGGCTCTCAACCGCGAACGTCGCGACCCACGCGGCGACTGGGGGCCGCCTGTCCATGAACTCTCGCCATTCCGTCCTCGCCTGCGGGGCCGCCGTCATTGCGCTCGCCACCGCCGCGCCGGCCATGGCCCAGGACCGGATCTTCGACATCCCGGCCCAGCCCGCGGTTCGCGCCATTCCCGAGCTGGCCCGCCAGGGGCAGGTGCAGATCGTGGCGTCGGCGCGGCATCTCGAAGGTCTCCGGACGCCGGCCGTCAAGGGCCGCATGGACGTGCGGGCGGCGCTTCGCCTCCTGATCGCCGGCACGCCGCTGCGGATCGATTCCGATGACGGCCAGATCATCACCCTGCGATCGTCCGGTCCCGGCGCGTCGAACGGGACGCCGTCCCAGACCGGCGCCGGCGTCGTGCGCGGCCGCATCCTGAACGCCGCGACCGGCGAGTACGTGCGCAACGCCGAGATCCGCGTCGAGGGCACGACGATCGTCGCCTTTTCCGAGGACGGCGGCGATTTCCGGCTCACCGGCGTGCCCAGCGGCGAGGTCACCGTCGTGGTCAAATATACCGGCCTGCAGGAGTCCAGGTCTGTCGCCAGCGTTGGCGCGGGGCAGGCGGCGACGCTGGACATCGCGCTCGCGCCGCTGACCTACGCCGCCAAGGACGGCGAGGTGGAGGCGGTCACCATCGTCGCCCGGCGCGAGGGCCAGGCCAGCGCCATCATGGAGCGCCGCGCCTCGACCAACGCCAAGACCGTCGTCGCCGCGGACAATTTCGGCGCCCTGACCATGGGCGACGTCGGCGAGTTCATGAAGAACATGCCGGGCATCTCGCTGGACTACACCGAGGTGGACGCCACCGCCGTGCGGATCGGCGGCCTGGACCCGAAATATTCGACCTTCACCACCGACGGCGCCCGCATGGCGACCGCCACCTCCAACAACAACAACGGCCGCCAGAACTCGTTCGAACAGATGTCGATCACCGGCGTCGACTCGATCGAGCTGAACAACACCCTGCAGGCCAGCATGGACGCCGACTCTCCCGGCGGCGCCATCAACCTGCGCAGCAAGTACGCCTTCCAGCGCAACAGCCGCCTGCTGCGCTTCCAGCTGGGCGGCGTCGGCACGTCCGACTCCGGTCTATCGAAGGCCTATCTGCCCGACGACAAGAAGCATGCGCGTCTCTTCCCGTCGGCCCAGATCGGCTATGCCGACGTCTTCCTGGACGGCCGCCTGGGCGTGGCGTTCAACGCCAGCTACAACGCCAACTATGTCCAGCAGGACCGCATCCAGACCGACTGGTCGTACCTGGCCAGCGGCCGGGTCATTCCCTACCAGGTCATGTGGCGTCCGGGCCCCAAGCTGACCAGCCGCAAGGCGGCCAACCTCAGCGTGGACTACAAGATCACCGATCAGCTGGCGCTGTCCCTGCGCAGCACCTACTCGCTCTACGACGTCGAATACTTCAACCAGTACACCTTCCTGATCTTCGGCACGCCGACAGTGTCGCAGACGATGGCGGAGTCCACGCCCACCCACATCGTCGTCAATCCGAACGGGACCAACACTCGCCTGCACACGCAGTATTCGCACCGTTACGCGGGCACCCCATCCTACCTGTTCGCCCCGAAGCTGGAATATCGCGGCGACACCTGGGAGGCCCTGCTGCGCGGCAGCTACTCCAGCTCGGAATTCAACTTCCGGGACAATGACAAGGGCTTCTTTCAGCGTACGGACAGCTACCTGACCCGCATCGGCTTCACGCTGGACCGCGCGTCGGAAGACTCCAACGCCTGGACCCTGAAGCAGACCGCCGGCCGCTCCTGGAGCGATCCCACGAACTTCAACCGCGACGACGACATCGGCAACAACATCCGCACGTCGCAATCCGACGCCGCCAACCAGATGTACGGCCTCAATCTCGACCTGAAGAAGAAGCTGAACGTCGGGCCCGCCCAGCTCAAGGTCCTGGCCGGCGCGACCTACCGGACCAATGTCTGGAAGACCAACGAGGGGTCGTACCAGCAGTTCCAGTACGTTGGCCCCACCGGCGACCTGACCCAGAAGGCCCCGCAGGCGGTCATCCCCTGGACCCAGAACTACAAGTTCCAGATCCTGGGCTTCGACGCCGGCAACCTGAACGATCAGACCTGGCGCGCCGACAGCAACTACGCGGTCTATGACATCTACCAGGCCCACCCCGACTACTTCGTGCCCGACGCCGTGGGCAACCTGAAGCGCCGGCTCGACAACAACAAGAAGGTCGGCGAGGAGATCAACGCCGCCTATTTCGAGGTCCAGCCTCGCGTCGGCAAGGCCCAGTTCGACCTGGGCCTGCGCTACGAGAGCACTAAGACCGACGCCCGGGTGGCCGACATCCGTCCGGCCAAGGAGGTGACCGCCGCCGGCCTCTCGACCAGCACCGTCGCCGGCCTGCTCTACCAGTACCGCAACGGGACCTACACCACCCGCCACGGCGAGTATGATGACTGGTTCCTCAGCGGCGGCGCCAAGTACGACTTCACCAGGAAGCTGGTCGGCCAGTTGGCCTTCAGCCAGTCGATCCTGCGCCCCGACTACGGCAATCTCGGCGGCGTCGTCGCGGTGGACGACAACAACCTGATCGTCTCGGTGCCGAACCCGCTGCTGAAGCCCGAGCACTCGACCAAATATTACGCCGGCCTGCAGTACTTCCTGGAGCCTTCGGGCGTCATCGGCCTGTCCGCCTACCAGCTCGACGTGAAGGACATGCAGGTGACCGGCGTCACGGTCGATCCCGAGGACGTCGGGTACAATCCCGGCGACTACGCCGGCTACACCTTCCGCAGCGCCCAGAACCTGCCGGGCACAAGCACCAACAAGGGCTTGATCCTGGAGTACGACCAGCAGCTGACCTTCCTGCCGGGGGCCCTGAGAGGCCTGGGCCTGCGCGGCTCGATCACCAAGATCGATCCCGACGGCGAGCGCGTGAACATGCCCAAGACGGCGGCCAATTGGGGCGTCCGTTACAGCTACGGCAAGTTCGATGTCCAGCTGACCGGCAACGCGCAGGGGAAATATCGCACCAGCGCCCTGAGCAATACGCCCACCACGGCCAACAACGGCATCCTCTACCACGCGTCTCGCGAGCTGTGGAACGTCAGCGCCAGCTACAAGATCAACAAGAGCTTCGAGGTGATGCTGGCCGGCCGCAACATCTTCAACGCCCCGGACGTCATCTACTCCAACGTCCGCAGCCGCGTGCAGCAGTACAGCATCTACGGCTCGATGTGGAACGTGGGGATCAAGGGCGCCTTCTAGGTTCGAACGCCGGCTCCCCGCGCCTCCCCCGCCATGGGAGCCGGCCTGGCCGCGCGCGCCCGAGGGCGCGGCGCGCGCGGTCTCTTCCCCTTCAAATCACGCGGAGACCCGTCATGGTCCTGAACATCGATCGTCGCAGCCTGGTTCTCGGCGCCGGGCTCGGACTGGGCGCGCTGGCGCTGCCCGCCGGCGTCGGCCTCGCCGCCCAGCTCCTCGGCGTCACGGGGTTCACCCACGGCGTGGCCAGCGGCGAACCGGGGCCGGACTCCATGCTGCTGTGGACCCGCTATGTCCCCCCGGCCGGCGACGGCGTGGTCCGGCTCGAGGTGGAGCTGGCGCTCGACCCCGGCTTCGCCAAGGTGGTGGCGGGCGGCGTCGTGCGCACCGGCGCCTATCGCGACTGGACCGCCAAGATCACGGTCGACGGGCTCGAGCCCGGGACCGTCTATTGGTATCGATTCGTGGCGCCCGACGGGAGCAAGTCCCCGGTCGGCCGGACCAAGACCCTGCCGGTCGGCGACGTCGCCCGGTTCGGACTGGGCGTGTTCTCCTGTTCGAACCTGCCGGTCGGTTGGTTCAACGCCTACGGCCACGCGGCCGCGCGGCCCGACCTGGACCTGTGGCTGCACACCGGCGACTACATCTACGAATACGGCCCCGCCTCGATCCACGAGGGCGACTGGGCGGCCGGACGGTCGCTGGAGCCGGCGAACGAGATCCTGACCATCGCCGACTATCGCCTACGCTACGCCTGCTACCGCGCCGACCCCGACCTGCAGCGGCTGCACCAGATGGCCCCGATGGTCGCCTTTTGGGACGATCACGAGTCCGCCAACGACAGCTGGGAAGGCGGCGCGCAGAACCATCAGCCGGCGGTCGAAGGCGACTGGAACCTGCGCCGCGCCGCCGCCATGCAGGTCTATCGCGAGTGGATGCCGGTCTCGGACGAGCCCTGGAAGGCCTATCCGATCGGCGCGCTGGCCACGCTCTACCGCACCGAATCGCGCCTGCTGGGCCGCACCCGGCCGGCGGACATCGGGGCGGCCTTCCGGGCGGACGATCCCGACGCCGCGCTGAAGGCGTTCCGCGACGGGCCGTGGCGGGACCCGTCGGCGACGATGCTGGGCTCGACCCAGGAAAGCTGGCTGGCCCATCAGTTGAAGACCAACGCCCGCGCCACGGCCTGGCAGATGGTCGGCATGGGCACGATCCTGGGACGGACGGTGATGCCCCAGGACGCCGTCGACTGGCTGCGGCCCTCGGTGACCGAGCGCAAGGCCGACGGCTACAGGAACAACATCCGCGCCGCCAGGCTGGGCCTGCCGATGTGGATGGACCGCTGGGATGGCTATCCGGCGGCGCGCTCGCGGCTGCTGAAGGCGGCGCAGCAGGCGGACGCCGACCTGGTGATGCTGTCGGGCGACAGCCACAACGCCTGGGCCTATGCGCTGAGCGAGGACGGCCAGCCCGCGGGCGTCGAGTTCGCTGGCCACAGCGTCACCTCGGGCGGGGCCGAGGGCGACTTCGGGGTCGACCCGAAGGTTGTGGCCCGGGGCTTCATGGCCGCCAATCCCGAGCTGAAATGGGCCGACACCAGCCAGCGTGGCTACATGATGATCGAGGTGACGCCCCAGCGCCTGACGGGCGAATGGCTGTTCCTGCGGACGGTCAAGGCCCGCGACGGCGGGCTCGCGGGTTCGCATCGCCTGCACGTCGAACGGGGGAGGCGAATCTTCGCCGCCTAGCCGTCGACGAACCTCGGCGGATGTTTCGCCGTTGAAACATTCGCGGGCCTGGGTCATGCGGTAATGCGCCCGCCACGAAGGGCTCACGCCCTGCCGCCTCGAGGGAGACTGCTCGCATGTGTGACGACGATATCCACCCGGGTCTGGTCCACGACCTCCGCCTGTCGCGCCGGACGTTCGGCCTGGCCGCCGCCGCCCTGGGCGGGGTCGCCGCAACCGCCGCCGGGGCGCAGAGCCCGGTCGTCGAGAAGGACGTCGAGATCAAGACGCCCGACGGCGTGGCCGACGCCGTCCTGTACTCTCCGGAAGCCAAAGGGAAGTGGCCGGCGGTGCTGATCTGGCCCGACGTGCTGAGCCTGCGGCCGGCGTTCCGCGACATGGGCAGGCGGTTGGCCGCCGCCGGCTACGTGGTGCTGGTTCCCAACCTCTACTACCGGGCCAGGAAGGCGCCAGTGATCGACGGAACGTTCGATTTCTCCAAGCCGGCCGACCGCGAGAAGCTGACGCCGCTGCGGGCCACGGTGACGCCGGAGGGCACGGATCGCGACGCCGTCGCCTATCTCGCCTTCCTCGACGCCCAGCCCCAGATCAATAAGGCCAAGAAGGCGGGGGTCCAAGGCTACTGCATGGGCGGCCCCCTGTCGTTTCGCACCGCCGCGGCGGTTCCGGACCGCATCGGGGCGGTGGCCACCTTCCACGGCGGCGGCCTGGTCACCGACCAGCCGACCAGTCCGCACCTGCTGATCCCCACGACCCACGCCCAGTTCCTGATCGAGGTCGCCGACAACGACGACAAGCAGGATCCGACCGTGAAGGACAAGCTGAAGGCCGCCTTCGCCGAGGCCAAGCGCCCGGCCCAGGTCGAGGTCTTCGAGGGCGCGGCCCACGGTTGGACCGTCAAGGGGAGCGCCGTCTACAACGAACCCGCCGCCGAAAAGGCCTGGGCCAACCTGCTGGCGCTCTACAAGAAGGCCCTGGCCTGAGGATCGCGAGCGGGGACATGCCCGTGGGCGTGTCCCCGACTTGTCGCACGCCTGTCGCGGCACGAGGCTAGATGGTCCGGCTACGGAAGTCCGGAGGGCCTCATGTCGACCGTTCGTAATCTGCTGCTGGCGCTGGCCCTGGCCGCGCCGGCCCCCGCCTTCGCCGCCGCGCCGCCCTCGGACCTGAAGCTCGAGCGCGTGGTCATGCTGATGCGCCACGGGGTGCGCCCGCCGACCAAGGCCCAGGCGACGCCGGAGGGCACGACCGCCCAGCCGTGGTCCAGCTGGACCACGCCCTATGGCGACCTGACCGAGCATGGCGCCGAGGGCGCGCGGCTGATGGGCGTCTACAACCGCACCTTCCTGGCCTCACGCGGTCTGTTGCCTCGTGAGGGTTGCGCGCCGGCCGGCGAGGTCGTGGTCTGGGCCAGCGGCAAGTCGCGGGCCATCAAGACCGCCCAGGCCTTCACCGAGGGCCTGCAGCCCGGGTGCGGAATCGCGGTGGCCCATCCCGACAGCGAGGACAACGATCCGGTCTTCCACCCGCTGGACAGCGGCGAGACGATCGACGGGGCGGCGGCCTTGAAGGCGGCCCGGCGGATGAAGCCCGGCCTGGCCGCCGAGACGCGCCTTCACGCGGCCGATTTCGCGATCCTGCAGAAGGTGCTGGGCTGCGACCGGGCCAGCAAGGCCGGCTGCGGGATCGCCCGGACGCCGTCCAGCCTGAAGGCCAATCCGCACGAAGGACCGGACATCGACGGCGCCCTGGCCGTCGCGTCGACCGCCGGCCAGACGGTGCTGCTGGAATATGTCGAGGGCAAGCCGATGGACCAGGTCGGCTGGGGGCGGGCCTCCAAGGCCGACATTCAGGCGATGCTGCGCTTCCATACGGTGAAGTTCCGCTACGAGGCGCGGCCGGCCTATGTCGCCGAGCGCTACGCGGCGCCGGTGGCCAAGCGGATCCTGGCGGCGCTGAACGGCGAGGCCGACACCGGCAGGCTGACCCTGCTGGTCGGCCACGACACCAACATCGCCGCCCTGGGCGGCTTTCTCGACGTTCATTTCACCGCCGCCGACTACCCCCGGGACGATCCGCCTCCCGGCGGCGCCATGGGCTTCGAGCTGCTGAGGGACGTCGGCGGCCGGGCCTTCGTGCGGGCCTTCTACGCCGCCCAGACGATGGATCAGCTGCGCGAGCTGCAGCCGCTGACCGTCGCCAACCCGCCCGCCTACGCCTATTTCCCGATCCCCGGCTGCGGCGTGAACGGCGACCCGACGCTTTGCCCGCTGGAGACCTTCCGCAAGATTGTCGGCGCCAAGCTGGCGGCGCCGGCCGCGCGCTGAGGCGCGGCTAAACCGCAGCCCCGGAGGCCGCATGGAGATCGACCTCCGCGACCAGGAAGTCGATCAGCGCCCGCACGCGGCTGGGCAGCTGGCCGCCGTGGCCGACATAGACCGCATGCAGTTCTTCCCGGTCGCCGGGATTGTAGGCCTCCAGCACCGGAACCAGCCGGCCGGCGGCGATGTCGCCGCCGATGTGGAAATGGGCCAGCCGGGCCAGGCCCTGACCGACCAGGGCCAGCTGGCGCGAGGTCTCGCCGTCGCCCGAGGTGGCGGCGCCGTGGATCGGCAGGAACAGTCGCTCGCCGCCGTCGACGAACGGCCACTTGTCGCAGTGGCGGGCGAAGTTGAAGCCGATGCAGTTGTGGGCGGCCAGGTCGCGCGGCGTCCGCGGCGCGCCGTGGCGGGCCAGGTAGGCGGGAGAGGCCACCACCGCCATCGGGCTGTCGCCCAGCTTGCGGGCCATCAGCTGCGAGGCCCGCATCGGCCCGACCCGGATGGCGACGTCGGCGCGGGCCTCCAGCAGGTCGACCACGGTGTCGCAGAGCACTAGGTCGAGGATCACCTTCGGATAGAGCGCCGAGAACTTCGGGACCAGGGGCAACAGGTGGTGCAGGCCGAACGGCACGCTGGAATTGATCCGCACCCGGCCGCGTGGCGTCTGGCTGGCGGCCACGGCGCCTTCGGCCTCGTCCAGGTCGGCCAGAACCCGCAACGTCCGTTCGTGGAACAGCTCGCCCTCGGCGGTCAGGGTCAGCTTGCGGGTCGAGCGGTTGACCAGCCGCGCGCCCAGCCGCGCCTCCATCCGGCCGACCAGCTTGCTGACCGCCGAGGGCGTCATCTTCAGCGCGCGCGCCGCCGGCGAGAAGCCGCCCAGCTCCACGACCCGGGCGAACACCTCCATCTCGCCCGAGCGGTTGACCTCCAGCCTGGCCATCTTTGACTTGAACTCACAGATCCCTGTCGTTCGGACAGTCTAATTCACGGGATGGGCGGAGACTACCTCAGCGGCTCGAAATCCTTCCGGAGCCCAGCCCATGCCGCTCGCCCTCTACGCCCTGACCGTCGGCGCCTTCGGGATCGGCGTCACCGAATTCGTCATCATGGGCCTGCTGCTGCAGGTCTCGGCCGACCTCGGCGTCTCGATCCCGCAGGCCGGCCTGCTGATGACCGGCTACGCCCTGGGCGTGTTCGTCGGCGCCCCGATCCTGACGATCGCCACCCGCCGCCTGCCGCGCAAGACGACCCTGCTGGTGCTGATGGCCATCTTCACGATCGGCAACATCGCCGCCGCCCTGGCCCCGACCTACGGCCTGCTGATGGCCGCGCGGATCGTCACCGCCCTGGCCCACGGGACCTTCTTCGGCGTCGGCTCGCTGGTCGCCGTCAGCCTGGTCCCGCCCCAGCGCAAGGCCTCGGCCATCGCCGTTATGTTCACCGGCCTGACCCTGGCCACCCTGCTGGGCGTGCCGTTCGGCGCGTGGCTGGGCCTGGCCTTCGGCTGGCGCGCGACCTTCTGGGCCGTGGGCGCGATCGGCCTGGTCGCCTTCGCCGTGCTGGCCGCCCTGGTCCCGCGCGAGACCGACGTCGCCGAGCTCGCGCCGCTGCGCGAGGAGTTCGCCGTCCTGGCCCGGCCGCAGGTGCAGATGGGCCTGGCGATGACCGTGCTGGGTTTCGGCGGGGTGTTCGCGGTCTTCACCTACATCCAGCCGATCCTGACCGAGCTGGCCGGCTATTCGAAGGCGGCCGTCTCGCCGATCCTGCTGGTGTTCGGCGCCGGCCTGGTCGGCGGCAACCTGGTCGGCGGCCGCTGGGCCGACAAGGCCCTGGCCCCGGCCCTGCTGGGCAGCCTCGCCGTCCTGACCCTGGTGCTGGTCGCCTCGACCCTGGGCTTCCACGACCGGATCGGGGCGGTGGTGGCCGCCTTCGCCCTGGGAGCGGCCGCCTTCGCCACCGTCGCGCCGCTGCAAATGCGGGTCCTGTCGCAGGCCGGCGGGGCCGGCCAGGGCCTGGCCTCCAGCCTGAACATCGCCGCCTTCAACCTGGGCAACGCGTTCGGGGCCTGGTTGGGCGGGGCGGTGATCGCCCACGGCCCCGGCCTGGCGTCCATACCCCTGGTGGCCGCCGCCGTGCCGCTTTCGGCCCTGGCCCTGGCCGCCTTCAGCCTTTCCCTCGAGCGCCGCGCGCTGAAGCCGGCCTGACGGAAACGGTCCTTGGTCCCATCAAAGGAGAACCTCATGGAATACCGCCAGCTCGGCCGCTCCGGCCTTCGCGTTCCAGCCCTCAGCTTCGGCGCCGGCACCTTCGGCGGCCAGGGACCGCTGTTCAGCGCCTGGGGCGACACCGACGCCGCCCAGGCCCGGCGGCTCATCGAGATCTGCCTGGAGGCCGGGGTCAACCTGTTCGACACCGCCGACGTCTATTCGAACGGCGCCTCGGAGGAGATCCTCGGCGCGGCCCTCGACGGCCTGCGCGACCAGGCCCTGATCTCGACCAAGCTGGGCCTGCCGATAGGCGACGGCCCGCTCGACGCCGGAACCTCGCGCCTGCGCCTGCTCCGCGGCGTCGAGGCCGCCCTCAAGCGCCTGCGCACCGACCGCATCGACCTGCTGCAACTGCACGCCTTCGACGCCTTCACCCCGGTGGAGGAAGTGCTGTCGGCCCTGGACGACCTCGTGCGGGCCGGCAAGGTGCTCTATGTCGGCGCCTCGAACTTCTCGGGTTGGCAGCTGATGAAGTCGCTGGCGGCGGCCGACCGGCATGGCTGGCCGCGCTATGTCGCCCACCAGGCCTACTATTCGCTGGTCGGTCGCGACTACGAGCACGAGCTGATGCCGCTAGGGATCGACCAGGGCGTCGGGGCCATGGTCTGGAGCCCGCTGGGCTGGGGCCGGCTGACCGGCAAGATCCGTCGCGGCCAGCCCCTGCCCCAGGTCAGCCGCCTGCACGAGACCGCCGACATCGGCCCGCCGGTCGACGACGAGCGGCTGTATGCGGTGGTCGACGCCCTGGATGCGGTCGCCGCCGAAACCGGCAAGACCTTGCCGCAGATCGCCCTCAACTGGCTATTGCGCCGGCCCACGGTGTCCAGCGTGATCATCGGGGCCCGCGACGAGGCGCAGCTGCGCCAGAACCTCGGCGCGATCGGCTGGAGCCTGACGGCCGAGCAGGTGGCGCGTCTCGACGCCGCCAGCGCCGTCACCCCGGCCTACCCGCACTATCCCTACTGGCGCGAGGGCGGCTTCAAGGCGGTCAATCCGCCGCCGGTCTAGACCCGAGTCGCTTGTCCGTGCGCGTCCGGTCTCTTGCACGATCGCGCACGGACAAGGGCCCAGCGCCGCGAAATGCGGCGCCGTCCGCAAGCTCCGGCGGCGCCGCGCCCGCAAACGCGCGGCGCCGCTGGAGCTTGGTTGACCCCTGGTAAGCCGCCGCCTCGCATAGCCCCCGTCAACGGGCAAAGAGGGGTCACGCATGCCGGTCAGCCGTCGCAACTTCATTCACGCCATCGGCGCGGCCGGCGGTTACAGCGCCGCCTTCACGGCCATGCAGGCCCTGGGCCTGCTGGCCCCATCCACGGCCTTCGCGGCCGGCGCGCCGCCGGACTTGGCCCAGGGCGGGGGCGGCAAGGGCGCCAAGGTGGTGATCCTGGGCGCCGGCGTCTCGGGCATGGCGGCGGCCTGGGAGCTGGGCAAGGCCGGCTACGACTGCACGATTCTGGAAGCCCGGGCCCGCACCGGCGGCCGGGTGTGGACCGTGCGCCGGGGCGACAAGATCGAGATGACCGACGGCTCGCGCCAGGTCTGCGAGTTCGACGAAGGCCAGTACATGAACGCCGGCGCCGCGCGCCTGCCCAGTCACCACCAGATCGTCCTGGGCTATTGCCGCGAACTGGGAGTGGAGCTGGAGGTCGAGGTCAACAGCAGCCGCAGCGCCCTGCTGCTCAATCCCGAGGTCAACGGCGGCAGGCCGATCCAGATGCGGACGGCGATCAACGACACCCGCGGCCACGTCTCCGAGCTGCTGGCCAAGGCGATCAACACCGGCGCGCTCGACGCGGACCTGACCGCCGAGGACAAGCAGCGGATGGTCGCCTTCCTGAAGACCTACGGCGACCTGTCGCCCGACCTCTTCTACAAGGGCTCGCAGCGGGCCGGGCTGAAGATCGAGCCAGGAGCCGGCGACGAGCGGGCCACGCCCCACGACCCGGTCAGCCTCAAGGCCCTGCTCGACGAGGACCTGTGGAACGGCGTGCTGTTCGAGGAGACCATCGACATGCAGGCCACCATGTTCCAGCCCAAGGGCGGCATGGACGCCATCCCGCACGCCTTCGCCAAGGCGCTGGGCCCCAAGATCATCAAGCGCCAGTGCGAGGTGCGCCAGATCCGCAAGACGGAGAAGGGCGTCAGGATCGCCTATCACGACAAGGTCGCCGGCCGGGACCTGACGATCGAGGCCGACTACTGCATCTCGACCATCCCGCTGCCGGTGCTGGCCAAGATCGACGCCGATTTCAGCCCGGCCTACAAGGCCGCGATCGCCCGCACGCCCTATCGCGACAGCATCAAGATCGCCTGGCAGGCCCCGCGCTTCTGGGAGGGCCCCAAGTACCAGATCTACGGCGGCCTCTCGTTCGTGAAGGGTCCGACCAACATGGTCTGGTATCCCAGCTACGGCCTGCACACCAAGACCGGCGTGATCCTGGGCGCCTATACCGGCGGGCCGGCCGCCACCCAGCTGGCCAAGCTGCCTCGCGCCGAGCAGATCGAGCACACCCGCAGGATCATCGAGGCCATGCACCCCGGCTGCGGCAAGCTGCTGGAGAAGCCCCTGCAGGTGCAGTGGGCCGCGGTGCCCTACACCCTAGGCATCGGGGTGGGCTGGGCCAGCGACGACGAGCCGGACTACCGCCTGCTGGGCCAGCCGGACGGGCCGATCCACTTCGCCGGCGAATATCTCAGCCATGTCGGCGCCTGGCAGGAGGGGGCGATCCGCGCCGCCCACCGCGCCATCGTCATGCTCGACGCCCAGCATCGGAAGGGTCAGCCGGTGACGGCCCAGCGGACAATATAATCCGGAGGCGGATGGTCAGCGGTGGCCGGTCTTCATCAGGGCGGCGCGGGAGGGCAGCAGCTGGGCCGTGAACGGCAGCAGGGCCGCCCCGACCGCCGGGCCGTCGGCCGAGGTGGCGGCCCGCTCGACGCGCGCCAGGGCGGGCACGTTCTCGATCGCGGCCAGGCGGGCGTTGACCGCCGCGACCAGCCGGTCGAGCAGGGCGGTGGGCAGCCGCCCGCCCACATAGATGGCTTCCGGGTTGACCAGGCAGCTGATGCCCACGAACGGCTGGACCAGCAGCTTGGCCGACAGGTCGATCCACGCCTCGACCCGGGCCTCGCCCTCGGCCGGCAGGTCGATCAGCTGGTCGGGACGCTGGACCGCGATCCCGCCCGCCTCGAGATGGGCGTACAGCGCCGACAGCGACACCACCTCCTGCAGCGAACGGGCCGGGGTCTCGGGCGAGCTGACCGGCAGGAAGCCGATCTCGCCGCTGCGCCCCTGGGCCCCGCGAAAATAGTCGCCCTCGATCACCAGGCCGCCGCCCAGGCCCGACGAGACCAGGACGTAGAAGAAGCTGGGACGGCGCAGGCCGTGGCCGAATTGCAGCTCGCCCAAGGCGGCGGCGGCGGCGTCATTCTCCAGGAACACCGGCAGCGGCAGGATGTCGGCCATCAGCTTGCCGATGTCGGCCGTGCTCCAGACGTCGTAGTTCTCGGGCCGGTGCGGCAGGTCGACTCGTCCCAGGTCGTCGGGCAGGGCGACGCCTATGCCCGACAGGCGCGGCGGTTCGCCCTTCCAGCCGGCCAGCATCTTGTGGATCTGGGCCTTGCAGAACTTGGCGACGTCGGCCGGAAGGGGGAATTCGATCTCCTTGCTGGCCCGGGCCCGCACCGCGCCCAGCAGGTCCAGCATGACCACGGTGATGTGGTCGCGGTCGATATTGACGCCGATCGACAGGCAGCCGTCGGGATTGATCGTCAGGTTCATCGCCGGCTGGCCGCGCGCGCCCTGGACCCGGCCGGCCTCCAGGATCAGGCCATCGTCCAGCAGGCGCTTGGTGATGTTGGCCACCGCGGGCGGCGTCAGGCCGGTGATCTGGGCCAGGGTCACGCGGGTGATCGGGCCGTTGACCCGGATGGCCTGCAGGATGACTCGCTGGTTGTGGTCGCCAACCCGCTCGAGATTGGCGCCCGACAGGCTGGCGCCGGCGGTGCGCTTCCGGTTCGATTTCCGCGAGACTTCCAAGGACGGCATTCGGCAACCTTCGACCTAACGTCCTAGTAGCATCGCGACGGGCGGTGGCGATAGCGCCGCCGTGACTGGAGAATTATTTAAATTGCTTTCTTTATTCGACGCTGCTGACTATGAGGCGAACTGGAGAAACGCGCGTGGCGCATGCCTGAGGGGCGGCGAACGGCGGCGGGAGGAAAAGCGGTTTGATTCAGGTCGGCGTTGATTTTGGCGGCACGAAGATCGAGGCCGCCGCCCTGTCGCCGGACGGCCGATTCTTGGCCCGCGTGCGCGCCCCCAACCCCGGGTCCTACGACGCCGCCATCGCCACGGTCCGCGATCTGATCGGAGAGGCCGAGCGGCAGGCCGGCGGGCGCGGCTCGATCGGCGTTGGCGCGCCCGGCTCGGTGTCGCCGCGCACGGGCGTGATGCGCAACGCCAACTCCACCTGGCTGAACGGCCGCCGGTTCCGCGAGGACCTGGAAGCGGGCCTGGGCCGCCCCGTGCGCCTGGCCAACGACGCCAACTGCCTGGCCCTGTCGGAAGCCGTCGATGGCGCGGCGGCGGGCCTGGCCGGGGTCTTCGCGGTGATCATCGGCACCGGCTGCGGCGGCGGCCTGGCGGTCGACGGCAAGCTGGTCGAGGGCGCCAACGGCGTGGCCGGCGAATGGGGCCATGCGCCCTTGCCATGGCCCAAGCCGGAAGAATCGCCGGGTCCGGCCTGCTGGTGCGGCCGGCACGGCTGCCTGGAGACCTGGATCTCGGGCACCGGCTTCCGTCGCGATCACCTCGAGCGCACCGGCCAGGCCCTGACCGGCGAAGAGATCATCGCCGCCGCCCGGGCCGGCGCCGCCGAGGCCGTGATCAGCTTCGACCGCTACCTCGACCGCCTGGGCCGGGGCCTGGCGGTGATCGCCGACATCGTCGATCCCGACGCTTTCGTATTCGGCGGCGGGCTGTCGAACGTCGATGAGCTGTACGAGCGCCTGCCGGCCTTCATCGAGCCCCATGTCTTCTCTGATGGTTGGCGCGCCCGGCTGGCCCCGGCCCGGTGGGGCGACTCCTCGGGCGTGCGCGGCGCCGCGCGCCTGTGGACTCCGGCCGAGGCCGCGGCCCACATCGCCGCCTGACCGCCGAGCCGCTGGTCAGGCGCCTTGGTTCGCTCCGCCGGCCTTCGGGACGATAGAAGCGGCTTTCGCCGACGCCGGCGCCGTGGTTACGGTCGCCGGCGCGGCTGGAACGTGATCGCCGACAGGACGGAGGGATGCTGATGTTGGATCGTCGCACGATGCTCGCAGTCGGGCTTGCGGCCGTTCCTGGCCTGGCCTTGGCCCAGACCCCCGTCCCGTCCCCGCCCAGTCCGGAAGAGCTGCGGCTGCGCAACGACTGGCCGTTCCTGCAGCGCTACGCCACCGAGAACGCCATCGACCGGGACCTGCCGCCCGGGCGGCGGCGAGTGGTGTTCATCGGCGATTCGATCACCCAGGGCTGGCGCGACTCCCATCCGGCCTTCTTCGCCGACAACGGATTCCTGGGACGTGGCATTAGCGGCCAGGTGACGGCCCAGATGCTGGTGCGGTTCTGGCCTGACGTGGTGGCGTTGAAGCCCGCCGCGGTGCACGTCCTGGCCGGGACCAACGACATCGCCCAGAACGCCGGCCCCTACGACTTCGCCGCCACCCAGGCCAACCTCCAGGCCATGACTATCCTGGCCCAGGCGAGCGGGATCGCCGTGATCCTGGCCACGGTCACGCCGGCGGCGGAGTTTCCCTGGCGGCCCGGCCTGGATCCCGCGGCCAAGGTCCGCACGCTGAACGCCTGGCTGAAGGCCTACGCGGCCGAGCGCGGCGCGGTGCTGGCCGACTACACCCAGGTGCTGGACGACGGGGCGGGCGGCATGAAGCCGGGCCTGGCCTATGACGGCGTCCATCCGACCCGCGAAGGCTATGCCGTCATGGAGCCCGTGGCGCTGGCGGCGATCGCCTCGGCCCTCGCGCCGAAGTGACCTGAAGGCCGGGAAGGCCAGGTCGATTTCGGAAATCTTTCGTCTCGTGTTGACAGCGCTGTCTAGCGCCCATAGGTTGATGCTACCGGCACTCTAGAAAAAGCCGGAACTCCACGGGAGGATGCGAACGCATCCCTCAAACTCCGCGCCTTGGCTCGTTCGGCTCCGCTGATCGAGACCGAGAACTGCTGCCGAAAATCAGGGGAATGCACAATGAAGACAAAATCTTATCGATCGCGCACGACTCTGCTCCGCGCCGCCTCGGCCATGGTGCTGCTGAGCGCCGGCCAGGCCATGGCCCAGGCCGCGCCTCCGCAAACCGAAGAACCATCGCAGGTTGATGCGGTGATCGTCACCGGCTTCCGGGCTTCGCTGGCGAACGCCCTCAATCTGAAGAAGAACTCGAACCTGATCATCGAGTCCGTGACCGCCGAGGACATGGGCAAGTTCCCGGACCAGAACATCGCCGAGTCCCTGCAACGCCTGCCCGGCGTGCAGATCGATCGCGAGAACGGCCAGGGCACCAAGGTCCGCATCCGGGGCCTGGACCAGAACGTCACGGTCCTGAACAACGAGATCTTCGTCAGCGGCCTGGAGATCTTCCGCCTCTACGAAGGCAAGATCACCCAGGACAATTCGCTGGAAGGCATCCCGTCGCAGCTGATCGGCGGCGTCGACGTCTACAAGTCGCCGGACGCCTCGCTGCTGGAAGGCGGCCTGGGCGGCATCATCAACCTGAAGACCCGCAACGCTCGCGACCTGGCCGACGACACCACCATCGCCGGCGACCTCCGCGGCCAGAAGGGGTCGGGCACCGACTGGACCCCGACCGGCTCGCTGGTGCTGGGCCACAAGTTCAGCGACCGCTTCGCCGTGCTGGGCACGATCTCGTACGACAAGACCGACAGCCACACCGACGTCCTGGCCGGCGAGAACCGCGGCGGCTGGGCCTATGAGGACCGCCCGCAGGGCGCCGGCACGGTCGACGTCTGGTCGCCGGAATACCGCTACGCCACCTATCGCGACCAGGAGCGCAAGCGCCTGGGAGCCTCGGTGAACCTCGACTTCGCCCTGACCGACTCGCTGCAGCTGACCGGCGACTGGTTCCACTCCGACCTGAAGATCCTGACCTCCGAGGCCTCGATCAAGTTCCCGTTCGCCAACGAGAACGCCAACTATTCGGCGACGGGCTTCACCAAGGACTCCAACGGCGTCCTGCAGACCGGCACGGTCACCGCCAACTCGGCCGAAGGCACCTCGTACGTGCAGAACGCCGAGGCCAAGACCGACAACTTCCAGGTCGCGCTGAACTGGGACAACGGCGGCCGCCTGACTGGCGGCGTCCGGGCGGCCTACTCGACCAGCGACTATGTCAGCGACAGCGGCAACAACGACGTCCGCTACACCCAGTACACCGTGCGTAACGGCACCGCCGCGGGCCTGGTGCCCAACGCCACCGCCCCGGCCACCTTCACCTACACCTACACCAACGGCGACAACCCGAAGTTCACCCCGGCCAATCCGAGCCAGTTCACCACCCCCAGCAGCGTCTTCGCCAAGTCGCACTGGGTGTTCGGCGAGCGGACCGGCATCGACAACAGTTCGGCCCGGGTCGACTTCAAGTACCGGCCGGAATTCGGCGAGAGCGGCGAGCTGGTGATCAGCGCCGGCGCCCGCTACGCCGAGCGCAAGGTCGACTCCGACTTCCTGCTGCTGCTGGCCGACTATTCGGGCAAGGGCGAGCTGAACGGCCAGGCCCTGGGCCAGGATTGGACGCCGCTGGGTTACTTCCAGGACGGCGCGATCGGCTACAAGTCGTGCGGCCTGCCGGCCGGCACGCCGAGCCGCCCCAACTGCGGCCAGACCGCCACCGACGACGGCCGCTTCGGCGCGTCCCCGGCCCTGATCACCCCGTACCAGACGGCGGCGACCAATCCGGAGCGCTTCGAGCTGCTGACCGTCGGCGGAATCTCGGCCCTGTTCCAAAACCGCGACCAGATGAAGAACCCGGTCCAGTGGCTGTCGGCGCTCTATCCGTCGACGCCGTTCAAGTACTACCGGGACCCTATCCAGTCGTTCAACGTCAAGGAAAAGACCACCACCGGCTACATGATGGCCGACGCGGGCGGGGCCGACGACCACTATCACCTGAACGCCGGCGTCCGGGTGGTGAAGACCGAGCTGACGATCGACTCCAGCGCCACGCCGACCGTGCCCAACTATTATGGCACCGACAGCTGGAACGGGGTGATCTCCAATCCGGAGCACGTCACCACCTCGCGGTCCTACACCGACGTGCTGCCCAGCTTCAGCGGGGTGTTCGACGTCACCGACAGCGACAAGGTCCGCGTCTCGGCGGCCCGGGTGATGTCGCGCCAGAACCTGTTCCAGCTGGGCACGGGCTCCAGTTACAACTTCACTCGCAGCTCGACCCCGGGCCCGAACCTCAACCGCTTCCTCTACACCAACGGCAACGGCGGCAACCCGGAGCTGGACCCTTACCGCGCCTCGCAGTTCGACGCGGCCTACGAACGCTATTTCGGCACGCAGGGCCTGCTGTCGGCGGCGGTCTTCTACAAGAACGTCGACTCGTTCATCCAGACCGACACAGTCTCGCGGACGGTGGCCGACGGTTCGGTGGAAGGCTCGACCACCGGGATCTTCACCCAACCGGTCAATGGCGAGGGCGGCGAGATCAAGGGCGTCGAACTGGCCGCGCAATACGCGTTCGCCAACGGCTTCGGCTTCACGGCCAACTACACCTACTCGGACTCCAAGTCGTCCAATTCCAACGACTACCAGGACAACCTGCCGATCCCGGGCGTGGCCAAGCACGCGTTCAACGTCCAGGGCTATTACGAGGCTCACGGTTTCGAGGCGCGCCTGTCCTATGCCTGGCGCGACAAGAGCTACCAGGGCAACTTCGCCTTCGGTTCGGGCGCGGACACCCATTCGCTGGGCGCCTGGGAGCGGGCCTACGGCCAGTTGGACGGCCAGATCGGCTACGCGATCAACGACCAGATCAAGGTGGTTCTGGAAGGCATCAACCTGACCAAGGAAGACACCGGCCGCTATCTGCAGTGGGAGAACCTGCCGTTCCGCTACGCCACCGGCGACCGCCGGGTGGTGCTCGGCGCACGGTTCAAGTTCGGCCTGTAGGTCGGGATCTGAGTTGGCCCCTTCGGCCCTCGGGCTGAAGGGGTCCCGGCGCGGCGACGGCCTACCCCCATCCCCAGCCGCCTCGCCGAGCCTGGAGCCGGCCGACCCCAAGCGGTCGGCGCCGTTTTCTTCTCGCGTTTCGGGAGGACGTCATGACCGACAGGTCCATTCGCTCGATCGCCATCGTCGGCGGCGGCACGGCCGGCTGGATGGCCGCCTGCCTGCTGAGCCAGGCCCTGCGCGGGACGGGCTGCGCCGTCACCCTGGTCGAGTCGCCCGACATCGGCGTGGTCGGGGTCGGCGAGGCGACCATTCCGCCGATCCTCGACTTCCTGAAGCTGATCGAGGTCGATCTCGACGCCTTCATTCCGGCTGTCCAGGCGACGTTCAAGCTGGGCATCAAGTTCGACGACTGGCGCGCGATCGGCGACGGCTACTGGCATCCGTTCGGGACGTTCGGCGTATCGATCGACCGCCGGCCCTTCCACCACCTGTTCCACAAGGCGCGAGCCCGGGGCCTGAACCCGACCGTGCCCCGGTTCAGCCTCGCCGCCGCTTTGGGCGACGCCGGCCGGCTGGCCCATCCCGATCCGCGCGCGCCCGGGCCGGTGGCCGGCCTGCGCCAGGCCCTGCATTTCGACGCGACCCTGGTCGCCGGCTTTCTGCGCGGCCATGCCGAGCGCCGCGGCGTGCGGCGGCTGGAGCGCGAGGTGGCCGGGGCGAGGCTGCGCGACGACGGCTTCATCGACGCCTTGGCGCTGAAGGGCGGCGGCGAGCTGGCGGCCGATCTCTATATCGACTGCAGCGGCTTTCGCGGTCTGCTGATCGAGCAGGCCCTGGGCGCCGGCTACGAGGATTGGACGCGCTGGCTGCCCTGCGACCGCGCCCTGGCCGCGCCGACCGCCCACGTCGGCCCGCCCGCGCCCTACACCCAGGCCGCGGCCCTGGGCGCCGGCTGGCGCTGGCGGATCCCGCTGCAGCACCGGGCGGGCAACGGCTATGTCTATTCCAGCGCCTTCATCGACGACGGCGCGGCCCAGGACGAGCTGCTGGCGGCGATCGGCCAGCCGCTGGCCGAGCCCCGCAGGCTGAGCTTCACCGCCGGCCGCCGCAAGGCGATGTGGAGTCGCAACTGCGTGGCCCTGGGGCTGGCCTCCGGCTTCCTGGAGCCGCTGGAATCCACCAGCCTCCACCTGGTGTGCAGCGGCCTCTACAAGCTGCTGGACCATTTTCCGGACCGCGATTTCGCGCCCGTCAACATCGCCGCCTACAACCGCGCCCTGGCCGACGAGTACGAAACCTATCGCGACTTCATCCTGCTGCACTATTGCCTGACGGCCCGCGACGACACGCCGTTCTGGCGCGAACGGGCCGCGGCGCCGCTGCCGGACCGCCTGGCCGAGCGGCTGGAGCTGTATCGCGCCTGCGGCCGGATCGACGCCAGGCCGGGCGAGCTGTTCACCGACCTGTCCTGGTTCTACATCTTCGAGGGCATGGGGGTGAAACCCCGGGCTTATGATCCCTTGGTCGAGGCGTCGAACTTCGACCAGGTGCGGGCCATCCTGCCCGAGCTGACCGCCCGGATCGACGCGGTCGTCGCCCAGAGCCCCGCCCACGAGGCCGCCCTGGCCGCGATCCTCCGCCGCAGCGCCGCCTGAACCATGGCGTCTCGTCCGTCCTGCTGGCCCGGTACCGCTCACATTTCCGCTAGACAGCGCTGTCAAGTCGTGTTGAGATTTCCGCCAGTCAGAGGGGCGCCAGCCTCCGCTTCAGGGAAGGAAACACCCACCCGCGTCCGCGCGCCCGATGGCGAGCGACGCCCGCCCCGTTCCGATCGTCTCGTCCCGTTCCAGCGCCGACCTGCCGGCGGGGATGACGCGCCTTCGCCAGACCCCTCCGGCGACGGCGCGCCTGGATCCCCTTCATCGGGGGCTCTCCAAACTCCGGCGCGACGATGTTCTCCTCGTCGCGCCGGTTTTTTGCCGCGCAATGTCCGCCCGCGCCTGCGTCGCCGGGTCGTTTCCCGAGGTGTTGAATGACCGTCCGCTTCCGTCGCCCGGCGATTTCGGCCCTGCTCGCCTCGACCATCGTCGCCTCGGCCGGCCTGACCGGCGCCTCGGCCCTCGCCCAATCCGCCGTCACCCCGTCCGCCGTCACCCCGTCCGCCGTCGCCCATCCCGCCCAGTGGCCCGCGGCGGCCAGCCCGGCGGCGATCACCGACGCCAGGACCGAGGCCTTCGTCAGCCAGCTGATGGCCAGGATGAGCGTGGAGGAGAAGGTCGGCCAGACCATCCAGGGCGACATCGCCTCGATGACCCCGGCCGATCTCGAGAACTATCCGCTGGGCTCGATCCTGGCCGGCGGCAACTCGGCGCCGGGCGGCGACGACCGCGCCCCGCCCAAGGCCTGGACCGACCTGATCGACGCCTATCGCAAGCAGGCGCTCGCCACGCGGCCGGGCCACGTTTCGATTCCGATCCTGTTCGGCATCGACGCCGTGCACGGACATAACAACATCGTCGGAGCGACGATCTTCCCGCACAATATCGGCCTGGGCGCCATGCGCGACCCGGCCCTGATCGGCCGCATCGGCCAGGCGACGGCCGAGGAGGTGGCGGTGGTCGGCGGCGACTGGACCTTCGGTCCCACCGTGGCCGTGCCGCGCGACGACCGCTGGGGGCGCAGCTACGAGGGCTATGCCGAGGACCCGGAGGTTGTGAAGTCCTATTCGGGTCCCATGACGCTGGGCCTGCAGGGCGTGCTCAAGCCTGGCCAGACCCTGGGCGCCGGCCATATCGCCGGCTCGGCCAAGCACTTCCTGGCCGACGGCGGCACCGAGGGCGGCAAGGACCAGGGCGACGCCAGGATCCCCGAGGCCGAATTGGTCGCCATCCACGCCCAGGGCTACCCGCCCAGCATCGACGCCGGCATCCTGACGGTGATGGCTTCGTTCTCCAGCTGGAACGGCCAGAAGATCACCGGCAACAAAAGTTTGCTGACCGACGTGCTGAAGGGCCGCATGGGCTTCCAGGGCTTCGTGGTCAGCGACTGGAACGCCCACGGTCAGCTGGCCGGCTGCACCAACACCAGCTGCCCGCAGGCGATGAACGCCGGGCTCGACATGTACATGGCCCCCGACAGCTGGAAGGGCCTCTACGATAACACCCTGGCCCAGGTGAAGGCGGGGCAGATCCCGATGGCGCGGCTGGACGACGCCGTGCGGCGGATCCTGCGGGTCAAGGTCAAGGCCGGGCTGTTCGAGCGTGTCGCCCCGACCGTCCAGGGCCGGTTCGACCGGCTGGGCGCGGCCGAGCACCGGGCGATCGCCCGCGAGGCGGTGGCCAAGTCGCTGGTGTTGCTGAAGAACGACGGCGTGCTGCCGGTCAGGCCGGGCGCTCGGGTGCTGGTCGCCGGCGCCGCCGACGACATCGGCAAGGCCTCGGGCGGTTGGACGCTGACCTGGCAAGGCACGGGCAACAAGAACAGCGACTTCCCGCACGGCCAGTCGATCTGGGGTGGGATCGAGCAGGCGGTGAAGGCCGCCGGCGGCCAGGCCGAGCTGGCGCCGGACGGCCAGTTCACGACCCGGCCCGACGTCGCCATCGTGGTGTTCGGCGAGGACCCCTACGCCGAGTTCCAGGGCGACCTTACCAACCTCGGCTACCAGTTGGGCGACAAGACCGATCTGGCCCTGCTCAAGCGGCTGAAGGCCCAAGGGATCCCGGTGGTGTCGGTGTTCCTGTCGGGCCGTCCTCTGTGGGTGAACCCCGAGATCAACGCCTCCGACGCTTTCGTCGCGGCCTGGCTGCCGGGCAGCGAGGGCGGCGGGATCGCCGACGTGCTGGTGGCCGGCCGGGACGGCAAGCCCCGGCGCGACTTCCAGGGCAAGCTTTCCTTCTCCTGGCCCAGGCGCGCTGACCAGGGCTCGCTGAACCGCGGCCAGCCGGGCTATGACCCGCAGTTCGCCTACGGCTACGGCCTGTCCTACGCCCAGGGCGGCAAGGTCGGGGTCCTGTCGGAAGACGCGGGCGAGGTGATCGCCGCCGGCAGCGTCGACCGCTATTTCGTCGACGGCCGCCTGCCAGCGCCATGGCGGATGGACTTCGTGGGGGCCGGTTCGGTCAAGGCGATCGACGCCGGGGCCCAGGAGAACGCCCGCCAGGCGACCTGGACGGGGCAGGGCATGCTGGCCATCCATGGTCCGCCGGTCGACCTGTCGCGCCAGACCACCGGCGACATGGCGGTGATGGTCCGTTACCGGATCGACACGGCGCCGACCGCCCCGGTGACGATGAGCATCGGCTGCGCCGACGACGCCTCGTGCGCCGGGACCCTCGATGTCACCTCCGCCGTGAAGGCCGCCAAGCTGAACGAATGGCTCGGCGTGAAGATCAAGCTGTCCTGCTTCCAGGCGGCCGGGGCGAAGATGGACCATGTCACCGCGCCGTTCGTGGTCAGCACGAGCGGGCCGTTCTCGCTGTCCCTGACCGAGGTGCGGCTGGCCTCCAACGAAGGCGACGCGGTCTGTCCGAAATAGGGTGTGTGGGAGTAGGGCGTCTAGGGCTTTCGTCTCCCGCCGTTGTCATCCCGGACAGCCCCTGCGAGGCTTCCGGGATGACAACGCGGCTCTGGCCCGGCCCGGACCTGCTTGGCTATAGTGAGGCCATGTCCCGCACCACGCCCGCCACCCTCGCCCTGACCAAGGCCGGGATCGATTTCACGGTCCACGCCTACGACTACGACCCCGACGCCGACAGCATCGGCCTGGCCGCCGCCGCGGCGCTGGGCGAGGACCCCGGCCGGGTGCTCAAGACCCTGATGGCCCTGGTCGACGGCAAGCCGGTGTTGGCCATCGTCCCGTCCGACCGCGAGGTGGCGATGAAGAAGCTGGCGGCCGCGGTCGGCGGCAAGTCGGCCCAGATGATGAAGCCCGCCGACGCCGAGCGGATCAGCGGCTACAAGGTCGGCGGCATCAGCCCCTTCGGCCAGCGCAAGGCCCTGCCGGCGGTGATCGAGGCCGACGCCCTGGCGCAGACCCATGTCTACATCAACGGCGGCCAGCGCGGCCTGCAGGTGCGGCTGGATCCGAATGCGGCGCGGGACGTGCTGAAGGCCGTGGCGGCCCAGGTGTCAGTCTGACCCCCGATACCGCATCGCCACGTCGCACCGCTCGTAGCGGCTGCCGAACAGCGCCATGATCTCGGCGTCGTGCTGGAAGCCCAGCTTCTCGTAGAGGTGGATGGCCGGCCCGCATTTCCTGTTGGTCAGCAGGTACAGCCGGTCGGCCACGCCCATGGTCCTGGCCCGTTCGATCGCCGCCGCCAGCAGGAACTCGCCGACCTTGCGGCCCCGCGCCGCCTCCAGCACGCCCATCTTGGTCAGCTCGAACCAGCCGTCCTTCATCTTCATGATGGCGCAGGTCCCCACCACGCCCAGGTCCGGCGTTTGCGCGAACAGTACCGCCCCGCCCTTGTCGACGATCAGTTCGCGCGGCTTCTCCAGCAGGGTGATGTCGTTCTCTTCGAGCGCGAACATCTGAGAGATCCAGGCGGCGTTGACGTCGTAGAACGCCTGCGCCAGATCGTCGGAGAAGTCGCGGATGGTCATGCCCGGCGCCATGACCCGGTCCAGCAGCGAGCGACGGTCCAGCTCGGCCTCGATCGCGGCGATCGTCTCCAGCAGGGCGGTGTGGCGGCCGCCGCACAGCGACACGGCTGCGGCCTCGACCCGGGGCCACAGCTCGCGTTCCAGCCGGTCCATCAGCGCCTCGCCGGCCGGACTCAGCGACAGCAGTTTCTGGCGCTGGTCGCGGCCCTCGCGGCTGACCGCGATCAGGCCCTGCTCGATCAGGGCCTGGATGGCGCGCGTGGCGGTGGGCTGGCTGATCCGCAGGTGCTGGGCGACGCCGCCCACGGTCTGCGGCCCCTGTCGCCGCAGCACGGCCAGGAACTGCTGCTGGGCCGGCTGGATCGGCAGGTCCATGGCCTGGAGGCTGGCGGCGGCGTCGGTCTGCAGGCGGTCGGCCAGGCGCTTCATCCGGCTGCCCAGGAAGGTCACGCCCAGGTCGGCGAGGGTGTCGGGGATCATGGTCGGGCTCTTGGGAGTCATAAACATGTGTAGCTATATGCATAGCTATGTATCTGGTTTGGCAAGTCTGAATTTGGCGTGATCCAGAGCCGGCCACGACGCGGATCGCGTTCATCGAACCGTGTCCCGGCGGCAACAAGCTAAACCCCAAGTCGTCGCGATCGCCGCGCCCAGCTTGTCCGGAACCGCGGATCGTGGGATCAGCGCCTTCCGAACCACGCTCTCCCCCGGAAGCCGCCCCCGCATGACCTTGAACGCCGCCCAGCCATACAAGCCACCGATCCCGGTGCGATGGCGCGCGTCGTGCGAGCCGCGCCCGCTTCGTCCGCAAATCAACCGCTAGCGACGGCCCGCCCCGGCTGTCGCCGGGAGCTATCGATGACCACCCTCGTTCTGGCCCAGGCGACGCAGCTCGCCTCGCCCCTGCTGCGCCTGATCGCGCCCGCCTATGCGGACGTGCTGGCCGCGCTGTGGCCCGCGCCCCATACCCCGTTTGTCACCGCGCCGACCGCGCGCCGCCACCTGGTCTGCCTGATGCTGGCGACGGAGACCGACCGCCGCGGGTCGGTCGACGTCGGCCTGCTGTTCGAGGCGCCGCTGCGCAAGGCGGTGCGCCTGGTGCTCGATCCGGCCCCGGAAGGCCTGGCCCGGGCGCTGGAGCGGCTGGGCGAGATCGCCTGGACGCCCGAGGACTATCGCGTCCTCGTCGCCCTGCTGGCCGACCCCAAGCCGGCCAAGACCCTGCGCCACGCCGAACGGATCGACCCGCTGCAGGTGCGGACCCTGGGCGCCCTGCCGCGTCCGCTGCGCGACGCCGGCGGGGCGGCCGTGCGGGTCAGCGCGGCCCAGGCCAAGCTGCTGGCCGAGGCTCACGCCCTGCTCGCCCGCCGCCTGCCGGAAGCCGTGCTGGCCGAGCGGATCGCCGTCTGGACGCGGGCCCCGAACGCCAAGGCGCTGTTCAACCTGGTGGCCGACGACTTCCGCCGCGAGCTGCCCAAGCCGCCTCATCCGGGTACGGAACGCTTGCGGCCGCTGGAGACGGTGGCGGCGATCCGCGACGCCGCCCGGCGCTACCGCAACTGCCTGGCCAACTATGTCGACGCGGCCGTCGACCGCCGCTGCGCGATCTACGAATGGCGGCCGGCCCCTGGGGCGGTGATCGAACTAACGCCTGATAGCTATTTCGGCTGGCGACTGGACCAGGCGCGGCTGGAGAACAACAAGTCGGTCGACGACGCCACCCGCGCGGCGATCGTCGAGGAACTGCGCGGCATGGGCGTCCATGTCGGCCGCAGCGCCTGGCAGATCCGCCACGCCCTGGAACGCGCCGGCTCGCCGAACTTCGAGCTGGAGTCGGTGGATGCGGCGATCGCCGACTACTTCACGGACGATTGACGGCAGCGACGCATGAAAGCGCTTACCGGCGCGCCAGCCATGCCGGATCCGGACAAAGTTCCGTCGCCGTCCGGCGCAGTCGGCGGGGAGTCGATCCCGTCAGTCGCAGGATCGCCCGCGTCATGTGGGCCTGGTCGGCGAAGCCGCAATCACCGGCCACCTGCGCCAGGCTGAGCGCCGGATCGTCCAGCGCCGCCAGGGCTCGACGCGCCCGGACCGTGGCCCGGAAAGCCGCCGCCGTCACGCCGAACTGCTGCTGAAAGCCGCGCGAAACGCTGCCGGGGTGGAGATCCTCCGCCCTCGCCCATCGATGGATCGACAGGTCGGGATCGGCCAACAGTTCCTGCGCCAGGGCGTCCGGCCAATCTTCCGGGTTCGTCGGCCACGCCGCGGCCGGCTCGAACCCCTCGGCCAGGGCCTCGGCGGCCATTCGGGCGTCGATCGCCGTCAGCCGCGCGATCAGGTCGGGATCGGCGACCCGTCCCCGCGTCGTCCCGCCCAGGCCGGACGGCAGGGGCAACACCAGCACCTGGGCGCCGCGTCGGTCGAACTGGTCCAGATGGCTTTCGAAGGCCTGGTGCAGGATGACGTCGCCGGCCGCCACCCGATGCCGGCCGGTGTCGCCCGCCTCGACATAGCCGCCCGACAGCACGACGGCCGCAAAGCCATGGTCGTGGCGATGGCGGGCCAGCCGCTCGCCCGGCGCGTGCAGCAATCGCCCGGGCTCGACGGCGCGGATGGAGGCGGAGGGAACGGGCAGCGGGCGAACTCGAGGCGGATGTGAATTCGGTTCAAGACCGGTTTTCGGCGGCGATGATAGGCGGAGGGCCTTGTCGCGCAAAGGCCGTCCATGTTCCTGCCCCTGCTGTTGTCCTCCGCCGCCGTTCCGGCGATCTGCGCCGCCCAGACGCCGCCAGCCGACGTGTTCGCCGCCAACCGGCTCGCGGTGCTGGGCGCCGGCGCGACAGGCGGGACCGCCACGAGCCTGGTCGTGCGACGCGCCTATGTCGGACAGGGCCTGACGGGCGAGGTCGAAACGACCAGCGACGTGGCCACGGGCCGGTTCGTCGAGCGCCGCCAGCTAGGCCCGACCGCCGGCGCCAGCGCCTTCGACGGCAAGACGGCCTGGATGCAGGATCCCTCCGGCGCGGTGACGCCCCAGGCCGGCGGCGACCGCCCCGCCGTGGCCGTCAACCAGGCCTTTCGCAACGCCGACCTTTGGTGGCGCGCCGACGCCGGCGGAGCCCGCGTCGAAGCCCTGGGCGTCGACCCGGAGGGGCGGCGGCTGAAGGTGACGCCCCGTGGGGGCAAGCCCTTCGAGGCCTGGTTCGACTGCGCCACCGCCCATCTTGTCCGCGTGCGCGAGACCCAGGGCTTCATGACCTTCGACTTCCGCTATGCCGACTATGTCCGACAGGCCGGTCGCGCCCTGCCGAAGATCGCCACGATCGACGATGGCGGCGGCGAGGCCAGCCTTCAGACCCTGACCCTGATCTCGGCGGTCCGAGGGGCGGCCCGTCCGGCGGCGGCCTACACCCTGCCCAAGGGCGCGCCGCGGGACTGGACCCTGCCGGCCGAGGGGCGGATCACCGCGCCGTTCCGGCTGGCCAACAACCACATCTTCGTCGACGTCACGGTGGACGGCAAAGGCCCGTTCCCGTTCCTGGTCGACACCGGCGGGCATGGCATCCTCACCTCGCCGACGGTGGCGGCCCTGGACCTGAAGTCTCAAGGCGCCATGCCGTCCGGCGGATCGGGCGAGGCGCGGCCGACCAGCGGCTACGTCCAGGTGGGCCGGCTGGAGCTTGGCGGCATGACCCTGCGTGACCAGACGATGCTGAAGCTCGATTTCAGTCCCAAGCCCGTGGAGGGTTTCCAGGTCGGCGGCATGCTGGGTTTCGAGATGTTCCGCCGCTTCGTCACGGTCATCGACTACGAGCGCAACGAACTGACCCTGATCGATCCGGCGCGGTTCACCGCGGCCGACCGCGCCAGGGCCGGCGTCGCCGTGCCGTTCGTGTTCTACGACCACATGCCGCAGGTGAGCGGGCGACTGGACGACCTGCCCGCGCGCCACAACATCGACACCGGCTCGCGCAGCGAGGTGACCGTGGCGCGGCCGTTCGTCGAGCGCACGAAGTTGCGGGCGGCCCATCCTGAAGGCGTGACGGCGGTGGACGGCTGGGGCGTCGGCGGCCCCTCGCGATCCTACGTGATCCGCGCAAGGTCGCTGAGCCTAGGCGAGGTCACGATCGAAAGGCCGGTGGCGGGTCTGGCCACCCAGGGCAAGGGCGTGTTCACCGACGAGAATTTCGACGGCAATATCGGCAGCGGCCTTCTGAAGCGCTTCGTGGTCACCTTCGACTACGATCGCCAGATCATGTACCTGCGCCGTATCGCGACGCCGCCGGCCGACGCGGGCGCCTTCGACCGCTGCGGATGCTGGCTGAACCTCGGGGACGACGGCTTTGAGATCAAGGACATCGCCTCGGGCGGTCCGGCCGAGGCCGCCGGCCTGAAGGTCGGCGACGTGGTGACGGCGATCGACGGCGCGACGGTCCGGGGCATGCCGCTCACCGACGCCCGTGCGGCGATGCGTGTCGCGCCGACGGACCGGCCAATCCGCATCGGCTATCGCCGGGCCGGCGCGGCGGCCGAGGTTTCGCTGACGCCGCGAGATCAGATTCCGAGGCGGTAGCCGGTGAACAGTCTCGCAAGATTTGAGACTGTTGCCGGTGGTCCGCGTCAAAAAGGACACCCGCCCTGTGATCAGATCGCGGGCGCTAATGACGCCAGTCAGACCGGACCGCCTGAGGGCGCTGGCTCGAAGAACTGGACGCCATGACGGGCGCGATGGCGATATTTGAGGTTGTGTTCACCATCAGGCGCTATCGGCTGAATATCTCGGGAGTCAGTTCGACGGACTTGCCGCGAGGAATCGTCACCGGAATCTGCCGCCCTGAATAGCGGACCTGGGCGCCGCTTCCGTTCACGTTCCGCACCGTGGCGGAGATCAGCTTCCCGCCCTGCCAGCTTATGTCGACTTCGTATCCGCCACGCGCGCGAAGGCCGCTGACGCTGCCGTCCGGCCAGGCTGAAGGGAGCGCCGGCAGTAGGTGAATATACCCCTCGTGGGATTGAACCAGCATCTCGGCTACACCCGCGGTCGAACCAAGATTTCCGTCGATCTGGAAGGGAGGGTGAGCGTCGAACAGGTTCGGATAGACCCCGCCTCCGTCGCTTAGCTCCGTGCCGACGGTGTTCACGGCCGTCAGCAGGTTGCGGAGCATCAGATAGGCATGGTCGCCGT
Source organism: Caulobacter sp. UNC279MFTsu5.1 (assembly GCF_900114015.1). GTDB lineage: Bacteria > Pseudomonadota > Alphaproteobacteria > Caulobacterales > Caulobacteraceae > Caulobacter. The sequence goes on along the minus strand of NZ_FORN01000033.1, from coordinate 31,332 downwards.
CGTGCAACCTCGCCCAGAAGTTGATCTTCCAGGCGCGGCTCCAGCCGGTGCCTCCGTCTCCGCGCGCGCGAAGCGAGACCTTCGCCGCCTCGAACAGGGCGGGGGTTTGCGTCGCCGTGATCTGCCGTCCCGGGTGCAGCCCGAACAGGTGAGACACGTGGCGGTGCTCGTCCTTCGGGTCGTCGCGGTCGGTCTCCCATTCCTGCAACTGGCCCCATTGGCCGATCTTCGGCTTGAGCAATCGCGATCGCATCTCGGCGACCCGGGCGCGATAGTCCGCGTCCACGCCCAGGGCCTCGGACGCCTCGATATAATTGGTGAAGAGGTCGTAGATGATCATCTGGTCGTAGGCGACCCCTGGCTCCGTCGGCCCATGCTCCGGCGACCAGCCGAGCGGCGAGACCAGGGTTCCGTCCGGCCGGCGCACCAGCATGTCATCCCAGAACTCGACGACCTCTTTGATGAAGGGATAGGCGACCTGGCGCAGATAGGTCTTGTCCTGCGAGAAGGCGTAATGCTCCCAGACATGCTGGGCGTACCAGGCGCTCCCGGGAGGGTTCCATTTGAAGCTCCCGCCGCCGAACACGCCGTTTTCGGTTCGCACCGTCCAGCCGCGAACGTTCGGGCCGTAGTCCTTGTCCTCGCGCGTCCGCAGCCGGGCGATGGGGACTTGGCTGACGAAGTAGTCGATCAAGGGCCGGTGCAGGTCGCCCAGGTTAGTCGGCTCGGCAGGCCAATAGTTCATCTGGATGTTGATGTTGGAATGATAGTCGCCGCGCCACGGCGGGTCGTTCGACTCGTTCCACACCCCCTGCAGGTTGGCCGGGAGATCGCTCGGTCGCGAGCTGCTGATCAACAGGTAGCGGCCGTACTGCGTAAACAGCTCCTCGAGATCAGGGTCCCGTGTCTTCTGCCGGGTATAGGCGACAAGCCGCTGGTTGGTGGGCCGCTCCGCCAACGCCGGGGCGGTTGCGCCAAGGTCAAGCTGGAAACGGCGAAACAGCAACTGGTAGTCGGCGACGTGGTCCGCCAGAAGGCGGGCGACCGGTCGTTCGGAAGCGCGATCCACGCGCAGCGTGACCTCCCGGTGGGGATCCTGACCGCGCCACTTTCTGCCGTGGTCGGGTACATAATCGGTGTCGGCGGCCAGGATGAGGGTCAGCGACGTGCAGTTCTCGAACTCGATATAGGTTTGGGGAAGGACGTGCTTTTCGGTTCCCGGAACGCCTGCCAGCGGATTGCGACTTCCGACGGGCGATGTTCCCACCCGCACGGCGCCGCCCGAATTTAAGACCTGCAGCTGGGACTCGTATTTCATTCCGTTGTCAGGCAACCGGCCGGCGGCGATCAGGCGGGAGCCGCGGGCGATCACCTTCGCACCGTGCATGTCGGTCAGCCAGATCCGCCCGCTATGCGCGCTGGGCGTGTCGGCGGTCAGGCGGATGACGATCACATGGGCCGGGTGGCTGGCGAAGGCCTCGCGCGTGTAGCGCACGCCACGATGCTCGTACGTGACGCGCTGGACCGACCGCGCGATATCCAGCTCACGCCGATATTCCGTCGGCTTGTCATGATCGAGCTCGATGAAGACGTCGCCGAACGCCTGATAGCGTCCGGTCTCGCTTTCGGTCCCGGTCCACAGCGTGTCGTGATTGAACTGGATCCGTTCCGTGGTCGTCAGGCCGAAGAGCATGGCGCCAAGGGCCCCTTCGCCGATCGGGAGGGCCTCGGTCATCCAGGACCGCGCCGGCTGATCGTACCAGAGAAGGCTGTTCGCCGACGAGGTCGCGGGTTGGGCTGGCGCCAACCCGGCGGAGCCGAGCACCGCGACGAGCGCGAGAATTCTCAAGCAAAACTTCATCGGGATGCGGCCAATCTGCAGTTCTCCTCAAGCGGAGCGATCTAAACCAAGTTTCAAGAGCATGCTCATGAGCTTTGCCAACGGCGACGGTGGATCCATCACAATTCGGCTTCTAGCGCGCGATAGTCGTCGTTCGATGAGGATGGGAGGCGCGCCAGTCGCCGCCGACCTCGATGATTAGCCTGCGGCGCCGGCCCACTCACGCGACACTGGGCCTTAAAGGCGCCGGGGCGGAGATCAACACGATCCGAGCCGCCGTGATGGGCTCGCCGGCGCCGTCGACAAAGGCTTCCACCGTTATCGCGCCTGATCGCTTTTCCGTCTGCACGATCAGTTGGGCCAGGCCATTGTACAACGACCGTTCCGAGCCCTTGTCGCTTTCCAGACAATTGGGATCGCCATTGCCGACGCCGATCAATGCGCCGGGGCCGCTGATCTTGAATTTGAGCCTATGGTTGGCGGTCGGAATGTGGCGGCCGCGCGCGTCCAGCATTTCGGCCTTCAAGACGGCGATATCCTCGCCGTCGGCGCGAAGCATCGTCCGGTCCGCGGTGAGGCGGACCGTCTTGGCCCTGCCGGTTGTTTCGCGCCGAGCGTTGAGGACGAGCTTGCCTTTCTTGCGGCCTCGGGCCTCGATGGCTCCCGGCGCGTATCTGACCGTCCATTCCAGGTGGCCCAAGGGCGGGACCTGTTTTGAGCCCAGGCTCTGGCCGTTGAGGAAGAGCTCGACCTCGTCAAGGTTCGAATAGACCCAGACCGAAACCTCCTGGCCTTCCTTGCCCGGCCAGTCCCAGTGCGGAAACACATGCAGGGCGGGCTCTTTTCCCCACCAGGCCTTGTAGTAGTAGTAATAATCCTTGGGGAAGCCGCAGGTGTCGACGATACCGAAGTGCGAGTTAATTGACGGCCAGCCGAACGGCGAGGGCTCCCCGCGATAGTCGAAGCCCGTCCAGGCGAAACCTCCCGCCGCCCAGGGGCGGGCGGCGTAGAACTTCCACCAGTTCTCCGGCGATTTTTTCCATGGCGCGTCGCCATCAAAGCTGCTGACCGTGTTACGGCCCCAGTCGGTGGCGTACTCGCCACGGGTAGAAACATCGCTGGCGTCTTCCGAAGCCACGACAGGGCGTTGCGGGTGACGCTTGTGGAAATCATCGGGAAATTCGCGATGATAGTTAAACCCTATGACATCGACGGCCTCTGAAACGCCCTTCTCGTTGTCCGCATTGACGGCCGCCGTGACGGGCCGCGTCGGATCCAGTTCGTGGCACAGCGCCACCATTGTGCGGGCGATCTTGGCGCCCTGTTCTGCCAGCTCGCCTTGCAGCGCGTTTTCTTCATTGCCGATCAACCACAGGATCACCGACGGCGAATTGCGGTAGCGCTTGATCATGGTTTCGAGCTGAGCCAACCCCTCTGGACTGGAACTCATCTGACGTGTCTCGCACAGCATCATCATGCCCATGCGATCGCACGCGGCGACCAACTCTGGCGTTGGCATGTTGTGCGAGGTGCGTATGGCGTTGCAGCCCATTTGCTGCATGACGCCGACACGGAATTCCTGCAGCCGATCAGGCAGTGCGGCGCCGACGCCGGCGTGATCCTGATGATTGCAAACGCCTTGAATTTTCAAGTGTTTCCCGTTCAGGAAGAATCCTTTATCGGCGTCGAAGACCGCGCTGCGCACGCCGAAATCGACGCGCTCGCGATCGCACACCTGGCCGTCACATTCGACTGTCACCGTTGCGGCGTAAAGATTGGGGGCTTGGACTGACCAGAGCTTCGGCCCGGTCAGCCGCGCAGTCGCGCCGAACGCCATCGAGCCGTCGGCTGGAAGGTCTTTTTGCGGCGCTTCCGCCGTCGCGACAACCAAGCCCGCGGCATCGGTAATGGTCCACCTTACCCGCGCCGTCCGCGCGTCCGCGCCGACATTGTGCACGACGGTGGACAGGTCGAGCGACGCCGTATCGCCATCGAGCCTAGACCGCACCACGCTGTCCCAGCGGCCGAGATGGACCGCATCCGTCTTCAACAGCCAGACATGGCGGTAAATGCCGGCGCCTTCATAAAACCAGCCGTCGCCGAAGCTGGCGTCGACACGCACGGCGATGACATTGCTGGCGCCGTAGGCGAGAAAATCCGTCAGATCGAAGCGGAACGGCGTGTAGCCGTTGTTGTTGCGTCCGATGAAACAGCCGTTGACGAACACCATCACGTCGCGGAACGCGCCGTCGAATTCGATCCAGATGCGCCGCCCCAGATCGCCCGCCGGAATGTCGAATTCCCGGCGATACCAGCCGATGCTCGTTTCCGGGTACCGACGGCCCAGCGGCTTGAAGCCATGCCGTTGCAGTCGGTCGTCACCTTCACCGGTGGCGTCGTTCACGAACGGCAACTCGACGGCCCAGTCGTGCGGAAGGTTAACCGGGCGCCATGACGAATCGTCGAAGCCTTTCTTGGCGATCTTGATGTCGCCGGTCTTGGCGAACGTGGCCTGTCCGTAGCCGAAACCGAAATCCTTTTCCGGGTTCGCGCCGTGACCGAGGGCGAAGCGCCAGTCAAAATCAAAGAGGAGCCGTTCGCGCGGGAGCATTTTTGTCGCCGCACCGGCTTTTTCCGCCTGAGCGAAGGCCTGAGACGTATAGCCCAGCGCCGACGCGCTGGTCAGGAGCAGGCCGGTTTTGACAAGGTTTCGTCTGGAAATCTGTGTCATGCTGTTTCCGTATAGGTTCTGCCCAGGTATTCGGTGATTTGGCAGCGCTATTGTGGCAGGGTGAGGCGCAGATCCATCTCGGCCTGATTGCGCATCACGCGCACCGAAATTTCATAACGCCAGCGGCGACTCTTAAATTCCGCGAGCAGTTCTTCTAAAGTATTTATAGCTTGTGTTGTATCGCCCGCGTCACCGGGCAAGTCGATAACGACGTCGCCGGGTTTAAAGGCGGCCCTGGCTGCAGGTCCGTCCTTATCAACTGACAGAACCATTACGCCGGCGATTTCGGGCAAACCGGCTGCGGACTGTTCTCCAGGGGTCGTCACGGATTTCAACCTCATCCCGGCAAAGGATCGTTCTTCCGCCGCGGCGCCCTGAGCCCTATCGCCCAGGGGCGGGGGAAAGGCCGGTTGTTCGGCGCGGCGGCGCAGGCGCTTGGGACGAACGCCGAAGTCGTCCATTGAGACGTTTTTGAAACCGATGCCGATTGCCGGACTGCCGGGGCGAACAGAATAGTCGCCGGTATGGGGGGAGACAAAGTCAGGCTGTCCAAAAACCGAATGCGCATCCGTGCCATTTTTGCGGGCCTAGTCGAGCGCCGCCTGACTTGGCAACAGATTATTATCCATGCGCTTGCCCCACTTCGGAATACGTATGGGTTGGTACGCGGTCATGACGATATTATGCTCGAACACATCCTCACTGTTGACGAACCAGACGTGCGGATGAAGGGTATTATTGAGCAGAATATTGTTGCGAACCGTGCGATCGAAGCCTTCGCGAAGCTTTAGTCCGCCCGACAACATGAGGTTATCCTCGATGATGTAGTTGCTGGCGCCGTCATCCAGATCCACGTCCCAGCCGTGGTCGCTGCGCCAGCGGTTGTGGCGGAGGATGATGGGCTCCACAACGTCCAGCGCGGTAAGGCTGCGATCCGCTGACGTGCGCCGGTCCATCTCTTCGCGATTGGGATGCCAGTAGCGGTCGCGGCCCCAGCTGTTGAAGGCGCCGTGGTCTCCGGTTTCGCGCACCGTGTCGAACACGTCATTGTCCGCGATGAGGTGACCACCCCAGGCGCCGTCGCCGATATTGATGCCAGCGCGTGGCATGCGATAAATACTGTTATGGCTTGCCGTTATGCGCGCGGCCATCGAGATTTGTATGCCCGCCGACTGCTTTTCGAGAAAGCCAATGTCGTGGATCAGATTGTCTTCAGCTATGCTGTCGGCGGGATAGTTTTCGCTTTTTGGGCCGACCTTCCGGTCGATAGCCTCTAGCGGCATTGACTGGTGATATTCGAACAAGGGGGAGCGGACGGCGTCGGGGCGGCCGACGAACGAGATCGCGCTGGCGCCGATCTCGTAGATCTCGTTGCGACGTATCCCGACAAAACGCGCCTCGCCATTAACGACAACGCCATTGCCGCCGACTTCGGTGATCTCGCCGTCGGTGACTTCGACATGCTCGGCGTTTTCGATCACGATCGCGCCGATCCGCGAAAATCTCCAATCGGAGCGCAACAGGGGCTCCTGAGTCTTCAGGAAGGTAGGCTCCGCGTGCCGGTAGAGATGTTTTGCAGAATGACATCGTGAACAGGTCGGTTCGCCCCGACAATCTTAACTATAGTGTCCAGTCGGCTGGCGACGAAACCATCCGAAGGTGGCGGCGCATCATCATGCGGCATGAAGTATAGCCAGTGGCCTTCTGTATCCAGATACCACTCGCCGGGCGCATCCAGCTCTTCTCTTATATTCTCGACGTAACGCTCAGATTCGCTCGGTCCCATCTCTCGGTTGTTGCCGACCGCTGGCGCCAATTGGAGCGCGCCGTCGGGCCGCTTGCCGAGGATGGCGATGTGCATATCGCCCCAGCGACTAGCGTGAAGGGCGTGGATTATGCCGCCAGCCGGGTCGGCCCAGCGGGCGCTTCTCGCGGGCGATGTCGCATCCGCGGAGACGCCCCCCATGGGCAAGGCCCTGGGATCATAATTGGGGTACCGCGCCCTGATCAGGCGCTCGCCGTTCAACCACAGCCAACTGAAGGCCGGGCCGTCGACCTGGGCCCGCCAAGTCCGCTGATCCACCTTGCGCCATTTCAGGGCGGTCAGGGGGCGGCCTCCGCTCAGAACGGCGCTGCCGCGTTTCGGGCCTCGAATAATCCTGGGCCTGGAGGGGGCGCCCGAAAAGGTCTCATCGAGAACCAGGGGCTGATCAAGGAAATAGACGCCCGGCGCCAACTGGATGACGGAGGTGTCGGGGTCTGGGCGACGGACAGCGGCTTGCAGCTCGGCGGCGGTGTGAACCTGCAGGGCCGGGGAGGCGCAGCCAGACACAACGAGGGTCGCCGCCAACCCGGCCACGCCCGCCAGATCGGCGCGTCTGAAAGACTGCATGGCCGCTCCACCCCGTTTAGAGTCCTTTTCATCCACTAATAAACGAGATTTTGCCCATGAGAATAGGAAGCGGCGAACTTCAGGGCTGGTCGCGAGGGCTGGGCGATCAGCCAGTCTGATCCGAAGACGTCAGGCACGCTGCCTGTTGCGAGCGTCGTGTACCGCCTACGTGGCGAGACAGTTGGCCTAGTGGCCTACAGTCGTCAGCTCGGCGAGTTCCCGCAGCGCAGCATGGGCAACTTCCGCTTCGCGGCGCCAGTTGGCGACCTTCTCTTCAGTATCCGGAGATACCGAGCCGCATCTTTTTACGTCGTCGAGGGTCGCCCCATGAAGTGCGAGCGGCGATGCGGCCGAACCCCTGCGGGCCTGGCATGGCGGCGGCGCTCGAACCGTGATTTCGTGCGCCGCCCGGGGTCTTCATCGGGCCTGCAGGATCGCGAGCTCGGTGAAGGCAAGCCGAGAGGCGCCAGTGGCGATGCGCGGGAAGGAGAAGCGTAGGAAGCGCGTGCTCACCGCAGCCGGGAGCGGCACATTCTGCGCCTGCCGAGAATTGGCGATATTGGAAAACTCCCCGCTCTGGACGGGCCGCCAAGCGGACCCGTCGATGCTTTGCTCGAGCACATAGGCCGCGGGCGGTCCGGATGGATGCGCCAGGTCGCCGAGCGGCGTCAGCACGAAGCCGTCGACCTTCTCGGTTCCGCCCAGGTCCATCACGAGGCTTGCCGGCGCCCCGGCGATCCACGGCGTTTTCTCGCTGCCGTCGAACAGAATTTCCGCTCCGGGCGCGCTCGCCGAAACCACCTTCAAACGGCTGCGATCCAGCACCGCCGCGCCGCCCGACCGCGCCAGTGACAAGGGTTTGGGCGAAACGCTGCGGAACAGGGAAATTTCGGTGATCGCCGGGCAGGCCGGCGCCTCGACGATACGCAGCCGCAACCGCCGCGGCGCGATCGGCTGCGCCAGGCGGATGATCCGCTGGGCGCCGATCGCCTCCTTATTGGCGATTTCCTGCCATCCGGAGCCGAGATCGGCGTCGAGCGCGAAACGGGTGACGCGCACGCCGAGCGCCAGATTCTCACGCAGCCGGATAAGGTCGAACCGCGTGCCGGGCCGCAGATCCAGGATCAACGACGGGGTGAGGTCCGTGTCGGGCGTGCTCCAATAGGTCTCGCGATTGCCGTCGAGCACCTTGTCGGGCGTGAAGCCTGGGCCGCGATTGGCCGAGGCCGTGGCGACCGCACCCTTCGCCAGATCGCGCGCGAAGCTCGCGCGAAGCGCGTCTCCGAAAGCGGTGAGTGAGGCCACGTCCACCTCGGGGACGCGTCCCCGCCGATCGGGCGTCAGGTTGAGGATGAGATTGGTGCCTCGGGCGACGGACTCGTCGAACAGCTTCGTCAACCGCTGCGGGTCTTTGACCTGGCTGTCCTCGCTTGCATGATAGAACCAGCCGGGCCGGATCGAGGTGTTGGTCTCGGCCGGCCACCACAGTTCCGCGCCACGCACGCCCGAATGTCCGTTCGGATGGTTCCACGGGGCCTTGGGCATGGTCGGCCAGCAGGGGTCGCCAGCGACGCCGCCTTCGTTTCCGACCCAGCGTATGTCGGACTCGAACGGCTCCATCGTGCAGGCCATGGGCTGGAGCGAATGGACCAGCGCCACGACGGACTTCCAGTCGTAATATTTCGGCGCATCGATGGTGCGCGTCTCGCGCGCGCCGCCGTAATAGCCGTCGCCGCCATTGGCGCCGTCGAACCAGACTTCGTAGAGCGACCCGTAGTTGGTGCACAGGTCGGTGAGTTGCGCGCGAAAATAGTCGATATAAGCGGGCCGGCCATATTCGGGATGATTGCGATCCCAGGGCGACAGATAGACGCCGAAGGCGATCCCGCCGCGGGCGCAAGCGTCCGCGAACTCACGCACGATGTCGCCCTTGCCGTTCTTGTAGGGGCTGTTGCGAATGCAATGCTCGGTGAGCGGCGTCGGCCAAAGACAGAAGCCGTCATGATGCTTGGCGGTAAGCACCAGGCCGTGAAGATTGCCGGCCTTGCAGGCCGCCACGATCTGATCGGCGTCGAAATCGGTGGGATCGAAGATCTTCGGATCCTCGTCGCCATAACCCCATTCCTTGTCCGTGAACGTGTTCACGGTGAAGTGGATGAAGGCGTACATTTCACGGCGGTGCCAAGCCAGTTGCCGCGCGCTCGGCAATGCGCCCCAGGGCTTCGGTGCATGGGCCCGTACGCTCGCGCGCGCCAAACCGGTTCCCGTCAACGAAAGCGCCATGCTCCCGCCCAGCATCATCCGACGATCCAGTCCCTGGGCCATGATCATTTCCATCACACTGTTTGAACGGGGACGGCGCGCCGGCCGTCCTGGCTGTAGCGCCCCAAGGACGGCTATCCGGCTGCGTCAGGCGGCGCGCAAGCTCGTGAACTTCCCATGTCCGTGCGCTCCCCAAGACGCCAACCTGACGCAATCAAGTCGACGCCGCCCTAGCAAGGGAGTTGCATATTTAAAATAAAATTTACCCATGGATCAACAGCGATCAGATTTTCACCTGGGAGGTGGTGCGGTCGGCTAATTTGTTAAGCCGCCAATTGAACGGCGCTGGCGATGTAGCCCCTGTCGGAAAAGCGGACTTGGCCTGGTAAGTCCAGGACCTTTCGGTACGAAAGCTCTGACCTTCGGCTTCGCGCCCGGGATCCCGCGACGAACCCTGGACGCTCTTGCGAGCGCCGGCCGCGCGGTCTCCCGCTCAAGGAACGCTCCGATCGAACCTCATCGACCAAGGCGCGCCAATGCCTGGCGCCAGCAGATCATCGATCAGGTCCAAGCGGTCATCGCGCTTCGCGCGATGGCTCTTTTGCTTGCCTTCCCCCAGAAAGCGGGGTGGGCGGCGCGCCGATCGCACTGGGAAAAAACCAGCCACAGCCTGCTGGTCGGCGCGATCCTCCACGTCCTCTACGCCGAGGAGGAAAAGACCCTGGCGCGGGTGGTCGCCACCTTCCTCTCCGGTCCCCAGCGCTCGTTCGCCCACACGCTGCGGCGGATGATGGCCACCAACCATCTGGGCACGCCCGACGCGCCCAGGGTTCACCCCGTGGTGGCGAGCGCGGCCCGGGAGGTTCTGAACAAGTCGGAGAACGAACGCGGCGGCGTGCTCTCCACCGCCATGTCGTTCCTGGGGCTCTACCGCGACCCGACCGTGGCCCTGACCACCAGCGCCTGCGACTGGCGCATCGCCGACCTCGTCGACGCCCTGTCGCCCGTCACCCTTTACCTGGTCATCCCCCGTCCGACATCTCCCGCACCAAGCCTCTGGTGCGGCTTGTGCTCAACCAAATCGGCCGCCGCCTGACCGAGCGCCTGGAGGGAGATCCGGCCAAGAGCCGCAAGCATCAGCTGCTGATGATGCTCGACGAGTTTCCAGCGCTTGGACGGTTGGATTTCTTCGAGACGGCCCTGGCCTTCATGGCCGGGTACGGCATCCGCGCCTACCTGATCGCCCAGTCCCTTGTGTAACCCCCTCATCGCGGGATGTACCGTTTGCTGAATGGATCGCGCGAGATGGCGGTGACCGGCGGCGTCAAAGCCGGCGAAAACCGAGACGCCCGGCCGTGGATAGGGATTTTCTGCGAACAACAGATAGAGAAGCTCGCGGGCCCGGTCGCGAGAGATGCGGTTATTAAAAAGGGTGTTGTCGGTTTCCTGAAACTCAGCGCACCGCCAGTTACAGACCATGTGGCTGCGCTCAAAGCGCCGCGGACCCAGCCTGCGGTCCAGTTCTCAAATGCGTGACGCGCAGTCTCATCTATCGTGCATCAATTCTCGTCTATCGTGACGCGGACCATCTGGATCGCGACGCCCTAGACGTCCACCTCGGCGTCCAGCGCGTTCTCCTGGATGAACTCGCGCCGCGGTTCGACCAGGTCGCCCATCAGGCGGCTGAACATGTCGTCGGCGTCGTCGGCGTGGTTGACGCGGACCTGCAGCAGGGTGCGGGCCTCGACGTCCAGGGTGGTTTCCCACAGCTGGTCGGGGTTCATCTCGCCCAGGCCCTTGTAGCGCTGGATCGACAGGCCCTTGCGGCCGGCGTCCAGGACCGCGCCCACCAGGTCGAGCGGGCCGCGCACGGTGGTCGACTTGTCCTTGCGACGGAAGATCGCCGAGCCCGAGAACACCTCGGCCAGGGCGCCGGCCCGTTCGGCCAGGCGGCGGGCGTCGGCGGCGTGCAGCAGGCCGTCGTCCAGCACCACGCTCTCGGTGACGCCGCGGCGGATGCGCTTGAACACATAGGCGGTGTCGCCGCGCTCGCCCGACCATGGGCCGTCGCCTTCTTCCGCATACAGATCGAGGCGCCTGGCGGCGGCGGCGATGTCGGGCGTGTCGCCGAACAGGCCGGCCAGGGCCGCCTGCTCGATGGCGAAGGCCGGGGCGCGCTGCGACAGGCGGTCGATATTGCCCTTGGCCTGGCGACACAGCTGGACCAGGGCCAGCAGGTCCGCTCCGGTGCGGCGCTCGCCCGACGGCAGGTCCAGCTCGGCGCCGTCGACGCCCTCGTCGACCAGGAAGGCGTCCATCTCGCTGTCGTCCTTCAGGTAGCGCGACGACTTGCCCTTGGCGGCCTTATAGAGCGGCGGCTGGGCGATGTAGATGTAGCCGCGCTCGATCAGCTCCGGCATCTGGCGATAGAAGAAGGTCAGCAACAGGGTGCGGATGTGGGCGCCGTCGACGTCGGCGTCGGTCATCAGCACGATCTTGTGGTAGCGCACCTTGTCGGGGTTGAAGTCGTCGCGGCCGATGCCGGCCCCGAGGGCGGTGATCAGGGTGCCGATCTGGTCGGACGACAGCATCTTGTCGAACCGCGCCCGCTCGACGTTGAGGATCTTGCCGCGCAGTGGCAGCACCGCCTGGTTGTCGCGGTTGCGGGCCTGCTTGGCCGAGCCGCCGGCCGAGTCGCCCTCGACGATGAAGATCTCGGACTTGGCCGGGTCGCGCTCGGAGCAGTCGGCCAGCTTGCCGGGCAGCGAGGTGATGTCGAGCGCGCTCTTGCGGCGGGTCAGTTCGCGGGCCTTGCGGGCCGCTTCACGGGCGGCGGCGGCTTCGGCGATCTTGCTGACGATGGCCTTGGCCTCGTTCGGATGCTCCTCGAACCAGGTGGCCAGGCCCTCCTGCACCAGACTCTCGACGGCCGGGCGCACTTCGGACGAGACCAGCTTGTCCTTGGTCTGAGAGCTGAACTTGGGATCGGGCACCTTGACCGACAGCACGCAGGTCAGGCCTTCGCGGGCGTCCTCGCCCCCGACATTGACCTTTTCCTTCTTGGTGATGCCCGAGCTCTCGGCGTAGTTGGTGATGATCCGCGTCAGCGCGCCGCGGAACGCCGACAGGTGCGTGCCGCCATCCCGCTGCGGGATGTTGTTGGTGAAGCACAGCATGTGCTCGTGGTAGCTGTCGTTCCACCAGACGGCCAGGTCGACCTCGACCTTGTCCTTGCGGCCGCGGATGACGATCGGGGTCTTCAGCAGCGGGGTCTTGGCCTTGTCGAGGTGGCGCACGAAGGCCTCGATGCCGCCCTCGTAGTGCAGTTTCTCGACCCACGGCTCGGCGTCGCGGTCGTCCTTGAACCAGATGGTGACGCCCGAGTTCAGGAAGGCCAGCTCGCGCAGGCGGTGCTCCAGGGTCTTCCGGTCGAACTCGATGAAGGCGAAGGTGTCCTTGGACGGGAAGAAGGTCACCTCGGTGCCGGTCAGCACCTCGCCGGCCTTGGGACCGTCGGCGCGGACGGGCGAGTCGCCGGTTTCCTTCAACGAGGTCACCGCGTCGCCGCGCTCGAAGCGCATCTGGTGGCTGCGGCCGTTGCGGTGGATCTTCAGCTCCAGCCAGTCGCTGAGCGCGTTGACCACCGAGACGCCCACGCCGTGCAGGCCGCCCGAGACCTTGTAGCTGTTCTGGTCGAACTTACCGCCGGCGTGCAGCTGGGTCATGATGACCTCGGCCGCGCTGACGCCCTCGCCCTCGTGGATGTCGACCGGGATGCCGCGGCCGTCGTCGGTGACCGTCACCGAGCCGTCGGCGTTGAGGATCACCTCCACCTTGGTGGCATGACCGGCCAGGGCCTCGTCGATGGCGTTGTCGACCACCTCGTAGACCATGTGGTGCAGGCCCGAGCCGTCGTCGGTGTCGCCGATGTACATGCCGGGGCGCTTGCGCACCGCGTCCAGGCCCTTGAGCACCTTGATGGAGTCGGCGCTGTACTCGCCGGTCATCACCTCGGGGGCCGACATTTCCGAACCGTCGGCGGTGGTGAGGTGGTCTTCGGGCTGGCCCTTGGTCTCTTCGGTCATACGTCTTCCAATGCGGTCAGGCCGAGTTCGCTGACGCGAACGCCGAGAGCCCGACCTTTCAGATGGTCGAACAGCGACTCGTCGGTGCCTGTCAGAAAAGCCTGCAGGCCGAGCGCCGTGATTTCGTCGGCCAGGGCGGCCCGCCTTTTCAGGTCGAGATGCGCGGCGACTTCGTCGAGCAACAATATAGGATTCGGCGCGTCGTTCGCACGCGAAAGTCGCGCCGCCTGGGCCAAAACCAGGTTCAGAATCAGCGCTTTCTGCTCGCCCGTCGAACATTCCGCGGCGGGACGGTCCTTGTCGACGTGGTGGATGGCCAGATCGCCCCGGTGCGGGCCGGTCAGGGCCCGTCCGGCGGCCCCGTCGCGGAGGCGGGCGGCGGCCAGGGCGGCGGCCAGCCTAGCCTCGATTTCGGGCGTCTCGACCCCGTCCAGCGCCATCTTCTCCCACTCGCCGGCCAGGGCCAGGCGGGCGCGGGGGAAGGGGCGGTCGCCGCGACCGTCGATCTCGGCCTGCAGGGCCAGCAGGGTGCGGGCCCGGGCCGCGGCCATCAGGGCCCCGGCCTGGCCCAGCCGGGCCTCCAGGGCGGTCAGCCAGATGGCGTCGGCCTGCTGGCCGCTCTCAACGGCGTCGGTCAGCAGGCGCATGCGCTCGCGCTGGGCCTTGTCGTAGGCGTTGGCGTGGCGGGCGTGGTCGGGCTCGCCGGCGAACACCAGGCGGTCGAAGAACTTGCGGCGCTCGCCGGCCGCCTCGAGGAACAGCCGGTCCTGGGCCGGGGTCAGCCAGATCGGCCGGACATGGTCGGCCAGCCGGCCGGGCGGCACGGTCTCGCCCTCAATGCGGACAACGCGGCGGGCCGCGCCGGCCAGCTCGACCCCCGTGCCCAGGCGCACCGGCTCGTCTTCGCCGCTTTCCGCCTCGGCGGCGACGGCCCAGGCGCGGCCCGTGGCCTCGCCGGGCAAGCGCCGGCCGACCTCGGTCAGGCCGGCGCCGCGCAGGCCCTTGCCCGGCGACAGCAGGCTGATGGCCTCCAGCAGGTTGGTCTTGCCCGCCCCATTGGCCCCGAACAGGTAGACGCTGGCCCCGTCGGGACGCAGCTGCGCGCGCTCGTACGAGCGGAAGTCGGTCAGGGTCAGCGAAAGAAGGGCGGCGCGGCTCACCTGCGCCTTCTAGCCTATTCGGGCCGCAGGTCTAAATCCGCCGGTCAGCCCAGTTCGCGGCGTCGGCCCGTCGCGGCGTGGGCCACCAGGCGGGCGGGGTGGCGCAGGGCGTGGGCCAGGTGCGGCCCGGCCACCAGGGCCATGGCCCAGGCCGCGCCGCTGAAGAGGATCGCGACGATACGTTCACTGGCCACGCGCATGGCGGACTCCCTGCAAGACTGCGGGCAGTTCGCGCCTGGATCGTGGCGCGCGCGGGTGAGAATGACGGCCGAATCTTGGCTTTCGACCGGTTCGGCCTCAGCCGAATTTGTAGCCGCACAGCTTGTTGCCATCCAGGTCGCGGAAATAGGCGAAATAGGCCCCGGGCATCCGCTCGCCGGGCGGGCCCTCGCAGGTTCCGCCCAGCTCGATCGCCTTGGCGTGGAAGGCGTCGACCGCCTCGCGGCTCTCGAAGTCGAAGCCGCCCATCGTGCCGTTGCCAACGCAGGCCGGTTCGCCGTCATACGGGCCCAGAACCCCGAACAGTCCTGTGCCCTTGCCGCGATAGAGCCGGCCGCCCGAGGGGTGCTCGTAGACGCCGCTCATGCCGATCGAGCCGAGCAAGGCGTCGTAGAACGCCTTGGCCGTCTCCAACCTGTTGGACCCCACCGTCATGTAGCTGACCCTGGCCATGCGCGCCTCTTCCCGTTTTCTTATGCAACGGAGGCTAGCACGGGCGGCGAGGCGGGCAAGGGCGTGGCCTTCGAACTTTGGGTCCGGTTTCACGCCCAGGTCGTCTCCCGATACTGGAAGTTGCTTGCGCGATCCCGAGTCATTGCCCTGAATAGCGGTAACACGTTCCGGGGAGGGAACATGAAACTCAAGGCTCTGGGCGCTTCGCGCCAATGGTGGCAGACCAATCCCGAACTCGGCATCGCGACCGGGTGGGCGGTGATCTGCGGCGGGCTGTGGCTGGTGGTGCGGGTTTTGGGTGTCGGCTAGAGGCCGGTTTTTTACCCGCCAGCAACTTGCCCCCACCTGACCGCTTCGCGGTCTGTCCGCCCCCTAGGGGGCGGAGCGCTCTTCCTTCTTTGGGGGAAGACGGTCGCGGAGCGACCCCTAGGGGGCGAGTGACGAGACCGCACGGCAAAACGGGCGCCCGCGGCGCCCGTTTCCTGAACGATCGGAGCCTGTACGGCCCCTACACCCGCAGCGGCATCAGCACGTATTTGACGCCCGGATCGGTCGGGTCGACCACGAGGGTCGGGCTGGCCGGGTCGGCGAAGCGGAACTCGGCGATCGGGCCGCCGATCTGGCCGCAGACGTCCAGCAGGTAGCGGGCGTTGAAGCCGATTTCGAAGGCCTCGCCGTCATAGTCGACCTCGACCTCCTCGACGGCCTGGCCGGCTTCCATGTTGCGCACCGTCAGGGTGATGCGGCCCGGTTCGACGGCCAGCTTCACCGAGCGGCTCTTCTCGGCCGAGATGGTGGCCACCCGGTCGACGGCCTTGGCGAACAGGTCGTTGTCCAGGGTCAGGATCTTGGCGTTGTCGCGCGGGATGACGCGCAGATAGTCCGGGAAGGCGCCGTCGATGACCTTGGAGGTCAGGGCCGCGCGGCCGAACTCGAAGCGGATCTTCTGGGCGCTGATCTGCAGGTCGACCTGCTCGCCGGCCGATTCCATCAGGCGGCGGGCTTCCTGGATAGTCTTGCGCGGCACGATGACGCCCGGCAGGCCGACCGAGCCTTCCGGGGCGTCCATCTCGGCCAGGGCCAGGCGGTGGCCGTCGGTGGCCACGGCGCGCAGCTTGGTCACGCCGCCGTCGTTGACGGTGTGGAGATAGAGGCCGTTCAGATAGTAGCGGGTCTCTTCGGTCGAGATCGCGAAGCGGGTCTTGTCGATCAGCCGGATCAGCTCGTTGGTATCGACCGAGATGCGGCCCGACAGGCCGTCGCTGCTCATCACCGGGAAGTCGCCGGCCGGCAGGACCGGCAGGTTGAAGCGCGAACGGCCGGCCTGAATCACCAGGCGCGGGTCGTCGCCGCTGAAGCTGAGCGAGACGTCCGAGCCGTCGGGCAGCTTGCGGACGATTTCATACAGGGTGTGGGCCGGGGCGGTGATCTGGCCGGGCTGGTCGATCTGGGCCAGGCCCTCGTCGATGATCTCCATGTCCAGGTCGGTGGCCGAGAACGACAGGGTGTCACGATCGGCCGACAGCAGGATGTTCGACAGGATCGGGATGGTGTTGCGGCGTTCCACGACGCTCTGCACGTGACCCAGCGCCTTCAGCAGCGCCGCCCGCTCGATGGTAAGCTTCATATCTCGGTCCAGGTCCCAGGGCCGCTGCCGACAGAGAGAATCCCCCGCGGCCCCGCAATGAATGGACTTGCGACATTAGCGTAATCGCGCCGCTGGGGAAGAGGGGGCGCGCGACGGGGTGCGGCGAAATGCGCACCCCGCGATGCGGGACCGATCAGGACCTAGACGGCCGCCGCGCGCTCGGCCTTGGTCGGCAGCGTCCAGCCTGGTCGGATGAAGTGGCAGGTGTAGCCGTTGGGGATTCGCTCCAGATAGTCCTGGTGCTCCGGTTCGGCCTCCCAGAACGGGCCGGCGGGGGCGATCTCGGTCACCACCTTGCCGGGCCACAGGCCGGAGGCGTCGACGTCCTCGATGGTCTCCTCGGCGACCTGTTTCTGGGCGTCGCTGGTGTAGAAGATCGCCGAGCGATAGCTCGCGCCGATGTCGTTGCCCTGGCGGTTCAGGGTGGTCGGGTCGTGGATCTGGAAGAAGAACTCCAGGATCCGGCGATAGCTGATCACGGCGGGATCGAAGATGATCTCGATCGCCTCGGCGTGGGTCCCGTGGTTGCGATAGGTGGCGTTGGGCACGTCGCCGCCGGAATAGCCGACGCGGGTCTTCAGCACGCCGGGATAGCGGCGCAGCAGGTCCTGGACGCCCCAGAAGCAGCCGCCGGCGAGGATCGCGGTTTCGGTGGTCATGGGAAGACGGCCTTTCGTCAGGGGAGGGGGCGAGGCTACATGTTGGGCCTGCCGGGGCCGCGCGCAAGCGGCCCGTTCCGTTCCGAAAGGTCGTCCGTGAAGCGCGCCGCCGTCCTGTTCGTCTGCCTGGGCAACATCTGTCGCTCGCCCCTGGCCGAGGCCGCCTTCCGCCAGGAGGCCGAGCGGCGCGGGCTGGACGTCGAGATCGATTCGGCCGGCACCGGGACCTGGCACGTGGGCCATCCGCCCGACCGCCGAGCCCAGGCCGTGGCCCTGCGGCAGGGGATCGACATTTCCGGCTACCGCGGGCGGCGGGTGACGCCCGAGGACTTCCGGCGCTTCACCCACGTGGTGGCGCTGGATCGCGACAACCTGGCGGACCTTAAGCGGATCCGGCCGTCCGACGGCACGGCCGAGCTGCTGTTGCTGCTGGACGTGGTCGAGGGGCGCCAGGGCAAGTCGGTGGCCGATCCCTACCTCGGCGACGAGGCCGGATTCGACGTGACCTGGGCGGATGCGGTGGCGGGGGCCAAGGGGCTGGCGGATCGGATCGCGCGGGAGGACTGAAGACTCTCTCCACGCAACAAAGGTTGTCATCCCGGAAAGCGCCCGGCGCTTGTCCGGGATCCAGGCGAACCGCACCGCTGCAGTCCAGTCCCCTGGATCCCGGACAGCCTCTGCGAGGCTTCCGGGATGACAACCCAATGGCAGCCGAGGCTGGGTTTACGCCTTCGTATCGAACGCCCCGCCCGTGTCGGCCTCGGTGCTGGCGTACGGGTTGGCCGCGCCCGCCGTCGGCTCGGCCGGGGCGTCCGGGCCCTTCGAGCCCTTGGCGGCCACGGCGACCATGGCCGGGCGGACCAGGCGGCCCATCAGCTCGTAGCCGGCCTGCAGCACCTGGATGACGCCGCCGGCGGCGACCTCGTCCGAAGGCTGCTCCATCACCGCCTGGTGCAGGTGGGGGTCGAACTTCTCGCCCTTGCCGGGGTCGATCTTCTTCAGGCCATTGCGCTCGAAGGCGCCCAGCAGCTCCTTCTCGGTCATCTCGACGCCGATGATGAAGTTGCTGACCGCCGCGTCCTGCGACTCGCGGGGGCTGTGGGCCGTGGCGCGCGACAGGTTGTCGGCCACGCCCAGCAGGTCGCGGGCGAATTTCTGGATCGCGTAGGCGCGGGCGTCGTTCATCTCGCGCTCGGCCCGGCGCTTGGTGTTCTCCGCGTCGGCCGCGTAGCGCAGGGCCTGGTCCTTCAGGGCGGCCACTTCCAGCTTCAGCGCCTCGATTTCCTGCGACGCGTCTTCCCAAGAACCCTTGGCGGCCTCGAAGGCCACGTCTTCGGCCGGCGGTTGTTCGTCGGTCATCTCGTCCTCTATCCGTCCATCATCCGGCCGAGCACGCGGGCGGTGTAGTCCACCAGCGGGATCACCCGGGCATAGTTTAACCGGGTGGGGCCGATCACGCCGATCGCCCCCAGCACCTTCTGTCGGCCCGTCATATAGGGCGCCGCGATCAGGGAGGAACCCGAAAGCGAAAAGAGTCGCGTTTCGGCCCCGATGAAAATGCGCACGCCCTCGGCGGCCCGCACGTCGTCCAGCAGGCCGATCAGCTGGCCCTTCTGCTCCAGGTCGTCGAACAGCCGCCGCACGCGCTCCAGGTCCTCGCGGGCGCTGGCGTCGGCCAGCAGGTTCGCACGGCCCCGGACGATCAGGGCGCGATCGGCGTCGTCGCCGCCGCTCCAGGCGGCCAAGCCGTCCTCGACCAAACGCGCCGCGGTGGCGTCCAGTTCACGTCGGGCCGCGTCCAGTTCGGCGGCCATCTCGACCTTGGCCTCGTTCAGGGTGCGGCCGCGCAGGCGGGCGTTGAGGAAGTTGGAGGCCTCCTGCAGCGAGGCGGGCGTGACGCCGGCCGCGCGCCGCATCAGCCGGTTCTCGACCGTGCCGTCGTCGAACACCATGATCGCCAGGGCCTGGTCGGCGCCCAGGGCCACGAACTCCACGTGCTTGACCCCGCCTTCGCGGACCGGCGCGACCACCACCCCGGCCCCGCCGGCCAGGCCCGACAGGATGGCGCTGGCCTCGCCCATCGCCTCCTCGAACGAGCGACCGTGGGCGAACAGGCGCGATTCGATGATCCGCCGCTCGTCTTCGCCGATGTCGCCCACCTCCAGCAGGCCGTCGACGAACATCCGCAGGCCCGCATGGGTGGGGATGCGGCCGGCGCTGGTGTGGGGGGCGTCCAGCAGGCCCAGCTGGGCCAGGTCCTGCATGGTGTTGCGGATCGAGGCCGGCGACAGGGCCACCCCGCCGCGCGAAATGGTCCGCGATCCGACGGGTTCGCCGGTTTCGAGATAGGATTCGACCACCCGCCGGAAGATGTCGCGGGCGCGGGCGTCCAGGTCCGTAAGGCTGGGAGTCTGAGCGGAAAACCCCGAAAACAGCTGTGTCATGTCGCCTTCGAACGCGCCCGCCAAGGGCTCTCGGATTGCTTCCTCGGGTTTCGACGGGATTGGACGACCGTCTTAACTAGGATAAGCGGCCCCATCCTATCACGCAAAGCCCCGGAGTTTCCCATGCGTCCGTCCGAACGCGCCCCAGACCAGACGCGCGAAGTCACGCTGGAGACCGGCGTCAACCGCTATGCCGAGGGCTCGTGCCTGGTCAGCTTCGGCCACACCAAGGTGCTGGTCACCGCCACGGTCGAGGAGAGCGTCCCGGGCTGGATGCGCAACAAGGGCGCCGGCTGGGTCACGGCCGAGTACGGCATGCTTCCCCGGGCTACGCATACGCGCGGTCGCCGTGAAGCCGCGCAGGGCAAGCAGAGCGGCCGCACCCAGGAGATCCAGCGCCTGATCGGCCGCTCCCTGCGCGCCGTCGTCGACATGAAGGCCCTGGGCGAGCGCCAGATCAGCCTGGACTGCGACGTCATCCAGGCCGACGGCGGCACCCGCACCGCCGCCATCACCGGCGCCTGGGTCGCCCTGCGCATCGCGGTCAACTACCTGATCGAGGAGGGCGTGCTGAAGACCGACCCGATCCTGGGCCAGGTGGCGGCGGTCTCGTGCGGCGTGTTCAAGGACACCCCGGTGCTGGACCTCGACTACGAGGAAGACAGCCAGGCCGAGGCCGACAGCAACTTCGTGCTGACCGACGCCGGCGACATCGTCGAGGTCCAGGCCACCGGCGAGAAGCGCGGCTTCACCCGCGGCGAGTTCGACGCCCTGTTCGCCCTGGCGGAAAAGGGCATCGGCGAGCTGTTCGTGAAGCAGCGGCAAGCGGTTTCGGGGAAGTAAGCCCCATCCCCTCTTCCTTTGCGGGAGAGGGTGGCCTCCGAAGGAGGTCGGGGGTCGAAAGACAGAACCGCCGCGATCAGCCTCAGGGTCGGTCGCGGCGATTTTCGTTTGAGAAACCCCTCATTCGCCAGCTTCGCCGACACCTTCTCCCGCAGGGGGAGAAGGGTTCTAATCCTCCTCGTGCGCCTCGCCCGGGCCCGGCTCGTAGGTCATCAAATCCCCCGGCTGGCACTCCAGTTCGCGGCACAGGGCGTCCAGGGTGGTGAAGCGCACGGCGCGGGCCTTGCCGGTCTTGAGGATCGACAGGTTGGCGATGGTCACGCCGACCCGGTCCGACAGTTCGGTCAGCGACATCCGCCTTTCCAGCAGGATGCGGTCCAGTTGCACGCGGATGGCCATGGGGTTCTCTCGTCTCCGCGTCGTCAGATTGTCAGTTCGGCCTCCCGGCGAAGGCGCGCGCCCTCGCGGAAGACCTCGGCCAGAACGAACACCACCAGGACCGGGAACCAGGCGCTCAGGCTGAATGAGCCGTCGACGACCTTGGTGTCCGGCGCCAGCCACTTGGCCAGGGCGGCGAAGATGTAGTGGCCGATCTCCAGGGCCGCCAGGACCAGCCCCACCACCCGCAGGCGGCGGACGTTGTCGGGATGGAACGGATCGCCGGCGGTCAGGGTGGAGAACACCCGCCGCAGGCGCTCGACGATCACCATCCAGCCGCCGGACAGCAGCGCCCAGGCGCCCAGGGCCCCGGCGAACAGCGGTCCCTTGCTGATCAGCTCGTCGATCGAGCTGCCGATGTGCAGTTTCGAGGTGATCAGTTCGGGGTTGAAGCTGAGCAGCAGCACGGCGACCGTGAAGATCGCCAGCAGGCTGACCCAGACCCACAGGCCCACATAGATCACGTCGAGAATAATCTTCAGGAAACTCGATACCGAGCCAGGCCCCAAGGCGCGCATCCGCTCTTCCCCTCACGCAGAAACGCCGACCATGCCCCGGCGGATCGGGACCGGTCAAAGGCGAGCTGGACCCCGGGTCAGAACGTCTTGATCGCGAAGGTCACGGCGGCGAGCGGCAGACCGGCGATCAACGTCAGCGTGGCCATGCGGGTGGCGACGGCGTCGACGATGCGGAACAGTCTGGCGGCGGACATGGCGGGCCTTCGGGTCGGGTGCGGGACCGCGCCAGCATGGCGTGTCTCCCAGGGCCCGAAGATAGGGAGCGATTCCGCCGTCGCCAATGTTGCTTATCGATAAACGATATTAAACTTTAGCAATGATCGCGCTCACCGAACGGATTATGCGAGGTGTGGCGCCGTGGCCACCATCGCGGCGCGGCGGCTGGCGATTTCGTGCCAGGCGGCGAGGTTCGGGCGACCTTCGCGCCAGTCCATCACCCGGCGAGCGTCCAGGTAGTCCAGCTGGGCGGCGACCGCGATCTCGCCGATCTCGAAACGGTCGGACGGCGGCGTCCGGCGCTCCAGCAGGTCGAGGGCGGCGACCAGCGCGGCGGCCTGGCGGTCGAACAGGTCCTGGCGATGCGGCCCGTCGCGCAGGCGTTCGCGGACGATGGCCAGGGCCGCGTCGCCCATGCCGTCGGCCATGGCCTGGGCGGTCAGGGCGGCCCAGCGGTCCGGACCGGCGGCGGGGGTCAGGGTCTTGCCGGCCAGATGTTCCAGATACTCGCAGATCACCGGGGAGTCGAAGATCGGCTGGCCGTCCTCGAGGACCAGCACGGGGACCTTCGACAGCGGGTTGATCGCCCGCACGCTCTCGTCGGTGTAGGGACTGGCGAGCGTCAACGCCAGTCGGTCGGCCAGGCCCAGTTCGAAAGCGACCACGCGAACCTTGCGGGCGAAGGGCGACATGGGGGAGTAGAGAAGCTGCATGATCTTGTCCCGGAAAGGAGCCGCGCGATGACGCTGAAGCTGGAAGCTGGACTTAGGCTCGTCGCGGCCACGCACAACCCCGGCAAGGCCAAGGAGCTGGCCGCCCTGCTGGACGGCCGGTTCGAGGTGCTGGCGGCCGGGACCCTGGGCCTGCCCGAGCCGGACGAGACCGAGACGACCTTCGTCGGCAACGCCCTGCTCAAGGCCCGCCACGCCGCCGACCTGTCGGGCCAGATCGCCCTGGCCGACGATTCGGGCCTGTCGGTCGCGGCGCTGGACGGCGCGCCGGGGATCTATTCGGCCCGCTGGGCCGGGCCGAACAAGGACTTCGCCCTGGCCATGGACAAGGTCGCCGAGCGGATCGAGGAGACGGGCTCGGAGGACCGCGCCGCCTGGTTCACCTGCGCCCTGGCCGTGGCCTGGCCGAACGGCGGGCCGGCGGTGGTCGTGCAGGGCGAGGTCCACGGGACCCTGACCTTCCCGCCGCGCGGCGACCGCGGCTTCGGCTATGACCCGATCTTCATCCCGACGGGCTTCGACCAGACCTTCGGCGAGATGGAGCCCGCCGCCAAGGACGCCATGAGCCACCGGGCCGTGGCGTTCGAGAAACTGAAGGCGGCGCTGTTTGAATAGGACCCTCTCGTTGTCATCCCGGAAGCCTCGCAGAGGCTGTCCGGGATCCAGGGGACTGGGCATATGCGGTGCGGTTCACCTGGGTCCCGGACAAGCGCTGCGCGCTTTCCGGGATGACAACCTTTTGGGGTGCGAAGGTGACTAGCGCTTCCCCCCTCGGCGTCCCCCCGCTCGGCGTCTACGTCCACTGGCCCTACTGCTCGCGCATCTGCCCCTATTGCGACTTCAACGTCGTGCGCGACCGGGGGCGGACCGACGAGCAGGCGGCGCTGGCCGACGCGATCGTCGCCGATCTGACGGCCCAGCGGGCCCTGACCGGCCCGCGCCGCCTGCTGTCGATCTTCTTCGGCGGCGGCACGCCCTCGCTGATGGACCCCGCCCAGGTGGCCCGGGTGATCGAGGCCGCCAGGGCGCTGTGGACCCCGGCCGACGACCTGGAGATCAGCCTCGAGGCCAATCCGACCGACGCCGAGGCCGACCGCTTCGAGGCCCTGGCGGCGGCGGGCGTGGCGCGGCTGTCGCTGGGGGTCCAGGCGCTGGACGACGCGGCCCTGGCCCTGCTGGGCCGCAACCACGACGCCGGCTCGGCCCGGCGGGCGATCGCCGTGGCGGCCCGGGCCTTTCCGCGCCTGTCGGCCGACCTGATCTACGCCCGCCCCGGCCAGACGGTCGAGGCCTGGACGCGCGAGCTGGGCGAGCTGCTGGCCCTGGGCCCCGAGCACGTCTCGCCCTACCAGCTGACCATCGAGCCCGGCACCGCCTTCGACCGCGCGGTGGGACGGGGCAAGCTGGTCGTGCCCGACGAGGACCTGGCCGCCGCCCTGTTCGAGACCACCCAGGCCGTGCTGGAGGCCGCCGGCTTCGACGCCTACGAGGTTTCCAACCACGCCCGGGGCGAGGCGGCCCGCTCGCGCCACAACCTGGTCTACTGGCGCGGCCGCGACTATGTCGGCGTCGGGCCGGGCGCCCACGGCCGCCTGACCCTGCCCGACGGCAAGCTGGCCACCACGGCCCGGCGCGGGATCGCCGACTATGTCCGCGCGGTCGCCGAAACCGGCGTCGGCTTCGAGCGCGAAATCCTCACCGCCCTGGAGGCCGCCGAGGAGCGCCTGCTGCTGGGCCTGCGGATCGACGACGGCGTGAGTTTCGCCGAGATCGCCGCCCTGGAGCTGTCGCCGGACACGCCGAAGGTGAAATCTCTGGTGGAGTCCGGCCTCCTGGCCGATGATCCGCTGCGCTTGCGCGCCACCCGATCCGGACGTCTGGTGCTGGACCGGCTGACAGGAACGCTCGCGACCTGATAACCCTTGTATGCGCGCCGCTTCGTGGGCGCTCAGTCCGCGTCGGAAAGTCCGCCCTTGAGCCGTCAGCCTGCCCCGCCCGCCCTGTCCGACGCGCCGCTGGCGCCCGGGCTGTACCTGGTGGCCACGCCGATCGGGAACCTGCGCGACATCACCCTGCGGGCCCTGGACGTGCTGAACGGCTGCGACGTCCTGCTGGCCGAGGACACCCGCGTGTCGGGCAAGCTGCTGGCCGCCTACGCCATCTCCAAGCGGCTGCAGCGCTATGACGAGCACGTCGCCGACCGCGAGACGCCGCGTCTCCTGGAGCGGCTGGCGGCCGGCGAGCGGATCGCCCTGGTCTCGGACGCCGGCACGCCGATGGTCTCCGATCCCGGCCTGCGCCTGGCCCAGGCGGCGATCGCGGCCGGCCTGCCGGTGTTCCCGATCCCCGGCGCCTCGGCGGCCCTGGCCGCCCTGACCCTGGCCGGCCTGCCAACCGACCGCTTCCTGTTCGCCGGCTTCCCGCCGACCAAGACCGCCGCCCGCAAGGCGTTCTTCGAGGAGCTGGCCCATGTCCGCGCCACCCTGATCTTCTACGAAGGCGCCTCGCGGGTGGCCGACAGCCTGGCCGACATGGCCGCCGTGTTCGGTCCGCGGCCCGGCGCGGTGGCCCGCGAGCTGACCAAGCTCTATGAGACCTGCGTCCGCGGCTCGTTGGACGTCCTGGCCGCCGATCCCCGGTTCGAGACGCCCAAGGGCGAGATCGTCATCCTGGTCGGGCCGGGCGAGGACGAGGTCGCCAGCGCCGACGACGCCGAGGCCGCCCTGCGCGAGGCCATGGCCCGCCTGCCGCTGGGCGAGGCCGCCTCGGAGGTGGCCAAGGCCCTGGGGCTGTCGCGCAAGGACCTCTACCGCCAGGCCCTGGCGATGAAGGAGGCCGGATGAGCGTCGTCCGCCCCGCCCGCCCCGAACGCCAGGCCCAGCGGCGGGCTCAAAGGCAGGCCCGGGGAACGGCCGCGCGGCTGTCGGGGCGTCGGGCCGAGGTGATCGCGGCCCTGTGGCTGATGGCCAAGGGCTATCGCATCCTCGGCTTCCGCCTGGCCACCCCGCTGGGCGAGATCGACCTGCTGGCGCAACGCGGCGGCGTGCTGGCCGTTGTGGAGGTCAAGAGCAGGACCAGTCTGGAGGCGGCGCTGGAAGCGGTGACCTACGAGCAGCGGGCCCGTCTGCGTCGCGCCGGCGCGCACGTCGCCGCGCACCGCGCCGGCCTGCGCGGCGCGGTCGTCCGCCTGGACCTGATCGCCCTGGCCCCCGGCCGTCGTCCGCGTCATGTTCCCGATGCTTGGCCTAATAGCTGGCCCAAGGGCTGGAACGGCGATCAATGACGCGGGAAGAGGCCGAAACCCTGCTGACCGAGGCCGGCGAGCGTTCGGACAAGGCCTTCCCGCTGTTCGAGGCCGCCCTGGCCTGCGCCGTGCACGACGACCCCGACCGCGACCTGGCCCCCGTGCTCGACATGGCCAAGGCCTCGATCGACCGGCTGACCGAGCGGCTGAAGGGCGAGTCGCCGGAAGAGGCCCTGGCCGAGACCATGGCCGGCGACCTGCGGCTGTCGGGCGACCTGATCACCTACGACCATCCCGACAACGCCGACGTGGTCGCCGTGGCCGAACGGCGCAAGGGCCTGCCCGTCACCCTGGGGGTGTTCTACCTGCACGCTGGCCGGGCCTGCGGCCTGGACCTGCACGGCGTCGACTTCCCGGGCCACTTCCTGCTGCGCATCGAGACCGAGGAGGGGCCGCTGGCCCTGGACCCGTTCAGCGAGGGCCGGGTGGTGCTGCCGTCCGAGCTGTCGCGCCGGGCCTTGCGCACCGGCCTGATGCCCGACGTCGCCGCCAAGCTGGACGTGCTGATGAGCCCGATTTCGGACCGGGCCGTGCTGATCCGCCTGCAGAACAACATCTTCGCCCGCGCCCAGCAGGCCCGCGACTGGGCCCGGGCCGAGCGCTCGGCCCTGCGCCGCGCCCTGCTCGACCCCACCGACCACCACCCCTGGCTGGACGTCGCCGCCGCCCGCGAGGGCCAGGGGGCGCTGGCCGGCGCCCTGCAGGCCCTGTCGCGCGCCCAGGTCCTGGACGGCGGCGCGGCCATCGCGGCGCGGGCGGCGCGCGAGCGGATGCGGCTGAGGCTGAACTAGCGACGGCTGGGCGCGCCGCAGGGGCATGTCCCGGTCACTGCTCCGGCCGTTCCGTCACGAACCGCGCGACCGAATCCCGGAAGGCCTGCACGTCCTTGTTCAGCTGGATCAGCCTCTCGACGCTCATCCCCGCCGACTGGAACAGCGTCTGGCCGAGGCACGCGCTGCGGGCCTGCATGTCGCGGCCGTGGTCGGTCAGGCTGACGACCACCTGGCGCTCGTCGGCCGGATTGCGCTCGCGCGACAGCAGGCCCGCGGCCTCCATGCGCTTGACCAGCGGCGTGACGTTGCTCGAATCCAGGCCCAGCCGTTCGGCGATCGCGCCGACGCTCTGGCCGTCGACTTCCCACAGCGCGCTCAGCACCAGGTACTGGGGATAGGTGATCTCCAGCGCGTCGAGCAGCGGCTTGTAGGCGCGGTTGATCGCCAGGCTGGCTCCGTACAGCGAGAAGCACAGCTGGTCGTCGAGCGTGAGCGAGCGGGCGGTCTTCGGCACGGGAGGCTCCTGGGAACGCATCCGCCTTAGCTAAAAATACCTGTCGTGACAAATAATGACTCGACAGGGGTCCGGTTCGCCGGATAGATCAAATTGTATGTCACGACATAAAATGTCGCGACATCATAAGGGCCGCGATCTGTTGCGGCGCACCCCCTTCAATGGAGCCTCCCATGACCAAGGACATCACCACCTCGCGCGCCGGCGCCGGCGCGCTCGTGCGCTACTATCTTCTGCGCGCCGTCGTGGCCGCCGCCTGGGTGGCCGCCGCCTTCACGCTCGGAACGTCCAGCGCCGTCGTCGCGGGCCTGTTGCTGGTGCTCTATCCGGCCTGGGACGCCTTCGCCAACGCGCGGGACGCCAGCGCCAACGGCGGCTTCCGCGCCAACGTCCCCCAGGCCCTCAACGCCGTCGTCAGCGCCGCGGTCGCCCTGGGCGTGCTGGCCGCCCTGCGCCTCGACCCGCGCCTGGTGCTGGTGCTGTTCGGCGTCTGGGCGGTCCTCTCGGGACTGCTGCAACTGGCTGTCGGCCTGCGCCGGTGGCGGACCTACGGCGCCCAGTGGGCGATGGTGCTGAGCGGCGCCCAGTCAGCCTTGGCGGGCGGGTTCTTCGTCAGCCGCGCCGCCGCGCCCGCCGTCGCGCCGGTCCTCGCCGTCGTCGCGCCCTATGCGGCGTTCGGGGCGTTCTACTTCCTGCTCTCGGCGATCCTGCTGGCCCTGAAGACCCGCCGGCGCGCTGAAACCGCCTGACCTGCGTGTCCTGGATCGTGGTCGACCCTCGCATTCGCGGCCGGGCCGCCTTAACTAGGCAGTCGCGCCCAAGCCAGTCCGGAGCCCCCATGTCGCTGAGAGTCGCCGTCCAGATGGACCCCGTGCTGGGGATCAATATCGAAACCGACACCACCTTCCTGATGATGTGGGAGGCCCAGCAGCGCGGCCATCGGCTGTGGTTCTACACCCCCGACAAGCTGTCGATGGAGGACGGCAGGGTGTTCGCCCGCGCCCAGCCGCTGAAGCTGACCAAGACCCAAGGCGCCCACGCCGAGCTGGGCGAGGCGGTGCTGCTCGACATGAAGGACGACGTCGACGTGGTGCTGATGCGCCAGGATCCGCCGTTCGACATGGCCTATATCACCGCCACGCACTTCCTGGAGAAGGTCCACCCCCACACGCTGGTGGTCAACAATCCGGCGGAAGTGCGTAACGCGCCGGAGAAGCTGTTCGTCACCGACTTCCCGGGCGTCCAGCCGCCGACCCTGATCACCAGCGACCACGAGGCGATCTACGACTTCCGCGCCCGGCACGGCGACATCGTGCTCAAGCCGCTCTACGGCGGCGGCGGTTCGGGCGTGGCGCGGCTGCTGGCCGACGACCCCAACCTGGACGCCCTGCTGGAGCTGCACGCCATGATCGGCCGCGAGCAGGTGATCGCCCAGAAATTCGTCCCGGCCGTGAGCAAGGGCGACAAGCGCATCCTGCTGGTGCACGGCGAACCGGTGGGCGCGGTCAACCGCGTGCCGGCCGCCGGCCAGGTGCGCTCGAACCTCCGCGTCGGCGGCCGGGCCGAGGCCGTCGAGCTGACGACGCGCGACCTGGAGCTCTGCGCGATCATCGGCCCGGAACTGAAGAAGCGCGGCCTGCTGTTCGTCGGCATCGACGTGATCGGAGAGTACCTGACCGAGATCAACGTCACCTCGCCGACCGGGGCCCAGCAGCTCAAGCGGTTCGGCGGCGCCGACGCCGCCGCGATCCTCTGGGATCGGATCGCCGAGCTCAGCTCCACCTGAGGGTGAGGAGCGTCGGCTAGATATCTGAATCGTCACACTTTCCTGAAACGTTCGTTTTTCGTTCTTGCTCCGCTCCAACGGCCATGCTTGGCTTGTGGATAAAACCGTGGGCAAGGGAGCGGAAAACCAATGGCGGCAAAGGTCGTCACGGTGGCGTTCGAAGGCGTCGAGGCGCGCCGAGTCGACGTCGAGGTGCAACTGACGGGCGGCGCCCAGGTGATGGTCGTCGTCGGCCTGGGCGACAAGGCGGTGGCCGAGAGCAAGGAGCGGGTGCGCGGAGCATTCGCCGGCCTGGGCCTGGCCCTGCCGCCCAAGCGCATCGTCGCCAACCTGGCCCCGGCCGACATGCCCAAGGAGGGCTCGCACTACGACCTGCCGATCGCCCTGGCGGTGATGGCGGCCATGGGCGTGATCCCGATCGACGCGCTCGACGGCTGGGCGGCGATGGGCGAACTGTCCTTGGACGGACGGATCGCGGCCTGCGCCGGGGCCCTGCCGGCCGCCATGGCGGCGGGGGCGATGGACCTGGGCCTGATCTGTCCCGAGGCCTGCGGGCCGGAAGCCGCCTGGGCGGGCGGCACGCGGATCCTGGCCCCGCGCTCGCTGGTGGCGCTGATCAACCACTTCCGCGGCGGCCAGATCCTGTCGGCCCCATCGCCCGGCCCGGTGGTCGAGGGCGAGGCGGTCAAGGACTTGCGCGACGTCAAGGGCCAGGAGCACGCCAAGCGGGCGCTGGAGATCGCCGCGGCCGGTTCGCACAACCTGCTGTTCTGCGGCCCGCCGGGCTCGGGCAAGTCGATGCTGGCCCAGCGCCTGCCGGGGCTGCTGCCGCCCCTCAGCTCGCATGAACTGCTGGAGACCTCGATGGTCCATTCGGTGGCGGGGCTGATCGCCAAGGGAACCCTGACCCGGGCCCGGCCCTATCGCGCCCCGCACCACAGCGCCTCGATGGCCGCCCTGACCGGCGGCGGGCTGAAGGCCAAGCCCGGCGAGGTGTCGCTGGCCCACAACGGCGTGCTGTTCCTGGACGAACTGCCCGAATTCGGGGTCCAGGCCCTCGATAGCCTGCGCGGGCCGCTGGAAACCGGCGAGGTGATGGTGGCGCGGGCCAACGCCCATGTGCGCTATCCGGCCCGGGTGCAGCTGGTGGCGGCGATGAACCCTTGCCGCTGCGGCCATGGCGGGACTGGGCGCGGGGCGTGCGGCAAGGCCCCGCGCTGCCTTCGCGACTACCAGGGCCGGGTCAGCGGGCCGCTGATGGACCGCATCGACCTGGCGGTCGACATGCCCGCCGTCACCGCCGCCGACCTGGCCCTGCCGCCGCCGTCCGAAGGCACGGCCGAGGTCGCCGCCCGGGTCGCTCGGGCCCGGCGGCTGCAGCTGGAGCGGGCCGAGGCGATCGACAATGCGCCGGCCGGCGCCGAGGCGCTGAACGGCCGGGCCGAGGGGCGCTACCTGGAAAGGATCGCCGATCTCGACGAAGCCGGGCGCGGCCTGCTGGCCCGCGCCGCCGAGGCCGGCCAGATCAGCGCCCGGGGCTGGACCCGCGTCCTGCGCCTAGCTCGCACCATCGCCGACCTGGAAGGCGCGGCCGGCGTCCGCCGCGTGCACGTGGCCGAGGCCCTGGCCCACCGCCGGACCAGCGCCCTGGGCGCGGCGGCCGGCGAGGGCGTGTTCTAAGAAGAGGACGCGCGCTCACGCCTGCGCGTCGGCCGGCTTGCAGGGCGCTGCGGGTGAGTGCGTGTCCCCCAAGTCGGCCGCTGCGCCTGGAATCTGGGCTCCCGGAATGATCGTTCGGCGCCGTGGACGACGGTGGGGACGCGCACTCCCCCGATGGTCCGGGATCGATTTTCCGAGGCCTTGCCGTGAGTGCGCGTCCCCGGTGGGGCGTCTGTCCCCGGCGGATAGCGAGCAGAGTTCAGCAATTTCAGGCGCTTGAACTTTCTCGACCCCAATCTGTCCCCACCCCTTCAAACCACCCCCATACTGACCTCACCTGAAGGCACGGGGAGGGCGCGAGGCCAGCGACCGATGCGGTCTTCAGGGGTGGACGAGCGGGGCTTGTCGGCGGCGCGTGAGTTTGCGGTCGGCGAGCTTAATCAGAGGGCGAGGGACGTAAGCTCGCCCATCGGGGTCTTCGCTGGAAGATCCCGCCCGTCGTGGGGTTCGCTCCGGTCCTGGTCGGCTCACTCCCGCCTCTGAAATCAAGCGGTGCACAGATCCAGCGGGAACCACCGGGTGGGGTGAAGGGCGGAAAAGGCCCGCGCGCCCCGGCCTTGCGGATAACGGCTCCACGCGAAGCGCCTGACTTCGTCG
>NZ_FORN01000020.1 GCF_900114015.1 Caulobacter sp. UNC279MFTsu5.1 | reverse complement strand
TCGTCGCCATGTCGATGATGTCGGCCTTCTTCACCATGTCGATGATGTCAGTCTTCGTCGCCATGTCGGCGATGTCGGCCTTCTTCACCGTGTCGGCGATATCGGTTTTCGTCGCCAGGCCACTGATGTCCGGGAAGTGGGCCGCGGACTGCACCAGTTCCACGATCGCCTCCGCCGCGCGCTCTTCCAGCCCCGCGTCGCGGAGGCGTCTGGAGGCGTTGAGGGTATCGAAAGCGACATTCATGTGATCAACCCAGTCGCGTGTTCCTGTTTTGTCCAGCCGTTGTCCGCGAGCTTAAAAAGCAAAAAGGCCCGGATCGCTCCGGGCCCTTCGCTGTTTCGTCCTACTCGGTCAGCGCCGGTTCGGCTTCGTCTTCCTTGGCCGCCTTGCCGGGCTTTTCCGGATTGGGCTCGATCTCGAAGGCGATCTTGCCGTTCTCCAGCACCACCCGGACATGGCCGCCGCGGACTAGGCGTCCGAACAGGATGTCGTCGGCCAGCGGCTTCTTGATGTGCTCCTGGATGACCCGCGCCAGGGGGCGGGCGCCGTAGAGCTCGTCGAAGCCGTTCTTGGCCAGCCAGTCGGCCGCGTCGTCGCTCAGCGAGATCGTCACGTTCCGGTCGGCCAGCTGGACTTCCATCTGCAGGACGAACTTCTGCACGACCTGGCGGATGATCTCCGGGGTCAGCGGCTTGAAGGCCACCACCGCGTCGAGGCGGTTGCGGAACTCCGGCGTGAACAGGCGCTTGAGCGCGGCCTCTTCCTCGCCCTGCACCTTGTCGCGGCCGAAGCCGATCGCCTGGCGCTGGGCGTCCGAAGCCCCGGCGTTGGTGGTCATGATCAGGATCACGTTCCTGAAGTCGACCTTCTTGCCGTTGCTGTCGGTCAGCACCCCGTGGTCCATGACCTGGAGCAGGATGTTGTAGACGTCCGAGTGGGCCTTTTCGATCTCGTCCAGCAGCACCACGGCGTGCGGGTGCTGGTCGACGGCGTCGGTCAGCTGGCCGCCCTGGTCGTAGCCGACATAGCCGGGAGGCGCCCCGATCAGGCGGCTGACGGTGTGGCGCTCCATGTACTCCGACATGTCGAAGCGGATCATCTCGATCCCCAGCGTCGAGGCCAGCTGCTTGGCGGCTTCGGTCTTGCCGACGCCGGTAGGGCCGCTGAACAGGTAGCTGCCGATCGGCTTGTCCGGGTCGCGCAGGCCGGCCCGGGCCAGCTTCATGGCCGAGGACAGCTGCAGCAGCGCCTCGTCCTGGCCGAACACGGCGCGCTTCAGGTCCGCTTCCAGCTCGCGCAGGGACTCGGTGTCGGACTTCGAAACCGACTTGGGCGGGATGCGGGCGATCTTGGCCACGACCGCCTCGATCTCCTTGACGCCCAGGACCTTCTTGCGGCGGCCTTCCGGCAGCAGCATCTGGCCCGCGCCCGCCTCGTCGATCACGTCGATCGCCTTGTCGGGCAGCTTGCGGTCGGTGATGTACTTGGCCGACAGCTCCACCGCCACCTTGAGGGCGTCGTTGGTGTACTTCAGCTTGTGGAAGTCCTCGTAGTAGCTCTTCAGCCCCTTGAGGATCTTGATGGTGTCTTCCACCGTCGGCTCGTTGACGTCGATCTTCTGGAAGCGGCGGACCAGGGCCCGATCCTTCTCGAAGTGCTGACGGAACTCCTTGTAGGTGGTCGAGCCCATGCACCGCAGGGTGCCCGAGGCCAGGGCCGGCTTCAGCAGGTTGGAGGCGTCCATCGCCCCGCCCGAGGTGGCGCCCGCGCCGATCACCGTATGGATCTCGTCGATGAACAGCACCGCGTTGGGGTGGTTCTCCAGCTCCTTGACCACCTGCTTGACGCGTTCCTCGAAGTCGCCGCGATAGCGGGTGCCAGCCAGCAGCGCGCCCATGTCGAGCGAGTAGATGGTGGCTTCCGCCAGGACTTCGGGGACCTGGTGGGTGATGATCTTGCGGGCCAGGCCCTCGGCGATGGCGGTTTTGCCGACGCCGGGCTCGCCCACCAGCAGCGGGTTGTTCTTGGTCCGCCGGCACAGGATCTGGATCGCGCGTTCGACTTCGTTGGCGCGGCCGATCAGCGGGTCGACCTTGCCCTGGCGGGCCTTTTCGTTGAGGTCGACGCAGTAGGCTTCGAGGGCCTCGCCGCCGGTCTTGGCGTTGGGCTTTTCGACGTCTTCCTCGACCGCCGCGCCCTTGGCCGCCTTGGGCTCGGACGCGCCGGCCTTCTTGGCGATGCCGTGGGCGATGAAGTTCACCGCGTCGTAGCGGGTCATGTCCTGCTCTTGCAGGAAGTAGGCGGCGTGGCTCTCGCGTTCGGAGAAGATGGCCACCAGCACGTTGGCGCCGGTCACTTCTTCGCGACCCGAGGACTGCACGTGGATGACCGCGCGCTGGATCACGCGCTGGAAGCCCGCCGTGGGCTTGGCGTCGTCCTCGTCATCGACGACCAGCGAGGCCAGTTCGACGTCGAGATAGTTCACGAGGCTCTTCTTCAGAGCGTTGAGGTCGACATCGCAGGCCCGCATGACGCCGGCCGCGTCGTCGTCGTCGGTGAGCGACAGCAGCAGGTGTTCGAGCGTGGCGTATTCGTGCTTGCGCTGATTGGCGTAAGCGACGGCGCGATGCAGGGATTCTTCAAGAGGACGCGAAAAAGAGGGCAAGGGGAGGCTCCTCAATCCTTTTCCATGGTGCACTGCAGTGGGTGCTGATGCCTGCGCGCCGAGTCGATCACTTGCGCGACCTTGGTCTCGGCAACTTCGTAGGTGAAAACGCCGCAAACGCCGACGCCATGTTGATGAACGTGCAACATGATCCGGGTCGCATCTTCGCGCGACTTGTTGAAGAAACGTTCAAGTACGTAAACGACGAACTCCATAGGGGTGTAGTCGTCATTCAAGATCAGTACGCGATACAGCGAAGGCTTTTGTGTCTTCGGCTTCACTTCCGTGATGACCGAAGAGCCTGCGCCGTTGTTTTGTCCGCCTTGCTTTCGCTCGGCCATTGACCGCTCTCTCCCGGCGGGCCGAACCACCCGCCTTACATGGATTAGATATGGAAACGCGACAGCATTGGAAGAGGCTGCCGCGCCGCTGCGCCGCTTTAACACAGGGGCGCCGCGCAAAGTGGCTTACCGCCTGGGATAGCGGCGATGGGGACAGGTTGGTTGCCTGGGGTGAGGCGGGGAGATGGGGGTGGTTTTGGCGGTGCGCAAGGGGGGAGGAGGGCGACTCAGTGGAGCTTGGGGCGGTGAGCGCTTGCCCCTCCGCGCCTACGGCGCTCCTCCCCCATTGGGGGAAGAGCCTCGTGCTTTCGGCTCCGCCCCCAATGGGGGCGGACAGACCGCGAAGCGGTCAGGTGGGGGCAAGTGGGTGTGATCTCACCCCAGCTTCACCAGCATCTTCCCAAGGTTCTCGCCCTTGAACAGTTTGATGAACGCGTCCGGCGCCCGTTCGACGCCGTCCTCGATCGTCTCGTTCCACTTGATCTGGCCGGCGCCGATCCAGCCGGCCATGTCCTTGAGGAATTGCGGCGCCAGATCGTAGTGGTTGGAGACGATGAAGCCCTCCAGCCGCAGGCTCTTGCCCACCGCCTGGATGATGTTGGCCGGACCGGTCAGCTTTCCGGTCTCGTTGTATTGCGAGATCATGCCGCACAGGGCGAAGCGGGCGAACGGGCGGGCCGAGTTCAGGGCGGCCTCCAGGTGCACGCCGCCGACGTTCTCGAAATAGACGTCGATGCCCTTGGGCGCGACTTTCTCCAGTTCGGCGACCACGTCGGGCGTGGCCTTGTAGTCGATGACGTGGTCGACGCCGATGCTCTTGAGGAAGGCGACCTTCTCGGGTCCGCCGGCCGAGCCGATCACCGTGTGGCCCTTCAGCTTGGCGATCTGGCAGACCACCTGGCCCACCGCGCCGGCCGCGGCCGAGACGAAGACCACGTCGCCGTCCTTGAGCGCGGCGATCCGCAACAGGCCGACATAGGCGGTCAGGCCCGGCATGCCGGCCACGCCCAAGAAGGTCTGGGGCGGCAGGCCGTGGGTGTCGATCCGGGTCACCGCCCCCATCCCGCCGGCGGCCAGCGCCTTGGGCGAGACGTTGAAGACCTCGCGCCAGCCGAACATGGTCGAGACGATATCGCCCGGCTTGAAGTCCGGATCGTTCGACTCCGTCACCTCGCCGATCGCCCCGCCCTGCAGCGCCTTGCCCAGCTCGAACGGCGGGACATAGCTCTTCCGGTCGGTCATCCGGCCGCGCATGTAGGGGTCGACCGACATCCACAGGTTCCGGACCTGGATCTCGCCGTCGCCGGGCGCGCCGACCTCGACGCTGGCCAGTTCGAAGTTGTCGTGTACGGGAACGCCTACCGGGCGGCTCTTCAGACGGATTTCGCGCGATGTGACCATGGCCATTTCTCCCGAACCTCGTAATCGAGGCCTGTTGTTCAAACGAACGTTTAACCCCGTCTTGGCCGCGCCTCCAGTACCTTCCCGCGCGAAAGCGAACACGATAGACAGCGGCATGACCCAAGATGTTCTCAGGGCCGGCGTCGTCGGCGCCGGCGTGTTCGGCGGCTACCACGCCAAGAAGTACGCCGAGCTGGACGGCGTTGTGCTGACGGCGGTGTTCGACATCGACCTTGCGCGGGCCCAGGCCCTGGCCGAATCCCTGGGCGCGCAGGCCTTCGACGACATGGCCGCCTTCCTGGACGCCGTCGACGTGGTCACCGTCGCCACGCCCGCCGTGCATCACGCCAAGGCCGGCCTGGCGGCGCTGAAGGCCGGCAAGCCGGTCTATTCGGAAAAGCCCCTGGCGGTGACGCCGGACGACGCCGACGCCCTGGTCGTGGCCGCCGCCAAGGCCGGCGCGCCGCTGGCTTGCGGTCATCAGGAGCGCGTGGTGTTCCAGGCCATGGGCCTGCTGGACATTCCCGAGCAGCCGTTGCGCCTGGAAGCCGTTCGCCGCGGCACGCCGTCGGACCGCAATCTCGACGTCTCGGTGGTGCTGGACCTGATGATCCACGACATCGACCTGGCCCTGGCCTTATGCGACGGCGAGCCGGTGGCGGTGGAAGGCGAAGGGGCGATCACCCGCTCGACGTCCCTGGACTGGGTGAAGGCCGAAGCCACCTTCGACAACGGCTTCACGGCCGTGTTCGACAGCTCGCGCGTGGCCGAGGCCCGCGAGCGGACCATGAGGGTGGTCTATCCGTCGGGCGAGGTCGAGATCGACTTCCTGGCCCGCACCTTCCGCAACACCACCCCGTTTCCGTTGATCGAGGACTTCACCGAGACCCCGGCCGGCAAGGACCCCCTGGGCCAGAGCGTCGCCGGCTTCCTGAAAGCCGTGCGCGGCGAGGCCCCGCGACCGGTGGTGACCGGCGAGGAAGCGGCGCGGGCGCTGGACCTGGGGCTGGCCGTGGAGCAGGCGGCGGGCGGCTAGGGGATCAGCAGCAGGCTGCCGGTCGTGCGCCCCGCCTCCAGGTCCGCCTGGGCCTTGCCGGCGTCCTCCAGCGCATAGGACCCGCCGATCTCGACGGTCAGATCCCCCCGCTCGAGCGCGCCCAGCAGGTCGGCGGCCGCCGACCGGTAGCGGGGAACGTCCGCGACATAGGCCATCACGCTGGGGCGCCAGAGGGCCAGGGCGCGCTTGCTCAGATCCGTGACCAGGACAGGCGGCGCGGCGCCGGCCGCCTGGCCGACATTGACCACCATGCCGAAGGGCGTGACGGCGTCGAAAGTCTTGCGCAGGTACGCGCCGCCCAGGCCGTCATAGGCGACGTCGACGCCCCGGCCGTCCGTCAGGTCCAGGGTCTGGGCGACGAAGTCGGCGTCGCGGCCGATGATGACATGCGCGGCGCCCGCCTCGCGCGCCACCCGGGCCTTGGCCTCGGAACTCGCCGTGCCGATGACCGTGAGATCCAGCCGTGCGGCCCAACGAGTCAGCAACTGGCCCAATCCTCCCGCGGCGGCGTGCACCAGGAGAGTCGAACCTGGCGCCGGCGGACGCGGGCCGCGCAACAGCATCTGAACTGTCAGCCCGCGCAGCATGGCGCCCGCCGCGAGGCGCGTATCGACGCCGTCGGGCAGCTTGGTGGCGCGCGTGGCCGGCAAGTTCCGGACCTCGGCGTAGCCGCCCAATGGCGCGCCGGCATAGGCGATGCGGTCGCCGACCGCGACGTCCTCGACGCCGGTGCCGACCGCTTCCACGACGCCCGCGCCCTCGACCCCCAGCACGCCCGGCAGGGGGAGAGGGTAGAGGCCGGTGCGGTAGTAGACGTCGATGAAGTTGACGCCAGCCGCGTGGTGGCGAACTCGCAATTCCCCGTCGCCGGGGGGCGGGAGCGGGCGGCGGGTCAACTGAAGCTGGTCGACGCCGCCCGGAGCGACAAGTTCGATGCTGCGGATCATGGGGGCTCTCCTTCGGCCCCCATGTGCACACGAAGGCGATGCTCCGAAAATTCCGTGAGATCGCAAACCTAATGTGCAAAAATGCACGGATGGATTGGGAAGATCTTCGCCATCTCGCCGCCGTCGGCCGACTGGGGTCGCTCTCTGGCGCGGCTCGCGCCCTGGGTGTCGACCACGCCACGGTTGGCCGGCGGGTCGCCGCCCTGGAAGCGCGCACCGGCTTGCGCCTGCTGGAACGCCGCGGCCGCGGCACGGCCCTGACCCAGGCCGGTGAACGGGTCGCGGCCCTGGC
Organism: Caulobacter sp. UNC279MFTsu5.1; assembly: GCF_900114015.1. Taxonomy (GTDB): domain Bacteria; phylum Pseudomonadota; class Alphaproteobacteria; order Caulobacterales; family Caulobacteraceae; genus Caulobacter. Next base: position 81,338 of record NZ_FORN01000020.1, on the reverse strand, counting down.
CTTCGACATGGAGGATCGGGTCCTGGCCGTCGAGCGCCTGGTCCAGGCCGAGCGCCAGCCGCCGACGGTCGAGGTGGTGGTCAGCGCTCCGCCGTCCCTGGCGATGTTCGTGCTGGCCAGCAGCTTGATCGTCCTGCGCCGGGAGCAGCCGTCGATCACCGTCACCCTGCGCGGCGAGGCGTCCCTGGTGTCGCTGACCCGGCGCGAGGCTGACCTGACCCTGCGCCTGCAGGCTCCGGAGGAGCCAACCAGCGTGGCGCGCAAGGTGGGTGAGATGGCCTACGGACTCTACGCCGCCCCCGACTACCCGCATGGGCCCGATGGCGATTGGTCCCTGGTCAGCTACGACGCCGAGATGGACCGCCTGCCGCAGCAGGAATGGCTGCGAGCCTTCGCGGCCGGACGGCCGGTCAGCTTCCGCAGCAACGACATGGCCATCCTGCAGCCGGCGGCGCGAGCCGGTCTGGGCGTGGCGCTGCTGCCTTGCTTCATGGCCGACGCCGACCCGGGGCTGCGACGCTGGTCAAGCGCCGCGCCGCCCCGTCGCGGCTTGTGGCTGGCCATGCACGAGGATCTGCGCCGGCTGGCGGCGGTGCGGGTGGTCGGGGACCACCTGGCGACCGTGATCCACCAGCAACGCAACCGCCTGCTGGGCCTCTAGCGCGGCGCCACCTTGACCAGCACCACGTCGTTGGCCCGCATGGTCACCGCCACGCTGGTCGCGCCGGTCTTGCCGACGGTCAGGGCCCGCGTCTCGGGCTTGTCCGTCGTCAGGGCGTTCAGGTCACGCACCTGCTGGTCGGTCAGGGTCTTGGGCGCGCCGAGCTCCAGATAGGCGGTGTAGGCGTCGTTGGCCTTGAAGCCGGTGCGGAAGATCTGGACGTTGTAGCGGCCGGGCTTGAGGCCCTTCAGGTCCAAGCTGACGGGTTCGACGTCGTGGGTGGGCTGGACCTTGCCGTAATAGGGTCGGTTGCTGACGGGCTGCACGGGTTGCCGGAAGGCCCAGACCAAGGCTTGGACGCCCCCCTTGTCGGCGGTGACCCAGCTTTCCGCGTCGGCGACCTTCACCGCCTTGTCGCCCAGCTGGTTCAGGTACTTGTAGGCGAACCAGGCCGGCTTGCGGATCCCTTGTGGGTTCATCAGGCCAAAGCCGCCCTCGAACGGCTTGGTGGGCGGGCCGGGCTCCTCGAACAGATCGCTGAAGGTCCAGTAGCTCATGCCTTGCGCCAGGCCCTCGGTGGCCTTCAGCTTGGACAGGATGTAGGGCGCGCTGACATAGGAGTCGTGCACCAGGTCGCGCGGCGTGTAGCTGGTGCTCCATTCGGTGAAATAAAGCGGCAGACCCGGCTTGGACGAGGCCTCGATCTCCTGGCGCACCCGGCGGACGTCGCCGACGATCGCGTCCGGCGAGGGCGACAGCTTGGTGTCCTGCTGACCTTTCTCGTCCAGGAACCCGCCGTCGACGCCGTAGGTGTGAGTGGCGATGAAATCGATCGCCGCGCCGGAGCTCTCGGCGTGCTTGATGAACTCGGGTGTCCAGGCTGCGCCGGCCGTCGCGGGGCCGCCGACCTTCAGCGCCGGGTCGATGGCCTTGATGGTCCGGGCGGTGTTGTCATAGAGCTCGAAATAGGCCTTCTGATCGGCCTTTTCCCAGAAGCCGTCCAGGTTCGGCTCGTTCCAGACCTCGAAGTACCAGGACCGCACCTCGGCCTCGCCGTAGCGCTGCTGGCAGTGTCGCACGAAAGCATCGACCAGGGCCGCCCACTGCTTGGGGTCAGGATGCGAGGTGTTGCCTTTCCAGTAGAAGATCGTCTGGTTGGAGGTCTTCATCGCGTCCGGCGTGAAGCCCAGTTCGACGAACGGCTTGACGCCCATCTTCAGCAGGCGGTCGTAGAGTTCGTCGATCTTGGTCCAGTCGTAGACCGGCTTGCCGTCGACGACGCGATAGGTCCCCAGCACGTCATGGAAGATGGCGTGGAAGCGGACATAGCGGAACCCAAGCTCGTCGCGGGCGGTCTTCATCTGGGCCAGGCTGTCGTCGCGCAGCAGGGTGCCCGGATAGTCCGACCCCACCGACAGGTCGTAGAAGCGGTCGCGCGGCGTCGTCGGGGCCTTGGCGTCGATGGCGATATGGCGGACGGCCGGCTTGGCCTGAGCGAAGGCGGATCCCGCCAGAAGTCCCGCCACGGCCGAGGCCAGGAGCGCGCTTTGGAGCAAGGTCCTGGTGGATTTGGTGATCATGGCGACGGGTCCCTTCCTGCAACGATCCGCTCTCGTGACTGGAGCGGTGCTTCTGGGACCGGTACCATCATTTGTGCGCCATCGTACAGCCCGTCCGGGGATCGGAGGGGAAGGGTGCGATCGTGCGCGGCGGCCGCGCTTTCGCGAACCGTTCGCAATGAAACGCGCGCCGAGCGCCCTGTAGCCGGCAAAAACTCGGCGTCCAACCCTTCCGTCGCGCCGTCAGCTGAGCTAACCACGGCGCACGATTTGGAAGGCGTACTCTCATGACCAAGAAACCCGACGGCACCTGGGACAAGTCGCAGCTCCCGAGCCGGCATGTAACCGAAGGGCCGGCCCGCGCGCCGCACCGCTCGTATTACTACGCCATGGGCCTTGGCACCCGCGAGATCGCCCAGCCGTTCGTGGGCGTGGCCTCGTGCTGGAACGAGGCGGCGCCATGCAACACCGCCCTGATGCGCCAGGCCCATGCCGCCTCGCAGGGGGTCAAGGCGGCCGGCGGCACGCCGCGCGAGTTCTGCACCATCACCGTCACCGACGGCATCGCCATGGGCCACGAGGGCATGCGCAGCTCGCTGGTCAGCCGCGACGTGATCGCCGATTCCGTCGAGCTGACCATGCGCGGCCACGGCTATGACGCCCTGGTCGGCATCGCCGGCTGCGACAAGAGCCTACCGGGCATGATGATGGCCATGCTGCGCCTGAACGTGCCGTCGGTGTTCCTGTACGGCGGCTCGATCTTGCCGGGCCGTTTCCATGGTCGCGACATCACCGTCATGGATGTGTTCGAGGGCGTCGGCGCCCATGCGGCCGGGACCATGGACGCCAAGACCTTGTGCGAGCTGGAGCAGCACGCCTGTCCGTCGGACGGCGCCTGCGGCGGCCAGTTCACGGCCAACACCATGGCCTGCGTGTCCGAAGCCATCGGCCTGGCCCTGCCGCTGTCGTCGGCTCTGCCGGCCCCGTACCTGGACCGCGACCAGTACGCCGTCGCCTCGGGCGAGGCGGTGATGCGGCTGATCGAGCAGAACATCCGTCCGCGCGACATCTGCACCCGCAAGGCGTTCGAGAACGCCGCGGTGGTCGTGGCGGCCACCGGGGGCTCGACCAATGGCGCCCTGCACCTGCCGGCCATGGCCCACGAGTGCGGCATCGAGTTCACCCTGAAGGACGTGGCCGAGATCGCCGCCCGCACGCCCTACATCGCCGACCTGAAGCCCGGCGGCCGCTACGTGGCCAAGGACATGGGCGAGGCTGGCGGCGTGCCGATGCTGCTGCGCACCCTGCTGGACGCCGGCCTGCTGCACGGGGATGTCATGACCGTCACCGGCAAGACCCTGGCCGAAAACCTGGCCGACGTGGTCTGGCGCGACGACCAGGACGTGATCCGCCCGGTCTCCAACCCGCTGTCGCCGACCGGCGGCGTGGTGGGCCTGTGGGGCTCGCTGGCCCCCGAGGGCGGCATCGTCAAGGTGGCTGGCCTCAAGCACCAGGTGCACCGCGGCCCGGCTCGGGTGTTCGACGGCGAGGCCGCCTGCTTCGAGGCCGTGTCGAACCGCGACTACAAGGAAGGCGACGTCCTGGTCATCCGCTATGAAGGCCCCAAGGGCGGGCCGGGCATGCGGGAGATGCTGTCGACCACCGCCGCCATCTATGGCCAGGGCGTGGAGAACATCGCCCTGATCACCGACGGCCGCTTCTCGGGCGCCACGCGCGGCCTGTGCATTGGCCACGTGGGACCGGAAGCCGCCGTGGGCGGCCCGATCGCCCTGGTCCAGGACGGCGACATCATCAGCATCGACGCCACCAAGGGCACGATCGACCTGGAGGTCGAGGCCGACGAACTGGCGCGCCGCAAGGCCGCCTGGAAGCCGCGCGGCCACGACTACAACAGCGGCGCGATCTGGAAGTTCGCCCAGCTGGTGGGCCCGGCCTATCTCGGCGCGACCACCCATCCGGGCGCGGCGAAAGAGACCCACGTGTACGCCGACATCTGACGGCGAGGCTCAGGGATCGAGGAGAGGGCCGGGCGGATTGTCCGGCCCTTTTTCCTTGGGCCCTACTTCTTGATCTTCTTGAAGTCCTTGTAGAACAGGTCTTCCGGCGGGCGATCCTCCGGCGCGGGGGCGCGGAAGTCGTTGGGGCGCAGCAGGCCCTGGTCGAACATCGTGCGCCGCCGCTCCACCGCCGCCGCGGCGCGGGCCGAGGCGCTCAGTCGGACCGGGACGATCACGCCGCGATCGCGGTCCAGCCAGGCGGCGGCCTCTTGGGGGCTGACCACGCCGTCGCGATCGGTGTCGGCGGGCGTCAGGGCCAGCGGCCGGGGCGCGGCCAGGGCCGGCGCGGAGCAGCAGACGGCGAGGGCGGCGGCGAGAACCAGGCGCATCGATCGGGGACTCCGCAAGGCTTGCCAGGCAAGCCGACAAGGCATTTGGGCCGTCAAACGCGCGGGGAGTCAAACGCGATCAGTCGTCCAGGTCGAAAGGCAGCTCGTCCTGGTCGTCCTTGGGCGGGCGGGCCGCCTTGGAGACCGGCTTGTAGGGTTTTTCGGGAATCGACGGCGGATCGTCGTCGAGGTCGTCGTCCGCCTCCCAAGGCGCGTCCAGCGGATCGGCGGTGGTGTCGATCTCGTCGAACAGCGGGGCGGTGGCGGCCGGGCGGGCCTGCGGCGCGGCGCTGACCGTCTCCAGGGCGGGCGTGTAGGGCTTCGGCGCCCGGGCGACCTCGGGCTCGGCGACGGGCGGGCGCGTCTGGATGGCCGGCTCGGCCGAGGGGGAGGGCGGCGGCGCGGGCCTGGCCTTAGGGGCCAGCGGGCGGCGGACGATGGCGTCGGCGCGCAGCAGCCAGCGGTTGGCCTCCTGGATGGCGTCGGCGGGCGAGCGGCTCTCGCGGCGCTGCTGGTCGCCCTCCAGCCAGACATCCAACTCGAAATCGGGATGGCGTGGATCGTCGAAGATCAGCTTCAGGGTCACCTGGGCGGCCTGCTGGACGATCTGGTCGATGGCCCGGCGCTGTTCGCCGCGGAACACCCGGCCGATCACCTGGCCGTCGACCGACAACTCGGCGCCCATCAGCTCGTCGATGCGGTAGATCAGGCACCAGGCGCCGCTGTCCCAGGCCACGGCGGCCTGGTTGGTGGTGAAGTTGAAGCCCGCGCCCCGGCCGCGCCCCTTGGCGACGATCACGGTCTCCGGCGCGCCCTTGAGCACGTGGCGCAGGGCGCGGCGGATCCGGCGCTCCTCGTCCATGAACCAGATGGCGGCGCTGCCCACGAAGGTCACCGCGGAGGCCGACAAGGTCACGAGCAGCAAGAGACGCCAAAGTTCGCTCATAGGGATCAGGCTAGCGGGAGTCCCTGATTTCGAACAGACGGGGTTTAGAGGTTGAGCTCGGCCACCACCGGCACATGGTCCGAGGGCTTTTCCTTGTCGCGTTCGTCGCGGTGGATCGTCACCCCGGCCAGCCGGTCGGCCGCCTGGGGCGACAGCAGCAGGTGGTCGATGCGGATGCCCAGGTTCCGCGGCCAGGCGCCGGCCTGGTAGTCCCAGAAGGTGTAGCCGCCCGGCGCGCCGTCGACCTGCATGTAGGCGTCGGTGAACCCCAGGTTCTTCAGGGCCCGGAACGCGCCGCGGCTCTCGGGCTGGAACAGGGCGTCGCCCAGCCAGGCCTCGGGATTGGCCACGTCCTGCGCCTCGGGGATGACGTTGTAGTCGCCGGCGATGACCAGCGGCTCCTCCAGGGCCAGCAGGCCCTGGGCATGGGCGTGCAGGCGCTTCATCCAGGCCAGCTTGTAGGCGAACTTCTCGGTGCCGATCGGATTGCCGTTGGGCAGGTAGATGCCGACCATCCGGAACGGCGTCGGCGCGCCGATCACCGCCTCGATGTAGCGCGACTGCTCGTCGACCTCGCCGTCATGCAGGACGGGCAGGCCCTTGCGCACGTCCTCCAGCGGGTGCTTGGAGAGCATGGCCACGCCGTTGTAGGTCTTCTGGCCGTGGACGGCGACGTTGTAGCCCAGGCGCTCGAAGGCCTCGGTCGGGAACTTCTCGTCCAGGCACTTGATCTCCTGCAGCACGGCCACGTCGGGCGCGGCCGATTCGAACCACTCCAGGACTCGATCCAGGCGGGCGTTGACGGAATTGACGTTCCAGGTGGCGATGCGCATCGAGGGCTCCAGTCGGCGGCGGGAGGCTAGGGCCCATGGGCGGCGCGCTCAAGTCGCGGCTTTGGATTTGGTGAGGTCGGGCGCCTAGATCGAGAAGCTGACGCCGCAGCCGCAGCTGGACTTGGCGTTGGGGTTGCGCACCCGGAACTCGGCGCCGGCCAGTTCGTCGACGAAGTCGATCTCCGAACCCTTCAGCAGGGCCAGGGAGATCACGTCGACCAGGGCCGCGGCCCCGTCGCGTTCCACCTTCAGGTCGTCGGGCTGCGCGCTGTCGACTAGGTCGAACCGGTACTGGAAGCCCGAGCAGCCGCCGCCGTCGACGGCGACGCGCAGCATCACCGGATGGCCCTCGGCCTCCGAGATCGTGTGGAGCCGGCGGGCGGCGTTCGGAGAAAGCGTTACGGCGGTGTCGGTCATGGCTGTGGAAAATCCATACTTCGCCTATATGAGGGCCTGCGCGCCTCAGGGAAAGGGGCGATCAGCAAAGGCCTTCCATGTCGTCGTCTCCCTTCTACGTCCAGCGCGCCCCCTACGCCGAGGATCCGGCCCGGTCCCTGGGGCGTCGTTTCAAGGAAGAGGAGAGCCGTACGCGCACCCCCTTCGCCCGCGACCGCGACCGCATCATCCACACCTCGGCCTTCCGCCGCCTGAAGGAAAAGACCCAGGTGTTCGTCGCCCACGAGGGCGACAACTTCCGCACCCGCCTGACCCATTCGCTGGAAGTGGCGCAAGTGGCGCGCTCGCTGGCGACCGCGTTGGGGCTGGATAGCGACCTGGCCGAGACCATCGCCCTCGGCCACGACATCGGCCACCCGCCGTTCGGTCACGCCGGCGAGGACGAGCTGCAGTCGTGCATGAAGGCGTATGGCGGCTTCGACCACAATGTCCAGACCTTCCGCGTCGTCACCGAGCTGGAGCGGCGCTATCCGGACTTCAACGGCCTGAACCTGACCTGGGAGACCCTGGAGGGGATCATCAAGCACAACGGCCCGGTGACTGAGAAGCTGGGCAAACCGTCGTGGAAGGCGATCTCCAAGTACGACAGCGAATACAAGCTGGGCCTGAACACCTGGGCTTCGGCCGAGGCCCAGGTCGCGGCCCTGGCCGACGACATCGCCTACAACAACCACGACATCGACGACGGGGTCGAGGCGGGGCTGTTCACCCTGGATGAGCTGATGGACGTGCCGCTGATCGGCCCGATCCTGGCCGCCGTGCGTAGCGAGCGCCCGGACCTGGACCCGCGCCTGACCCGGCTGGAAGCGGTGCGGCGGATGATCGGCGCGATGGTCGACGACGTCATGGGCGAGACCCTGCAACGGGCGGCCGCCACCGGCGTGCAGTCGGCCCAGGACGTCCGCGCCCTGGATCACGCCCTGGTCGCCTTCTCGCCGGACATGGCCGAGGACCTGGCCCGGCTGCGCCAGTTCCTGCACGCCCGGATGTACCGCCACTGGCGCGTCAACCGCACGCGAAGCCAGGCGCGCCGCATTCTCGCCGAGATGTTCAACCTCTTCTTGGCCGAGCCCGACGTCCTGCCGTCGGAATGGTTCGCCCGGTCGCAGAATCGCGACGAGGCCGGCCGCGCCCGCGTCGTGTGCGACTACATCGCGGGCATGACCGACCGGTTCGCCATCGAGGAACATCGCAAGCTGTTTCAGCTGGACGTCTGGAACTAGCGCGCGAAAGCGGAACGGCGACGTTCACGAGCGGTTCTGGGCAGGCCCGGGCTCCGATAAACTATGTCGGCGCGCGTCCGATTCGCTGTGAGCGATCCCGCGCGCATGAAGTCTGGAGCCTCGACGCGAATGTCCGATCCCCACCGCGGCGCCTATACGCCGCCCACCGATGCGCCGCTTTCATTCGACGCGCGTCAACCTGTTCGCGGCTCGCGGCCCCTGCCCATGACCCTGATCCTCAGCGCGGTGGTCCTGGCCACCCTGGTGGTCGCCGTGCTGCTGATCTATCGCGGCGGCGTGCGCGGCCCCAACGAGCCGCCGCGCACCGTTGGCGAGCCGGTCGCCCAGATGAAGGCCGCGCCGCCGGCCGACGCCGCCCAGCCGGCCGATCCGGCCTCGGGCCTGCAGATCTACAAGAGCGAGACCCCCGAGGCCTCGCCGACCTTCGCCGCCAAGCCGGAAGAGCCGCTGGCCCGGCCGGCCGCGCCGCCGCCGACCGCCCCGGTCCAGACCGCCACCCTGCAGCCGGCCAAGCCGGCGCCGACCGGTCCCAGCGCGCCGGTTTCGGCCGCGCCGACCGCCAAGCCTGCGGCCCAGGCCGCCATCAAGCCCGCGCCCAGCATCGAAGGCCTGGCCACCGCCGCCGTCTCGCCCCGCGCCGCGACCCCGGCCGCGCCCAAGCCGGTCGCGACCAAGCCCGCCGCCGCGCCGGCCGCGACCGCTTCCGCCGGCGGCCCGGCCAGCGTGCAGATCGGCGCCCTGTCCTCGACCGCCCTGGCCGACAAGGCCTGGTCCGACGCCGCCCGCATCGCGCCGGGCATGGCCGCGGGCAAGGGCAAGCGGGTCGAGGCGATCGACAAGAACGGCACGACCCTCTACCGCACGGCCGTGACCGGCTTCGCCAGCCGCGCCGAGGCCAAGGCCTTCTGCGACGCGCTGAGCGCCGCCGGCAAGTCCTGCTTCGTGAAGTAGGGGAAGAGGGCGCATGGCCAGCATTTCCGCCGCCATCCTCGGCTGCGCCGGGACCACTCTGACGGCGGAGGAGGCCGCGTTCTTCCGGGACGTGAAGCCGTGGGGCTTCATCCTGTTCAAGCGCAACATCGCCGACCCGAACCAGGTCCGGGCCCTGACGGCGGCGTTGCGCGCGACGGTGGGGCGTGCCGACGCCCCGATCTTGATCGACCAGGAGGGCGGCCGCGTCGCCCGCCTGGGCGCCCCGCACTGGAAAAGGTATCCGCCCGGCCGCGCCTATGGCGAACTGGTCGCCAACGACCCGCTGGTCGCCCGCGAGATCACCCGCCTGGGCGCTCGCCTGATCGCCCACGACCTGCTCGACCTGGGCGTCAATGTCGACTGCGTGCCGGTGCTGGACGTGCCGGATCCGCAAGGCCACGAGATCATCGGCGACCGGGCCTATGGCGACACCCCGCAGCAGGTGGCGACCCTGGGCCGGGCGGCGGCCGAGGGCCTGCTGGCCGGCGGCGTCCTGCCGATCATCAAGCACATCCCCGGCCACGGCCGCGCCATGGCCGACAGCCACCTGGAGCTGCCGGTGGTCAAGGCCAAGCTGGCCGAACTGGACGCCCGGGACTTCGCCCCGTTCCGGGTGCTGTCGGACATGCCCATGGCGATGACCGCCCACGTTGTCTACACGGCCATCGACCGGTCCCGTCCGGCGACGACCTCGAAGAAGGCGATCAAAAAGATCATTCGAGAGTCCATCGGCTTCGACGGCCTTCTGATGAGCGACGACCTGTCGATGAAGGCGCTGTCGGGCGACTTCCGGCAGCGCGCCAAGGACAGCCTGGCCGCCGGCTGCGACGTGGTCCTGCACTGCAACGGCGACATGGCCGAGATGAAGGCGGTGATGTCGGGCGTCGGCAAGCTGTCGCGCGAGGCCCGGCGCCGGGTCCAGGCGGTCATGGGGCGCCTTGTGAAGGTCCCCGAGCCGCTGGATGTGGCCGAGGCCCGCGCCCGCTTCGACGCGGCCTTCGACGGACGCTTTGCGTGAGCACGGGCTTCCAGCCCACGCTCGACTTCGAGGCCGCCCATGCGGCGGCCGAGGACGGCGCGGCGCTGGTCATCGACATCGACGGCTACGAAGGCCCGCTGCACGTGCTGCTGGCCCTGGCGCGCAGCCAGAAGGTCGACCTGCTGCAGCTGTCGATCACCAGGCTGGCCGAGCAGTACCTGGCCTTCGTGCAGCAGGCGCGCCGCGTGCGCTTCTCGCTGGCCGCCGACTATCTGGTGATGGCCGCCTGGCTGGCCTATCTGAAGTCGCGCCTGCTGCTGCCCAAGCCCGAGCGCCCCAAGGCGGAGGAGCCGCCGGCCGAGGAGATGGCCGCCCAGCTGGCTTTCCGCCTGGCCAAGCTGGACGTGATGCGCAAGGCCGTCGAGGCCCTGAAGGAGCGCCCGATCCTCAAGCGCGACGTGTTCATGCGCGGCGATCCGGAAGCGGTGAAGATCGTCTCGTCGACCCGCTTCGAGGGCGACCTCTACGCCCTGATGACCGCCTACATCACCCAGCGCAAGCGCGAGCATGGCCGCCACTACGCCCCGCGCCCGCCCCAGGCCTATCCGCTGGAGGACGCCCGCGACCGCCTGCGCGACCTGCTGCCGGAGATGAAGGACTGGACTACCCTGTCGGGCGTCGCGCCGGTCGAGCGCTGGGAAGAGGACCCCGACGGCCCCAGCCCGGCCAGCTACCTGGCCTCGACCCTGTCGGCCAGCCTGGAGCTGGTGAAGGAGGGGATCCTGGAGGCGCGGCAGATGGAGCATTTCTCGGACATCTACCTGCGCACGCGGGCCGAGCCGCTGGAGCCGATCATTTGATGCCCGCGTCAAACGAGGGTTGTCATCCCGGACGAGCGCGTAGCGCGAAGATCCGGGACCGACGCGTGAACGCAGGCGCTTCCAGCGATCCCGGATCTGCGGCCCCTCGGGCCTTGTCCGGGATGACGCCGTTTGTGATGTGTCGCGTCCCATGACCCTCGATCCGCTCTTCACCCAACGCTGCATCGAGGCCCTGCTGTTCGCCGCCGCCGAGCCGCTGAGCGTCGAGGACCTGGCCAAGCGCCTGCCCGAGGGGGCGGATGTCGGCGCGGGGTTGGCGGATCTGCACGCGCGCTACGCCGGCCAGGGCATCGAGCTGGCCCAGGTGGCCGGCCGCTGGCGGTTCCAGACCGCGACCGACCTGGCCTTCCTGATGACCGAGGAGCGCGAGGAGCCGCGCCGCCTGTCCAAGGCCGCCCAGGAGACCCTGGCGATCATCGCCTACCACCAGCCCGTCACCCGGGCCGAGATCGAGGCGGTGCGCGGCGTGCAGGCCAGCCGGGGCACGCTGGACGTGCTGCTGGAGCTGGGGCTGGTCAGGATGCGCGGCCGCCGCCGCACGCCCGGCCGCCCGGTGACCTTCGGCACCACCGACGCCTTCCTCGAGCACTACGGCCTGGCGACTCTCGGCGACCTGCCGGGAATCGCCGAGATGCGCGCCGCGGGCCTGCTGGCCCTGGACCTGCCGCCGGGCTTCACCGTGCCCGATCCGATGGGCCTGCGGGCCGGCGAGGACGAGGACCCGCTGGAGGACGGCGACGAGGCGCCGGAATTCGCTCAGGATTTCCTGGGAGACCTGGAAGGGCGATAGGGGCTTTACACATTGTCGCAGGCGCCTGCTTATCGTCCGGCGCCGCTTTGCCCCCCGCCTCGCGACCGCCTATATTGTCAGAGATATTGTAACGACACGCCGCAGGGGCTAATGGGCCGCTGTCGCAAGGAGCATCGTCGTCATGGGTGGTATGAGCTGGATTCACTGGGTGATCGTGATCGCGGTCGTCGCCCTGCTGTTTGGCGGGCGCGGCAAGCTGTCCGGCATCATGGGTGATGCGGCCAAGGGCATCAAAGCCTTTAAGGACGGGCTGAAGGACGATCCGTCCGACGAGGTCTCGGCCAACAAGTCGACGGGCGCCCTGCCGCGCACCGAGGCTGAGAAGGAAGACCTGCGCAAGTCGTAGGGGATTCGCCGCGCCGCTCTTCCGCGAAGGGAGGGCGGGCGGCCGTCGTTTCACTTTGCGAGCACGGCTTGGCCTGCTCGTACATTTTGTGTTCGTCGCGTTTTCTTCACGCGAACCGGTGTCCACGTCGCTCGAAAACGCTCTAAGGCGCGTCCATGCTCCCTGATATCGGCGGAACGGAACTCCTGGTCATCGCCGCGGTCGCCCTGATCGTGGTGGGACCCAAGGACCTGCCCGTCCTGTTGCGCAAGCTCGGTCAGTTCGTCGCCAAGATCCGCGGCATGGCCAACGAATTCCGCGCCAGCTTCGACGAGATGGCCCGCCAATCGGAGCTGGACGAACTGCGTCGCGAGGTCCAGGCCATGCGCGAAGGGCAGTACACTGCTCCGATGCGCGACGCCGCGGCCCAGGCCGGCGACGCCAGCCACGTCGATCAGGTGTTCGCCGACATCGACGCCAGCCTCAACAGCGGCGCGGTCAAGGTCTCGCCGCATGAGGCCTACCAGCCGCCCGCCGCCCTGGAAGCCCCTGCGCCAAGCGTCGAGATCGTCTCCAAGCCCAAGCGCAAGGCCCCGGCCAAGCCCAAGGCCGTCCCCGCCGCCAAGACGGCCGAGATCGTCTCCAAGCCGAAGGCGGCCAAGGCCTCCAAAACCGACCTGTCGGTCCCGACCAAGCCGGCCCGCAAGCGCGTCGCCAAAGCCTCGACCAATTCGGACATCGCCTCGTGACCAACGCCATCGGACACGATCCGGAAGACGAGATCGAAGCCTCGCGCGCCCCGCTGATGGACCACCTGATCGAGCTGCGCATGCGGCTGATCATCTGCGTGGTCGCCCTGTTCGTCGGCTTCGGCGTCTGCTTCGCCTTCGCCGACCAGATCTTCCTGTTCCTGGTCAACCCGTTCACCGTGGCCCAGAAGCTGCTGGCGGCTCAGCACGCTTCGGGCGGCAAGCACGGCCCGTTCGACCTGCTGCTGGCCCTGCTGGGCCTGAAGGACATCCCGACCACCGACACCCACGTCCTGGGCCTGGTCTACACCGCCGCCCTTGAGTTCTTCTTCACCAAGCTGAAGCTGGCCGGGTTCGGGGCCGTGGTCCTGACCTTCCCGGTGCTGGCCTGGCAGCTGTACCGCTTCGTCGCGCCAGGCCTCTACAAGAACGAGCGCCACGCCTTCCTGCCGTTCCTGATCGCCTCGCCGGTGATGTTCATCCTGGGCGCTGCCCTGGTCTATTACGTCATGCTGCCGTTTGTGCTGTGGTTCTCGCTGAGCCAGCAGATCAGCACCGCCGGCATCTCGATCCAGCTGCTGCCCAAGGTCAGCGACTACCTGACCCTGGTGACGACCCTGCTGCTGGCCTTCGGCCTGTGCTTCCAGCTGCCGGTGGTGGTGTCGCTGCTGGGCATGGCGGGCATCGTTTCCAGCAAGCTGCTGCGCGACGGTCGCCGCTACGCCATCGTCGGGGTGTTCATCGCCGCCGCCATCCTGACCCCGCCCGACCCGATCAGCCAGATGACCCTGGCGATCCCGATGTGCCTGCTCTACGAGATCTCGATCTGGTGCGTGTGGCTGATCGAGCGCCGCAAGGCCAAGGACGAGGCCGAGCAGTCCAAGGACGTGGTGGCGGTCTGATTTCCTTCTCCCCTTGCGGGAGAAGGTGGCCTCGCGGAGCGAGGTCGGATGAGGGGGTGCGCGGCGGGGAACGCCTGACCCCGTAACCCCAAACGCGGTGCGACCCCTCACCCGGCGGGCCGCCGCCCGCCACCCTCTCCCGCAAGGGGAGAGGGAAGAGTGTTGGCGCCCCCGCCGACGCGCCTTAGAGAGGTCCGTTCTTAACGACTTCTCTCCCGAGCGTTCCGATGCACGACATCAAGGCCATCCGCGACAATCAGCAAGCCTTCGAAGCCGTCTGGTCGGCCAAGGGCCGCGCGGGCGCTGCCGCCGAGGCGGTCAAGCTGGACGCGGCCCTGCGCGCGGCCCAGACCGCCCTGCAGGAGGCTCAGGCCAAGCGCAACGAGAGCTCCAAGCTGATCGGCATGGCCAAGGCCAAGAAGGACGAGGCGGAAGCCGCCCGCCTGATGGCCGAGGTCGAACGCCTGAAGGGCGTCATGGCCTCGGCCGCCCAGACCGAGACCGAGGTCGGCGGACAACTGAAGGACCTGCTGGCCAGCCTGCCCAACATCCCCGCGCCGGAAGTGCCGCAGGGCGAGGACGAGACCGGAAACGTCGAGGTCCGCCGCTGGGGCGACCCGTCCAAGCTGCCGGCCGGCCGCCTGAACAATCCCAAAGACCACGTCGACCTAGGCGCAGCCCTGGGCGGCATGGACTTCGAAGCTGCCGCCCGCATGAGCGGCGCGCGCTTTGTGGTGCTCAAGAGCCAGATCGCGCGGCTGGAGCGGGCCCTGGGCCAGTTCATGCTGGACCTGCAGACGGTGCGGAACGGCTACATCGAGATCAGCCCGCCGCTGCTGGTCAAGGACGAGGCGTTGTATGGGACGGGGCAGTTGCCCAAGTTCGCCGAGGACCTGTTCAAGACCACGGTCGATCACTGGCTCATCCCCACCGCCGAAGTCTCCCTGACCAACATCGTGCGCGAGCAGATCACCGACGAGGCCGAACTGCCGCTGCGGATGACCGCCCTGACGCCGTCGTTCCGCTCGGAGGCCGGGGCCAGCGGCCGCGACACCCGCGGCATGATCCGCCAGCACCAGTTCTACAAGGTCGAGCTGGTCTCGATCACTACCCCCGACCAGTCCGAGGCCGAGCACGAGCGCATGGTCCAGTGCGCCGAGGCCGTGCTGAAGGCCCTGGAGCTGCCGTTCCGCACCGTGCTGCTGTGCACCGGCGACATGGGTTTCGGCGCCAGGAAGACCTACGACCTCGAAGTCTGGCTGCCGTCGCAGAACACCTATCGCGAGATCAGCTCGTGCTCGAACTGCGGCGACTTCCAGGCCCGCCGCATGGACGCCCGCTTCAAGAAGGCCGGCGAGAAGGGCACGCACTACGTCCACACCCTGAACGGCTCGGGCCTGGCCGTCGGCCGCACCCTGGTGGCCGTGCTGGAAAACTACCAGGACGAGACCGGGCGGATCACGGTGCCGGAGGTGCTGGCGCCGTATATGGGCGGCGTGACGCATATCGGGGGGGATCAGTGAACGGCTGGGCGCCTCTTCTCCTCACCCGTGAAACGGGGGAGGGGGACCGCGTAGCGGTGGAGGGGGCGTCCCCGCTGCACCGTGACGGCCTGACGCCCCCTCCGTCGCGATGCGTATTCGCATCGCGCCACCTCCCCCGTTTCACGGGTGAGGAGAAGTAAATGCGCATCCTCCTCACCAACGACGACGGCATCCATGCCGAGGGCTTGCAGAGCCTGGAGCGCATCGCCCGCGCCCTGTCGGACGACATCTGGATTGTTGCCCCGGAATACGAGCAGTCGGGGGCTGGCCGGGCCCTGACCCTCACGGACCCGATCCGCGTGCGCCGCGTCGACCCGCGCCGCTTCGCCGTCGAGGGCACGCCGACCGACTGCGTGGCCATCGCCGTCCAACAGCTGATCGACGGCCCGGCCCCGGACCTGGTGTTGTCGGGTGTCAACCGCGGCCAGAACCTGGCCGAGGACGTCACCCTGTCGGGCACGGTGGCCGGAGCCATCGAGGGCATGGCCCTGGGGATCCCGTCGATCGCCCTGTCCCAGGCCATGACCTATTTCCACGACGAAGTGGTGGCCCATTGGGAAACAGCCGAGCACTTCGGACCTGGCATTGTCCGCCGCCTGCTGGAGATCGGCTGGCCCAAGGACGTGATCATCAACGTCAACTTCCCGGCCCTTGCCCCGGAAGCGGTCACCGAGGTGGAAGTCACCCGCCAGGGCTTCCGCGACTCGCACATGCGGAGCATGGAAAAGCGGACCGACCTGCGCGGTCGCGACTATTACTGGACCGGCTTCGTCCTCAAGCCGTCCAAGCCGGCGGAGGGCACGGACCTGAAGGCCGTCTACGAAGGCAAGATCTCGGTCACGCCGCTGCACATCGACCTGACGCACAACCCGACGGTGGCGGCCATGAAAGGCGTGCTGGGCGGCGCGCCCCCCAAGCTGGAGGCGGTGTCGTGATGGCCAAGGCCGACACGTCCGAGGCCCGGCTGCAGGCGCTGCTGAAGGCCCTGCGCGCCCAGGGCGTCACCGACCCGGCCGTGCTGGGCGCCATCGAGAAGACCCCGCGCGACCTGTTCACCCCGGACCTGTTCAAGGAGCGGTCGTGGGAGGACTCGGCCCTGCCGATCGCCTGCGGCCAGACGATCAGCCAGCCGTTTATCGTCGGGCTGATGACCCAGGCCCTGACCCTGGAGCCGCGCTGCCGGGTGCTGGAGATCGGCACCGGCTCGGGCTACCAGACCGCCGTCCTCAGCCGCGTCTCGCGGCTGGTCTATACGATCGAGCGCTACCGGACCCTGATGAAGGAGGCCGAGGCCCGTTTCGCGGTGCTGGGCCTGACCAATGTCATCACCAAATTCGGCGACGGATGGGAAGGCTGGCCCAAACAGGCGCCGTTTGACCGCATTCTGGTCACGGCGGCGGCGCAGGATGAGCCGGAAACTCTGCTTTCGCAGCTCAAGCCCCAGGGCGTGCTCGTCGCGCCGGTGGGCAAGGGGCCGGTGCAGAGCCTTCGCCGCTACGCCGGCGACGGAAAGGGGGGCTTCACAGTCGAAGTCCTGTGCGACGTGCGTTTCGTCCCGATCCTGGACGGCGTCGCCCGCGAATAGCGGGCCGGCGTCGCCGGGTTTCTCCTGTGGGTTGTTGCACGGGGTTCTCGGGACGGCGCGAGATGTTTAATGGTTGGTTTACCCTTGCGGCGGCGACTGGAGCCTCGCGAGGCAAAGGAGAGGCTATGAGGCAGTTGTGGACGCGCGCGGCGGTGATCGCCCTGACGGCTGGAACCCTCGCGGCCTGCGAGAGCACGGGCGGCGCGCAATATCCCACCCGCACGCAGACCCCGACGCCGAACTTCCCGATCGTCCAGGCGCCGCCGGCCAACCAGCAGCCCGAGGGCCCCTCGACCCCGCCCGACGAGCCGCAGCCCAGCTTCTCCGCGCCCGCCGGCAATGTGGGCGTCTCCAGCCAGCCCCTGGCCCCGGCGACGACCACCCAGCCGCCGCCGCCCCCTCCGGTCGCCGAAACGCGGCCGGCACCAGCCCCGACTCCGGCCGCGCGCCCGGTGGTGGTCACCACCGTCGGCGGTCCCGTGGTGACAATCGCCGGCCCGCCCAAGAGCTACAAGGTCAAGTCGGGCGACAATATCGACGCCATCGCCCGCACCCTGGGCACCACCCGCGCCCAACTGGCCAAGGACAACGACCTGAAGGCACCGTACCGGATCCATCCCGGCCTGGTGCTGCAGGGGCCCGAGACCAAGGACGCCAAGGCGTATGTCGTCCAGACCGGCGACACGATGTTCGCCATCGCCAAGCGCTTCTCGGTCTCGGCCGCCGCCCTGGCCGAAGAGAACGATCTGAGCGCCGGCTCGCCGATCCGCAAGGGCCAGAAGCTGCGCCTGCCGGACGGCTACCGGGACAAGGGTCCCAGCCGGACCACCGTGATGCAGCCGGTCGCCCAGGGACCGGCGGCCACTCCGCCCCAGGCCAGCGTTCCGTCGTCCAGCGGCCTGCCGCCGATCGGCCGGACGTCGGCTCCGGCCCCGTCGCGCGACGTCGAGGAAGACGAGGCTCCCGCCGCCCGCCCGGTCACCACCACGACGGTCAGCGTCACCGGCCCGGTGGTCGAAGTCGCCGGCCCGCGCCGCACCTACACCGTCAAGTCGGGCGACGCGATCGACGCGATCGCCCGCGGCCTGGACACCACCCGCGCCGACCTGGCCAAGGACAACGACCTCGAAGCGCCGTACCGCATCAAGCCGGGCCAGAAGCTGAAGGGCCCGGCGACCACGGCCAAGGCCTATGTGGTCCAGACCGGCGACACCCTGGCCAACGTCGCCAAGCGCTTCAACGTCAAGCCGGCCGCCCTGGCCGAAGAGAACGACATCCGCACCTCGGCCGCGATCAAGAAGGGCCAGAAGCTGCGCCTGCCGTCCGGCTACAAGGACAAGGGTCCGCTGAAGACGACGGTGACGACCGCCCCGGCCGCGCCGCGCCCCGCGACCCCGCGTCCGACCACGCCGACGCCCAGCTACACCCCGCCGGCCCAGGCGCCGACCCCGACGTCGCCGCCGGCCTCGCTGCCGTCGTCGCCGCGTCCCTACACGCCGTCGCCCAGCACGAGCTATCCGCGCACGCCCACCGGTCCGGTCTCGGCCCAGCCGGTGACGCCGCCGCCGTCCGCCGGCCAGATCATCGGCTCCAGCCCGCCGCCGACCGAGGCCGAGATCACCGCCGCCGGCCGCGGCCGCTTCGTGTGGCCGCTGCAGGGCGAGACGATCTCCGACTTCGGCGCCAAGGGCGTCGGCCAGCGCAACGACGGCGTCAACATCCGCGCGCCCGCCGGCACGCCGGTCCGCGCCGCCGCGGCGGGCGAGGTGGTCTATGCCGGCAACCAGGTGCCCGGCTTCGGCAACCTGGTGCTGGTCAAGCACGCCGACGGCTGGGTAACGGCCTACGCCCACCTGTCGACCACCGAGGTCAAGATGCGCCAGCAGGTCGCCCAGGGCGCCACCCTGGGTGCGGTCGGCCAGACCGGCGGCGTCACCGAGCCGCAGCTGCACTTCGAGGTCCGCTATGCTCCGACCCCGAAGGACAAGGCGCGTCCGGTGGATCCGGGTTTGGTGCTGCCGCGGTAAGAGAAGAAGCTTTCCCTCCCCTTTATGGGGAGGGTGGCCCTGGCGGAGCCAGGGGCGGGTGGGGCTCGGTGCAGGGCGTCCTTGCGGCGGTGGCCCCACCCACCAGCTTCGCTGGTCCCGCCTCCCCAAAAAGGGGAGGGAAGAGCCGTCAGCTAGTCCTGGCCCCAGCGCCACTTCCACGGGCCGTCGCTCTTGCGCCAGCTAACAACGCCCACGACCGCCGTCGAGGCCAGTACGATCCCCAGATGCAGCATCGGGTCGCGACCGGCGAAGGCCACGCCGCTGGCGACGATGACGACCAGGAAGCCGGCCAGCAGCGCCCAGCCTTCCCAGCTGCACGGCAGTCCGGCGCCGAATCCATAGCGCTTCACGCGAAACCAGGGCTTGCCCATGCGGGCCTCCGGAAGGTTTTACGCCGGCAGGTTTACACCCAGCTCCCCGGCTAGGTCACGGATGAACTGCCAGGCCACCCGGCCCGAGCGGGCGCCGCGCAGCTGCGACCACTGCAGGGCCCGGCGTTCCAGGTTTTCGACCTCCAGCCCGAAGCGCTCGGCGTAGCCGTGGATCGCCGCCAGATAGGTGGGCTGGTCCATGGGCGGGAAGCCAATCCACAGGCCGAAGCGGTCGGAGACGCTCATCTCCTCCTCGGCGTTCTCGGCGGCGGCGATGGCGCCCTGAGTCTCGACATGGTCGCGCGGCATCAGGTGGCGGCGGTTAGAGGTGGCGACGAACAGCACGTTCTCGGGCGGGCCGGCCACGCCGCCCTCCAGGGCCGACTTCAGCGCCTTGGCCGCCGCCGCCCCGTCCTCGAACGACAGGTCGTCACACAGCACCACGAAGCGTTCCGAGCGCGAGCGCAACTGGTCGAACAGCGGGGGCAGGGCGGTGACCTCGTCGCGGTCGACCTCGACTAGCTTGAGGGCCGGATATTCCGCCGCCAGCACCATGAAGGCCGACTTGGTCAGCGAGCTCTTGCCCGTGCCGCGCACGCCCCACAGCAGCACGTGGTTGCAGGGCAGGCCAACGGCGAAGCGGCGGAGATTCTCGACGAACCGGTCTTTCTGCCGCTCGACGCCGATCAACAGGTCCAGGGCCATCGGATAGTCGGGGGCCGGGAGGAAGCCACCGCTTTTAGGGTCGTGCCGGAAGAGCCGGCCGTCTTCGAAGTTGGGGGCGGCCGGGGCGGCCGGGGATAGGCGCTCCAAGGCGTCGGCGATGCGGGCGAGCAGGGGGAGGGCGGCGTCGGTCATGTGTTGCTCCGTAACCCCAGCTTGCCGTCATTGCAAAAGGGCAGGTGAACGCATAGCTTCCGCCGACTTGGCGCGGCCCTATCTGAAGGGTCCGTCCACCGCAATTTCTGGAGTCGTTATGAATTCCGCTCTGATGCAACAGCTGGGCGCTATCGCCCCCATCCTCCTGATGGTCGTGCTGTTCTACTTCATGCTGATCCGCCCGCAGCAGCAGAACGCCAAGCGGCACGCCGCCGCCATCGCCGCCGTCAAGCGCGGCGACAACGTCGTGCTGTCGAACGGCATGCTGGGCAAGGTCGTCCGGGTCGAGGAGACCGAGGTCGGCGTCGAGATCGCCCAGGGCGTGACCGTGAAGGTGGTCAAGAGCATGATCGCCGAGATCCGCGCCAAGGGCGAACCCGCCCCGGCCAACGATCCCAAGAGCTGATCACCCTTCGCGCCGTAACGAGGCGCCGAAAGGCGTCGTCCAGAGCCTGTAATCCATGCTGACCCTCTCCCGCTGGAAAGTCACCGCCGTCATACTGTCGGTGATCTTCGGCATCGTCTTCTCCCTGCCGAACCTGCTGCCGCAGAAGACGCTCGACGCGCTTCCCGGCTGGGTTCCCCACCAGAAGCTGAATCTGGGCCTCGACCTGCAGGGCGGGTCGTACCTGCTCTACGAGGTCGACACCGACGCGCTGCGCGCCGAACGCCTGACCAACATGGTCGAGGACGTGCGCACAACGCTGCGCAACGACCAGATCGAGTTCGGCGAGCTGGGCGAGGCGGGCGGCATCGTGCGGGTCCGCATCACCGATCCGGCCAAGGTGGACCAGGCGGTCAGCCTGCTGCGCCGCTCGATCGGCGGCCCCTTGGCCGGCGCCATCGGCGGTCGCGACACCAGCATCAGCAACAGGGGCGACGGCCGGCTGGAGCTGAGCTTCGTGCCGGAGGCCGCCAAGGCCGACGCCGTCAAGGCGGTGGACCAGTCGATCGAGACCATCCGTCGCCGGGTCGACGCCCTGGGCACCAAGGAACCGAGCATCACCAAGCAGGGCTTCAACCGGATCGTCATCCAGGCGGCCGGCGAGAGCGACCCGACCAAGCTGCAGGCGGTGATCGGCCAGACCGCCAAGCTGACCTTCCAGATGGTCGACGAGACGGTCTCGCAGGAAGACATGGTCGCCGGCCGCATCCCGCCCGGCGTCGTGGTGATCCCGGGCGCCCAGCCTGGCGCCCCGCCGATCCCGGTCGCCAAGCGGGCCCTGGTGACCGGCGAGGACCTGGTTGAAGCCAACCAGACCTTTGACCAGAACGGCTCCGCCGCGGTCGGCTTCCGCTTCGGCGGCTCGGGCGCGCGCAAGTTCGGCGACGCCACCGCCCGCAATGTCGGCAAGCGCTTCGCCATCGTGTTGGACGGCAAGTATATCTCCGATCCCCGCATCAACCAGGCCCTGCCGGGCGGTTCGGGCATCATCACCGGCAACTTCACGCCGGAAAGCGCCGCCGAACTGGCCCTGCTGCTGCGCTCGGGCGCCTTGCCCGCCAAACTGAACCTGGAAGAGCAGCGCACCGTCGGGGCCGAACTGGGCGCCGACGCCGTCCGGGCCGGGGCCATCTCCCTGGCCATCGGCGCGGCCGCGATGTTCGTGTTCATCATCCTGGCCTACGGCCTGTTCGGGACGTTCGCCGCCGTCGCCCTGTTCGTCAACGTGCTGCTGATCATCGGCATCATGTCGATGAGCCAGGCGACCCTGACCTTCCCCGGCATCGCCGGCCTGATCCTGACCCTGGCCGTCGCGGTCGACGCCAACGTGCTGATCTACGAGCGGATGCGCGACGAGGCCGCGGCCGGGAGGTCGCCGATGTCGGCCGCCGACACCGGCTACCGGCGAGCGTTGGTGTCGATCATGGACGCCAACATCACCAGCGTGATCTCGGCCTTGATCATGTTCTCCATGGGCGCCGGACCGGTCAAAGGCTTCGCCTGGACGCTTCTCATCGGCGTGTTCACCTCGTTGTTCACCGCTATTCTCATTACCCAAGTGCTCATCGGTTGGTGGTTCAAGGTCACCAAGCCGAAGAAGCTGCCGATCGCCTGAGGATCACCATGGCTTGGCCCCTTATTCGCCTGATCCCGCGTTCGACCCACTTCCGCTTCGTGAAGTGGGCGCCCGTCGCCGCGATCTTCTCCGTCCTGCTGATCGTCGGCTCGGGCGTGTCGTTCTTCACCCAAGGCCTGAACCTAGGCATCGACTTCAAGGGCGGCGTGGCGCTGGAGGCGCGCATGCCCACCCCGATTCCCACCGGCGAACTGCGCACGGCCCTGGCCGGGTTCGGCGCCCATGACGCCCAGGTGCAGCCGTTCGGCTCGCCCAACAGCGCCATGATCCGCTTCCTGCCCGAGGCGAACCAGAACCCGAACCAGGCCGCCGTCGACCTGGAGGCCAAGCTGAAGCAGCGCTTCCCGACCATGACCATCCCGTCTCACTCGGCGATCGGGGCCAAGGTCTCGGGCGAACTGCTGGGCAAGGGCTTCATGGCCCTGGGCATCGCGCTGGCCCTGATGCTGGGCTACATCTGGTTCCGGTTCGGCCTGTCCTACGGCACCGGCGCGGTCGTAGCCGTGTTCCACGACATCGTCCTGACCCTGGGCCTGTTGTCGGTTCTGCACATCGAGTTCTCGATGACCTCGATCGCCGCCCTGCTGACCGTCATCGGCTATTCGATGAACGAAAAGGTCATCACCTTCGACCGGCTCAAGGAAAACCTGCGCAAGTACAAGACCACGCCGCTGCGCGACATCATCGACCTGTCGGAAAACGAGCGTCTGTCGCGGACGATCATCACCGGCACCACGGCTCTGCTGGCCTTGGGCGGCACGATGTTCTTCGGCGGCCCGGTGCTGTTCCCGCTGGTCTTCACCATGACCTTCGGCATCATCATCGGCACCTATTCGTCGATCTACATCGCCCTGCCGCTGATCCTCGTCTGGGGCGTCAAGCGGGGCGACGAGGAAGCCGCGCCGATCAAGCTCGGCGCCGGCACCCGGCCCTGATGCTGCGCCAGCCGCCATCGATCGACGCCTGGGGCGGCGGCGGTTTCCGCGTCTCCGGCGACTGGCGTCCGGGCTCGCTGCTGATCATCGACGATCAGCCGCGGCCCTGGGGCGTCGCCAACCTGGCCGCCCTGACGCCAGAGGACTTCGCCGAGGTCTTCGCGGCGGGCGGGGCGGTCGAGTTCGTGCTGCTGGGCGTGGGCCTGGTCAACGCCCTGCCGCCGCGCCCGGTGCGCGACGCGCTGAAGGCGGCCGGCGTGGGGCTTGAGTTCATGAGCACCGAGGCCGCGGCCCGCACCTACAACGTCCTGGCCAGCGAGGGCCGGCGGCTGGCGGCGGCGCTGATCGCGGTCTGAGGCCGGCCCTGGCCCCGGGAATGGCGTCTATTCCCCGACTCCGCCGGGCGCCCTATACCTGACCCCAAGCAAGGGGCGTTAGGGGGCCTGGACATGACCGGACTACTTTCGAATTTCCGCAACACCATCATCGTCAGCGTCCTGCTGGCGTTGGTGATCGCGTTCGGCTTCGGGCACAGCCCGCACGGCTTCGACGACGCCTATTTCCAGGCGGTGTTCCGCCTGCTGCACGTGTTCTTCGGCATCCTGTGGATCGGGCTGCTGTACTATTTCAACTTCGTGCAGATCCGCGTCATGCCGCAGATCCCGGCTGAGCTGAAGCCGGCCGTATCCAAGTACATCGCCCCCGAAGCGCTGTTCTGGTTCCGCTGGGCGGCGCTGGCGACCTGGGTGATGGGCGTGGTCCTGGCCTTCAGCCGCGGCTACCTGGCCGAGGCGGCGACCTTCGGTCTGTGGGGCGGCTACGAGCGCGGCGTCGACATGGGCTTCACCTTCATCGGCCTGGGCATGTGGCTGGCGACGATCATGTTCATTAACGTCTGGGGCGTGATCTGGCCGAACCAAAAGCGGGCCCTGGGCATCGTCGAGGCGGACGCCGACACCAAGGCCAAGGCGGCCAAGATGGCCATGCTGTTCTCGCGCATCAACACGCTGCTCAGCATCCCGATGCTGGCCTGCATGACGATGTACCAGACGCTGTTCAACTGATCGGTTGATTGGCGACATCGGAAAAGGCCCACGGGTTCCGTGGGCCTTTTTCTTTTGGACGATGCGGCGCATAAGCCGCGCTCATGACCACGCTGGACATCGCCCATCGCAACGACGGCCCGGACACCGATCTTGACGCCCTGGTGCGCCGCGTCGATCCCGACCGCTGGCTGGCCAGCCGGTTCATCGCCGATCCCAAGGCCCGGGCCGATGTCATCGCGCTGTACGCCTTCAACTACGAGTTGGCCCGGGTGGCCGGCGGGGTCAGCAACGCGCTGATGGGCGAGATCCGCCTGACCTGGTGGCGGGAGGCCATGGACGAGATCGCCACCGGCCAGCCGCCGCGCCGGCACCCCGCCGTCGAGGCCGTGGCCGTCGCCGGTTATCCCCTGAGCGCCCTGGCCGAGATGGCCGAGGCCCGGATGGCCGACCTGGACGCCGCGCCGTTCGAGACGGAGGCCCAGGTCCTGGCCTATGTCGACGCCACTGCCGGGGCGGTGACGATGCTGGCCGCCTGGCGGCTGGACCCCAAGGCCGATCCCCATGCCGTGCAGGACGCCGCTCGGGCCTATGGCCTGGCGGGGCTGTGGCGGCTGAGGCGGGCGGGAGTCCAGCGACTACCGGCCGATTGGACGCAAGATCACGTCCGCTGGCGGGTGGAGGAGGCGCGAACCAAGGCGAACGCGGCGCTGAAGGACCTGCCGGTGGCGGCGTTCCCCGCCGCGGCGCCGGCGGCCCTGGCCATGGCCCAGACGGGGGCGCGCGAACTGGGCGAGCTGGAAAAGCGGTTGCGGCTGACCTGGGCGGTGGCGACGGGGCGGGTTTAAGGCGTCATGCCGCCTCGGTTCGCCAACGCCCTCCCGACGCCCCAAATTGTTGTCATCCGGGAAGCCTCGTAGAGGCTGTCCGGGATCCAGAGGACTGGGCGGACGCGGTGCGGTCCACCTGGGTCCCGGCTCTCCGCTTCGCTACGGCCGGGATGACAGCCCTGGAGTGAAGGCAGCCCTCACGCCGCTTCCGACGGCTTCTTCGTCTGCCGCGCCGCCTTGGTCAGCCGGTCCAGCACGTCCGGCACCAGCTGTTCGGAAAAGCCGCCGATGAAGGCCCAGACCATCAGCTTGGCCGCATCGACGGCGGCGGGGAACATAAGGCCGCGATTGACCAGGGTGATCGGGCAGTCATAGCGGCAAGGCACAATCTGCGGGAACAGGTTGGCCGCGGCCGGGCCGACGATCGCCCCCTCTCGCACCAGGCCGCTGGCGAAGAAGGCCACCAGCACGAACGACACCGACATGCCCACGAAGGCGGCGATGAACACGGCGGTCAGGCCCTGGCTCAGCGCGCTGACCTGGCGCACAGGGTCGATGTCGGACGAGGCCGAGGCCATGGCCGACTCGGTCCGCCGCAGCACCGAGACCATGGCCCCGGCCGCGCCGACGAAGGCGATCAGCGAGAAGTTGGCGATCACCGTGACCGTCTCGCGAAGCGCGCCGGGCGGGAGGATGTTAGGCAGCACCCGGGTGATCATCAGCGCCCCGAACAGCAGGCACAGCAGGCCCAGGGCCCAGCGCCGCATCCGGCCGGTCAGCACCTCGCGCTCGCTGCTCAGGGTGTAGAGCAGCTTCAGGCGCTCCAGCAGGCTCAGGGCCTCGGCCTCCAGCTCGGCGCGGTTGGCGTCCTCGGGAGCGAAGACGATCGGCTCCAGCTTGGCGGCCTTGGGGCCGACCGCGTGGATGTAGCGCTCGCGCAGCTGCGGCACGAACCATCTCAGCCGCTCCAGCCCGTAGTCGCGCACCATCCATTTGCGCAGGTCGACGGCGGCGGCGATCTGTTCGCTGGGGTAGGGGCTGTTGAAGCCCTCGGTCAGGCGCCGGAACTTCTCCTCGCGCTCGGCCTGGCTGTTCTGCTCGGCCGGATCGCCCCCGGCGTGGCCCTGGCTGCCATGGCGCAGGGCGATTTCGGTCAGGTCCAGGTCCAGTTCCGCCGCCAGGATCCGGGCCTCGGCGTAGCGCCCGCCCAGCCGCGAGTGAAGCGTGAAGCGGTTCAGGATCACACGGAACAGCTGGAACATGATCGCCCCTTCCGGGGCCAAACTAACGGAAGGGGCGAACAGCTGCAATTTATAAGCGTATTACCGGGTTGGCTCGCCCTTAGTCCAGCGGTCGAGCCATTTCTGGACCTCGTCGTGCCACTGCACCGAGTTCTGGGCCTTCAGCACCCAGTGGTTCTCGTTGGGGAAGTATAGCAGTTTGCTGGGGATTCCCTTGCGCTGCAGAGCGGTGAACGTGCCGATGCCTTCCTCGATCGGCACGCGGAAGTCTTGGCCGCCCTGGACCACCATTTCCGGCACGCTCCACTGGTCGACGTGATCGGCCGGATTGAACTTGGAGTAGGTCGTGCCGGCTTGGTAGGGCGGGCCGCCGTTCTCCCACTCGCTGAACCACAGTTCCTCGGTCGAATAGCCCATGAACCGGCTGTCGAAGATGCCGTCGTGGTTGACCAGGCACTTCCACGGTTCCTTCCACTGGCTGGCGATCCAATTGATCATGAAGCCGCCGTACGAGCCGCCCAGGGCGCAGGCGCGGTCCTTGTCGAGGAAGCCGTACTTGCCGGTCGCGAAGGTCCAGCCCTTCTGCAGGTCCTCCAGCGGGCGGTCGCCCCAGTGCTGGCTGATCGCGTCGGTGAAGGCCTGGCCGTAGCCGGTCGAGCCGTGGAAATCGATCATCACCACCGCATAGCCGGCCCCGGCGTAGGTCTGGGCGTTCCAGCGGTAATGGAAGAGGTTGCCGAACGACCCCTGCGGGCCGCCGTGGATCAGGAAGGCGACCGGATACTTCTTGGCCGGATCGAAATTGGCCGGCTTGACCACGTAGCCGTGCACGGTCTCGCCGTTCCAGCCGGGGAAGCTGAACTGCTCGGGCTCGCCCATGACGACGTCCTTGAGCGCCTCGGCGTTATTGTTGGTCAGTTTGACGGGCGCGCCCGCCTTCTTGCCGGTCGACAGGGCGTAGAGCTGGGCCGGGCCTTTCAGGTTGTCCTGGGCGTAGACGATCGATTGCGGGCCGACGCTGAAGCCGCTGACGTGGCCTTCGCCGGTCAGGGCCGTGACCTTGCCCGTCTTCACGTCGACGGCGAACAGCTTGGTCTGGCCCACATCCTCGGCGGTCGTGTAGATCGTCTTGCCGTCGGCGCTCCAGGCGATGGACTGGGCCGAGCGGTCCCAGGCGGGCGACAGCTCGCGGACCTTGTCGCCCTCGCGGATCATGATCGCGAAGCGGTCAGCCTCGAAGCCCGGGCGCTTCATGGCCAGGTAGGCCTCGGCCTTGCCGTCGGGCGAGAGGCTGGGTTGGGCGTCCCAGGCCTTGTTGACCTCGGTGGTGTTCGCCGGCTTGGCCGAGCCGTCCAGCGGAACGCGCCACAGGTCGTAATTGGTGCTCCAGGATTCCTCGCGGTCGGCCGGCTTGGCCGAGAACACCACGAACTTGCCGTCCGGCGTGATGGTGAAGTCCTCGTCGCCGCCGAACGGCTTGGTCGGCGTGTCGCCGTTGAAGCCGTTCATCAGGGCGATCGGCGCGCCCGCGGCGACGCCGGCCTGGTCCAGCTTCAGGGCGTAGAGGTGGTTCTGGGTCCCGTCGTTCCAGGTGTCCCAGTGGCGGATGAACAGCTTGTCGTAGACCACGCCCGTGGTCTTTTGCGCGCCCTTGGCGGCCAGCCGGTCCTTGGTGCAGTCCAGCGTATCGCAGTCGGGGAACACGGCTTGCGAGATGACGATCGTCCTGCCGTCGGGCGCGATCCTGAAGGCGCCGACATCGAATGGGGCCTTGGTCACCTGGACGGCGGTCTCGCCGGCCGCGTCGGTCCGGTAGACCTGGTCCAGGCCGCCGGTCCGTCCCGAGATGAAGTACAGGCCCTTGCCGTCCGGCGACCAGCGGGGGCTGCTGGCGCCGCCGTCCGAGATCGCCAGGCGGCGCGGCACCATCTTCGCCTTCAGGTCGGCGATCCACAGCGACATCGCGGCCTTGTTCGCCGCGTAGTCCATCGTCCGTACGCTGTAGACCACGAAGCGGCCGTCCGGCGACACCCGCGGATCGCTGATCCGCTCCAGTTGCACCATGTCCTTGGCGGTGAAGCCGCGGCCGTCGGCAAAGGCGGCGGGCGCCGCGGCGAAGGCGGCGACGGACAGGGCCCCCATGGACAGGGCGAGGGCGGAGGCGGCTATGCGCAAGGTCTTGGTCATCGAAACGGCATCCAGGAGGCGTTGTCGCCGGAAAGAGGGGCAAGCCTAGCGACGACATGCCAGCGAGACCAGGGGATCGGCGCAAGATCGTCCTTCGCAGCTCCAAGCTTCGCAATGCGACGAAAATATGACCTTCAATCGTCCAGAAAAGCCATCAAAAACAAACGGCTAGAGAGGTAACAATCGGAAACAGGACTTGCTTTGCCGCGACGCAGCATTGGCCCTAGATGGTAAGCGGGGCGAGAAGGCGGTCGGTGAACCGCCCCGCTGGTCAAGGTAAGGGTTTCAAGTGTCGGCTTCGGCATATTTTCAGCATACGGTCGCCGGACCGGTCATCTTCGCCGGCGTGGGCCTGCACACCGGCTCGCACGTGCGCGTCGCCGTGCGTCCCGCGCCGGCCGACGCTGGCGTCGTCTTCGTGCGCACCGACGTCCACGACCGCGACAACCGCGTGCCGGTCAAGCCGGACGCGGTCTGCCAGACCCAGCTGGGCACCGTCATCAACAACGCCGCCGACGTGCGCGTCTCGACCATCGAGCACCTGATGGCCGCCCTGGCCGCCCTGGCCATCGACAACTGCGTGGTCGAGCTGGACGGTCCGGAAGTGCCGATCATGGACGGCTCGTCCGAGCCCTTCGTGCAGATCCTTGACCGCGCCGGCCGTCGCAAGCAGGAAGCCGCCCGCCGCTATATCGAAATCCTTGAGACCGTGACGGTCGAGGAGGGCGACAAGCGCGCCAGCCTGTCGCCGAGCGACCGCTTCGAGGTGGCCTTCGAGATCGTCTTCGCCAGCAAGGCCATCGGCCGCCAGCGCGTCGACCTGGCCGTGGACGAAGAGTCGTTCCGCGCCGAGCTGTCCGACTGCCGCACCTTCGGCTTCGTCCGCGACGTCGAGGCCCTGCGCGCCATCGGCCTGGCCCGCGGCGGCACGATGGAGAACGCCGTGGTCATCGACGGCGACCGGGTGCTGAACCCCGAAGGCCTGCGCCGCCCCGACGAGTTCGTGCGCCACAAGGCGCTGGACGCGGTGGGCGACCTCTATGTGCTGGGCGCGCCGATCATCGGCCGCTTCGAGGGCGTGCTGGCCGGACACGGCCTGAACAACGCCATCGTCCGGGCCCTGATGGCCAACCCCGCCGCCTGGCGGATGCGCGCCCATTCGGTGGAACTGGCGCAAGCCGTCTGACGATCTGATACGAAGGCGTCGACCTTCGACCTGATTTGGTCAAAAAGCCGATGTCTGTAGCGTTTGGGCGGATTCCCCGGGGGATGCGTCTTGGGGCGTATCCTCGTCACGGCTCGGCTTCCATTTGCGCCCGCATCGGCGTGGTGTAGAAGCCTTGCACGGCGGCGCAGGGGCGCACGTTTGCTTCGAGGGTGATAAAGTCCGTGCTTCGTAATTTCTCGGGACGCAAGGTGGCCATGGTCGCGACCGCCGTGCTGGTCGCCCTGTCGGTCTCCGCCTGCGCCGGCAAGCGCAAGAAGCCGACCCTGGCCTACGAAGAGCGCCCGGTGGAGCTGCTCTATTCGACCGGCGCCAACCGCCTGGACCGCGGCAGCTGGAACGAGGCCGTCGACTATTTCCGCGAGGTCGAGCGCCAGCACCCCTATTCGGAATGGTCGCGCCGCTCGATCCTGATGACCGGCTACGCCCACTACATGGGCAACCAGTACAACGAGGCGATCTCGGACGCCGACCGCTTCATCGGCCTGTATCCGGGCAACCCGTCGGCCTCCTACGCCTACTATCTGAAGGCCGTCTGCTATTTCGAGCAGATCGTCGACGTCAACCGCGACCAGGCCGCCACCGAGCAGGCCATGGCGGCCCTGCGCGACGTCGTCCAGCGCTATCCTAACTCGGAATACGCCCAGGACGCCCGCCTGAAGATCGACATGGTCAGCGACCAGCTGGCCGGCAAGGAAATGACCATCGGCCGCTACTATCTGAAGAACGGTCAGACCCTGGCCGCCATCGGCCGGTTCCGCACCGTGGTCGACCGCCACCAGACCACTTCGCACACGCCCGAAGCCCTCTACCGCCTGGTCGAGAGCTACCTGACTTTGGGCCTGCTGGACGAGGCCAAGCGCAACGGCGCGGTGCTGGGCTACAACTTCCCAGGCGACCCCTGGTACGCCGAGGCCTACAAGCTGCTGACCGCCAACAACCTGAAGCCGGCGGTCGAGCCGCTGAAGGCGGGCAACAAGAAGAACTTCCTCGACCGCCTGACCCACGACAAGGACAAGACCCTGGCTCCGCCCGCCGCGGCCACGCCCGCCGATGGAGCGCCCACGACGGCCGGCGAGACCAAGCCCGCCGCGCCCGCCAAGCCCAAGAAGGGCGGGATCATGGGCGTCCTGGGGATGTAGATTTCAAGCGGGCCGGTCCTCCAGGATCGGCCCGTTTTTCGTTCCCGGGCGAGCCTCGAGGGCGACGAGAACGCCACGAGAACAAGGCCCCTTTGAAAAACCGTGATTCCCGGCGATCCTGCGCGCCATGCTGATCGGCCTTTCCATCCGCGACGTCGTGCTCATCGAAAGCCTGGACCTGGCCATCGGTCCGGGCCTGACCGCGCTCACCGGCGAGACCGGGGCGGGCAAGTCGATCATCCTCGACGCCCTGGGCTTGGCGACCGGCGCGCGGGCCGACGCCGGACTCGTTCGTCGGGGGGCTGCAGGCCACGCCAGCGCCACCGCCATCTTCGCCCCGCCGGCCGACCACGCCGCCTTCGCCTATCTCGACGACAAGGGCCTGGACTACGCCCGCGACGAGGACCTGGTCCTGCGCCGCCAGCTGTCGCCCGACGGCCGTTCGCGCGCCTTCGTCAACGACCAGGCCACCAGCGTCGGGGTGCTCAAGGACCTGGGCGCCCTGCTGCTGGAGGTCCACGGCCAGCACGAGACGGTCGGCCTGCTGGATCCGCGCACGCACCGCACCCTGCTGGACGCCTTCGGGGCGGTCGGCGTCGGGGCCGTGGCCTCGGCCTGGAGCGCCTGGCGCGCCGCCCGCGAGAAGGCCGCGGCCTTGCGAGACCTGGCCGACCGCGCCGCCGCCGAGACCGAGGAACTGACCCTGCGCCTGTCGGAGCTGGACCGCCTGGATCCGCGCGAGGGCGAGGAGACGGCCCTGGCCGAGGAACGGGCCCTGCTGGGCTCGGCCGAGAAGGCCCTGGCCGACATCGCCGCCGCCAGCGACGCCCTGGGCGGCGACGCCCTGTCGGGCAAGCTGGCCAGCGCCTTTCGCGCCCTGGAACGGGCGCGTGACCGCGCGATCCAGGCCGGCGCCCCTGCCGACGGTCCGGCCGTCACCAAGCTGGCCGCCGCCTGCGAGGCGGTCGACCGCGCCCTGGTCGAGGCCCAGGAGGCCGCCGCCGCCATCGACGCCGCCGCCGAGGGCTTTGAGTTTGAGCCCGACCGCCTGGAGAAGGCCGAGGAACGCCTGTTCGCCCTGCGCGGCATGGCCCGCAAGCTGAATGTCGCCGTCGAGTTGCTGCCCGACAAGCGCGCCGAGTTCGCCGCCCAGCTGCAGGCCATCGAATCCTCGGCCGAGGCGCTGACCGCCGCCGAGCGCGAGGCCGCCGACGCCCGCGACGCCTATCTCTACGCCGCCCAGGCCCTGTCGGCCGAGCGCCGCGCGGCCGGCGACCGTCTGGCCGCCGCCGTCGAGGGCGAACTGGCCCCGCTGAAGCTGGAGAAGGCCCGGTTCCGTGTCGCCGTCGAGCCGCTGGACGAGGAGCGGGCCGGCCCAACCGGGATCGATCGCGTGGCCTTCGAGATATCGACCAATCCCGGCGCCCCGTTCGGGCCGATGGAGGCCATCGCCTCGGGCGGCGAGCTGGCTCGCTTCGCTCTGGCCCTGAAGGCCGCCCTGGCGGGACGCGGCGAGGGACCCCAGCCGCTGATGATCTTCGACGAGGTCGACCAGGGCGTCGGCGGAGCCGTGGCCGACGCGGTGGGCCTGCGCCTCAAGCGCCTGGCGGCCAACGCCCAGGTGCTGGTCGTCACCCACTCGGCCCAGGTCGCCGCCCGGGCCGACGCCCACTGGCGGATCGCCAAGTCGGGCGACGACAAGTCGACCCGCACCCGCGTCGAGCCGCTGTCGGCCGCCGAGCGGCAGGAGGAGATCGCGCGCATGTTGTCGGGGGCGGAAGTCACCGAGGCGGCGCGCGCGGCGGCCAAGGCGCTGATCGGCTAGCCTACGCTTTCTTTACGCTGTCATCCCGGACAAGGCCTGAAGGGCCGCCGATCCGGGACCGCCGGAAGCGCCGCGCTCAGGCCCCGGTCCCGCATCTTCGCGTTGCGCGCTCGTCCGGGACGACAGGAGAAATTAAGCCAGCGCCGGCTCGGCCTTGGGCGCCGCGTCCTTGCGCGACCAGCCCTTGATCCAGACCTGGAGCGGGGTGTCGACCAAGCGCTCGAACAGCCAGGCGGCGACCACGCAGGCGGGCAGGGCCATGGCCCAGGCCGTCCACAGCAGCGGGCCCTCGAGGCCCAGCTTGCCAGCCGCGGCGCGCAGCAGGCCGAACCAGACCACGGCGACCAGCTGGTTGGTCAGGAACAGCGAGAACGACAGGCGTCCGGCCTGGTCGGCCCAGCCCCAGCCCTTGGCCCCCGAAGCCCCCGCAGCGTAGATCAGCAGGCCCAACAGGGCCAGGCTGGCGTGGTCGAAGCGGCCGACGACCTGCAGGGTAACCACCGTGGCGCCGGCCAGGACGGCCAGGCCGTCAGCCCAGCGCGTGGGAAGGTTGGTCGGAAGGCGGGCGACCAACATGCCCAGGACGAACAGCGGGATCCCCCGCACCAGGCCGAACCGCAGCGGCAGCTGGTGGGCCGGGATGCCCGTCACGGCCTTGGCTGCGTAGTCCACGACCAGGAAGATCGCCACGCCGATCAGGAGGGTGGTCCAGGGCGAGCGAATCCTGGCGGTGGCGCGCCAGGCTGCCGGGAAGCCGGCATAGCAGACGATCAGGGCCGAGAGGGTCCAGGTCGGCATGTTCCAGCCCGAGGGGCCGGGCACGAACCAGGCCTGCATCAGGAAGACCTGCGGCAGCAGCTGGCTCCACTGGAACCACTGGGGGTTCTGCGGGGCCAGGCCGACGGCGCCGGTGCCCAGGACGAAGGCCACGAACAGCGCGAGCATCACCAGGTGGGCCGGCCAGATGCGCAGGATGCGGCGCTTGAGGAACTCGCCCGCGCCAACGTCCTGGCCGAGCACGCGCGGTCCATAGGTCCGGGCCAGGACATAGCCCGACAGCATCAGGAAGAAGTCGGTGGCCAGATAGCCGCGGCCGAGGGCCGGGTGGATCGCGAAAAGCGACACGGGAGCCCGCTCGGCCACGTGGTAGAGCACGATGAACAGCGCCGCGACGAACCGCAACAGGTCCAGCGCGCCGCCTCGAGACAGGCCTGGGCTGTTTTGGGACATCGTGGCGGTCTGGGACATGCGGCGGGCTCCTTTCCCCTGCAGGAGCAAGGTTTGGGCCAGAAGACAGGTTCTCTTTCTTGGAGGCGAGAGGGAGGGGGCGTGTCCCCGAACCGATCCGCTGAGCCTGTTTTCAGGGTCCTGTGCAGGGCGATGTTTTGGAGACACGCATTCACACGGGCCTTCGGGGACGATCTGGCGAGGCCTTGCCGTGAGGGCATGTCCCCGAGGCGCCCATTGGGCGCGTGTGTGTGGGACCGCGCGCGACGGCCGCCCATCGTAAATATCGCCGCTGGAGATACAAACCACTAGCGTCGGCATACAGTCGCGCTTAAATGCGATTCACAACGAGAGCGGGAAACAGATGATGCGGGCGGGGCTTTTCATCGGTTTGGCGGTGCTGTGTTTCGCGGCCGCGCCGTCCTGGGCGACGGCGGCCGAAACTCAGACCTATACCTATGATGCGCTGGGACGCTTGACCAAGGTGGTGTCCACCAACGGTCGCGTGACCGAGTACACCTATGACGCGGCGAACAACCGCACACAGGTGACCTCGACCGGCGGATCCTCCGGCAAGGTTGTCGTGCTGCCCCTGCTGGGCGGGCTGGTCCTGCCTCTCCCCTAGGTCGGCGTTCGCCTCGGTCGGCCTTGGCGCCGCCCGTCTCCCCATGACGGGCTGAAGGCGACGGCCGCCATGGCGCGGGTAGCGGCGCCGTCAGGACGCTCCCCTACGGAAACACCACCCTCCACCTTCGCGCGGTGAGCCCGGCATAGGGCGCGCAGGCCTGAAGCGCGCGTACGGCGGCGCGTTCGGCCAGCAAGGTCTGGGGATCGGCTGGAGCGGAGACCTTGCGAACCGCCTGGGGCGGCGCGGCCAGGCCGCCGTCGCGGCCGATCTCGACCATCAGGATGGCCTTGCGCGGCGCGGCCGCGCGCCAGCAGGGCGCCACCCTGTTCCAAAGGTCGCCGGCGGGCGGCGAGGCGGGACGCTGGCCCACGTTGGGCAGCGACGCGGCCGCGTAGAGGTCAACGCCTTCGGCGCCTTCGCCCTGGCCCAGTCCCTGGTCGGCCTGGCTTGACCCCACGCCCGCCCCGGTCGAGGGGGGCGGCGCGGCGGATCGACGATCGGCGGAGGTCGCCCCGGCAGAGGTCGGCGGCGGCGGGGCGTCGGGCGCGATCAGGCGATCAAGGCGCTCGCCCGAAACAGTGTCTGGAGATGGAGATGCGGGGCGAGGCGCGATGGAGGCGGGGCTCTGCCCGGCCGAGGGCGACGGCGCCGCGCTGCCTGGTTGGCTGCTCACAAGGGTGACCCCGACCACCGTGGGCGCTGTCACCTCCTGGACGCGACCGGCAAGCAGCAGGGCGACCAGGAGGACCACGGCGTGACCGCCCAGGGCGACCAGCGCCGCGATCGTGCTGATGCGGACCTCGTCAGGGGCGTTGGGCAGAGCGTCGGGAATCAGTCGCGGCATAGTGAAGCGGAGTTTCTGCACAGCCGTTGACCGACCGCGCCAAAGGGTAGCGACCCCAGAGCCTTGGGTCCACTTCGTGTGACGACTCGCGCGACTCTGTCTGTTCAGCCGCACGTATCGCGTGTTAACAAGACGATGGAAGCTGTCGCTTCTGGGTGCGCGCGTCGGGGCGTGGGGTAACAAGATTATGCGTCAGCGACCAGGTCCAGCGGCGGGCCAGGGCGGCTTTGCGGCCGTGGACGCGCTGGTGGCTGTCACCATTCTGTCGTCCAGCTTGGCGCTGTCGTTGGCTGCGGCGCAGATTGGCGCGCGCGCCGGCCAGACGGCCGGTGAGACCCGCGACGCTGAGTTGTTGCTGCGCGACGGCCTGGAACGTACGGCCGGACAGGCAGGTGTCTGGCATGGGCGGGACCAGGGCCTGGACTGGAGCGTCGAAGCCCGGGTTTTCGAAACCAATTCGGTCCGACGCGCCGAACCTTGTTTTCGCAGCGCCCGGGCCAGGGCAGCCAACGGTCGGACGTACAGCATCGCGACCGTCGACATCTGTCAGCCGGGAGCGGCCGGATGAACGACGACGGCTACACCTTGGCGGAGATGCTGGCCGCCCTGGCTATCCTGGGCATGGCGATTGGCGGGCTTGGCCTGGTCGTCAGCCTGATCGCCCGCCAGCAACTGACCGCGAACCGGACGCATATGCAGTTGCTCAATGGTCGCGCCGCCGATCGCGCCCTGACGCTCTGGCTGGCCGACGTCGACGCCGAAACCTTGACCGGCGACAGCCGAAGTCTTTCGGCCGCCTGTGGCCTGGCGTCCTGTTCGGCCCTGTTGGAGGCCGACAAGGCGCGGACTGCCCTGATTCTCAAAGGACGCTTGGGTCCCGCCCGCCGGTTCAGGTTGCGCCAGCGTGACGTGCGGTTCGGCTATGTCGCCGATCAAGGCGTTGTCGCGGGCTGGCCCCAGCCCGCTGTTTCCGGGGAAGAGGGATTGAAGGAAACCTTGCATGCCGTGCGACTGGCTGCGCCGGGAGCCGCCGTTCCACTGGCGGTGGCGCGCGCTTGGACCCGTGAGCCGCGCGACTGCCAGTTCGACGCCATCATCGGCGCCTGCCGCGTGGCGGCGCCATGAGAACGCCCTTGGATCTTCGACTGGTGGAGAGCGATCTTGAGGCCGCGCTTGCGCCGCTCGGCGCCGAGCCGGCTGAGGCGGCCACGCCGCGCGTCTTCGCGCGAGCGGTCCAGGCGCCGGCCGGCTGGCCCTGGGAGCAGGTGCGCGGCGCCCAACTGGCGGCGCGTCATGAAGCGCCCCTGCCGATCGACCAAGTGCATCTTCGACTCAGGCGCCTGACGCCGTGGCGCCCGGCCCAGGCTGCGCGGTTCGCCGCCTGCTACGTACGCGCTTCTGAGGTCGGGGAACGGTTCGAGGCGCGGGTCGAGGTCGAGGGCCAGCAGGTTCAGGTGGTGTTCGAACCACCCGAGGCCCTGGCGCGCCGGGCGCGGCGCTCGGTGCTCGTGGGGGGGGCGGCCGCGGCTGTCGCGGCCTTGCTGTTCGTATCGATCGCCGGAGCTCTGATGGCCCGCGCCCAGGGCGAGGAACAACTGGCGACGATGGAGCATGACGTGGCGGTGAAGCTTCAGCGGGCGGAGGCGGCTCAGTCGATCCGGCGGCAGTCGGCGGCGTTGGCGGCAGCCTCGCCGGGTGACCGGATCGCCGCGCCGTTGGCGGATCTGGCCTGGGCCATGGCCGCCCGCGCCCCCGACGCGCGCATTGAGGCTTGGCGCTGGGACCATGGGGTCAGCCGTATCGAGGCCCGCGGCGAGGCCTCGCCGTTCGCCGACGCTCATCGGGCGGTGACGCACGAGGGGGCGGGGCGGTGGCGGATCGAGCCCGAGGAGACGGGGCGATGAGCCGGGATCGCGCCAATGGGCCAGGTCTGGCGGTCGCCGCCGCGATGATCGGCGGGGCCGCGGCCATCGTCACGGCAACGGGCCTTTCGGCCCTGGCGCGTCCCGACGACCGCGCCGTGCGGTTGGCCCAGGTGGAGCGCAAGCTCGATCGGATCGAGACCCTGCAGCGCGGCGGCGACGGCGGCCCTGCCTATCCGCGCGGCGCGATCTGTCGCGAAGGTGTTGGTCCTGGCGCCGGCGCTGTTGAGCGGAAGCTTCGCGCGGGGTTGGGCCAGGCCAAGCTGGCGGCGATCACCTTCGAGCCGTCGACGCCTGTGGGCGATAGCTTGCTGGCTGTCAATTTCCGCTTCGAGACCATCGGTTCCTACGAAGACGCCATGGCTCTGCTGAGCGACCTGGACGCGGTGCGTCCGACACTGTTCGCCGACACCGTCGACCTGGTTTCCAAGACCTCCGCCGTCTCCCTGCAGTTTTCAGGACATTTCTATTGCTCGACTTCCGCGCGCCTCTGATCCCGATCTGCGCCGCGGCGGGCCTTGTCCTCGGCGCGACCGCGTGGCTGGCGGCGGGACGCCAGGACCTGCTGGCGCCGGCTCAGCAACGCTTGACGGACCTGCGGCCGTCCGAAGGACGACGCAGTCTGGAGGGCGGCGCGCCGTCGCTCCTGGGGGCGCCGCTGTTTCCCCTGTCGATCGGCCCTAACGCCGTGCGGGACCCGGCGGTGAGCGTGCTGGGCGTCTCGCGGATGCCTGGGCGCGCCGCGGCTCTGGTGGCCATCGACGGCAAGCCGCCCGCCTGGCTGGCGCGGGGCGAGAGCCGCGATGGGGTGGTGCTGCGCGAGGTCGGGTCGGGCCGCGCGACCCTCGACCTGCCGCTGGGCGTCCGGACTGTGCGAATCGGCGAGACCACGCCCGGCGCCGGCGCCGCCACGGCAGGCCTCGATCCGGCCAGCCCGATGTCAACGCCTGTCGCGAGCGACATGCCTCCGCCGGGTTTCAAGTCACCTCCGCCGCCCGCCAGCGCCCCTGGCCTTGGTGGGTGAACTCGTGTCTCCAATGAAGTCTCCCATGACACTCAAGCGTGCGCTCTGTCTGATCCTTAGCGGGGCTAGCCTGACCCTTTCGCCTGGGATGACCCCAGCATTGGCCGCCGCCCCGGCTGCGCAGGCCGAGCGGCCCGAGTCCTTCACCTTCGCCTTTCGCGACGCGGACATCGCCCAGGTCGCCGAGGAGATTCTCGGCAACGCCTTGGGCGTGCCCTACACCATCGACCCTGGGGTCACCGGCAAGGTGTCGTTCCGGATCGACCGACGGCTGACCCGCGCCCAATTGCTTGAGGCCTTCGAGGCGGCCCTGGCGGTCAACGAGGTGGCTCTGTTGCGCCAAGGCGACAGCCTGGTGCTGGCGCCGCGCGACAAGGCGCGTTCGTCGGCCGCGCTGCGTGACCCGGGATCGATCGCCAGCGGGCGTCGAGGTGGCTACGACGTCGTCGCCGTCCCCTTGTCCTTCTCGACGCCCACCGAAGTAGCCAAGGCGCTGGAGGCCATGACCGGCTCCAAGGCGGTGCTCTATTCCAACGACAAGCTCGGCCTGATCGTGCTGGGCGGATCGGGTTCGGAACTGCAGTCGCTTCTTGAAACCATCAAGATTTTGGATCGCAACGTCTTTGAAGGCGCGCGCATCCGCTGGTTCGACCTGCACCAGGCCGCGGCCGGCACGGTCGCGGCGGACCTGGCCAAGATCCTGTCGACGGCTGGGGTCCAGGGCGTGTCCGTCTCGTCGCTGAGCCGGCTGAACGGATTGATCGTTTCAGCTCGCACCGAGACGGCGATGAACGAGGTCGCCGGCTGGATTAGCCGGCTCGACACGCCCTCGCGCGATCTTTCCACCCAGCTCTATGTCTATCGACCGCGCAGCGCTTCGGCCGCTTCCCTGGCCCGCACCCTCTCACAGGTTCTGTCGACGGGCGGGGACAGCGGCGGCGGATATGGCGATCGCCAATCATCCGGCCGTGAGACCTCCCAGAGCGACTCCGCCGCCTCGACCAAGGACAGCGGCGGGGCGCGAAGCGGCGGTGAAGGCGACACCGGGAGCCTCGATGAGCAGAAGCTCGAGGACGGGGTGCGCATCGGCGTCGATCGGGACAGCAACACCTTGATCATCCGCGCGCCGGCCGCGCGCTGGATGAGCCTCCAGCAGACCCTGGCCGAGATCGATCGCCCGCCCAGCCAGGTGATGATCGAGGCCTCGATCATCGAGGTCAGCCTGACCAATGATTTCCGGTTCGGCGTCGACTGGTCGGCGGTGGGCGACAGCGGCAAGCTGGCGGGCAATTCGGTCTATACCGACAATGGGGTGATTGGTCCAAAATTTCCGGGCTTTTCAATTACCTATCTGGGAGGCGACATCGATGCGGCGATCAACGCGCTGGGCTCTCGCACCGCCATAGACGTGGTCTCCGCGCCCAAGCTGATCACCTTGGACAATCACAAGGCGCGACTGCAGATCGGGGACCAAGTGCCGATCGTCACCCAGACGGCCACCGACACCACCACCTCCTCGCCGGCCATCGTCAATACGGTGGAATACCGCGACACCGGTGTGATCCTTGAAGTCACGCCGCGCATCAGCGGCGAGGACAAGGTGGTGGTTGATATCGCCCAGGAGGTCAGCGGGGTGGCCAAGACCGTGACCTCCGGCATCGACTCGCCGACCATCCAGCAGCGCAAGCTCGCCAGCACCCTGGTCTTGCAGGACGGAGCCGTCGTCGCCCTGGGCGGCCTGATCAGTCATCGCACCACCGACTCCAACAGCGGCGTGCCGGGCCTCAAGGACGTCAAGCTGCTGGGCAATCTCTTCAAGTCCAAGTCGAAGGAGGGCTCGCGCACCGAGCTCGTGGTCCTGCTGACCGTCAGGATCATGCGTGATCCGGCCGCGTCCAGCCTGATGACCCGCGACCTGCTGGCCGACATGCGCGAGATCGAGAGCCGTGGCCTGCTGCCGCACTGAGGATCATGGCGACGCGGGTTACGCTACCGCCGCGGCCCTGGCGGTCAGCCTGGCCATCGCCATCTTGGCGGCGGCCTTGGTGATGCGCGGGGTCGCGATCCTGAAGCTGGCTCGGGCCGACTACCGGCGCAGCCAGGCTGAATACGCTCTGTCGGGGGCTCATGTCCTGGCGGTGGCGCGACTGTTGGACAGCTCCGGTTCGGGGCGACTGGCCTGGAGCGTCGGCGGACTCGATCCGCAAGGCGTCGCCCTGTTGGCTGAGCCTGAGGCGCCCAAGCTGGCCCTGGCCGCGGCGGGGGGGCTCGACGACAAGACGCTGGCCGCGCTTGGCGCGGTCGATCCGGGTGAGGCGCGGCTGCGACTGGCGGGGATGGAGGCGGCGAGCGCGACCCCAGATGGGATTGTCGCGGCAGATCGCGGGGGCGCTTGGCGGGCCTGCGCGGCCAGCGCCATTTCGCCATGGGGAAGGTCGCAGGTCGTCCGCTTGGGCGCGACCCGCGAACCGGACCAGGAACCGGGCGGCGCGCGGACGGGGCAGATCTGGCGGGTGCGGGCCAGTACGCAAGACGGCTGGACGGACGAGCGGATTGTGAGATTGATCGGGCGGGCGCAAAGCCCCAGCGCGATGATATGGCGGCGCTTCGGACGAAGCGCAGGGAAGGGCGTGACATGCGACAAGACCATCGAGGCTCAGGCCGACGGCGCGGGGGCCCCGGGCGGGACGCCGGTTACACCCTGACTGAGATGCTGGTGGTCATCGCGATCATCGGCCTGATCGCGGCGGTGCTGACCCCCAGCCTGATGGGGCAACTGGGTCGCGCGCGCGTCAAGTCGGCCCAGCTTCAACTGGAGTCGGTGGCCGCCGCCGTCGAGATGTTCCATTCCGACGTCGGCCGCTATCCGACCGCCGCCGAAGGCCTGAGGGCCCTGGTCGACGAACCCGCCGAGGCCGAAGGCTGGACCGGCCCGTATCTCAAATCGGCCAGCGCCCTGAAGGACCCGTGGAACGGCGCGATCCTCTATCAGGTCGCCGACGACCAGACCTTCGAGGTCGTCAGCCTGGGCGC
Organism: Caulobacter sp. UNC279MFTsu5.1; assembly: GCF_900114015.1. Taxonomy (GTDB): domain Bacteria; phylum Pseudomonadota; class Alphaproteobacteria; order Caulobacterales; family Caulobacteraceae; genus Caulobacter. The sequence goes on along the minus strand of NZ_FORN01000020.1, from coordinate 39,999 downwards.
CGACCGCAAGGTCGGCGGAACGGGGACCAAGCGCGATCTGGTCGCGCCCAAATGAACGCCGCCGCGCTCATCGCCGCCCTGCCGTTCGGCGCGGTCGTCGGCAGCTTCGCCGCCACGGCCGGTCTGCGCTGGGCGCGCGGCGAGCAGGCGCTGAGCGGGCGCTCGCGTTGCGACGCCTGCGCCGCGCCGCTGGGGTTTGGGGCTACAGTTCCGATCATCTCCTTCGTCAGCCTGGGCGGCGCCTGCGACGACTGCCGCGCGCCGATCCATCCTGGGCATTTTGCCGGCGAGGTGCTTGGCGCGGGCTTGGCGATGGCCAGCGTCGCGCTTCTGCCGACCGCGCCGGCCCTGGCCGCCGCCGCTTTGGGTCTGGTGTTGATCGCCGCCGCCGTCGCCGACACCGCCAGCCGCCGGCTGCCGGATCTGGCCAGCGCGGCGGCGGCCATCCTCGGCCTTGGTCTTGCGCTGGCGCGAGGCCCGGCGGCCCTGTTGGCTGGTCTTGCTGCGGCGACCCTGACCGGTGGTGCCCTGTTTCTGCTGCGTCGCGGTTTCACGGCCCGGCGAGGCGATCCGGGCCTGGGCCTGGGCGACGTCAAGCTGGCGGCGGCCCTGGCGCTGTGGCTGGGGGCGGCGACCCCCTGGGCCATGGCCTTGGCGGGGCTCACAGGGCTGGTGCAGGTGCGTCTGGTCAAGCCGGCCGACGGCAGGATCGCCTTTGGCCCGGTCCTGGCGGCCAGCGGCTGGGTGGTCGGTCTGGCGCTGCAGGCGGGCCTGTTCGGGGACCTGATGCCATGACGGCCGCCCGCGGACCCGCGCGCCTGGCGGCCCGCGCTCGCCTGGTTGAGACTCTGGTCGAGCGCGGTCTGGTCGAGGGCTCGGCCATCGCCCGCGCCGAGCTGGTCGCCGTGCGCACCGGCCAGCCGGTCGAACAGGTGCTCAACCAACTGGGCGTGCTGTCGGACGAGGCCTTGGCGGAGGCCTACGCCGAGGCGACCGGTTGCGAGATCTGGGAGCCGCGCCTGCGGCCGGCCGTCGTCGAGATCCCGGGCCTCGGCGTCACCGCCGATTTCCTGCGCCGGGCCCGTTTGTTGCCGCTTGACGAGATAGGAGACGCCCTGGTCTGCGCGGCCTGCGATCCGTTGGACGATGAGGCGCTGGCGGGTCTGGTCTTCGCCACCAACCGTACAGTCAGCGTCCTGGCCGCCCGTCCGGGCGAGTGGCGTCGCGCGTTCGACGAGCGCTACGGTCCCGAGGCGGCAGCGCCATCCGAGGCGATCGACGAGCGCCGCCTGGCCCGCGAGATCGATCAGGTGTCGGACGGGGCCGTCGAGGGCGGCGGCGCGCGCCTGGTGGCCGAGGCGTTCGAGGAGGCGATCGCCTTGGGGGCCTCCGACATCCATTTCGAGCCGCGTCGTCATGACCTGCGCGTGCGTCTGCGGGTCGACGGCCGAATGATCGACCACCGGGTCGTGGCCGCCGATCTCGCCGCGCCGGCGGTGTCCCGGATCAAGGTGATCGCCAACCTCAATCTGGGCGAGCGGCGCCTGCCACAGGACGGCCGCACCTCGTTCGTGATCGGCGGCAAGTCGGTCGACGTTCGCGTCGCCACCTCCCCGACGGTGTTTGGCGAGGCTGCGGTGCTGCGGATTCTCGATCGCAGCGCCGTGCCCCTCGACCTGGGAGGTCTTGGTCTGGTCGAAAGCGTTACCCAGGTGTTGCGCAAGGCCGGGGGCACGCCGCACGGCATCTTCCTGGTCACCGGCCCCACCGGCAGCGGCAAGACCACCACACTCTACGCGCTTCTGGAGACCTTCACCGGTTCGCCTAAGAAGGTGCTGAGCGTCGAGGATCCCGTCGAGTATCACTTCGAGCACGTTTCCCAGACCCAGGTCGCACCGCAACTGGGCCTGACCTTCGCCGCGGCCCTGCGCTCGTTCCTGCGCCAGGATCCCGACGTCATCCTGGTCGGCGAAATCCGCGATCCGGAGACGGCGGCCGTGGCCATCCAGGCGGCCATGACCGGTCACCTGGTGCTGGCCTCGATCCACGCCAACGACGCCCTGGCCGTGGTGCCGCGCCTGCTGGACATGGGGGTGGAGCCCTACCAACTGGCGGCGGCGTTTCGAGGGGCGGTGGCGCAGCGGCTGGTGCGGCGGCTCTGTCCGCATTGCCGGCAGGGCGGGACGCCGACAGAGGCCGAACTGGCCTTTGTCGCCGACCAGGGCCTGCCCGCGCCGATGCGCACCTTCCAGGCCCAGGGCTGCCCGGCCTGCAAGGGCGTCGGCTTTCGCGGACGCGTGCCGATCGCCGAGGCCTTCCTGACCAACGACGCTCTCCTCAGGGCGGTCGCCGATCGCCGGCCCGCGGCCGAGATCGCCCGTCTGGCCCACGAACTGGGCTTGGCGAGCATGGCGGCCGACGGTCTGGACAAGGCCCTGCGCGGCGAGACCACGCTGGAGGAAGTGATGGGCGCGGTCCATGACTGAGATCCAAAGCTTCGCCTATGTCGCGCTCGGGGCCGACGGCAAGCGCGTCCGCGGCCAGGTTCCGGGGCCGAGCGAGCAGGCCGCCTTCGAGCGCTTGCGCCGCCAGGGCCTGTCGCCGCTCAAGCTGCAGCCGGTGCGGAACCAGGCTCGCGCCGTCGACCATGGCCTCCGGGACCGCGAAAGCGCTGAGATCCTGCTCAGCCTGGCCGATCTGCTGAGCGCCGGGGCGGACATGCGCTCGGCGCTGAACGTGCTGCTGTCGCGCGCCCAGGGCTCGCGGGTCGCCAATGCCTGCCGCCGGCTGTTGCAGGACATCAGCGGCGGCGAGGCGCTGGACGTGGCCTTCGCCCGCACCCTGGCGTCGCGCCACGCCTTTGTGGCCGCCCTGGTCGCCGCGGGCGAGGCGGCGGGCGACTTGCCGCAAGCGCTGCGCCGGGCCGGCGAAATGCTCGAGGCGGCCATCAAGCTGCGCCAGCAACTGGTCGCCGCCCTGGCCTATCCGCTGTTCGTGCTGATCAGCACCCTGGCGGCGGCCGGCGTGATCCTGCTGGCCGTCGTGCCCTCGCTGGAGCCGCTGGTCAGCGAGGGCGGAGAGGGGAGCGCGCCGATCCTGTCGGGCCTGCTGGCGGCCAGCCGCCTGCTGCGCGAGCACGGCCTGGTGCTGGCCGGCGGCCTGGGCGCGGCGGTCATCCTGGTGGCGGGCCTTGGCCGGGCCGGCTTGCTGCGCGGTCCGCTCGACCGCTTGTGGCTCACCGGGCCCTGGCGGCGTACGACCTGCGCTCTGGCGTTCGGCGGCTTCGCGATTTCGCTGGGCGCCATGCTGGCGGCGGGCGCGCCGATGAGCGAGGCCCTGAGGCTGGCCATTCGCGGCGTGCGTTCCGATCTGGCCAGCACGCGCCTGCAGGCCGTGCTGCAGCAGGTGCGCCAGGGCGTGTCCCTGTCGCAGGCCCTGCAGGCCGTGAAGAGCTTTCCGCCGACCATCGTGCGACTGGTCTCGGTGGGAGAATCGACGGGCGCCCTGGGGCGGATGCTGCAGCGCTCCGGCAAGCTGGAGGAAGAGGGGGCGGTGCGCGACATCGAGGCCGCCGCGCGGCTGTTGGGACCAGCGCTGATCGTCCTGCTGGGCGGGCTGATCGGCCTGATGATGGCGGGGTTGCTGTCCGGCGTGACCGAACTGGGGCAGGCGGCGCTGAATTGAGGCGGGCGAACCGGGACGCGGGGGATCGCCGGAACCGCCGCCCTTGGCTAGTCTGCCGCCAGTCTTCAGCCGCCGGATTCGCCCGTGTCCCAGATCGCCGTCGCCGACCTCACCAAGGACCAAGCCGACGCCGAGCTGGCCTGGCTGGCCGACGAACTGGCGGCGCATGACCTGCGCTACCACCAGCAGGACGCGCCGACGATCAGCGACGCCGAGTACGACGCCCTCAAGCGCCGCAACCTCGACATCGAGGCTCGGTTTCCCGAGCTGATCCGCGAGAACTCGCCGTCGATGCGGGTCGGGGCGGCGCGGGCCGAGCAGTTCTCGCCGGTCGAGCACGGCGTGCCGATGTTGAGCCTCGACAACGCCTTCTCCAACGACGAGGCGACCGAGTTCGACGCCCGCATCCGCCGCTTCCTGCGCCTGACCAGCGAGCCGGTGTCCTATACCGCCGAGCCGAAGATCGACGGCCTGTCGGCCTCGCTGCGCTACGAGAAGGGCGTGCTGGTCCAGGGTGCGACCCGCGGCGACGGCAAGGTGGGCGAGGACGTCACAGCCAACCTGCGGACCCTCGCCGACATCCCGCACCGCCTGAAGGGTTCGGGCTGGCCCGACGTGATCGAGATCCGCGGCGAGGTCTATGTCGAGCTGGAGGCCTTCGCCGCCTTCAACGCCGCCGCGCTTGAGGCCGGCCAGCGCACCTACGCCAATCCCCGCAACTTCGCCGCCGGCTCGCTGCGCCAGATCGATCCGAAGATCAGCGCCCAGCGGCCGCTGCGGTTCTTCGCCTATGCCTGGGGCCTGGTCAGCGAGTCGTTCGCGGCCGGTCAGTGGGAGGCGCTCGAAAAACTTCACGACTGGGGCTTTGTCACCACCGCCCCGCCGGCCCGACGTGTCCAGGACGCCCAAGGCCTGCTGGACGCCTATGCCGAGTTCGAAGTCCTGCGGCCCAAGCTGCCGTTCGACATCGACGGCGTGGTCTACAAGGTCGACGACCTGGAGCAGCAGCGCCGCCTGGGCTTCGTCTCGCGCTCGCCCCGCTGGGCCATCGCCCGCAAGTTCCCCGCCCAGCAGGCCCGCACCATCCTGGAGGCCATCGACCTGCAGGTGGGCCGCACCGGGGCGATCACCCCGGTGGCCCGACTCAAGCCGGTGACCGTCGGCGGGGTTTCGGTGACCAACGCCACCCTGCACAACGCCGACGAGATCGCCCGCAAGGACGTCCGGGTCGGCGACACGGTGATTCTGCAACGGGCCGGCGACGTGATCCCGCAGATCGTCGGTTCCGTGGCGGAGGAGCGTCCCGAGGACTCCATCCCGTTCGAATTCCCGACCCATTGCCCGTGCCCGCTGCACACGCCGATCGTCAAGGAGACCACGGCTTCGGGCGCCGAGACCGTGGTGCGCCGGTGCAGCGGCGAGTTCGCCTGTCCGTTCCAGCGCATCGAGCACCTGCGCCATTTCGTCTCCCGCCGGGCCTTCGACATCGAGGGCTTGGGCGAGAAGCAGCTGGCGGCCTTCTTCGAGGCCGGCTGGATCCGGGAGCCGGCCGACATCTTCAAGCTGGCCCGCGACGAGGAAAAGCTGGCGCAGCTGCGCGAACGCGACGGCTATGGGGAGACCTCGGTGGCCAACCTGGTCAAGGGGATCGAGGCGCGGCGGACCATCGGTCTCGACCGGGTGATCTACGGCCTGGGCATGCGCGACATCGGCGAGACCACCTCGACCGTGCTGGCTCGCAATTTCGACCGTTTCGAGGACCTGCAGGCGGCCGCCGAGCGGGCGGCGGGGCAGCTGCCGGGCGCGGTCTATCTGGAGCTGTCGGGAGCGGCCGGCGTTGGTCCCAAGGCGCGTGACGAGCTGGTCGAGGCGGGCAAGGGCGGTCTGAAGGCCGATCCGTGGCCCGAGGCCGACAGCCTGGAAGTCAAGATTGGCCACGCCGTGCCCAAGCTGAACAAGCCGGCCCGGACCGCCCTGGCCGAACGCTACGGCGACTGGAACGGCTTCGCCCAAGCTCTGGCCGAGGCGGGACAGGGCGCGCCGGGCGAAGACTACCTGCAGCTGGCGGCCATCGACGGGATCGGCCCGGTCGCGGCCCAGTCGATCGCCCGCTTCTTCGCCGAGGAGCACAATCGCGAGAAAGTGGCCAACCTGATCGCCGAGCTGGACATCCAGCCGGTCGCCAAGCCCAAGACCGACACCGCCGTGGCCGGCAAGACCATCGTCTTCACCGGCTCGCTGGAGAAGATGACCCGCGACGAGGCCAAGGCCCAGGCCGAGGGGCTGGGGGCCAAGGTCGCCTCGTCGGTGTCCAAGAAGACCGACCTGGTGGTCGCCGGCCCCGGCGCGGGTTCGAAGCTGAAGACCGCGACCGAGCTTGGGATCCAGGTGATGACCGAGGACGAGTGGCTGGCCATGGTGAGCGGCTGAGATGCCCGTCGTCGCCATCGACTTCGAGACGGCCAACGAGCAGCGCTCCAACCCCTGCGCCATCGGCCTGGCCTGGATCGAGGACGGCCGGATCACCGAGGTGGAGCACCATTACATCCGGCCGATCGACATGCGGTTCTCGGGCTGGAACATCGCCGTCCACGGCATCCGGCCGGCCGACGTCGAGGACGCCGACGAATTTCCGGCCGTGCTGTCGCGGCTTCGCGACCGGCTCGAGCGGGCGACGGTGATCGCCCACAACGTCGCGTTCGACATCAGCGTGATGCGCCGGACCTGCGAGCTCTACAGCCTGCCGTTCCCGTGCTTCGACTATATCTGCACGGTGCAGGTGGCCAAGAACACCTGGCCGCAGCTGTCATCGGCCAAGCTGGACGCGGTTTGCGACTTCCTGGGCGTCGACTTCAAGCACCATGACGCGGCGCAGGACGCCTATGCCTGCGGCAGCGTGGCCTTGGCGGCGGTCGAGGCCACGCGGGCTTCGCACATCCGCGATCTGCCCGACCGGCTGGGCATGACCGCCGGCCGGCTGACCGCGACCGGCTACACCACCTGCTCCAGTCCGGGCCCGAGGCGGCGCGCGGTCTAGTTCGGGCGAGTCTTGTTCGAACTTGGCCATCAATTCATGGCCGGTTCAGCCGAACGCGCGTTAGAAAGGGGCGACAACTCCGGGAGACGACTCCATGAAACTGCCGATCCTCGCCGCCGCGCTCGCCCTTTCCGTATCGGCCCCGGCCTTCGCCCAAGACGTCACGGGCCTGTGGCAGACCCAGACCAACGGCGGCCAGGTCGAGATCAGCCGTTGCGGCAACAGCCTGTGCGGCAAGCTGGTCAACTCAGATCACATCAAGAGCGATCCGACGGTCAAGGACCAGAAGAACAAGGACGCGTCCCTGCGCAACCGGCCACTGAAGAACATGCAGATGCTGTATGATTTCACCGGCGGGCCGACCAAGTGGACCGGCGGCAAGGTCTACAACGCCGCCGACGGGGGCACCTATTCGGGGACGATCATCCTGCTTTCGGCCAACGAGCTGAAGCTGAAGGGCTGCATCGTGGCCCCGCTGTGCAAGACCGAGAAGTGGACGCGGATCAAGTAGGACGGGGTCACCCCGTCACCGTGTAGATCATGATCCCCGTGGCCACCGACAGGTTCAGGCTGTCGGCCCGGCCGCGCATCGGGATCTTGACGTTGACGTCGCAGGCGGCGGCCAGTTCGGGCGGCAGGCCCTGCTGTTCGTTACCCATCAGGATCAGCGACGGCTTCACATAGTCGGCGCTCTTGTGATCGACCGTGGCGGTCAGCAGGGTGCCGACCACGCTGCCCGGCCAGGTCTCGCGCCAGGCCAGGAACTCGGCCACCGAGGCCTTGGCGATCTTGACCGCGAAGATCGAGCCCATGGTCGCCCGCACGCCCTCGACCGAATAGGGATCGACGCAATCGCCAACCAGGATCACCCCGCCGCAGCCGGCCGCGTCGGCGGTGCGGATCACGGTGCCCAGGTTGCCGGGGTCACGCACGGCCTGCATGGCCACCCAGCAGGGAGCGCTCTCGGGGACGATGGCCGACAGCGGCGCGTAGACCTGCTTGAAGACGCCGACCACAGCCTGGGGATTATCGCGGCGAGAGACCTTTTCGAGGATCTCGCGATTGACCTCGATGACCTCGCCGCCGGCCTTCAGGCAGGCCTGGCTGGCCTTCTGCAGCATCGGATGGTCGGCGGCGTCGCGGCCGTACATCAGGATCCTGGGCGCATGGCCGCAGTCGATCGCCTCGATGACGATCTTCAGCCCCTCGGCCAGGAACAGTCCGCTCTCCTCGCGCTCCTTGCGCATATGCAGGGCGCGGACGGCTTTGACGGTGGCGTTCGACAGGGAGGTGACGATCTTGGCGTGGTTGGGGGCGTTCATGGTCATCAATCCTCCGACGCCCAGCGCGCGAAGAACGACAGGCCGATCTGGCGGTCGCCCTTTTCCTCGACCAGCGACAGCTCGCCCCAGTCGATGACCCCGCCGCGCCCCTTCAACTCCTGGGCCAGCAGGCCCGACATCGCCGCGCCGGAAACCCGGGCGGCATAGGCGTTCATCAGCAGGAACGAGGCGTCGGGAGCCAGGATCTGGGCGCAGTTGGCGGTCAGTTCGGCCAGGTCCTCGAACAGCCGCCAGACCTCGCCGTCGGCCCCGCGCCCGAACTTCGGCGGGTCTAGGATGATCCCGTCATACTGCGAACCGCGGCGCACCTCGCGGGCCACGAAGCGGCGGGCGTCCTCGACGATCCAGCGGATCGGCTTGTCGGCCAGGCCGGCGAAGGCGGCGTTCTCGCGGGCGAAGCCGACCGACTTCTTGCTGGCGTCCACATGGGTGACGGCCGCGCCGGCGGCGGCGCAGACCAGGCTGGCCACGCCCGTATAGCCGAACAGGTTCAGCACCTTGGGCTGGCGGCTTCCCGGGGCTTGCGAGATGGCGCGGACCCGGGCGTCCTGCCAGGCCCAGTTGGCGGCCTGCTCGGGGAAGAAGGCCAGATGGCGGAACGGGGTGAACTGGCCGTGGAACTTGGCCTCGCCCCAGGCCAGGGGGAACCTCTCCAGCGGCTTGCCCTTGAAGCGCCAGCGGCCGGCTTCGTCTTCGTCCGTCGGATCGAACACGGCGTCGGCGGCATCCCAGGCCGTGGCCGGAAGGCGCGGCGCCCAGAAGCATTGCGGCTCGGGGCGCACCACGGTGTAGCGGCCATAGCGCTCCAGCTTCCGGCCATGGCCGCTGTCGAGCAGGGCGTAGTCGGCCCAGCCGGTGGTGCGCATGACGAGAGGGGCGGCGGCGATGGTCGGATCCATGCCCCGCCAATACGCGCTCAGGGCAAGGGCCGTCCAGTCCGCGCCAGCAGGCGGGGCAGCGAAGGGTGCGCGGCGCGGGGCGCATGCGGGGTCTTGTCCCAGTGGAACGGGGCGACGACGAACTGGCGAAGGGCCTTGGCCGCGGCCAGGCTCTGGAGCGGCCAGTAGAAGATCGCGCCCAGCAGGGGCAGGGAACGTAGGCGATGGCCAGCCCGCCGCTGGGCCTGGGCCCCGGCGATCGCGACGCAGGTCCAGCCGAAGAACACCAGCATCCAGTCCATGGCCGGGACGGCGGAGCACAGATCCAGCAGCGATCCGCCCCATTGCAGCAGCAACCAGACGAACAGCGGGCCGTGCAGGTGGGACGAAACGACCGGCAGGGCCAGGGTCAGGACCAGCGCGACGGCTCCTCGCGGGGTGGCGACGGCCGGGCCGCGCGCATGGACGGCCAAGGTCTGCAGGTGCCCCTTGATCCAGCGCGCCCGCTGCGGCGTCCAGACCTTCAAGGTGGCGGGCGAGGTCTCGAACGTCGGGCGGGTGATGACACCCAGCGTGCGTCCCTGGGCGGCCAGGCGAAAGCCGATGTCGGCGTCCTCGGTGACATTGTAGGAATCCCAGCCGCCGACGGCGCGCAGGGCCTCGGCGCGGAAATGGTTGCTGGTGCCGCCGAGCGGGAAGGGTAGGCCCCATCGGGCCAGGGCCGGCAGCAAGACCTCGAACAGCACGGCGTATTCGAGGGCGAATTGGTCGGGCAGGAATCGTGGATCCGGTTCGATCCGCAGGGGCGCCTGCAGGCAGGCCAGGCTCGCGTCGGCCTGGGCGAACCGCGCGGCGGCCTCGCGCAATTGGCCGGGATGCGGCGCGTCTTCGGCGTCGTAGATGACCACCAGCTCGCCCTGCGCCCGCTCCAGGGCGAGGTTGCAGGCGCGGGGCTTGGTCTGGGGCGCGCCGGGCGGCGCGATCAGCACCTGGAATCCGGCCGGAAGGTCCAGGGCGCCGAAGGCGGCCTGGGTTTCGGGGTCGTTGGATTCCAGGACGATCAGCGCCTGCAGGCGGTCACGCGGATAATCCAGCCGCGCGAGATTGGCGACCAGTTCCGCCGCCACCGCCGCCTCGCGATAGAGCGGAACGATGATCGTGTAGGCGGGCAAGGCCTCGTCGGGCAGCGGCGCGGCGATGGCCGGAGCGCGCGGGGTGAAGGCCGCGACCAGCTTGACCGCCGAATGGCCCATGAACCCGACGAAGAACAGCAGGTGAAAACCTTCCAGTGTCGCATGGGTCTGGAACGTCGCCAGGAGCAGCAGCAGCACCGACAAAACCGCCAGCCCGACCATCTGGCCGCGCGACAGACGTCGATGGGCGCCGTCCGGCGACGGCGCGGCTGTCCCAGCCGGCTCATCCTCCGGGGCCTCGATCCAAGGTTTGTCCGCCGGCTGCGTCCCGAACGCGCGTCGCTGCTGGTCTCTTTCTTCTCGCGCCATCGCCCCCTGCCGCGCACAATCGGATCCAGCGAGCAGATAGCGAATCTTCAACCCTAGAGTGTCAAACGGAAAAACACATGTTTTGGGGAAATCCTCGGGAGTTGCGACGTTTGGGTGATTCCCGTTTAGTGTCGGGTTCGGGGACGAGATAGGGGAACGCCATATCGTGACGGTCGCGCTGAAGAAGCCGCACAAGTCGGCCCGCAAGCCGAAGGGCGATGGCCACCTGCGCCGTGGAGAGATCCTGGCCGCCGCCGAGAGGATCTTCATCGCCGAAGGCTACGCGGGGGCGACGATCCGCAAGATCGCCGACGCCGTGGGAGTTTCCTCCACCGCCCTCTACATGCACTTCCGTGACAAGGACCAGATCCTGTTGGAGATCAGCGACGACGCGATCGGCCAGCTTCTGGCCGTGAACGTCGACATCGCGCACAGGCCGATCGACGCCGTGGCGCGGGTGCGGCTGATGCTCGAGGCCTACATGAAGTTCGCGCTCGACAATCCCAACACCTATCAACTGGTGTTCTGCGGGTCGCGCGACGTCATCTCGAAGGAGAAACAGGCCGCCACCGCCGAACTGGGCGACCGCTGCTTCGCCGAGTTCAGCGGCCCGATCCACGAGATCGCCGCCAGCGGCCGCCTGCGCACCGGGTCGGGTGAGAGCGCGGCGCAGGTGCTGTGGGCCGCCTGCCATGGCCTGGTGGCCCTGCTGATCACCATGCCCGACCGCAACTGGGCGCCGCGCGAGGAACTGATGAAGGTCACGCTGGACGGGCTGCTGCACGGCCTAGTCACGGACTGACATCCATGCGCGCCGCCTTGCTCGCCGGCCTCGCCGCCGGCCTGGCGGCCGTCGCGGGACCCGCCGCCGCTCGAATGAGCCCGGGACGGGTGATGTCGCTGGACTCCTGCGCCGATCAATATGTCCTGGCCCTGGCGGCGCGCGAGACCATCGTCGGTGTCTCGCCGCGCGCCGACGCGCCGGATTCCTTCCTTCGCGCCAGGGCGGCCGGCCTGGCGAAGCGGCGGACGACGCTGGAAGCGGTGCTGGGCGCGCGCCCCGACGTCGTCGTGCGCCAATGGGGCGGCGACGCCCGACTGACGACCGCTCTCGATCGGCGCGGCGTGCGCACGATCAGCCTTGGTGACGCCACCGACTTCGACGGCGTGCGCGCCAATGTCCGCCAGGTGGCCCAGGCCCTGGACCGTGGCCGCGAGGGCGAGACCCTGCTGGCGCGCATGGACGCCGAGCTGAAAAGAGCGGCCGGCGCGGGCCGGAAGAGGGCCGCCTTCTACCTGACGCCGGGCGGCTACACGGCCGGCCCCAACACGATGATCGACGCCATGCTGCGGGCGGCGGGCTTCACCAACGCCTCGACCCAACCCTATTTCTCGCCCGCGCCGCTGGAGCGTCTGGTGTTGACCCCGCCTCGGGCGGTGGTGCTGGGCTTCTTCGACCTGACCCGGGCTGGAGCCGACCGCTGGGGGCCGGGGCGTCATGCAGCGCTGCGCCAGGCGACGCGGGGCCGGGTGGTCGCCTCGCTGCCCGGCGCCATGCTGGGCTGTTCGGCCTGGTTCGCCGCCGACGGAGCGCGAGTTCTGGCGGAGGCGGCGCGATGAGTTCGCGTCGCCTGGAACTGTTGCTGCTGCTGGTTCTGGCCGTCGCGGCCGTCTTCGCCGTCAGCCTCGGCGAGAGCCCGCTGAGCGCGGCGCAGTATCATCAGGCGCTGACCACCCCCTCCTCGCCGCCGGGCGAAGTGCTGTGGACCATCAGGCTGCCGCGAGTGCTGATGGCCGCCCTGGTCGGAGCGGGCCTCGGCCTGGCGGGGGCGACGATGCAGGGGCTGCTGCGCAACCCCCTGGCCGAGCCTGGCGTGCTGGGCGTGTCGGCCACAGCGGGCCTGGGCGCGTCGCTTGCGATCGCCGGCGGCCTGGCGGCCTTCCCGGGCGCCATCGAGCTGGCGGCCCTGGCCGGGGCGTTGGCGGCCGGGGGCGTGGTCGTCGGCCTGGCCGCGCGGTTTCGCGAGCCCGAGGTGCTGATCCTGTTCGGGGTGGCCCTGTCGGCCTTCGCTGGCGCCCTGACCGCCCTGGTCTTCAACCTGTCGCCGTCGCCGGTGGCCATCGCCGAGGTGCTAGCCTGGCTGATGGGCTCGGTCGAGAACCGCGACTTCACCGATATCCTGCGCGCGCTGGCGCCGATGACCGTCGGGGCGGGGCTCTGCCTTTACGCGGCCAAGGGGCTGCGGATGTTGACCCTGGGCGAGGAGGCCGCCCAGATGTCGGGCCTGCCGATGGCGCGGCTGCGGGTGGCGGCGGTGGCCGGCTCGGCCCTGCTGGCCGGGGCCTCGGTCGCGGCGGCCGGCGTGATCGGTTTCGTTGGCCTGGCCGCGCCGCACCTGGTGCGGGCCGCTGTCCGCGACGATCCGGGCAAGCTCCTGCGGCCTTCGGCCCTGGCCGGGGCGGTTCTGCTGGTCGCCGCCGACCTGGCCGCCCGCTTGATCCCGACCGAGCAGGAGCTGAAGCTGGGCGTGGTGACCGCTCTGTTCGGGGCGCCGGTCTTTGCCCTGCTGGCCTGGCGCGCGGCGCGGAGCTGGCGGTCGTGACGGCCGCCTGGGCCTTTACGGCGGCCAGGGCCCGACGCGGCAAGGCCCTGGTGCTGGACGGCGCGTCCCTGAGCGTCGCGCCCGGCGAGGTGCTGGGCGTGGTCGGCCCCAACGGCGCGGGCAAGACCAGCCTGCTGCGGGCGGGGCTGGGGCTGATGCCGCTGGAAGCGGGCGAGGCGCGGCTGGCCGGACACCCGGTCGGCGACCTGAACCCGGTCGAACGCGCTCGACTGGTCGGCTACCTGCCGCAGGAGCGGCGCATCGCCTGGAACCTGCCGGCTCTCGAAGTCGCGGCCCTGGGTGCGCCGGACTTGCCCTCGAGCCAGGCGCTGGCTGTCGCCCGCGAGCGTCTGGAGCGGGTGGGCGTCGCCGACCTCGCCGATCGTGGCGTGCTCGACATGTCGGGGGGCGAGCGGGCGCGGGTGCTGCTGGCCAGATTGCTGGCGACCCGCGCGCCGCTGCTGATCGCCGACGAACCGGTGGCGGGCCTGGATCCCGACGCCCAACTGCTGACGCTGGACCTGCTGCGCGCCGAAGCGGCGGCCGGCGCGGCGGTGGTCGTCACCCTGCATGACCTCGGCCTGGCGGCGCGATCCTGCGACCGGGTTCTGGTGCTGAACCGCGGCCGCATGGCGGCGGAGGGCGAGCCTGCCGAGGCGCTGTCCCCGGCGGTGTTGGCCGAGGTGTTCCGGCTGGACGGCGCGCTGATCGAAACGCCCGCCGGACTGGTCGTGGCGGCAAGACGCGCCCAGACCCTTTCCCCTGGAGAGAGGGGCGTTTAACGCGTCCCCGGCACATAGCCGCCCTGTGGGATCGCCGGCGGCGCGCTCGAGGCGGTGGTTCCGCCGATCGGCGGCAGGGGCGCCGTTCCAGCCGGCCCGGCATAGGCGTAGCCCCCGCGCTTGAGGTCGCTCGACAAGGTCAACGGGGCCACGCCGCCGTTCAGGCGGGCGCGGTAGACCATGGTCGTCTCGATCGTCCGCATCACGTAGTTGCGGGTCTCGGAGAACGGAATGCACTCGATGAAGTCCAGCGGGTCGGTGGTCGCGCCGCGCGGGTCGCCGCATAGGGTGACCCACTGGGTCGGGCGACCGGGGCCGGCGTTGTAGGCGGCGGCGGCCATGATGTACGAGCCGCTGAAGTTGCTGACCATGCTGCCCAGATAGGTCGAGCCCAGGCGCATGTTGTAGAAGGGGTCGGACAGGCGATCGACGCTGTGGCTCTCGCCCAGCTGGCGCGCCACGATGGCGGCGGTGGCGGGCATCAGTTGCATCATGCCGCGCGCGCCGGGGGCGGAGCGGGCGTTGGGGTCGAAATTGCTCTCCTGGCGCGAGATCGAATAGACGAAGGCCGTCTCGGCCGCGCCCGGTCCCGGGGTGAACAGGTGGTCCAGCAGCGGATAGCCGCGCTCGGGCAGGGTGAAGCCGCGCTGGGCGGCGGTGCGGACCGCGCGCATGGCCAGGTCCGGGTCGCCATAGTTGCGGGCCAGGTCGACCAGCAGGGCCTCTTCCTCGGCGGAGGGCAGTTGGTCGTCGATGAACAGCACGAAGATCCGGACCTGGTCGCGCGCGCCGGCCGCCATCAGGGTGCGCACAGCCCGAACCAGTTCGCGGCCCTCGAAGCGGGCGCGGTCGGCCTGGGTGATCGTCGGATCCTTGTCGAGGCGGATCTCCTTGATCCCGGCCTTCTCGGCGGCCAACTGACCGTAGAAGGTGGTGATGTAGCGCGCCCCTTCGGCATAGAAGGCCTGGGCGGCGATGCGGTCGCCCTGGGCCTCGGCGGCGCGACCCTGCCAGTAGAGGGCGCGGCCGCGGGTGATCGGCGAAGCGCCGATCTCGGCGATGCGAGCGAAGTGGTCGGCGGCGCGGTCGGCGTCCTTCAAGCGGCTCAGGGCGATCCAGCCGGCGTAGAATTCGCTCTCGGCCGCATCGGCCCCGTCCTTCAGGTGGGCGTTGGCGGCGGCGTAGGCGCCGGCGCTGTCGCCGCTCTTCAAGGCCGACACGACCAGTTGCTTGCGCTCGCGCCAGATGGCGGACGCCGCGTCGGCGCTGGGGGGCGGGGCGGGGAACTGACCGACCAGCGGCAGGGCCAGGGTGTCGAGGCCCTTGCGGCGCAGATAGGCGGCGCGCTCGAAGACCACGCCCGGCAGGGCCTGCTGGGCCGGCGACAGGGCGGCGTAGAGGTCGTTGGCGTTGCCGGCGTTCGAACGGAAGGCGATCCGCGCCTGGGCCGCCGCCTGCTGGTCGTAGGGCAGCAGGGCGATCATGTCGCGCGCCGCGGGGCCTTGTGGTCCATACAGCAGGACGTCGGCGCGGCGGACGTGGTCGTCCGCCGTCAGCAGCGTGCCGAACCGGGCCAGCATGCCGCGCTGGGCGTCGAGTTCGAACACCTGGTCGCGCCACCAGCTGCGAATCAGGTTGGCCGCGTCGCTAGTGCGCCCGGCGGCTTGGTAGGCGGCGGCCAGGGCCATGGCGCCCTCGGCGGTCTGCGGATCGCGGCCGCCGAACCAGGCGATCATCCGCTGAGCGTCCAGGCCGGAGGTGACGAGAGCCTTCTCGGCGGCGGTCTCGCGGCGCTGGGCCCGCGGCCAGCCCGCCAGGTCGCGGCGCGCCTGGTCAAGCTCGAAGAAGCTCATGCTCTCGGCCCCGGCGTCGACCAGGGCCCACAGGGCGATCTTGCGCGAGAGCGGGTCCTGGATGCTCGACATCGCCATGCGGATCGTGGCGGGGTCGCGACTGGTGACCGCCATGCGCAGATTGGCGGCGTCGGCCTCGGCGGGCGTGGCGTAGGTCGCGGTCGGCGGCGTGGTGATCAGGCCCGGCGGCGTGGCGCCGCCCGTATAGGGTTGGGGAGCGCGGGGCAGGCCGACGTCATCCTGGGCAAGCGCCACACCAAAGAGCGCCACCACCGCGGATCCGCCCAGCAACACCTTACCCAACCCTGACGCCAAAACGTCGTCTCCTTCGATTCTCTGGCCCTGGAGGGCTGTATTCTCGCCGTTTTCGGATGGTCGAGGGGCCGATTTGCGGCGCTTGCGACCCTGATTGGCACGTATAGACCGCTTCGCGGCGGATTGACCCTTGCAGAAACGTCCCCAAATCGGTGCAGAGCGTCACGGACCGGTTGCGGGACAGGGGGAGCGGGACATATTGTCCGCCCCCATCCTCAGGCCGCAACCGTCGCGGCGCGTTTCTCACGGCAAATTGCAAGTCATGGCTCATTCTCCGTTCAAGGGCGTCATTCCGGCGCTGGTCACGCCATTCCGCGACGGCGCGGTGGACGAGAAAGCCTTTGTGGCCCTGGTCGAGCGCCAGATCGCCGGCGGCGTGCACGGCCTGGTGCCGGTCGGCACCACCGGCGAGACCGCTACTCTGAGCCACGACGAGCACAAGCGCGTCGTCGAGCTGTGCGTGCACACCGCCCGCGGCCGCGTGCCGGTGATCGCCGGGGCCGGCTCCAACTCGACCGCCGAGGCGATCGAACTGGTCGCCCACGCCAAGGCCGTCGGCGCCGACGCGGCCCTGGTGGTCTCGCCCTACTACGTGCGTCCCAGCCAGGAAGGGATCTACCAGCACTACAAGGCGATCAATGACGCCGTGCAGCTGCCGGTGCTGGTCTACAACGTGCCGGGGCGCACGGGGTCGGACATCGCCAACGAGACGCTGGAGCGATTGTCCAAGCTGCCCAACATCATCGGCATCAAGGACGCCACCGGCGACCTCGTGCGGGCCAGCATGCAACGGGTGACGTGCGGTCCCGACTGGGTGATGCTGTCGGGCGACGACCCGACCGCGCTCGGCTACGTGGCCCATGGCGGCCATGGCGTGATCTCGGTGACCTCGAACGTCGCCCCCGACGCCTGCGCCACCTTCATCAACGCCTGCCTGAACGGCGAATGGGAGACCGCGCGCTACTGGCAGGACCGCCTGGTGCGGCTGCACAAGGCGTTGTTCCTCGACGCCTCGCCGTCGCCGACCAAGTTCGCCATGGCCCACCTTGGCCTGTGCGAGGCCGACGTGCGCCTGCCGATCGCGCCGTGCAGCGAGGCGGTGAAGCCGGCGATCCTGGAGGCCATGCACGAGGCGGGTCTGGTCTGATGACCAAGCCGATCGCCGAGAACCGCCGCGCGCGGTACGACTACTTCATCGAGGAGACCGTCGAGGCCGGGCTGATGCTGACCGGCACCGAGGTGAAGTCGTTGCGCGTGGGCCGGGCGAACATCGCCGAGTCCTACGCCTCGGTGGAAGGGCGCGAGATCAAGCTGATCAACGCCGACATCCCGCCCTACGGCCACGCCAATCGCTTCAACCACGAGCCCCGTCGGCACCGGAAGCTGCTGCTGCACCGCAAGCAGATCGACAAGCTGATCGGCGCGGTCCAGCGCGACGGCCGCACCCTGATCCCGCTCAAGCTCTACTGGAATGAAAAGGGCCTGGCCAAGCTGGAGATCGGCCTGGCCAAGGGCAAGAAGAACCACGACAAGCGCGAAACCGAAGCCGCCCGCGACTGGCAGCGCGACAAGGCGCGGCTGATGAAGGGCGACCGGGGGGACTGAGGCGGGGGACGCCGAAGCGAGCAGGCGACCGGGGGCTTTCACGGACATGGTCTCTCGTTCTCACGCGGAAAGCCGCTGAGGGGAGTGGGGAGGCGCGGAGCGGTCCGGGCCGAGCCCGGATGACCGTGGGTGTTGTGTGTGCGTTTCGGCTAGACCTGACCGCTCCGCGAAACCGTTCTTCTGGAGGGACGGCGACTGAGGGCCTGTTTCATCCCGGTCGACGTTTCCCCTCTGGCGGGCAGGATCAAAGTCGCCCGGAAGGGGCCGTCGACGACTCCGACTGATCCTGGAACAGGCCGGTTTGAACCTCCCGGCCCCGTCGACCCGCCTGTCCCGCCATCGTTCCCGGCTGACCTTGGAGCCTTCTGAGCCCCGCCGCCCGCCGCGGTCCGATCGCCAGGCCCAGGCGGCCCCGCTCGGTTCCATCCCCATCGCCTGCCTGGGCCGGTACCAAGAGCCCTCCCCGCGATGGTGACGGCTATGATTATGCGCGCGGTCCGAACGCGGCGGGGATTGTGACGCTGCTTTTCTTGCAGGGCGCTGGAAAGGTTGAGGTTCGTTCCAGCGTTCGCGGGGATGGACGACGCTCGATCCCCGCGCCGGGCACGCGCGCTCACGACGAAGACCCGCACTCACCCCGGACGCCGAGCGAAGTCGGAAGCGCCCCGCCGCATCACCTTGTACGGCTGCGGGCAGGTGGCTGTCGGATACTGGGATCAGACAGTCTACACCTCAGAGCCCCGCAAGGGAGGGGCTTGGCGAGAAGACAGTGGCGGCCCGCTCGGCTTTGAGCCAGAAGAGTGGGTCGACTACGGGAACTAGTAGCTTCGCCCGCGGACAGAGGCGCGCGCAATCTTTTCCTCGTCTCATTCCAAGCCGCTCTATCCCCTGACCGCCATCCAGATCACATGCCGCGCGCCGCGTCCCTTGTGGGCGCGGACGCCGATCTCTTCCACCGCGAATCCCGCGCGTTTCAGGCGCTGGGTGAAGGCGGTGTCGCGGGTCGAGGACCAGACCTCCAGCACGCCGCCCGAACGCAAGGCGCGCTTGGCGGCGGCCAGGCCGGCCGGGCTGTAGAGGCCGTCGTTTTCCTTGCGGCTGAGGCCGCCGGGACCGTTGTCGACGTCCAGCAGGATGGCGTCGAAGGCTGCGTCGCCGGCGCGGATCGGCTCGCCGACATCGCCCAGGTGGATGCTGACGCGGGGATCGTCGAGGCTGGCGCCATGAAGTTCGCCCAGCGGTCCGCGCGCCCAGGCGACGACGCCAGGCACGAGCTCGGCGACGACGATCCTCGCATCAGCGCCGAAAGCGGCGAGGGCGGCGCGCAGGGTGAAGCCCATGCCCAGGCCGCCGATCAGCACCCGCGCCTTGGGACGCGCGCCGACCCGCTCGAAGGCCAGGGCGGCCATGGCCTCTTCCGAGCCGCTGAGCCGGCTGTTCATCAGCTCGATGCCGCCGGTCATGATCGAATATTCGGCCCCGCGCCGCATCAGCCGCAGGTCTTCACCGTCGCCGGGCACCTGGGCGGTGTCGAGATGCTGCCACGGGATCATGCGGAACTCGCTTGAGACTGATCGGAGGATAAGCGCGTGTCCCTCTCCCGAACGGCCGCTTGACGCAAGGACCGAGCGGCGCGACCCTCAAACCTAACAACGATAACCTACGGAGGATCCGCTCATGGCCGACGGTGCATCGCCCATCGCCGCGTCGCTCAGGGACAAGGTCAGCGAGGCCGAATGGAAGGCCCGCGTCGATCTGGCCGCGCTCTATCGCCTGGTCGCCGTCCACGGCTGGGACGACATGATCTTCACCCATATCTCGGCCCGCATTCCGGGGCCGGAGCACCACTTCCTGATCAACCCCTACGGAATGTTCTTCGGCGAGATGACCGCTTCGTGCCTGGTCAAGGTCGACCTGGACGGCAACCTCATCGACAAGACGCCGTACTTCATCAATCCGGCCGGCTTCACGATCCATTCGGCGATCCACGCCGCCCGCGAGGACGCCCATTTCGTCATGCACCTCCACACCGACCAGGGCGTCGGAGTGTCGGCCAACAAGGAAGGTCTGCTGCCGCTTTCGCAGCAGTCGTTAATTGTCTTGCCTCAACTCGCCTATCACGACTATGAAGGCATTGCGCTCAACCTTGACGAACGGGAACGCCTGGTGGCCGACCTCGGCGAGAAAAAGCTGATGATGCTGCGCAACCACGGGACCTTGTCCGTGGGAACGACGGCGGCCGAATGCTGGCTGGGCATGTTCTTCCTGGAGCGGGCCTGCGCCCAGCAGGTAATGGCCCTGAGCGCGGGTCGCGAGAACGTGCTCGATGCGCCGGAAACCGCCCAGGCCGAGGTCCGCAGCCAGACCGGCATGGGCATGGGCATGATCGCCGGCCTGGCTTGGCCCGGCTGCCTGCGCAAACTCGACCGGGAGTCCCCCGGCTACGCCGATTGACGCCGAAACGGCGAAAATGCAGCGCCGCCGCGATCTTCGGGGTCGCGGCGGCTTTCTTTTGCGCGCTATGCGGCGTCTCCGATCTCGCCTGGGCCGGCGCTTGGCCGATGAAGGACGGCGAGGGGCTGGCCATCCTCAAGTATGAGAGCCAGAAGGCCGAGACCGGGTTCGATCCGGACGGCGTGGAGGTGGCGATCGCGCCGCATCGCGACCAGACCTTGTCGCTCTATGCCGAATACGGCCTGACCGGCCGTTTGACCTTGCAGTCCAAGGTGGCGGCGACTCGCGGCCATGACGATTTCGTCGATTACGAGGGCCTGGGCGCCGTCGAGCTGGGTCTGAGGTACGCGTTGCTGCACACGGATCGATCAGCGGTCAGCCTTTATCTGGGCGCCGCTCGGGACGGGGTGGGACGCAATGCGGGCTATGCGGCGCCGGGGCAGGGCGACGCGGACCTGGAGGCGCGCCTGCTGGCGGGGACCTCGGGCCGGTGGCGCGCCATGCAGGGCTTCGCCGAACTGCAGGTGGCCCGCCTCAAGCGCAGCGGCCTGGCCGACGAGACGCGGGTCGACGCCACGGCGGGCCTAAGACCCTCGCCCCGCTGGCTGTTGATGGTCCAGACCTATGCCGGCCAGGCGGATTCTCACCCCGTCAGATCACGCTGGTGCAAGAGCGAGATATCCCTGACGCGCGATCTTGGCGCCTGGAGCGTGCAGGCCGGATGGCGTCAGGCGGTGCTAGGACGCGAGACGCCCGCCGACCGCGGGCCCGTCCTGGCCGTGTGGCGGCGATTCTGATATTTCAGAACTGTAATATTTGGTCATCCGTGTGTCACTGGACGCAGGCTAGGGCTGGCGGTTATGAGCCGCGATGTACTAGCTGAGCCGTTCTTTCCCGGCGCTCGGAGCTTTTCGTGATCCGCAGACACTTCTTCCTCGTCGCGGCCGTCGTCGCTGTGCTGCTGATGCTGGTGGCCGGCGGCGTAAAACTGGCCTTTGGCGGCAAGGCGTCGGGGCAGGGCGGCCCCGGCGGCGGTCGCGCGACACCGGTGTCGCAGGTCATCGCCCAGCCACGCGCCTTCACGGACCGGATCGAAGTGCTCGGCGTCGCCAAGGGCCGTCAGTCGGTCACCTTGACCTCGAACACGGCCGAACTGATCACCGCCGTCCATTTCAGCGACGGGCAGGCGGTCTCCAAGGGGCAGGTGCTGGTCGAGCTGAAGGCTGACCAGGAAGCCGCCGGCATCGCCGAGGCCCAGGCTCAGCTGGCCCAGGCAGAACGCGAATATACGCGCTGGAAGACCCTGGCCGATCGTGGCGTCGCTCCGCGCGCCTCGGCCGAGCAGTACATGGCCGCCCGCGACACCGCCCGCGCCGCCCTGGCGTCGGCCAGCGCCCAGAAGCTGGACAAGGTGATCCGCGCCCCGTTCTCCGGCCGGGTGGGTATTTCGGACATCGCCCCGGGCGCGCTGATCAGCCCCGGAACGGCCATCGTCAGCCTGGACGACGTTTCGCTGATCCGCGTCGACTTCTCGGTGCCCGACCGTTACCTGCCGATCCTCCGCGAGGGCCTGACCATCACCGCCAAGCCCGATGCTTTGCCGGGCGAGATGTTCACCGGCCGCATCGCCCAGATCGACACGCGCATTGATCCGGCCACCCGCGCCCTGAAAGCCCGGGCCGAATTTCCCAACGCCGACGGTCGGCTCAAGCCCGGCATGCTGATCAAGGTCGGCATCGACCAGGGGCGCCACCAGGGCGTGGCCGTGCCCGAGGCCGCCGTTCAGTTCGAAGGCTCCCAGGCCTCGGTGTTCTTGATCACCAAGGGACCCAAGGGCCTGGTCGCCCGCCGCGCCTCGGTGCAGACCGGGATTAGCGCGGACGGCTTCATCGAAATCACCTCGGGCCTGAAAGCAGGCGACAAGATCGTCGGCGACGGTCTCAACCGCGTGCAGGACGGCGCGCCGGTCAATGTCGGCGGTGGAAAGCCCCAAGGGGGGGCTCAGGGCGGGACCCAAGCCGGTCAGGGTGATCGCAAGCAGAAGGCCGGCTGATGCTTTCCGACCTTTCCGTTCGCCGCCCGGTTTTCGCCGCGGTCGCCGCGATCATCCTCTGCGTCATCGGCCTGGCCGCCTTCAAGAGCCTGCCAATCCGCGAACTGCCGAGCGTCGATCCGCCCGTGGTGTCGATCTCGACGGCCTATCGCGGCGCCTCGGCCGAGGTCATCGAGGAGCGGATCACCCAGATCATCGAGCGCCAGGTCGCCGGGATCCAGGGCATCGACCGCGTCAACAGCTCCTCGCGCGACGGTCGTTCGCAGATCACCATCACCTTCACCCTGGACCGCGATCTCGATGCGGCCGCCAACGACGTGCGCGACGCGGTCAGCCGGGTGGCGGCGAACCTGCCCGACCAGGCCGACCCGCCGCAGATCGCCAAGGCCAACGCCGATAGCTCGCCGATCATCGTCCTGAACCTGACCTCCAGCACGCTCAGCACCTTGGAGCTGGCCGACTACGCCGACCGCTATCTGGTCGAACGGATGTCGACGATCCCCGGCGTGGCCCAGGCCAACCTCTATGGCGCGCCGCTCTACGCCATGCGCATCTGGCTGGACGCCGACGCCATGGCCGCGCGCGGCGTGACGGTCGACGATGTCGAGAACGCGCTGAACGCCCAGAACGTGGAA
Organism: Caulobacter sp. UNC279MFTsu5.1; assembly: GCF_900114015.1. Taxonomy (GTDB): domain Bacteria; phylum Pseudomonadota; class Alphaproteobacteria; order Caulobacterales; family Caulobacteraceae; genus Caulobacter. Next base: position 17,255 of record NZ_FORN01000020.1, on the reverse strand, counting down.
CTGCCCGCCGGCGCGCTGGAAGGCGCCACCAAGGACTTCACCATCCGCGTCAGCCGCGCCTATTCCAAGCCCGAGGACTTCCTGAAGCTGCCCCTGCGCGGCGGCGACGCCAGCGGCTTCGTGGTCCGGCTGGGCGACGTGGCGCGGGTCGAGGAGGGCGCGGACGAACGTCGCAAGCTGTTCCGCGGCAACGGCGTCAACCAGGTCGGCATCGCCCTGACCCGTCAGTCGCAGGCCAATGACGTGGCGATCTCGGAAGCGGTCCGCAAGGAAGTCGAGACGATCAACCAGACGCTTCCGGCCGGGACAAAGATGATCGTGGCGATCGACAACTCGGTGTTCACCGCCGAGGCGATCCACGAGGTGTGGATCACCATGGGCATCTCGATCGCCCTGGTGGCCCTGGTCAACCTGCTGTTCCTGGGCAGCTGGCGCTCGGCCCTGATCCCGTCGATCGTCGCGCCGATCTGCATCCTGTCGACCTTCATCGTCCTGGCCCCGCTGGGCTTCTCGCTGAACCTGCTGACCCTCCTGGCCCTGGTGCTGGCTGTCGGCCTGGTGGTCGACGACGCCATCGTCGTGGTCGAGAACATCCAGCGCCGCGTCGACGAGGGCGAGCCGCCGACCGTGGCGGCCCTGCGCGGCACCCGCCAGGTGTTCTTCGCGGTCGTGGCCACCACCATCGTGCTGATCTCGGTGTTCGCGCCGCTGATGTTCCTGCCCGGCTATATCGGCCGGCTGTTCGTCGAGCTGGCCGTGGCCATCGCCGCCGCCGTGGGCTTCTCGGCGCTTCTGGCTTTGAGCCTGTCGCCGATGATGGCGTCCAAGCTGCTCAAGCCGGCCAGCACCAACTGGCTGTCGCGCCAGGTCGACCGGGCCATGGATGCGCTGAAGGACAGCTATCGCCACTCGCTGGAAGGCTTGCTGGGAAAGGGCTCGGCCACCCTGGTCACCGGCTTGTCGGTGCTGGTCCTGGCGGTGTGCGCCGGCGGCCTGTTCGCCGTGCTGCCGCAGGAGCTGGTGCCCGCCGAGGACCGCGGCCGCGTCGACGTGTCGATCAACGGCCCCGAGGGCAGCGGCTTCGACGCGACCGTGAAGGTCGCCGACCGGATCGAGAAGATCCTCGACCAGTATCGCCGCGACGGCGTGGCCGAGCGCACGATCATCACCGTGCCGCGCTTTGGCCAGAACCAGTTCAACACCGGCAACGCGGTCATCGCGCTCAAGCCCTGGGGCGAGCGCGACAAGTCGGCCGACCAGGTCGCCGCCGAACTCAACAAGAGCCTGTCGAGGATCACCAGCGTCCGGGCCGTGGCCTCGGTGCGCGGCGCCTTCCAGCGCGGCGGGGGCGGCGGCGGGGGGGGCGGAACCAACGTCGACCTGATCGCGGTCGGCAACGACTACGTCCAGCTGGCCAACTGGCTCAAGCCCATCCTCAGCGCCTCCCAGGCCAATCCGGGCCTGTCGCGGCCGCGCCTCGACTACGAGCCGACCGCGCCGCGCCTGTCGGTGCAGATCGACCGCGACAAGGCCGCGACCCTGGGCGTTTCGGCCCAGTCGATCGGCCGGGCGCTGGAAACCATGTTCGGCTCGCGCCAGGTGACGACCTACATCAAGAGCGGCCAGGAATACGACGTCATCCTGCAGACGGCGCTGGAGCAGCGCCGAGGCATCGAGGACCTCAACCGCCTGCAGGTGCGGACCCTGTCGGGCGCCCTGGTGCCGCTGTCGACCGTGGTCACCACCGAGCTGCGCGGCGACACGCCCGACCGCCCGCGCGTCGACCGTCTGCGATCGGTGACCCTGACGACCCAGCTGAATCCCGGCTATACGGTCGCCGACGCGGTCAAGTTCTTCCAGGACCAGGCCGCCGCCCATCCCACGCCCGGCGTCAGCGTCAAGTGGGGCGGCCAGGCCAAGGACTATCTGGAAGCCTCCGGCGCGGTGGGCCTGGCGTTCGGCCTGGCGCTGTTGCTGGTGTTCCTGGTGCTGGCGGCGCAGTTCGAGAGCTGGATCCACCCGGCCGTGATCATGCTGACCGTGCCGCTGGCGGCCCTGGGCGGCCTGTTCGGCCTGCTGATGACCGGCTCGACGATCAACACCTACAGCCAGATCGGCCTGATCATCCTGGTCGGCATCGCCGCCAAGAACGGGATCCTGATCGTCGAGTTCGCCAACCAGCTACGCGACGAGGGGCTGAAGGTTCGCGAGGCGGTGATCGAGGCGGCGGCCCTGCGCCTGCGCCCGATCATCATGACCTCGATCTCGGCCGCCATGGGCGCCCTGCCGCTGATGCTGTGGGCCGGCGCCGGCGCGGGCAGCCGCAAGACGATCGGGGCGGTGATCTTCACCGGCGCGATCTTCGCGACCCTGCTGACGCTGTTCGTGGTGCCGGTGTTCTACAACCTGCTGGCCCGTTTCACGAAGTCTCCGGAGTGGACTTCGCGGCAGATCGAGGACTATGAAGCCCGCGAGAAGAGCGGAGAGGGGCACGCCTCACCCGCCTGAACCGGGTGAGGAAGCATGGCTGAAGCCATTCTGGCGGCGAAGCGGCAGGAGCTTGCGCTCCTGCGTCGCATCGAAGAACGCATTCTCTGGCTGGCATCGTGGACGATCCACAACGCCAACCATCTGCGTGAAAGCCGCGATGGGCTGAAGGTCGGCGGCCACCAGGCGTCCTGCGCCTCGATGACCACCCTGATGACGGCGCTCTACATGAAGGCGCTGCGGCCGCAGGACCGCGTCGCTGTCAAGCCGCACGCCAGCCCGGTGTTCCACGCCATCCAGCACCTGTTCGGCCGCCAGAGCCTGGAGAAGCTGAAGGCCTTCCGCGCCCTGGGCGGCGCCCAGTCCTACCCCTCGCGGACAAAGGACACCGACGACGTCGACTTTTCGACCGGCTCGGTCGGCCTGGGCGTGGCCATGACCGCCTTCGCCTCGCTGACCCAGGACTACCTGGCGGCGCGCGGCGCGGTGAAGCCCGAGCGGATGGGGCGGATGATCTCGCTGCTGGGCGACGCCGAGTTGGACGAGGGCAACATCTACGAGGCCCTGATCGAGGCCTGCAAGCACGACATCCGCAACACCTGGTGGATCGTCGACTACAATCGCCAGAGCCTGGACGCGACCACTCAGGACCGGATGTTCACCCGGTACGGCGAGATCTTCGAGGCCGCCGGCTGGACGGTGGAGACGCTGAAATGGTCCAGGCGCCAGCGCGAAGCCTTCGCCAAGCCCGGAGGCGCGGCGCTGCGGCAATGGATCGAGACCGCCCCCAACGACCTCTACGCGGCGCTCAGCTACCAAGGCGGCGCGGCCTGGCGCGAGCGGCTGAACACCGATCTGGCCGGCGACGCCGACGCCCTGAAGCTGATCGCGGCCTACAAGGATGTCGATCTCGGCGAACTGATGACCGAGCTGGGCGGCCACTGCATGGAGACCATCCTGGAGGCCTTCGAACGGGCCAGCCAGGACGACGCGCCTCGGTTCTTCATCGCCTACACGGTCAAGGGCCTGCGCCTGCCGTTCCAGGGCCACAAGGACAACCATGCCGGCCTGATGACCGAGGCCCAGATCGCCGAGCTGCGCGCGCGGCTGGGCGTGGTCGAGGGCGAGGAGTGGGACGCGTTCTCGGGTCTGTCGGCGGCCGAGCATACGGCGCTGAAGGGCTTGGTCGCGCGCGCGCCCTTCGCCGCCAATGTCGAGCGCGATCATGTCGCGCCGGCCATTGTCATTCCCACCGCCGACGAACTGCTGGCTCCCCTCGCCGGCGCCGGGGGCGGCGAGCAGTCCACCCAGGCGGCGTTCGGCAAGGTGATGTTCGAGATCGCCCGTCGCGACGACGAGTTCGCCGGCCGGGTGGTGACGACATCGCCGGACGTCACGGTCTCGACCAATCTCGGCGGCTTCGTGAACCGTCGGGGCGTGTTCCAGCGGCGGGCGCACGAGGACGTCTTCAAGCGCCGGCGGATCCCCTCGGCCCAGGTGTGGTCCAAGGCCGAGACCGGCCAGCATGTCGAACTGGGCATCGCCGAGAACAATCTGTTCATCGCCCTGGCGGCTCTGGGCCTGACCGCGCCGTTGTTCGGTGAGCGACTGTTCCCGGTCGGCACGCTCTACGACCCCTTCATCGCCCGCGGCCTCGATGCGCTGAACTACGCCTGCTACCAGGACGCCCGCTTCCTGCTGGTCGCCACGCCGTCGGGTCTGACGCTCGCCCCTGAAGGCGGCGCGCACCAGTCGATCGGTTCGCCGCTGATCGGCATGAGCCAGCCGGGCCTGGACAGCTATGAGCCGGCCTTCGCCGACGAGACGGCGGTGCTGATGGCCCACGCCTTTGGCCAGATCCAGGCCGAGCACGGAGCCTCGACCTATCTGCGGCTGTCGACCCGGGTGATCGCCCAGCCGGAGCGCGCGGACGACGCCTGGCGTCAGGGCGTGGTCGACGGCGCCTATTGGCTGCGTCCGCCGGCGCCCGGCGCGCGCCTGACTATCGCCTATGCCGGCGCTTTGGCCCCGGAGGCGCTGGCGGCGTTCGAGGCGGTGCTGGAGGACGAGCCGGGCGCCGGCCTGCTGGCGGTGACCTCGGCCGACGTCCTGCATCGTGACTGGACCGCCGCCGGCCGTTCGCGCTGGACCAACGGCGGGCCGCGCGTCTCGACCATCGAAACGCTGCTGGCGCCGCTGTCCCGTGACGCGGGCCTGGTGACGGTGATCGACGGCGCGCCCCCGACCCTGTCCTGGCTGGGCTCCGTGCGCGGCATGCGGCTGCGGGCGCTGGGGCTGGAGGCGTTCGGCCAGTCGGGCGACCTGCCCGACCTCTACGCCAAGCACCGCCTGGACGCCGATGCGATCCTCGACGCCTGCGCCGATTTGTTGTTGTAGGCCGGCGGCCTACAGCCCGTGCACGATCGTCATGCGGCGGATCAGGCCGTCCTCGAAGCTGAAGCGCAGGCGCACCTGGGTGTCCGACCACAGCCCGCCCTGGGCGTCGCGGACGGCGTACTGCACGTGGACGATCGCCTGATCCTCGCCGACCGGCGTGATGTCGATGATCCGGGCGTCGGCTCGCATCAAGGCGAACTGACGGCGGAAATAGTCGACCACCGTCTGGCGGCCGTGCAGCGCGCCGCCGTCCAGCAGGTCGGGCCATTCGACTTGGGCATGGAAGGCCTGACCCAGGCCCTCGAGATCCCGCGCGTTGAAGGCGTCATAGACCTGGACCAGCAGGCGGCGGCGGGCGGGCATCGGCTAGCCGATCCAGCCAGAGTCGCGTCCGCCTTCGGCGTTCCAGGTCTTGGTCGGCGGAAAGGGCGACTCCATCATCCGATCAGCTCCCGGGTTTGTAGCCCGTCTCGACCTTAAGATAGGCGATCAGGTCGACGCGGTCCTTGGGATCGTGCAGGCCCGCGAAGGTCATCTTGGTCCCCGGCATGAAGCCGCGTGGATTGTCCAGCCACTTGTCGAGGTGCTCGGCGTCCCAATCGAAGCCGGCGCTCGCGACGACGGGCGAATATTTGTAGTCGGGCTTGCTGCCCGCCTTGCGCCCGAACACGCCATAGAGATTGGGACCGGTCATGTTCGGTCCGTTTTCGGTAATCGTGTGGCAGGACCGGCAGAGGGCGAACTTGCTCTGGCCGTTCATCAGGTCGCCGGTGTTGTACGGCGCGGGGAGGGCGGCCAGCAGGGCCTGCTTCTCCGCGTCGGTCGGCGCGGGAGCGGGCGCGGCGTCCGCCGACGGCGTCGAACTCGCCGATCCGCTGTCGGAGCCCCCCGCGCCGGGCTTCGAGCAACCGGCCAAAAGGACACAAACGACCGCCGCGGCGGCGACGTGAAACTGACGCATGTACTGATCCCTGACTGACATTATGCCGCAAGCTGTGCGGCGCGGCGCCGCATTCATTTTCTGGCCCAACTGTGGGTTTCGCATCCAATATATAACGTCGTTATCCGGTCAAGGTCTCGCCACGTTTCAAAGAACGCCCTGCGACAACGCGCGTTATCCCACAGAATGTAAAAGCAAAATGCCCGATTACAAACCGTGGGTATGCACATAAAAAATTGACCAGAATTAACCATAAACGTACCCAGGAAGGCGCCGGAGGGGCTGCTCCGGCGACCGGGTAGGAAAATAACATCATGGACTGGAACGAAGAGCGCACCGCCACGCTTCGCAAGCTGTGGCTCGAGGGCATGAGCGCCAGCCAAGTGGCGCGCCAACTTGGGGGCGTCAGCCGCAGCGCGGTGATCGGCAAGGTGCACCGTCTGGGCATCACCGTCCGCGACGTCCCCGTCCGTCAGCGCACGGCGGTGCGGACCGCCGTTCGAGCCCAGCCCCGCGCCCGCGTGGTCGGCGAGGCGGCTCCCGCCCAACGCTCGGCTCTTCGCCTGCTTGAGATCGCCGAGATGGCGCCGACCGCGGACATCCTGGGCCTGGAGACCCATTCCTGCCGCTGGCCGATCGGCAATCCTGACTCCCACGACTTCGGCTTCTGCGGTCGCGAGAAGACCGCCCGCGGCTCCTACTGCGACGATCACGCCCGCGGCGCCTTCCGCAAGCTGGTCTCGCCGTCCGAGGTCAAGGCCTGGGCCCGCCAGCCGGCCGCCCTCGAGTTTCACACCGCCTGACGCCCAGCGCCGAACCCAAGCACCAGGACACCCCCATGAACATGGTCTTGATCGAAAACACCGCCGGCAGCAGCCAGGTGATCACCATCATCGAAGAGTTCGCCGGCCATTCGGTGTCGCGCGACCTCAATCCCGGCGAGCACACCCGCATCCCCGTCGGGCAGTTCAAGTCGATCGTGGTGCGCGAGACCTATCCCGACGACTGGTTGAGCCGGGCCCGCGCGCGCAACGCCACGATCCCGGACGCGATCGCCAGCTACGCCGCCTGATCCGACAACTAGACCCTTCCAAGGGTGAGAAAATGCACGGCCCCCGCGAACCTGTTCGCGGGGGCCGTCTCGTCTGGAACCGTATGGTTAGCGTGACGTTAGCCACGATCGAACAATGTTCGCCGTCGTTCACGCCAAGCGGACCGGCGCGGCGTTTCAAATGCATGCAGATGCGCGCACCCGCGCGTGAACAAGCGGAGCCGTGATTGTGTATGGCTTCCGCGTGTGACATGAAGGCGCGCCATTTGGCGTGGGGGGAACCATGTCAGAGCAGGAACAAGGGGAGGACCGCGGTTTGCCGTTGCCGACCTATGTCAGCTATCTGATGTACCAGACCGAGCAGCACCGGCGCGCCCTGGCGGCCGACTGCATCGCGCAGCACGGCTTGAGCTTCGCCAAGTGGGTGGCGCTGGCGTCGCTGGCGCGGTTCGGCGAGTGCTCGATGACGCGCCTGGCGCGGCTGTCGGCCGCCGACCGCACGACCTTGACCCGTTCGATAGACGGCCTGATCCGCGACGGCCTGGTCGAGCGCGGAACCCAGGCCTCGGACCGTCGCAAGGTGGTGGTTCGCCTGACCGTGGAAGGCCGGGAAATCCTGGGACGGATCCGCGAGGACATCCACCCGATCAACCAGGAAGTCTGCGCCGAGCTCACGGAGGAGGAGCAGGCCAACCTCGCGACCTATCTCCAGAAGATCCTCGGCGGATTGATCACCGAGCCAGAGTGGAAGCACGAGGTGCTGTCGTATGGACCCACCCCGGTGGAGCCGATCTGGAATTGGGGCTAGGCGACCAGCCCCCGGTTTAATCGTCGCCCTTCGGACGGCCGCGCAACGCCTTGACGCCAGCCCGCTTGCCTTTGGTCTCCAGCCGCTTGAGCTTGCTGGAATAGGTGGGCTTGGTCGGACGACGGGGCTTGGGCTTCTCCGTCGCGCGGCGGAGAAGCTCGACCAGCCGGTCGCGGGCCTCCTGGCGGTTCATCTCCTGAGACCGGCTGCCCTGGGCGAACAGGACGAGCACGCCGTCCTGGGTCAGCCGACTGCCGGCCAAGGCCTCCAGCCGCGTCTTCACGTCCTCGGGCAGGGTGGGGGAGTTGCGCACGTCGAAGCGCAGCTCGATCGCCGTGCTGGTCTTGTTGACATGCTGCCCGCCGGGACCCGATGCGCGCGCGGCCTTCTCGACGATCTCGTCGTCCTCGATCCGCAGCCACGAGGTGATCTCGATCATCGGACCACGCGCCTGGCCTTGACCACCGCGGTGTCCAGCGCCTGCAGGAACTTGGAGCGATCGGCGGGTCCGAAGGCCTTGGGACCGCTGGTGGTTTCGCCCATCGAGCGCAGGTGCTCGCCGATCATTCGCGAGGCCAGGGCCGAACCGATGGTGTCGACGGTGAACAGGCGACCCGTCGTGCCCAGCGCCTGGCCGCCGGCCTTCAGCACCCGGTCGGCCAGCGGAATGTCGTTGGTGATCACCACGTCGCCGGGGCCGGCCCGCTCGGCGATCCAGTCGTCGGCGACGTCGGGACCGGCGTCGACCACGATCTGCTCGATCGCGGGCGTCAGCGGGACGCGGATCCAGCTGTTGGAGACCACGAAGGTCTTGAGGCCATAGCGGGCGGCGACCTTGTAGACTTCGTCCTTCACCGGGCAGGCGTCGGCGTCGATGTAGAGGGTCGTTTTATGAGGGACGGAGGTCATGCGCCGTCTCGTAGCGCCTTCCCCAGCCGCTCGCCAAGCGCCGCGACGGCCTCGACCGCCACGGGCAGCACATGGGTGAAGTTGACGAAGCCGTGGGCCTGGCCCGGATAGGCCTTCAGTTCGACGGGCACGCCCGCCGCCTCCAGGGCCTTGGCGTAGGCCACCGCGTCCGGGTGGACGGGGTCGAGCAGGGCGCCGCTGACCAGGAAGGTCGGCGGCGTGGCCGGGCCGACGGCGTCCAGCAGGGAAGGCGCGCGGGCGTCGGCCAGCTGAGCGTTGATGTAGGCGACGGCCAGCCGACCGATCAGCCGGGCGTCCCGCAGCAGGGTCTGGGCCCAGATCTCGTCGTCCAGATGGACCAGCGGATAGAACAGGCCCTGGGCCTTCACCGCCCTGGTCTGGCGGGCGTTGGCCTCGCTCGCCACCGTGGCGGCCAGATAGGCCCCGGCGCTATCGCCGGCCACCGCTAGGCGATCGACGTCGATCCCCAGGTCGGCGGCTTGGTCCAGCATCCAGGCGAAGGCCGCCCGGGCGTCCTCGATCTGCGAAGGAAAGGGATGCTCGGGCGCCAGGCCGTAGGCCGCCGACAGGACGCGGACCCCAGCGGCGTCGGCCAGGCGCTGGCAGAGGGCGTCGTGGGTCTCGATGTCCGAGATCACGAAGCCGCCGCCGTGGAAGAACAGGACCGCCGGACCCACCACGGCGGCGTGCAGAGGCACATAGAGTCGGGCGGCGCGCTTTCCGCTGGCGGCCGGATAGTCGAGGTTGCGGATCTGGGCCAGGCGCGGAAGCTTGCGGTCACGATGGGCGACGGCGAAGCGCACGGCCCGACGGACCCGTTCCAGGCCGAAGCGATGGGCGCCGGCCACGCGTTCGGCGAAGACGCTGGTCAGGGGCGCGTTCATCGGTCTTCACCTTGGCCGTCGAGCGGTGGGAGGCTTAGCCGGCCCGGGGCAGACTGTCCATGTCGGCGCCCGGCGAGGTCGAATCAACCCGTGGCGGGACTGATCCGCGGCGTTCGGTTCACTCCTCGATCCAAACGCCGTCGCCCAGGGTTTGGGCGCCGATCGCCCGGATGCTTGCTTTGCGTGCAGCCGGGCGTTCTCCACAGCTTCACCGCAGGAGGCGACGCCCTTGCCCTTGATTGGCCATCCCGCCGCACTAGTTATCAACCCGTGGAGCCGCCCTTGGCGCTCCTGCCCTTCCTGGGCGTTTCCTCCCTAATGACTGCCCGGCCTTCGCGCCGGGCATTTTTTTGGCCGTTTCACGACCTGCGCGGTCGCGCGGTCCGACGGCCTCGAAACACGCCGCAACATCGCGACAACACGGTGGTGGGACGGTGCGTGCGACCGCCCTCGGTCGCAGCCTCCAGGAGGATGAGACGCACATGACTTTCGCCAAACTGTTCGGAACCGCCACCCTCGCCGTCGCGGCCTTGAGCCTGGCCGCCGCGGCGCCCGCCTCGGCGCACGGCCGTGATCCGCATCACCGTCATGAGCACAAGGTCTGCAAGTGGGAGCGCCATCACGGCCACAGGCAGAAGGTCTGCCGCTGGGTGCGCAACTAGGGCCTGGCCTGATCCGGGCGGGACGGGCGCCCGGATGCTCCTGTCAGCCATAGTTTGATCGACGCGCCCCGGCGCGCGCCGTAAACTCGGACTTCAAGCCACTTGGCCGCCGGCGAACCGGCGGCCCCTGAAGACCGGGTACGGAGACCGAGTATGGACAAGGCCGAAATCAATCGCGTTGTCGAGCGACACAAGGCCGAGCAGGAGGCCCTCGATCAGCGCCTGGAAGCCCTGCGCAGCGGCAAGCTGCAGGTCGGTGCGCGCACCGAGGACGGCGAGGTTCAGGACGAGACCCCCGTCCACATCAGCGAACTGGAACGGCTGCGTCAGTGGTTGGCGGAGAACATCGCCCGCTACGAGGCGCTGCTGGGCGCCTAGCGCGGCTTCTCTAGGTCCTGCAGGCCGTCAGCGGCCGGTCGATCGTCACATCCCGCGACGGTGGCCACTTGGCTAGCCCTTCGGTCCCTTGGCGGGGCGGTGGCTTCCTTTGGGGCCGCAGGGGAAGGTGTGGTGCCGGTTGAGGGGATTGAACCCCCGACCTTCGGTTTACAAAACCGCTGCTCTACCGCTGAGCTAAACCGGCCCGGTCCGCCGGAGCCCGGCGGGGCGTTCTCCTTAGCCGCAACCGGCAGACCCGGGCAAGGCCGGTCGTCTCGCACATTGCCGTGTCGTCAAACCGAGCTAAGGTGACCTCAAACGATCGTTCGAGGGGTGGCGAGTGCGAATCCGGTTGACGATGGCGGCGGCGATGGCCGCCCTGGTTTTCGTCGGCGCGCCGGCATGGAGCGCGTCCAAGGCCGCGCCGGTTGCGAGCCTGACGGCCTCCGCGCCCGAAACGGCGGGCTTTTCGCCCGAACGTCTCGAGCGCCTGGACGCCTACATGCAGGGCCTGGTCGACCAGGGCCACCTGCCGGGCGCGATCACCCTGGTCGCGCGCCACGGCAAGATCGTCAGCTACGAAACCTTCGGCAAGACGGCGATCGACGGCGCGCCGATGACCAAGGACACGATCTTCCGGATCTATTCCCAGACCAAGCCGGTGACTGGCGTGGCCATGATGATCCTGTTCGAGGAGGGCAAGTGGCGCCTCGACGATCCGGTCACCAAGTTCGTGCCCGAACTGGCCCATCTCCAGGTCTACAAGGGCCAGAACCCGGACGGGACCTTCATCACCGAGCCGGCGGCGCGGGCGCCGACCATGCGCGAGATCATGAGCCACACCGGCGGCTTCGCCTACGGCCTGCGCACGGACCAGCCGGTCGAGAAAGCCTATCGCGACAGCGGCCTGTTGGGCTCCAAGACCCAGGCGGAGTTCCTGACCACTCTGGCCAAGCTGCCGTTGGCCAGCCAGCCCGGGACGGAATGGCGCTACAGCGTCTCGGTCGACATCCAGGGGCTGATCGTCGAGCGGCTGTCGGGCATGAGCCTGGCCGATTTCATGAAGAGCCGGATCTTCGATCCGCTGAAGATGACCGACACCGCGTTCTGGGTGCCGCCCGACAAGCAGGGTCGCCTGGCCGCGCTCTATATTCCCGATCCCAAGACCCGCAAGCTGACCCTTGCCGACAACTTCATGGTGCTGGACGTCAGCAAGTCGCCGACGATCGCCTCGGGCGGGGGCGGCCTGGTCTCGACCACGGCCGACTACGCCCGGTTCGCCCAGATGCTGTTGAACGGCGGCGAGCTGGACGGGGCGCGCATCCTGTCGCCGGGCACGATCCGGCTGATGGCCTCCAATCATCTGAGCGACATCGTGATGGCCGCGCCCGGCGCTTCGTTCTCGTCCGCCAAGGGGGTGGGCTTCGGCCTCGACTTCGCGGTGGTCACCGACCCGGCCCGGGACGGCACGCTGCAGGGCGAGGGGACCTACAGCTGGGGCGGGGCGGCCGGGACGTGGTTCTGGATCGATCCCAAGAACGACCTCTTCATGCTCGGGATGATCCACATCCTGGCCCGGGAGATCGACCCGGCCCTGGCCAAGATCAACGATGACGCCGCCACCCTGGTCTATCAGGCCCTGGTCGATCCGGCGCAGTAACCGCCCCGCGAAGGGCCAAGAACAAAGCTTAGGGAGCCCGCCATGAAGGCCGCCGTCTATTATGAGACCGGTTCGCCGGACGTGCTGAAGTACGAGGACGTCGCCGATCCGCCTTGCTATCCCGGCGGCGTGGTCATCCGCGTCGAGGCGGTCAGCATCGAGGGCGGCGACACCCTCAATCGCGGCGGCGGGCCGATGGCCGGCAGTCCCCACATCGTCGGCTATCAGGCGGCCGGCGAGATCGTCGAGGTCGGCGCCGAGGTCACGCACCTGAGAGTCGGCCAGAAGGTGGTCACCGTGAACGCCTTCGGCTCGCACGCCGAGCTGCGCAGCGTGCCGGCCCGCAACGCCTGGCCGATCCCCGACGGATTCGACATCCAGAAGGCTTCGGCCATTCCGGTGCCGTTCGGTACGGCGCACGAATGCCTGTTCGGGGCCGGCCATCTGAAGACGGGCGAGACGGTGCTGGTCCAGGCCGGCGCCGGGGCCGTGGGCGTCGCCGCGATCCAGCTGGCCAAGCGGGCCGGCGCGACGGTGCTGGCCACCGCCTCCAGCGACGCCCGCCTGGAGCGCCTCAAGCCCTTCGGCCTGGACCACGGGATCAATTACGGCCGCGACGACGTGGTCGAGCAGGTGATGAAGCTGACCGGCGGCAAGGGCGTGGACCTGGTGGTCGATCCGGTCGGCGGCCCGACCCTGCAGGCCAGCATCCTGGCCCTGGGCTATCGCGGCCGCATCTCGCTGGTCGGCCAGGCCGGACGCGAGCCGACCAAGGTCGACGTGTCGTCGCTGATGGGCGGCAACCGTAGCCTGACCGGCGTCTTCCTGGGCGCGGAGATCACGACCGACCGGGTGCACGACATGATCCAGCAGCTGATCGACGAGGCCGCGCGTGGCGAGCTGCAGGTGCTGATCGACCGGACCTTCCCGCTGTCGGAAGCCGCCGCCGCCCACGCCTATATCGAAAGCCGTCAGGCCGTCGGCCGGGTGCTGCTGATCCCATGAGCGGCAACCGAGTTCCGGCCCATACGGTCAAGCCGGCGGCCCGGATCATCGACGAGACCGTCGCGCAGTTTTCCGACATCACCAGCGGCTGGGCGCGCCCCGCGCCGGCCGCCATTTCTGAAAGACCTGAACCATGATGCAGAACCTGTTTTCCCTGAAGGGCCGCGTGGCCCTGGTCACCGGCGGCTCGCGCGGCATCGGCAAGATGATCGCCGAGGGCTTCCTGACCTACGGCGCGCGCCGGGTCTATGTCTCGGCCCGCAAGGCCGCCGCCTGCGACGCGACCGCCGAGGAGCTGTCGGCGATCGGCGAGTGCGTCTCGCTGCCCGCCGACGTCTCGACCCTGGAGGGGATCAACGGCCTGGTGGCGCGGATCGCCGAACGCGAGGACAAGCTGGACATCCTGGTCAATAACGCCGGCGCGGCCTGGGGGGCGGCGTTCGACGAGTTCCCGGAGAGCGGCTGGGACAAGGTCGTGGACCTGAACATGAAGACGCCGTTCTTCCTGACCCAGGCGCTGATCGGCCACTTGCGGGCGGCCGGCAAGGACCACGTGGCCAAGGTGATCAACATCGCCTCGATCGACGGCCAGTCGGTGACCACGGACGAGACCTATCCCTATGGCGCGTCCAAGGCTGGCCTGCTGCACATGACCAAGCGCATGGCCCTGCGCCTGGCGGCCGACAACATCGCCGTCAGCTGCATCGCGCCGGGGGCCTTCGCCTCGGACATGAACAAGGTCGCCCGCGACCATGCCGACGCGGTGTCGCAGCGCATTCCCGCCGGCCGGATCGGCACGACCGAGGACATGGCGGGCGCGGCGATCTACCTGGCCTCGCGGGCCGGGGACTATGTGATGGGCTCGGCCGTCACCGTGGACGGCGGGGTGAGCTTCGCGCGCTAGGGCTTGCCCGGGCTGGGGAAGCCCCCCAGCTCGGCCGGCTCGGCGTCGCTGAGCTCGACCCCGGCGTTGGAGCCGCAGCCGACCGGCTTGGGCGGACGGGCGCCGCGTTCGCGGGCCGACATCAGGGCCCAACCGCCGGGCTTGAGGATCTCCAGCGGCGAGAAGCGGGCCTTGTAGGCCATCTTCTCGCTGCCAGGCACCCAGTAGCCCAGATAGACGTAGGGCAGGCCGTTCAGCTGGGCCTGCAGGATATGGTCCAGGATGATGAACGAGCCCAGGCTGCGCTTGGTCAGGCTGGGATCGTAGAAGCTGTAGACCAGCGACAGGCCGTCGGCGAGCACGTCGACCAGCACGCAGGCGATCAGGTCGCCGGGGCCGCGGTCCTGCGGGCGCAGGCGGTATTCGATCAGGTGGGTGCGGACCGCCGTGTCCTCGACCATGGCCACGTAGTCGGGCCAGGTCATCTCGGCCATGCCGCCGTCGGCATGGCGGGTCAGCAGGTAGCGGCGCAGCAGCTCGAACTGCTCCAGCGTGGCCTCGGCCTCGACCAGGTGGCGCTCCAGGTCGGTGTTGCGGGTCAGGACCTTGCGTTCCGACCGCGAGAAGACGTAGTCGGCGGCCGGGGCGCGGGCCGACTGGCAGGCGCGGCAGGTCTCGCAGGCGGGCCGGTAGGCGATGTTCTGCGAGCGGCGGAAGCCGACCTGGGTCAGGCTGTCATTGACGGTGGGGCCGTCGGACAGCGGCAGGTGGGCGAAGACCTTGCGCTCCTCGCGGCCGGGCAGGTAGGGGCAAGGCGTGGGCGCCGTGAGGAAGAAGCGCAGCTGTCGCGTCGGGAAATGCTGCGTCACGGAAAGCGTCCGATCCCTCTAGTGGCCTAACCCGCGATACCGGGCCGATAAGGGATTAGGCGGCATCCGCGGCGGTTGCGCAAGCTCTGCGACGCCGCCGAGCGTCATCGCGCCGCAGGTCGCCTCAGAGGCCATCGGGAAGCACCGGCTTCTCGCGCAGCAGCACGATCGAGATGCGGCGGTTGCCGGCCAGGGTGGGATCGTCCGCGTACAGCGGCTCGGAATTGGCCTTGCCCGAGACCTGGTAGATGCGGTCCTCGTCGACCCCGGCCCCGCGCAGCACCTGGCGCGAGGCGTCGGCGCGCTCGGCCGACAGGGCCCAGTCGCTGTCGGCGCGCTTGCCCGCGGCGCTGGCGCTGGTGTGGCCCGAGATGGTGATGCGGTTGGGCAGCTGGTTGATCACCTTGGCCACGGCGCGCAGCAGGATGCGGGCGCGGTCGTTGGGCTCGCGCGAGTTCTCCTTGAACATCGAGCGGCCGTCCTGGTCGATCAGCTGGATGCGCAGGCCCTCGGGGGTCTGGTCGATCATGATCTGCTTGGACAGCTCGGCCAGTTCCGGCATGTCCTGCAGCGACTGGCGCAGCGACTGGGCGGCCGAGGCGAAGCTGTCCTGCTCCTTCTTGGCCAGGGCGTCGCGCAGGGCCTGCTCGCTGGCGGAGTCGAGGCTGGCCGAGGTCGAGCTCTGGCCGTCCTTGTCGGTTTCGGTGGGAGCCTCGGGAGCCATCTGCTGGATGACCGACATCTTGCCGTCGGCCTTGGCGCCGTCGTCGCCCAGCGATGTGCCGCCCAGGATGCCGCCCGAGCCGCTGGTGCTGGACGAGATCGAGGCCGGGGCGAAATAGTCGGCGATGCCCTGCTTCTGCTCGGGGCTGGTGGTGTTCAGCAGCCACATCAGCAGGAAGAAGGCCATCATCGCGGTCACGAAGTCGGCATAGGCGACCTTCCAGGCGCCGCCGTGGTGACCCCCGCCGACGACCTTCTTGACCTTCTTGATGACGATCGGCTGTTCGCCGCTGACGGCCATTGCGCTTAAGCCTGCTTAACCCTGTTCGATCGAACCTGACGGGTGGACGTTAAAATGCCGTTGCGATCGGGGCCGCGAAGGGCGATGGACGGCCGCTGCCAAAAGGAGTTTCGCGGATGAAGACGGCGTTTATCGGCCTGGGCGTGATGGGCTTTCCGATGGCCGGCCACCTGCGGGCCGCGGGCCACGCGGTGACCGTGTTCAACCGCAGTCCCGACAAGGCCGCGCGCTGGGTCGAGACGCACGGCGGCGCCAGCAAGCCGACCATCGCCGAAGCGGTGGCGGGCGCCGAGCTGGCGTGCCTGTGCGTGGGCAATGACGACGACGTGCGCGACGTCGTGGCGCAGGCGCTGCCGGCCATGGCGGAGGGCGGGGTGATCGTCGACCACACGACCACCTCGGCGACGGTGGCCCGCGAGATGGACGCCGCGGCGCGCGCGCTCGGCCGCTGGTTCGTCGACGCCCCGGTGTCGGGCGGCCAGGCCGGGGCGGAGGCCGGCCAGCTGACGATTATGGCCGGCGGCGACGAAGCCGCCTACGCCCGGGTCGAGCCGGTGCTGGCGGCCTACGCCAAGGCCATTCGCCGGATGGGACCGTCGGGCGCGGGCCAGCTGACCAAGATGTGCAACCAGATCGCCATCGCCGGCGTGGTCCAGGGCGTGGCCGAGGCGCTGCATTTCGCCAAGCGCGCCGGCCTGCCGACCGACGACGTGCTGGCCGCCATCTCCAAGGGCGCGGCCCAGTCGTGGCAGATGGAGAACCGCTGGAAGACCATGTCGGAGGGCCGGTTCGACTTCGGCTTCGCGGTGGACTGGATGCGCAAGGACCTGGGCATCGCCCTGGCCGAGGCGGCCGCCAACGGCGCCAACCTGCAGGCCACAGCGCTGATCGACGGCTTCTACGGCGAGGTGCAGGCGATGGGTGGTCATCGGTGGGACACCTCCAGCCTCGTGGCGCGGTTGGAGAAGTAGGGGGCGCATGTCACTTGCCCCCTACGGGTCGCTTCGCGGTCGTCTTCCCCCAGAGGGGGAAGAGCGCTCCGCCCCCTGTGGGGGCGGACAGACCGCGAAGCGGTCAGGTGGGGGCAAGTGCTCGCGGGCACAGTCTCTCGTCCTCACGCGGATCACCGCTGAGCTATCGGAAAGGGTCGCGGAGCGCCGGACGCCGTCCGGAGTGTTTGAGTAGTAACCGTTTCGACGAAGCCCGAACGCTCCGCGCGACCGTTATCCGCAAGGCCGGGGCGCGCGGGCCTTTTCCGCCCTTCACCCCACCCGGTG